>PBFH01000048.1 GCA_002719885.1 Rhodospirillaceae bacterium | reverse complement strand
GAAAAAAATTAAAATGAAAACACCTCTTTGGACCGCTAAAGTTTTGACATTATTCCCCAAAATGTTTCCTGGTCCGTTAGCATATTCCCTTGCGGGTAAGGGTCTTGAAAAGGGCATTTGGGACCTTAAAACATTGGATATTCGAAATTTTGCGATTGGTTGTCATGCACAAGTTGATGATACGCCGTTCGGCGGCGGTGCGGGAATGGTGTTAAGGGCGGATGTCCTTGGTAAGGCGCTTAAAGCGGCTAGGTCTAAAACACGGCCAATTTATCTCACGCCGCGGGGTCAACATCTTGATCAGGAACGTGTTCGTGATTTGATGTCCGCACCAGAAATTACGCTTCTTTGTGGAAGATTTGAGGGAATTGATGAACGTGTTCTTGAAGCTCATGAAATTGAACAATTGAGCTTAGGCGATTTTGTATTATCTGGGGGAGAACCAGCTGCAATAGCATTAATTGATGCATGTGTGCGGTTGTTGCCGGGAATTGTTGGTACAAAGGAGTCAGTGAGGGAAGAAAGTTTTGAAATGGGACTGCTGGAATATCCCCAATATACCCGACCCATGGAGTGGGAGGGTCATAAGGTACCTGAATTGTTGTTGAGCGGACACCATGAAAAGATTAGAACGTGGCGGCGAGAGGCCGCTGAGAGAATTACTCAAGAAAGTCGTCCTGATATGTGGCATAAATATCAAGAGCGTCATTTGGTGATAAAGGATTAAAAAATGAATATTATTGAACAGCTGGAACAAGAAGAGATCAAAAGGCTTAATGCAGGTCAGGAAGTTCCGGACTTTGGCGCTGGCGATACACTGCGTGTTCACGTCAAGGTAGTAGAGGGAACTAGAGAGCGTGTACAAGTATACGAAGGGGTTTGCATTGCCCGGAAAAACTCCGGCATAAACTCCGCCTTTACGGTGCGTAAAATATCATATGGTGAGGGTGTCGAGAGAGTATTCCCCTTATATTCTCCCCGACTTGATAAAATTGAGGTTGTTCGCCGTGGAGCTGTTCGCCGTGCGAAGCTTTATTACCTTCGGGAACTGAGGGGTAAGAAAGCAAGGATTGCTGAAAAAGTAGAGCGTCGAGTTGGAGCAGAACAAGTTGGAACAAAGGATGATGTAGGTGTGGCGTCAGATGAAGTTGCTGAAGTAACAGAACAGAATACCAATATTAATCAAGAAGTTGAAGCAATTACTGCTAAACAAAGTGATGAAAAATAGCAATTAAGCCCTATTTCTGGGCAATTTAAATTGGTAAAGGGAGATGATGGTGTCCGGACCACAGACGTTATTTGACAAAATTTGGCAAAGCCATCTAATTGATGAGCAGGAAGATGGAACTTGTCTCATATATATTGATAGACAGCTTATACATGAAATTACCAGCGCCCAGGCTTTCGATGGGCTGAGGCAAACGGGCCGAAAAGCTAGGAGGCCGAAAGCAAATTTGTGTGTCCCGGATCACAACGTGCCGACTACGCCGGGCAGAGGTGGTACGGAAGAAATTGAAGATGATGAATCACGAATTCAGCTTGAAGTCTTGGAAAAGAATGCGGCTGAATTTGGATTGCCTTATATCTCGATAAACGATGATAGGCAGGGCATAGTGCATGTCATTGGCCCTGAGCAGGGCTTCACTCAGCCAGGGGTCACATTGGTTTGTGGCGATTCCCATACCGCAACACATGGTGCTTTTGGTGCCCTCGCTTTCGGCGTGGGAACATCTGAAGTGGAACATGTTTTGGCCACTCAAACACTGATTCAACGACCAGCGAAAAATATGCGTATTACGGTTAACGGTGCGCTGCCAAACGGTTGTACCGCCAAAGATTTAGTTTTAGCAATTATTGGAAAAATTGGTACTGCCGGTGGCACAGGGCATGTTATTGAATACGCTGGTCCTGCCATAGAGGAATTATCGATGGAAGGTCGTATGACAGTTTGTAACATGACTATAGAAGCTGGCGCACGCGCTGGGCTAGTTGCCCCTGATCAGAAAACATTTGATTATCTCAAAGGTCGCCCCCAATGTCCAAAAGGTGGGCAATGGGAAACGGCGGTGGCACACTGGCGTAATCTTCCATCTGATTTAGGTGCTAAATACGAATCTGAAGTGGAACTTGATGTCTCGGATATTGTTCCTCAGGTCACTTGGGGAACCAGTCCGGAAGATGAAGTTGGAATAACTGACTCGGTCCCCAATCCTTCAGAAATTTCCGATGCTAACCGTCGTTCTGCTATGGAGAGGTCTCTGGAGTATATGGGCCTTGAACCAGGCATGAAGATGACTGATATAATGGTTAACAAGGTTTTTATCGGATCTTGCACTAACTCTAGAATTGAAGATATGCGAGCTGCTGCCGAGGTAGCGAAAGGACGGAGTGTTGCGGAGTCTGTTTATGCAATGGTTGTTCCTGGCTCGGGTCTAGTAAAAATGCAAGCTGAAGAAGAGGGGTTGGATAAAGTTTTCACAGAGGCAGGATTCCATTGGCGTGAGCCCGGTTGTTCAATGTGTTTGGCAATGAATGGAGACATGCTACTACCCGGTGAAAGGTCGGCCTCAACTTCAAATCGTAATTTCGAGGGCCGCCAAGGCCCAGGTGGGCGCACTCACCTAGTCAGTCCAATGATGGCCGCTGCAGCAGCGATAACGGGACACCTTACAGATGTCCGCGATCTTCTAAAATAGAGGTGCAGAATGGAAAAATTTACAAAGCTCACGGCAGTCGCAGCTCCGCTGCCGATTGTTAACTGTGATACTGATAAAATCATTCCCGCAAGGTTTTTGAAAACTCTTACCCGGACCGGCTTAGGAATAAATTTGTTTGACCCCTTACGCTACGATCCTGATTCAGGCGAAGAAAATCCCGATTTTGTATTGAATAAAAAGGCTTATCGTAATGCGGAAATTCTTATCGCGGGTCACAATTTTGGATGTGGATCTTCACGAGAGCACGCGCCTTGGGCGTTACTAGATTTTGGCATCCGTTGTGTAATATCCACGGACTTTGCTGATATTTTTTATAATAATAGTTCCAAAAATGGCATTCTGTTAATCAAGGTAACTCCCGACGAACTAGAGAAATTAATGGAAGGAGCGGAACGTGGTGCAAATGCAACCATGACCATTGATTTAGAAAATCAGGAAATAACCAATTCGGATGGAGAAATAGTTTCATTCGAAGTGGATTCTTTCAAGAAACATTGTCTGCTTAACGGGTTGGATGATATTGGTATTACTTTGCAAAAGGAAACTTCAATTTCTAGTTTTGAAGAAAAACAAAAGGCTGCAGAGCCTTGGCTTTATGAATAATGCTCGACTATCCGATGCAAATTGGGGCGAACCAAACGGTTCGCCCTTTCTTTTTGAAATTTTGAGAGGCTCCCATAATCAGCACTCTTGTGATAGAGGAGCGGTGGAAAAATAAGTGTCGAAGGAAAATGAAATGATTGCCAATAAAAAGGTATTGATGTTAGCCGGGGATGGTATTGGGCCAGAAGTGATGGTTCAGGTCAGCCGAGTTATGAAGTGGATGGAGAAGCATAACCGGGTAAGCTTTGATACTGAGGACGATATTATCGGTGGTGCATGTATAGACAACCACGGAGTTCCAATAAAAGACGAGACAATAGAGTCAGCAAAAGCTGCCGATGCAGTTTTGCTTGGCGCAGTAGGGGGACCAAAATGGGATGACGTTGATTTTGAGATACGTCCTGAAGCGGGTCTTCTTCGCATTCGCAAAGACCTTGGTTTATTTGCGAATTTGCGCCCTGCAATAGTTTTTGATGCTTTGGCTGAGGCTTCTAGTTTGAAAAGTGAAATTGTCAGCGGACTAGATATATTGATTGTACGTGAATTAACAGGGGGTATTTATTTTGGTGCCCCGCGTGGTGTCGAGGATCTTCCCGGCGGAGGTAAACGCGGGTTCAATTCTTTAGTTTATACAACCGAAGAGGTGGAACGCATTGCGAGAGTTGGTTTTGAACTTGCAAGAAAACGCGGCAAAAAACTTTGCTCTATTGACAAAGCTAATGTTCTTGAAAGCACTAAAATGTGGCGTGACGAAGTTATAAGAATTTCTTCAGACTATCCCGATATTGAGCTATCACATATGCTCGTGGATAATGCTGCAATGCAACTTGTGAGAGATCCAAAACAGTTTGATGTAATTGTTACAACTAATATGTTTGGTGACATATTATCGGATTGCGCCTCTATGGCAACCGGGTCACTTGGAATGTTGCCTTCGGCTTCTCTTGGGGCTCCCGATAATTCAGGTAAACGCAATGCACTTTATGAGCCGGTTCACGGTACAGCTCCTGATATTGCTGGTCAGGGAAAAGCCAATCCACTGGCGATGATGCTAAGCTTTGCAATGATGCTTCGTTATTCCTTCGATATGGAGGAGGATGCTAATAATGTAGAATCAGCTGTAAAGTTAGTTCTAGATGCCGGCTTACGAACCGGAGATATAATGTCCGATGGAAAAGAGCTAGTATCCACAGAAAAAATGGGTAGCGCGGTAATAGAGCAATTGGAAATATTAACGGCGTCGTGATTACAAAACTTCTTGTTGTAATGATTTGAAAAACATAAAGTTGGTTCATTAACTTTTGGAGCTTTGAACGATGAAATATATTTTAGGGGCTCTGACCTTAGGTCTTTTTATGAGTGCAAATTTAACCGCAGTTATAGCTTGTAGCGAGACACATAGCAAAGCTGCACATTCCTCCAAGATGGGTGGCGATAAGTTTACACCTGCGGTAACAACTAAACCCATATTGAGGAAAAAAAAAGATTGAAATAAATAGGTTGGCATTTTTTATTTATTTACCAACAGATATTCAATTTATTGTAAATTTTAATGTCTTAGATTTTATTGAAGTCAACCAGGGCAAAGCATAGTCGGTTACGTTGTCAGGCCCGATAAATAGGAAAATGTTATGGGTTATAAAGTGGCTGTTGTAGGTGCAACTGGCAATGTGGGACGTGAAATTTTACAAACTCTTTCAGAAAGAGCATTTCCAATCGATGAAATTGTGGCCCTTGCTTCTCAGAGATCGTCAGGCCGGGAAGTCTCATTCGGTGAAAAGGATATTCTGAAAATTAAGCCTTTGGAAGGCTTTGATTTCAGGGGTTTTGATATTGGTTTGTTTTCTCCAGGGTCTAAAGTCTCTGCAAAATATGCTCCAAAGGCCGCAAAGGCGGGATGTGTTGTCATCGATAACACCTCTGAATTTCGAATGGATCCAGATGTTCCACTAATAATTCCCGAAGTTAATGCCGACGCAATTAAGCTGCACAGTAAAAAAAATATAATAGCTAATCCCAACTGTTCTACTATCCAAATGGTTATGGCGTTAAAGCCCTTGCATGACGCAGCAAAAATCAAAAGGGTAGTTGTTTCAACCTATCAGTCTGTTTCCGGAGCCGGTAAAGTTGCAATGGATGAATTGTTTAATCAGACACGAGGAATCTTTGTAAACGATCAAATCAATCCAAAAAATTTTACCAAACAGATAGCTTTTAATGTTATCCCGCATATTGATGCCTTTATGGATGGTGGGGACACAAAGGAAGAGTGGAAAATGCGCGTAGAGACAAATAAAATCCTTGATCCGGACATTAAGGTCAATGCGACTTGTGTTCGTGTTCCGGTATTTGTCGGTCATGCAGAATCGGTTAATGTGGAGTTGTTTAATGAACTGTCTTTGGAGCAAGTACGGGGCCTGCTTAGGGCTATGCCCGGGGTGACTGTCATTGATCATAGAAAGGATGAAGGGTATGTCACGCCAGCTGAATGTTCTGGAGATGACATGGTCTATGTTAGCAGGATTCGTAAGGACAGTTCCATAAAACATGGTTTTTCATTTTGGTGTGTGTCTGATAATTTGCGGAAGGGAGCAGCGCTCAATGCGGTGCAGATAGCAGAACATCTTTTTGGTGTACAACCGATTGAAACAGATGATTCAGCTGATAACTTTCTCAGTATGTCAGTAAAAACCTCGGTTAAGTAGATAAGCTAAAACTCCTTGAAAAGATTTTAGTAAAGGTTTCATTGAGGCTGTTTATAAAAGAATCCCGACTTTTTGGGCGGTAAAACATTTATATCTCGTGAAGGTATTTAGATCGTAAAATTTTAAGTTTAAAAAATATTTTTCATTAAGAAATCAAATTTATTTACCAAGGGAATTAAGCGACCTATTTATGTGTTGATAAATTATAAATTAACTCGGAGTCTGTTATGACTAATATAGCTAAACCAGTTGATCGTCCTCGCCGAAGCGCTATGTATACCCCGGGGGCAAATGTTAGAGCTTTAGAAAAAGGTCGTGAAGTCCCAGCTGATATTCTAATACTAGATCTCGAAGATGGGGTGTCACCAGAATCAAAACGATCGGCTCGCGAGAATATTCTGCGCGTACTTGATGAGGGAGGTTACGGTGAACGAGAAATAGGCGTCAGGATTAACGGGGTTGATAGCGAGTGGTATGAAGAAGACGTTGAGGCCATTGCCGTCTCTTCCGCTAATATGATTGTTTTTCCAAAAGTAGAGATGGTAGAAAATATTGAAAATCTTGTAAATCTTATGGAGAAAAAAAATGCGCCTTCTGAAATGGGAATTTGGTGCATGATAGAAACGGCGCGAGGAGTACTGAATGCAAATATGATTGCAGCTGCGCATGAAAAGGTTGAAGCGCTGCTTATTGGTTCGGCTGATTTGACAAAGGATTTAAGAGCCCAACATTTAAAAAACCGCATGCCTTTGATTACAAGTATTCAGCTTTGTATTTTGGCAGCCCGGGCTAATGGACTTACTATTCTTGATAGCCCTTTTTTCGATCTAACTGACGATGAAGGGTTTCTTAATTCTTGCCGCCAAGGGCGAGAAATGGGATTTGATGGAAAAACCTTGCTCCATCCTAAAACGATAGATGGGGCAAATAAAATTTTTGGGCCTTCAGACGAGGAGATTGCTTGGGCCGGAAAAATAAAGGCGGCCCATGATGCAGCCGTCGCAGAAGGCAAAGGTGTGACACTTGTAGACGGTCAACTAATAGAGGCCTTGCACGTCGAAGAGGCACAAAGGTTGGTTCGTATGGCAAAACTTATCAAGGAAATGGAGAGAAAAAGTGATTAGTCGTTAAAAGTGGCAACCTTAAATATTAAAAAAAGAATTTCAGACATCCTGCAGATTAAAAAATATTTAATTTACGAGGAGTTGATAAAAGGTTGTGACTAGAGAGCTAATAATGCGCAAATAATTTAGTTTAGTTTTGAAAAAATTATCCACGTTGTTGTTAGTTGAGTTATTCACAGTAAATGGGCTCCAGAACTCTCTATTTTTGTAAATAAGACACGTTTTTCTATATTTATCCCCAGACTTATCCTTATGTTTTCAGAAATAATAGGGGTTTAGGATTTGAGTTATCTACGAGTTGTGACAATAAAAATTAGTTACGTTTATATTTTTGAATACAATTTAGAGCACCTGATTGACTAGTAGGGTATGTGGGGCTAAATAATTTAGTCAGAACTTGGCATTGGGCTAAGTGTAAATTAGACGTCTAAATAGGAAGAGTATAATGGATCCGCGAGGACGCCCGCTTTCTCCGCATCTTCAGGTATATAAGCCCCAGCTAACATCAGTTCTTTCTATCCTACATCGCATAACGGGTGTTGTTATGGCATTTGGAACGTTTGTTTTTGTCTGGTGGCTAATGGCTGCCGCGTTAGGTGGGGAAGCATATTCGATACTTCAGGAAATTTTTAGTACTTGGTTTGGAAGACTTTTATTATTTGGTTGGTCCTTTGCGTTATTCTACCACCTCTGTAACGGTATCAGACACTTATTTTGGGACATTGGAAAAGGTTTTGACTTAACTACTGCATACCGCTCGGGTTGGATTGTTATAACAAGTGCTACAATTTTAACCTTCGTCGTATGGGTTTGCGCGTATACATCGATAGGGAAGCTGCTATGAATTTACGCGGTTACAGTCAAAAATTAAGGGCTTTGGTATTTACAAAGGGTGGCGTTGCGCATTGGTGGGCCCAAAGATTTACCGCAGTTTTGATTTTACCGCTATTGATATGGCTTGTAGTAAATATACTCTATCTGTTTGGTGCAGATATTCAGGTCGTTAGCGAGTGGATTGGCACTCCTGTAAACGCGATTCTTCTAACTTTGTTTACCCTAGTTTTATTTCATCATGCTCAGCTTGGATTGCAGGTTGTAATTGAAGATTACGTGCATACATTCTGGCTGAGATCTTTTGCCATCGTTTCGGTCAAACTATCGACAGTTATACTATGCATACTTTGTCTGGGTTCTATTATTAAAATTGCATTATTAGGTTAACATTATGGCCAAATTAAAAAAGGCATATGAAATAATAGATCATAACTATGATGTTGTGGTGGTCGGTGCCGGGGGGGCAGGGCTGCGAGCAACCTTTGGGTTGGCTATAAAGGGTTTAAAGACGGCGTGTATTACCAAAGTATTTCCAACTCGCAGTCATACTGTTGCAGCTCAGGGTGGTATATCTGCTGCACTTGGCAATATGGGGAAGGATGATTGGCGCTGGCACTTTTATGATACAGTGAAAGGAGCTGACTGGCTTGGGGATCAAGATGCAATAGAATATATGTGCCGGGAAGCCATGCCCTCAGTTATAGAGCTGGAACAATATGGAGTGCCATTCTCACGGACGGATGCAGGTACAATATATCAACGTCCTTTTGGTGGGATGACTACTGAATTTGGGGAGGGCCCTCCCGCGCACCGAACTTGTGCAGCAGCTGATCGGACGGGCCATGCAATTTTGCATACCCTCTATCAACAATCATTAAGAAATCAAGCAGAGTTCTTTGTAGAATATTTTGCGCTTGATTTAATTAAAGATGTCGACGGTAAAATCGCGGGCGTGATGGCATGGAATCTGGACGATGGAACAATGCACCGTTTTCGTGCCCAAACTGTGATCATAGCAACAGGGGGATACGGTCGTTGCTATTTTTCATGCACCGGTGCTCATACTCAAACTGGCGATGGGAGCGCAATGGTCTTGCGAGCGGGCCTTCCTTTACAAGATATGGAATTTATACAATTTCATCCGACAGGAATTTACGGTGCAGGAGCTCTGATTACAGAGGGAGTCCGTGGGGAGGGAGGCTACTTGACAAACTCTGAAGGTGAGAGATTCATGGAACGGTACGCCCCTCATGCTAAAGACCTAGCATCGCGTGATGTTGTAAGTCGATCTATGACGATTGAAATGAATGAGGGCAGGGGGGTTGGGCCAGAAAAAGACTATATCCACCTTCATATTGAACACTTGGAACCGGAAGTTATTCATGAGAGACTTCCCGGTATTTCCGAAACTGCCAGAATCTTTGCGAATGTTGATGTAACGCGTGAACCAATCCCTGTATTGCCAACGGTCCACTACAATATGGGAGGTGTTCCAACCAACTATATGGGTGAAGCTGTTATTCCGGTGGGAGACGATCCAGACGTTATAGTGCCAGGCCTAATGGCGGTTGGAGAAGCGGCATGTGTTTCTGTCCATGGGGCAAACCGACTCGGTTCCAACTCACTGCTTGATCTGGTTGTTTTTGGTCGCGCTGCAGCCGATCGTTGTGCGGAAACCCTAAAACCGGGTGCAAATCAAGCGGATTTGCCTGCTGATGCAGGTGATGCTGCATTGGAGTGGCTTGATAATCGACGTTATGGAAAAGGAGATGTAACCACCGCAGAAATTCGGATAGAAATGCAGCGGGTAATGCAAGCACATTGTGCGGTTTTTCGTACGGAAGAGGTGATGGCCGAGGGCGTCGACAAGATGGCAAAGATTTGGTCAAAAAAAGATGATTTAAGACTTTCTGACAGTGGTTTGATTTGGAATTCTGACCTTGTCGAAGCATTAGAATTTGATAATTTATTGCAGCAAGCAATGGTAAGTATACATGGAGCCATTAACCGAAAGGAAAGTCGTGGAGGTCATGCTCGTGAGGATTATCCTGACAGAGATGATGATAACTGGATGAAACATACTGTTGCATGGCTAGATTATGATGGAAAAACCAGTTTCGCATACAGGCCTGTGCATAACGAAACACTGACGGATGACGTTGAGGCCGTACCGCCGAAAGCTCGTGTTTACTGAGGGCGGAAATATTTGGAATGTACCTTTTTAAATGAGTTGTAGATTTTTTTTAGTGAGGGTAAAAAATGGCTGAGTTTTCGCTTCCTGCTAATTCAAAGATTAAGGCCGGGAAGATCCATAAAGCCCCTGAAGGTGCTACTGATATCAAGTCTTTTTATGTCTATCGATACAATCCTGACAGCGAAGAGAATCCTTGTGTTGATGTTTTTGAGGTCGATATGGGATCCTGTGGGCCGATGGTTCTTGACGCTTTAATAAAAATCAAAAATGAGATGGACTCTAGTCTTACTTTTCGTCGGTCGTGTCGAGAGGGAGTATGTGGTTCTTGTGCAATGAATGTTGATGGCACTAATACCTTATCATGTATTAAGGCTATAAGATGAAATTGACGGAGACGTAAAAATTTATCCATTNCCTCATATGGAGGTAATAAAAGACCTNGTTCCAGATCTTAAACNTGCATACGCACAATANGCTTCCATTGAACCGTGGTTAAAAACCAATACTCCNGCACCGGATAANGAACGGCTGCAAAGTCCNGAGGAGAGGGCNAAACTTGATGGACTCTGGGAATGTGTTNTGTGTTTTTGTTGTTCTACNAGTTGTCCTAGTTATTGGTGGAATGGTGATGAATATCTCGGTCCTGCGGCATTGCTTCAAGCTTATNGGTGGATTGCAGATTCTCGTGATGAGNAAACCGAAGAAAGNTTAGAAAAACTTGANGANCCNTTTAAACTCTACCGTTGNCACACNATNATGAATTGCACCAANACCTGTCCTAAACATCTCAATCCGGCAAAGGCNATTGGGGANGTNAAAAAACTTATGGTGGAGGGTTCTTANAAAGTAACGNTACTTTTNCTTTTCNAGTTNGGTTTNATTTGNCCGTTTTTCTTGCGCTTTTCNNTTAAAACAGNTAGGAACCCGTCCAAANATANTCCTTATANCTTAAAATAATATGAGATNTAGGAGTATNCATGGCACGTAANANAATTGCGCTGATTGGCGCTGGAAACATCGGNGGNACTTTAGCNCATTTAGCTGGNTTAAAGGAACTCGGAGATATCATTTTATTTGATATNATAAAGGGAATACCAGATGGGAAGGCGTTAGACNTGGTAGAATCTTCTCCTGTAGANGGNTTTGACTCCAATATGAAAGGCGCATCNAGTTACCGTGCTATCCAAAATTCAGATGTGGTAATAGTTACNGCNGGGATTGCNCGAAAACCTGGTATGAGCCGNGATGATCTGATTGGTATCAATACAAATGTNATGAAAACCGTCGGTGAGGGNATTANGAAATGGTGNCCAAAGGCCTTTGTAATTTGTATTACTAATCCACTNGANGCNATGGTTTGGGCCTTNCGCGAAGCTTCNGGNTTGCCNGCAAATCGTGTAGTAGGTATGGCAGGAATTCTAGATTCCGCNCGATTNCGTTATTTTCTCGCCGAAGAATTCAANGTNTCTGTCCGCGATGTCACCGCTTTTGTTTTAGGTGGCCACGGTGANACTATGGTACCCCTANCTCGTTACTCCACNGTCGCGGGCATTCCACTGCCCGATTTGGTAAAAATGGGCTGGACGACNCAAGATAAGCTTAATGCGATTGTGCAACGCACCCGCGATGGAGGNGCTGAAATCGTTGGCTTGTTAAAAACAGGGTCGGCGTTCTATGCACCGGCATCTTCNGCAATAGANATGGCNGAAGCTTNCCTCAAAGATCAAAAGCGTGTGTTACCNTGTTGTGCNTTTCTTAATGGCCAATATGGTGTTCGNGGTCTTTATGTAGGTGTCCCTGTTGTTATTGGTAGTAAGGGAATAGANAGAATTATTGAGATAAAANTNAANGCTGGAGAGAAAAAAGCTTTTAAAGCTTCGGTTTCGGCGGTTCGAACTTTGGTGAATGTGGTTAAAAGAATGCAAAAATCTGCAAAGAAGGGANCAACACGAAAGAAATCGATCGTTAAGAAATAGATTTTTCAAGAAAGAAATTATAGATCTACCATGAATATTCATGAATATCAGGCAAAGGAAATTTTAAGGGGTTCTGNTGTTAAAGTNCCCGATGGCGGGGTCGCTTATACCCCTGAAGAGGCGGTCGAGGTCGCTGAGGGTNTAGGGGGGCCCATTTGGGTGGTTAAGGCTCAAATTCATGCGGGAGGAAGAGGTAAAGGCGGTGGCGTAAAAATTGCTAAATCGATCGACGAGGTCAAGGAATTTGCAACCGAAATGATCGGTATGACATTGGTAACCCATCAGACTGGCCCCGACGGCAAAGAAGTGGGGCGTGTATATGTTGAAGATGGTTGTGACATNGAACGGGAACTTTATATAAGTCTGCTGGTTGATCGGGCGACTAGCAGGATTACAATTATGGCGTCGACCGAAGGTGGAGTTGAAATAGAGGAAGTAGCCGCAAAGACCCCTGAAAAGATACTNAAAGTCGCGGTTGATCCTGCCAGTGGATTTCAACCCTTTCACGCTCGCAAAATCGCCTATGGATTGGGGTTAGAGGGTACCCAAGTTAAGTCCGCTATTAANTTCCTGATGGGTTTGTACAAAACCTTTGAAGATTTAGACGCATCTATTGTTGAAATAAATCCTTTGGTCGTTACTGGTGCAGGAGAGGTGGTAGCACTAGACGCAAAGATGAATTTTGATGACAACGCGTTATTTCGCCACAATAAAATTGTTGTTTTACGGGATGAAAGTGAGGAAGATCCCACAGANCTTGAGGCNGCAAAGTTTGATCTCAATTATGTAAAACTNGATGGAAATATTGGTTGTATGGTCAACGGTGCAGGTTTGGCTATGGCGACGATGGATATCATCAAACTCTATGGGGGAGAGCCGGCTAATTTNCTAGANGTTGGNGGAGGNGCATCAAAGGAACGGGTTACGGCTGCTTTCAAGCTNATTTTATCTGACCCAAATGTTGANGGNCTTCTTGTAAATATTTTTGGTGGAATTATGCGTTGCGATGTTATCGCCGAGGGTGTCGTTGCGGCCGCTCGTGAGGTTAGCTTGACAGTGCCACTTGTGGTCCGCTTGGCAGGAACTAATGTGGAACTTGGAAAAAATATATTACAGCAGTCCGGGTTGCCTATCATTGCTGCAGATGACCTTGGTGACGCGGCGAAGAAAGCGGTCAAGGCTGTAGAGGAGGCCAGCTAATGTCGGTTCTTGTTAACAAAAAAACAAGAGTTATTTGTCAGGGTTTTACCGGGGCACAGGGAACCTTCCATTCTGAGCAGGCAATTGCTTATGGTACCCAGATGGTTGGGGGAGTTACACCGGGTAAAGGTGGAGAGCAGCACCTTGATCTGCCAGTTTTTGATACAGTTGTCGAAGCCAAAGATGTTACTAAAGCCAACGCAAGCGTTATTTACGTACCTCCCCCATTTGCAGCCGATGCAATTTTAGAGGCAATCGATGCTCAAATACCTTTAGCAATTTGTATCACGGAGGGTATTCCCGTGATGGATATGATACGCGTGAAGCGCGCGCTAGATAAATCTCAGACGCGCCTAATAGGTCCCAACTGTCCCGGTGTAATTACACCTGATGAGTGTAAGATCGGTATTATGCCTGGACATATTCATCAGAAGGGTAAAATTGGGATCGTTTCTAGATCCGGNACCCTAACTTATGAGGCTGTAGCCCAGACAACGGCGGCAGGAATTGGGCAGACAACTTGTATTGGTATAGGTGGAGATCCGATTAACGGAACAAATTTTGTCGATTGTCTGGAGCTATTCCTAGCTGATGAAGAGACTGAAGGTATTATAATGATTGGAGAAATTGGCGGAGACGCAGAAGAAAAAGCTTCAGAGTTTATAAAGATGTCTAAGGTTAGGAAGCCAGTGGTCGGATTTATCGCAGGCGTGACTGCNCCACCTGGTAGGCGTATGGGTCATGCTGGTGCTATTATTTCTGGTGGTAAGGGTGGTGCAGATGATAAAATAGAAGCCATGAGAAGTGCCGGTATTACAGTTGCGGACTCTCCCGCGGCGTTGGGTGTAACTATGTTGGAAGTAATAAACGCGTAATTAGGTTTTTTTTATATCCTTGTATCGATTAAGCCCATGCAAATTGATCTGATATTTAATAGCAGGTTCTGGGATGGAAACTCTCGGTAAAAAAATGGCTGAATAAACTATATAGGTCAGAAATCTTTATTATTCTTTGAGTTTTTAGCCTAAGGCTTTCTTATGAAGGGTGCTATAAAACATTATTTGTTATTATCCCTTGGCTGGTGTTGTGTTTTTTTGGGCGTTATCGGTTTATTTCTTCCAATTTTGCAGGGAATACTTTTTCTGGCCATAGGNTTTATAATCTTAAGCCGTCGATCAGCGAGGGTAAGGTTGTTGAATAAACGTCTTTGTAANAAATATCCAAAATACGCAATTGTACAGCGGGATGCCACCAATCGTATTAAAATGCTTAAAAGAAAATATTTTAAAATCTAATAAATTCAATTTCTAGGCTGCTAATACGAGCGAATCATCGCTTATTGTAACACGTCGCAATAACCGACGTTGTTCGCGTGGAAAATCAGTACGGGCATGTAAGAGACAGCGATTGTCCCACATTACAAAATCACCAACCTTCCACTTATGTGAATAAACAAACCTATCTTGACGTTGCAAAGTATAAATTTCATNAAGGATNTCTTTGCCNTCCGTCTCGTCCATACCAATAATTTCTTCTGTCATGAGAGGGCATACGTATACGGCTATGCGGCCTGTTTCAGGATGTTTTCGAAAAATGGGGTGCGGATGATGGGGCACCGCCTCTCTATCATATTTCTCAAATGTTTTTATTGTTGTACCAAATTCGTAGCAATTCATAGCTTGCAGACCAATCAGCTTGTCCTTCAGTTTTTGGGATAAATCATCGTAAACTTTATATTGGTTAGAGAAGTTGGTATTACCGCCAATATCTGGAATTTCTACTCCGTAGAGGGTTGTCGCTTTATGGGGGGTTTTTAGATAAGGCGTATCCGTATGCCACATCATTTCTCCATCTGGATGAGCGCCAATCACTCTTCCATCCTCCCGAATGTTAGAGACTAACATAATTTCGCCACTAGCATGGTTAGGATGTTGGCGGTCTTTTGGTCTATTATATTCCCCCACTTTACCGAAATTGCCACAAAAATCTTTTTGATTTTTTGGCGTTAAATCTTGTTGGTTTCGAATAACAATTACCAAGTGGTTAAGCCACGCTTCATATATTGTGGATGCATCATCTTTAGAAAGATCGGATTTCATGTCTACGCCGGATATTTCTGCTCCACAGGCATCAGACAAAGGGGTCACGGTAACAGCCATATAAAAATCTCCTTAAACGCCATTCTACTTTGGGCGATTGGGTATATTGGTAAGAATAAACCAGAAAACCGGAGGCTGGACAAGTTTATGAATGAATTATGCTGCGGTGTTAGGAGTAGAATCTTCTATTGTAACTCGGCGAAGCAAACGTCGCTGCTTTTTTGGAAAGTCAGTTCTTGCATGTAAAGTGCATCTATTATCCCACATTATCAGGTCACCCTTTCGCCATACGTGCTCGTAACAGAATTGCTTTTCTTTTTGTAAAGCAAATATTTCTTTCAAAACCTCGCGACTTTCTTCAGCAGAAAGGCCTTCTATGGATTCTGTCATCAATTCGTTAACATAAATTGTACGGCGTCCAGTCTCTGAATGGACTCTAAAAACGGGATGAGTAGCCGTTCGAACGTCGGGGCCGTTGTAAAATTCTTTATCTTTTACCATAACCCCGAATTCATATGCGTGTTGTGCATTGCGTCCAGAAAGGAGTTTTTTAAGTCTTTTGGGGAGGTTTTCGTAAACCTTGTATTGGTTAGAAAAGATTGTATTTCCGCCTTTGCTAGGGATTTCTATAGCGAATAGTGTCGTAGCTTTATGAGGGTTCTGCGCATAGCCTGTATCGGTATGAAACATCATCTCACCATCTGGAAGTGTTCCTATTGCCTCACCGTTCTCAACAATGTTACTGACGAACATCACAGAGCGGTGGCGATCCTTCATAGCATCGTTTCGAAGCGTATCAGGTCTCAAATAATCCCCTACCTGTCCAAAGGCTTCAGCAAAATTTACCTGATCAATATCAGATAAATCTTGGTCCCGGATTACGATTACGCAGTGTTCTAACCAGGCCTGATTAATTTCTGCACTCACAGACGATTTGAGAGGATTTTTGAGATCTACACCAGAGATCTCTGCACCACAGGCATTCGATAGGGGGGTAACTGAAATATTTGACATATCTCATTTTAGGACCTTGGAGTAAAAATTTCCAGCTCAGGGATAATGATATATTAACGACTAATCTCTTTTTGCGCGCGGGTGAGTATCGTTGTAAACCTCCATTAATCTATTTGGGTCAATTGCTGTATAATGCTGGGTGGATGACAAAGAAGAATGTCCAAGCAGTTTTCTTATATCGGCAAGAGCCCCTCCATTTATCAATAAATGTGTAGCAAAGCTATGTCTTAATGCATGTGGTGTTGCTGTATTGGGGAGATCCATATCCTTCCTGATTTCTTCCATTTGTCTCTGTACTACGCGGGCCTTTAACCTTTTTCCCCTGGCACCAACAAATAAGGGATCATCGCGATCATGATTAAATGGTCTCAAGTCGGTATATTGCTTTATAGTTTCATGGACTACCGGTAGCACTGGAACCATACGTTTCTTATCCCCTTTGCCACGAATCAACATTGTATCCTCAACAGGAATATCTGAGTTGTTTAAACTCAACGCCTCTGAAATGCGGAGACCGCAACAGTAAAGAATTGTAAATATTGCCTGATCCCGTTTTCCTATCCAGGATTTTTTCGGTCGTTTTGCGGCTTCCCGGATAAGAACTTTTATATCGTCAATTGAAATCGGTTTTGGCAGTGGTTTAGAAATCTTGGGCAACCGAATGTTTTCTATCTGATTGTTGCCTTTTCGATCAGTTTTATTCAAAAAGCGAAAAAAGTTTCGCAAAGTTGAAATGATCCGTGCATTTGAACGATGTGTGACACCCTTCCGGTCAACGAGGACAATTTGCTTTTTACTCTTGGAGTCAAAAAGATAATTAAAGAAAATCTTCAGGTCTAATTCATATGAAATTAATGTATTCTCGGATAGTCTTCTCTCCTTAAAAATCCAACGTTTGAAGTCCTCTATGGCATCAATAACTTCTTGTCTAGAAATTGTTTCTATCTTTTGAAGTTTTTTTCTTTTTTTTCGGTCATCAATCCTGTAGGCAAGAAATCCCCTGAAGTCAGATTTTTCCAAATCATTTAAGTCTTTGAGGTTGATTAGTCTATCCATCTCTGAATAACTTTTTGCAGCACATTTGAAAAAAATAGAAGTAGGTCTGTTCTCTGTGAGGGCTTAAACTCGTCTGGTTCTTTTGCCCCTAGAGCAATTAGGGCATTGGGTTTTTTCGGACCTAAATCTATAGGTAACAGGGCTTCTGATCGGATTTTTTGTGCTGCTGAACCAAACACTAATTTGTTACCCTTAATATTGGAACGCAGGCTAATTGGATTTTTGTGATCTAAAATTGAACTAAAAGAACCTTTTTCAACGAGTGTAATTTGGGCACTCAATTGCTGAAATGGAGCATAGTTCTTGTCCTCAATACAAATCGTTGCCAGTTCTATAGCAAATAGGTGAGGCAATTTTAATGTGATGATTTGGCATACCTCTTCAATTGAGTTTGCACCCATAAGCATATTGATAGCTTTAACAAATCTACCTAGTACCTCATTATTTGATTCCGCTGCTTTTAGCAGCCTTTTTTCCCTGGTTTTGTATTTTTCAAGTTCATTTTGTATACGTTTGAGAATAAACACTTGCATGTCTATGACTCCATCACCGTAATTTTTCTCCGGTGGTATTATCCCCAACAAAAGCTCGGGTTTGTCATTTAGAAACTGTGGGTTGTTTTGTAAATATTTTTCAACGTCGTCTGATGAGATTGATTTACCAGTCTGCTTTTTTGAAACAGAATTTTTATTTGGTTTTTTGTTTGTTGTATTTGAACTCATTATTTTCTACTTATCTAAAATGGTTAGGCTAGTTTAGATCGATTCATTCTAAAATTTTAACATCAATTCTTTAGGTGCAATTATGTTGGCCAATACTGTCAGCCAGGCTAAAGTTTAAAGTATGGTTGCATCTCATACCACACCGCTTCGGGTTTATAAAAACGAGAGTGTGAGCGTCCTTTTACCATTACCTTTAGCAGGGCCTTACGATTATTTTGTTCCCCCCAATTTAGCGGTTTCTGCAGGAGACTTTGTGTCTATTCCATTAGGTAGAAGAGAGATAAAAGGTGTTGTTTGGGGGAATAGCAAAGGTGAGTTAGAGAGAAAAAAACTAAGGAATATTAATGGGTTGCTCGATATTCCCCGTATGTCTAATGACTTACGTTTGCTAATTGAATGGACGGCTTCTTATACTTTGAGTCCGTTAGGCGCCGTTTTGAGAATGAGTATGAGTGTGCCTTCAGCACTGGAACCGCCCAGAAGAAGAACAGGATTTTTGCCGGCGGCAAATTTAAATAGTGGGCAAACTGATTCGCGAAACAGGCTAACAAATGCCCGTTCGCGTGTCCTTTCAGTTCTTAAAGACGGATGCCCAAGAATTGCAGCGGATCTGGGTCGAGAGGCAGGAGTCAATTCTTCCGTAATTCGTAAAATGTCGGATATTGGTCTCCTGAGGAAGATTGCCATTGAGGATGAACTCAATATGGACCCTATAGATGAATCTCTCAAAGGTCCTGTTCTTTCAGATTTACAAACCAATGCTGCATCTATTCTGGTCAAGAGGGTGCAGCGGTCAAATGAAAACAATAACAAAAAAGGATTTTCCGTGACCTTGCTTGATGGAGTCACCGGTTCTGGAAAAACAGAGGTTTATTTTGAGTCTATTGCTGCAACCCTGGCAGCTGGATTTCAGGTGCTAGTTTTGGTGCCCGAAATTGCACTTACGGTACAATGGCTTCAGAGATTTCAAGAACGGTTTGGTACTCGTCCATTAGAGTGGCATTCGGATTTGACTGGTTTGGAAAGGCGTTTAACTTGGCGAGCGATTATATCTGACAAGGCGAGAGTATTAGTTGGTGCAAGATCAGCGTTATTTCTGCCCTTTCGTTCACTCGGATTGATTGTGATCGATGAAGAACACGATGGTTCTTTTAAACAAGAAGAAGGCGTATCTTATAATGCGAGGGATATGGCCGTTGTTCGGGCCCGCTTTGGCGATTTTCCAATAGTTTTATCATCTGCAACACCGTCGCTTGAAACTTTTACAAATGTGAAAATGGGCCGTTATAAACGCATTGCCCTACCAAAGCGATTTGGCGGTGCTATTTTACCCGAAATCCAAACTATTGATATGCGTCTTGAAAAAATGAGTGGTGGTACATGGTTGTCTCCGTGTTTAAAGCGAGCAATGAAAGAGGCTCTCAAGGACGGTGAACAAGTTATGCTTTTTCTCAACCGTCGTGGATACGCTCCGCTTACATTGTGTCGCCAATGTGGACATCGTTTTAAGTGCCCAAATTGTACATCTTGGCTGGTAGAACATAAATTACAGCATACATTGTGTTGCCATCATTGTGGTTATTCAATGATCGTGCCAAAAATTTGTTCCGAGTGCGGAGCTCCCTCGGATAGTCTCGTTTCCTGTGGGCCCGGAGTAGAACGGGTGGCGGAAGAGGTAGCGGAATATTTTTCTGAGGCTCAATATGAAATTATGGCTAGTGATACGATGCAGAGCCTTAAGGCCAGCAAAAAACTTGTCCGGCGAGTTCAGGCATGTGAGGTAGATATTCTAATTGGGACGCAGGTCATGGCGAAGGGACACCATTTTCCGAATCTCACACTTGTTGGTGTAGTAGACGCCGATTTAGGTCTTTCTGGAGGTGATTTGCGTGCAGCAGAAAGAACATTTCAACTATTATATCAATTATCTGGCAGGGCAGGACGAGCTCAGCGCTCCGGTAAAGCTCTATTACAAACATTTCAGCCGGAAGACCCGGTCATTCAGGCTTTAATTTCTGGTGAACGAGACAAATTTTTAGCATTAGAGGCTAGCGCCCGGAAAAGGCATGGTATGCCGCCTTTTAGTCGGCTTGTGGCAATAATTGTTTCAGGAAAAGATTTTAAAAGGGTAGAAAATGTCGCTAGATCTTTAGGTCGGGCTTCTCCATCGGGTACTGGTCTAATTGTCCATGGTCCGGCGGCAGCGCCTTTAGCTGTGTTACGGGGCAGGCATCGATTTCGACTGTTACTTCGGGCTGATCGTAAAATAAATGTTCAGCAAAAGGTGCGTTTTTGGCTTTCGAGAGTTCAAATTCCAAGCGGGGTTCGTGTAAATGTTGATGTGGACCCTTACAGATTTCTATAAAAATCCCTCATTTAGGAATTTTTAAACAGTCGGATGGGTTGCATGCCTCAGTTGAGTGTGCTAGCAAACAACGCCCGTTTTGGGTTAGCGTGGTTTCTAGTTTTGGGAAATTAAATTGTTTTAATATTTTCAATTACTTAGATCTTACTCCCGTAAAGATATTATAGGTAAAGTCAGTGGAATCGGGGCAAACTAAAATTTCAGGTCTTTCAGGACGTTACGCGACCGCACTCTTTGAACTTGCATGTGATGAAAACAGCATCGACTCAATTGCTAAGGATCTCTTACAACTGCAAAAAATGATTGATGAATCAGAAGATTTGCGTCGTTTGATTGAAAGTCCTTTGTTCTCGCGTGATGCTCAAAGTAGAGCAATGGCCGTTTTAACGCAAAAAGCGGGATTATCTAAACTTGTCTGTAATACGGTTGGGGTAATGGCCTCCAATCGAAGATTATTTGTCATTGAAAATGTTATCAGGGATTTTAGAACGTTAGTTTCTGGTCACCGAGGAGAGGTAGAAGCGGAAATCACTACAGCTAATCAACTTTCTGATGATCAGCGTGCTGCGCTTGAAACCGCGTTAAGGGAGGCAATTGGGTCATCTGTAGCTGTTACTGCGAAAATAGATCCTAACTTATTGGGAGGGATGGTCGTCCGAGTTGGTTCTAGGATGGTCGATTCTTCTCTGCGTTCAAAATTACAAAGATTACAACTTGCTATGAAAGGGGCTGCGTGATGGATATCCACGCTGCGGAAATATCTTCTATTCTTAAAGATCAGATAGCTAATTTTTCTGATGATGCTGAGGTTGCAGAAGTAGGGCGCGTTTTATCTGTTGGAGATGGAATTGCTCGTATTCACGGTCTAGACAATGTTCAGGCTGGTGAATTGGTAGAGTTTACCGGCGGTATAGTAGGAATGGCTCTTAATTTAGAGACTGATAATGTAGGAGCGGTTATTTTTGGCGATGATCGTACCATTCGAGAAGGCGATACGGTAAAAAGATCCGGTTCCATTGTAGATGTTCCGGTGGGCCCAGCACTTCTCGGGCGCGTGATTGATGGCCTAGGCAATCCGATCGACGGTAAGGGGCCAATAAAGGGAGCCGATCGTGCTCGAGTAGATGTGAAAGCGCCTGGCATTATTCCACGTAAATCTGTTACCGAGCCAATGCAGACCGGACTCAAAGCTATTGATAGCCTTATACCTATCGGACGCGGTCAGCGCGAATTGATTATCGGTGATCGTCAAACGGGTAAAACAGCGGTGGCTGTTGATGCAATCCTCAATCAAAAGAGTGCCAATGCCGGAGAAGATGAAACTAAGAAATTGTTTTGCGTATATGTAGCTGTTGGCCAAAAACGATCAACCGTCGCACAAATTGTTAAGACCCTAGAAGATCAAGGTGCTATGGAATATTCCATAGTAGTAGCAGCAACGGCTTCAGATCCAGCGCCCATGCAGTATTTAGCGCCCTATACCGGTTGTGCGATGGGCGAGTGGTTTAGAGATAATGGAAAACATTCTTTAATAATTTATGATGACCTTTCTAAACAGGCAGTAGCATACCGTCAGATGTCACTTCTGTTAAGGCGCCCTCCCGGTCGCGAAGCTTATCCCGGAGATGTTTTCTATCTACATTCCCGACTTCTCGAGCGTGCAGCGAAGATGAATGATGAACTAGGGGGCGGCTCGCTTACGGCCTTGCCTATAATCGAAACACAAGCGGGTGACGTTTCTGCCTATATCCCGACTAACGTGATTTCGATTACGGATGGTCAGATTTTCCTAGAAACCGACCTTTTTTATTCTGGCATCCGTCCAGCTGTTAATGTCGGTTTGTCNGTAAGCCGTGTAGGATCAGCAGCTCAAATNAAGGCNATGAAACAAGTTGCTGGTTCAATTAAGCTNGANTTGGCNCAATANCGNGAAATGGCAGCNTTTNCTCANTTTGCNTCCGACCTTGATGCTGCCACACAACGTCTNCTTGCGCGAGGCGAGCGGCTTACNGAATTATTAAAACAACCACAATATCAACCANTGCCGGTTGAAGAACAGGTNGTAGCNATTTATGCNGGGGTTAATGGTTTTCTTGATAATGTTCCTGTAAGTGATGTGACNCGATTTGAGGAGGGGNTAATGTCAACAATAAGAGCCAATCATGAAAGTATTCTGGAAGATATTCGTTTGAAGCAAGCNATTTCAGATCAAACAGACNCTNATTTAAAAACGGCNATAGAAACNTATTTAAATTCGTTTNTAGCCAATTAAGTAATGACCATTGAAAACATAGGAACAGGGGTTTNGGAANGNNATGCCTAACCTCAAAGACCTTCGGGTAAGAATCGACAGCGTCAAGTCGACGCAAAAAATAACCTCTGCCATGAAAATGGTTGCAGCGGCAAAATTACGTCGTGCCCAAGAACAAGCAGAAGCAGCTCGGCCGTATTCTGAAAGAATGGATCGTATGTTAGGTTCGCTTTCTGCGGGCTTAGCTGATGGCGCGGGTGGGCCGCAGCTTCTCATTGGAAATGGAAAAAATGATATTCACCTTTTAGTTGTGATGACTTCTGATCGCGGACTTTGTGGAGGGTTCAACTCCTCTATTGTTCGTGGAGCNATCCAAATTATCAAGCGTCTTTTAAATGATGGGAAAGAAATCAAAATTATTTGTGTAGGTAGGAAGGGGCGTGATATTTTACGCCGAGACTATCCTGAATTGATTTTGAATACCTTTGAGGAGGTTGGACGAAAATCACTGTCATTTGTTGATGCAAAAATGATTGGTCATCGTGTTTTTGAGATGTTTGAAGCCAAAGAATTTGACGTCTGCACAATTATTTACAATCGTTTTCAATCAGCAATAACTCAAGTAGTCACTCCACAGCAGTTAATACCTTTCCGGGCTAATGAAAATGATTTGTCAGGGGATTCGGGTGACGATCATTCCTCTGTAACCCTAAAAAGTGGGGAGCANAGAGCAATTTACGAGTTTGAACCGGACGAGCAAGAAATTTTGGAGGATTTGTTGCCTCGTAATTTGTCAGTACAATTATTTCGCGCATTGCTGGAAAATGCTGCATCAGAGCAGGGTGCTAGAATGACAGCCATGGACAATGCGACTCGTAATGCGGGGGAAATGATTGATGATTTGACAATTACNTACAACCGAACTCGTCAAGCTTTCATTACAAAGGAATTAATTGAAATTATATCTGGCGCAGAGGCGTTATAGAGGAAATGAGGAAGAATAATGGCTGAAATTTCTAACAGCGTAGGAAAAGTTACCCAAATATTAGGCGCGGTGGTAGATGTACAATTTGAAGGGGAGTTGCCCGAAATTCTTAANGCCCTTCACTGTCAAATGGGTGAGGAAACGCTTGTTCTTGAAGTTGCACAACATTTGGGTGAATCNACNGTCCGCACNATTGCNATGGACGCAACAGAAGGTNTNGTNNGAGGTAAAGAGGTTGTAGACACCGGGAGTCCTATAACTGTTCCCGTTGGCCCAGAGACCCTTGGCCGTATCCTAAACGTTGTTGGTGAGCCTGTGGATGAGAGGGGGGAAATCAAAACCGAATCACGCCTGCCAATCCATAGAGATGCCCCNGAATTTGTAGAGCAATCGACAGAAACCGAAATATTAGTGACAGGAATTAAGGTTGTAGACTTACTTGCACCCTATTCTCGCGGCGGGAAAGTAGGGCTTTTCGGTGGAGCCGGAGTCGGTAAAACGGTAATTATAATGGAATTAATAAATAACATTGCCAAGGCACATGGCGGATATTCTGTATTTGCGGGTGTGGGTGAAAGAACTCGTGAAGGCAATGACCTTTATCACGAAATGATGGAATCTGGGGTTATAGATTTAGAGGGTGATTCAAAAGCAGCCTTGGTATACGGCCAAATGAATGAACCTCCAGGCGCTCGTGCTCGGGTCGCTCTTACCGGACTTACATTGGCTGAATATTTTCGCGATGNTGAAGGNCAAGATGTTTTGCTGTTTGTTGATAATATTTTTCGTTTTACTCAAGCTGGCTCAGAGGTTTCTGCTCTTTTGGGTCGTATTCCCTCTGCCGTTGGTTATCAGCCAACATTAGCTACAGATATGGGATCAATGCAAGAACGNATTACTACNACAAACAAGGGCTCTATAACCTCTGTACAAGCAATCTANGTGCCGGCNGATGACCTTACAGATCCAGCCCCTGCNACGTCGTTCGCCCATCTAGATGCNACNACGGTATTNTCACGTCAAATTGCAGAACTTGGCATCTATCCNGCGGTGGATCCNCTAGATTCCACATCGCGTATTCTGGATCCCCGTATTCTTGGGGACGAGCATTATGAGGTAGCACGGAGTGTGCAGGANGTTTTGCAAAGATATAAAAGTCTCCAAGATATCATTGCCATTCTAGGNATGGACGAGTTATCTGAAGAAGATAAACTCGTTGTTGCGAGAGCAAGAAAGATCCAACGATTTTTGTCGCAACCATTTCATGTGGCAGAAATTTTTACCGGTTTCCCCGGTGTCCTAGTTAACCTAGAGGATACAATTAAAGGATTTAAAGGACTTGTTGCAGGAGATTATGATGATCTCCCCGAGGCAGCGTTTTATATGGTTGGAACCATAGACGATGCTGTGGAGAAGGCTAAAAAATTGGCTGCTGAAGCGGCTTAGTTTATTGTTTTTAAAAAAAGAGATATAGTGACGATGGCGAATACCGTCGAATTTGAGCTCGTTATTCCAGAAAACTTAGTGTTTTCTTCAAATGTTGAACTTGCAGTAGTGCCAGGAGCCGAAGGCGATTTTGGTGTGCTTCCTGGTCATGCACCTTTTATTTCTTCATTGCGGACAGGCGTCATTTCGATATACGAAAATGATAGTGTTAACGAGAGAATATTCGTTACTGGCGGGTTTGCTGAAGTTACATCTGAACGATGTACAGTGCTAGCCGATGAAGCAATTGAGCTAAGTAAAGTTAAACGTAGCGATCTTAATCGTCGGGTGGAAGAGGCAAAAACAGTGGTAAATGAAGCCTCTGAAGATCAATTGGAGAATGCTAAATCATTACTAAAAAAATCTGAAGACTTGTTGGCTTTGTTCGATCATATCGAATGATTAAACTTCGACCTGACGAAGTTTAATGGCAAGTAATTTGTAAAACTCATAAATCATGATCGGAAAGGTCTCAGTTTGTCTTTATGGCCTCATCAGANAATAATGATATACACCCTTGGAAATGCAATTTGGCTTTAAGACTGATTGTTTTCTGATAGAAGGTAACTGTCACGAATTTCGGTAAACCTTTCAACGGCATAATCATATAGCGGTTTCTTAAAGGGTATAGTCAACTCGGGTATGGTCTCCAGAGGCACCCACTTCCAATCCCGAAATTCTGGAGAATGTGTATGTACATTTATTTCTTTATTATCACCTAGAAATATAAGGGCAACCAACGTGACACATTGCCCTAACCAATTCTCTGGCCCCTTCCACTTGATTTGTTTGGGCCAGTCATAACATATTTTTTCGTCAGCAATTGAGATAATTTTAGCAGCAGAGGTCCCTATCTCTTCCTCTAGCTCTCGAAACACACTTTCCTCTATTGACTCGCCCGATTCGACACCGCCCTGAGGAAGTTGCCACGCTGGGTCGTTACAATCATTTCTGTCGGCCATTAGTACTTTACCGTCANNATTAAAAAGCAGCATTGCAGCACATGGCCGGTAGTCTGAAGGTGATCTCATAATATTTTTAGAAATTAGAGAAAATTAACATTAATTTTGAATGCGAGTTTTATATAAAGAAATTCCGCGAATTAGATCAAATGCTCTCTCAAGCTGATAGTCAAATTTTGTATTCTGTTTGTTTCTTGCAATTTTCTTGATTTGATCGGTTTCTTTTTTATTTACNCTATTGTTTTTGCTACTGTCAGGGTTTTTAAGTGCTCCTTTCAAATCGGCTTCGCGGCGACGATTTTCTTGATCAATGGTCTCCACTCGTGCTTGTTTAATCACAATGTCAGGGGTTATACCTTTGGCCTGTATAGATCGGCCAGATGGTGTATAGTATTGCGCAGTGGTAAGACGTATAGCTCCATGTCCGGTGAGAGGAATGATAGTCTGGACCGACCCCTTACCAAAACTTTGGGTTCCNAAAATTACAGCACGGCGATGGTCCTGAAGTGCGCCAGCGACTATTTCGGAAGCTGAAGCTGAACCCCCATTAATTAGAACAACCATGGGTAGTTTGTTGGCTAGGTCTCCTCTAGTTGCATTAAAGCGTTGTGCATCTTTAGCACGGCGTGAACGAGTTGAGACTATTTCNCCNCGATCGAGGAATGCATCNGATACTTTNATTGCTTGGTTCAAAAGACCTCCNGGGTTGTTCCTCAAGTCNAGGATGATGCCNCGCAGTTTTTGTCCNANCTTACCTTTTATT
The DNA here is from genome assembly GCA_002719885.1 of Rhodospirillaceae bacterium. Taxonomy (GTDB): domain Bacteria; phylum Pseudomonadota; class Alphaproteobacteria; order MPNO01; family UBA2964; genus UBA2964. Next base: position 23,155 of record PBFH01000048.1, on the reverse strand, counting down.
TTTCTCATACCATTTTCAATCCCNGTACTTGATTGTTCTGTAAATGAAGTCAAGCGCAGATAGNCAATNTTATTCTCTATACGCCACCTTGCTGANCGNACCTTGATAATTGCCCGTATTATTGTGACATCAAATGNTTCTAGGCCTTTTCGACGAACCGTTAGTTTNATTTTTGATNTAACCGGCCCCCGCATTTTTTCTACTGCNTCACTCAGGGTTATGCCCTGCACTGANNTACTGTCGAGATGTGTAATGTAGTCACCTGATTNNAGNCCGGCACGAAAAGCNGGNGTATCGTCGATGGGAGAAACTACTTTTACAAATCCATTCTCCATCGTGACTTCAATACCCAAACCACCAAATTCNCCCTTAGTNTGAACCTTCATATCTTTATAGGTTTTNGGAGACATGTAACCAGAATGTGGATCAAGAGACGTAAGCATACCATTAATGGCGGATTCAATTAATTTTTCATCGCTGATTTTTTCAACGTAATCAGCTCGAACGCGGTCAAAAACGTTTCCAAATAGTTCAAGTTGTCGATAGGTATCAGAACTATTTTTTTGTGCTTTACTACCAATTGTACCAAAGACAATCATCAATACGGCCGCAGCCGCGAGAATTCTTATAATCATTATCCGCGTTTCCTGTANTTTCCTGCTGTAAGCCATGGCAGGGGGTTTATGGGCTCTCCGTTTTTACGTAATTCAAGGTATAGAATTGTATTATTCAAATTGATTGAGGAAACTTTTCCTATAGGTTCCCCTTTTAAAACCTTCTGTCCAACCGGGATATATATTTTTTCTAATCCAACCAATAATATATGAATATTGTTTTTAACCTCTAGAATAAGAAGTTTTTCTAACCCTTTAAATGGTCCTGCGAAAACAACTCGCCCCTTTCGTGGAGAAATGACAGTTGTCCCGGGTATTGTCTTGATGGAAAGTCCCCTCAAATGTCCGTTATTTGAATTAGTCTTGCCATAGGTAACCTCAAAATTTCCTACNACCGGTAGGTCNAAATTATATGAATCAGTTAATTTCCGNNCCGAGCTATNTNCTCCAGACCAGCGCACTTTNNCTTTTNCCTGTGNTTTATTAGNTCTAAAAATATTTNTGTTTGANNCNNTTTTTTTNTTCGCNCCAAGGCCTACTAGAAGTTGTCTTAANTTTTTTGCNTCATTGCTGAGGTNNNCGANCTTTTTTATTAAAAGTTTATGCTTGTTTTGGTTGATTTGCATAATTTTAATTTTTTGCGACGTTAATTTCTTTATATTAAGGCGTTGCTGCTCCAATCGCTTTTTTTGGATTTTTATATTTTTTTTGGCTTTGATAATTGCCGAGCGGGTTTTTAACAAAGAGTCAATTTCAACTTTTAAATCCTGAGAGTGTTTTTCAACATCCGGCAGGATAGAGCGGATTAAAAGTGCGCTTCTTACCGTATCAGAGGGTTTTGAAGGTGATAACAAGAGAGCAATAGGTGGTTGCAGGGCAACTCTCTGAATGATGCCAATTAAATTATTAAGTTGTTTCTTTTTAGAAATTAGAAACTTGTTTTTTACAAATACAATTCTATTAAGTTGTTCAATACTTTTTTCATAACTAACCAACTTGACGGCATGTTGACGCTCATTTTTTGCTGCTAAAATAGATTTAATTCGAAGGTCACCCAATTCTTTTTGTAATTTTTTAACTGTTTTATTTAGGAGTATAGATTTGTTCTTTGTCTTTTCTAAATGTTTTTCTACATTACCGAGAAGCCGGGTCTTGTCTGCATGTAAAGGTCTTGGAAATGCTATTCCAAATGTTATAGAGAATAATAAAATAAAGAGGGCTATTTTAGGCATTTGCCGCGCAGGGGTTTGAATCTCTGCGGTTTGTTATACACTCGGTTGTTTCCAAAAGAGACTGTCCTGTCATTTCGCTTGGCTTCGACAAACCTAGTAGCTCTATTAATGTTGGGGCTACGTCAGCGAGCTTCCCATCTTTCAGGTTGGTAATGTCACTCGATGCATTTACCAAAATCAAAGGCACCTTGTTTGTGGTATGTGATGTAAAAGGTTTCCCGGAATCTGGATCTGTCATGGTTTCAGCGTTTCCATGATCAGCAGTTATAAGCAATGTGGCATCTACCTCTAAGGCAGCCTTTTCTAAGCGGCCCATACAAATGTCGACGGTCTCGATTGCCTTTATTGCGGCGGATAACACTCCTGTGTGTCCGACCATGTCAGGATTGGCAAAGTTTACAAATATGAAATCATATTTACCAGAAGTAACAGCTTCCAATAGACAATCTGTGACCTCTGGAGCTGCCATTTCAGGTTGTAGATCATATGTCTCAACTTTTGGAGACGGTATTAGTAATCTTTCTTCACCAGGATAGGGTGTTTCGTTTCCGCCATTAAAGAAAAACGTAACATGAGCATATTTTTCTGTTTCGGCGATCCGAAATTGTTTTAAACCAGCATCTGAAATTACTTTTGCAAATAAATTATCCAGCTGTTCTGGCAAAAATATTGATGACATTAGATGATCTAGAGTCTCTGAATACTGAACTAGGCCGGCCGCACAACTGATTGAGATAGTTTTTGATCGTTGGAAATGTATAAAATCTGGTTCTAGTAGCGCAGTTAAAATTTCCCTCGCTCGATCAGAGCGGAAATTTGCCATTAATAAGGTATCCCCATCCTTCATCCCATCATAATGGTCAATTATTGTGGGTAAAATAAATTCGTCACTAAGGTTCTCGTTATAGCCTTTTCTTATGGCATCAATTGGTTTGTTTGCTTTTTCCCCCTCACCGCTAACTATCGCGTCATATGCTTTCTCGACACGGTCCCAACGATTATCACGATCCATTGCATAAAAGCGACCGGTTACTGTGGCAATAGATACCGAGTCAAATTGAGAGATTTTTTCGCAAAAGTCCGTAAGAAATTGTAGTGCACTTTTCGGGGGTGTGTCTCGCCCATCCAGAAAAGCATGGATAGAGACCTTTACTCCAGCATCATTCAATATATTTGCCAATTCGAGGATCTGATCTTGATGAGAATGGACCCCCCCAGGTGATAATAGACCCATTAAATGGCAGGTGCCGCTGTGACTTATTAGCTTCTCTATAATAGGGTTGTATTGAAGTTTACCCTCCTTTAGTGCTTGATTTATTCTTTGGATGTCCTGATTGACGACGCGTCCAGCACCCAGATTCATATGTCCAACTTCAGAATTTCCCATTTGGCCGACGGGCAAGCCCACATCAGTTCCTGAAGTCTTCAAGAGGGCGTTAGGACATTCTTTTATCATTCGGTTGAAGATGGGTGTCTCTGCTAGGGCGATTGCATTTTCGGTTTGTTCCAACCGCCAACCCCAACCATCAAGAACGCAAAGAACCACTGGTCGTGATACGCTATTAGCTGACATAAGACTCACTTACAGGCTACCTTTTCGAATATATGAACACTATAACGTAAATTACATCCGTTAAACGATTTTTATATTCAATTTTTTGTTTTTATTTATTCTCGATGATACGGATGCCCATTAATAATTTGCTGAGATCGGTAAATTTGCTCGGTGAGCATAACCCGCGCCAACATATGCGGCCAAGTTAGTTGGCCAAATGACAATAGGAGATCTGCCTTTTTTCTTAGATCTTGATCAACACCATCAGAGCCACCAATTAAAATACAGACTTGCTTAACTCTATTACTTTGCCAGTTTTTAAAAATATTGGCTAATTCCATACTAGGTAAATTTTTTCCACATTGATCCAATAAAAGAATTTTTGACTTTGGTGGGCATTGGTTAAGAAGAAGATCTCCTTGCCTTTTTTTCAATTCTAAGCCCTTAAGTTTCTTTTTTTCTTCAACCTCGCGAAACTCTATTGGCCATTTTATTCTTCGTGAATAATTTTCTATAAGAGTTTTTTCTGGACCTGAACGAATTCGGCCCACCGCGATTATAATAATATTCATTAATGGTCAGCCTTTGAGCCACTGGTTTTAATGGAATTTTCTGCTAAGTCAGCCTCCCACATCTTCTCTAGATTATAAAAAGTCCGAACCTCTGGACGAAAAAGGTGAACTATAACATTCCCGGTATCAAGGAGAAGCCAGTCTCCCTCAGGTAAGCCCTCAGGTTTGCCGATAGGCAAATTTATATTTTTAAAATTCTGTACAATTAGTTCAGCTAATGCTTTGATCTGACGGTTAGAGCTACCACTGGCAATAATCATATAATCACCAATAGTCGTCTTGCCTCGTAGGTCAACTGTGACAATATTCTCTGCTTTGTGGTCCTCCAAAATTTTTTGAACTAGTTTTATAGTGTCCTTTACTGCCAGGGGCTCTGATTGTTTTTGCTTGTCGGTCAATGTTCACACTTTTTCAGTCTTTAATATAAGAGGTCGACCTCTTACGGATTTCAGTCGCCGTTGCAGGATGTAAGGGCGTCCGTATGAAAGTCCATGCTGGGGGTTTGGAATTTGATATTTCTCGCACATTGTTTGATGGCAGCCTACTCTTAGAAAATACTTGCGCAGCTTTTCCTGAAAGTGCTTTCACAGAATAGGGTGCGCGGTCAAAAATCACAATGGGTACTGTTGAGAATAACTCCCGCCAGTTTTTCCATTGAGGAATTTGAATTAAATTATCGGCACCCATAATCCATATGAATTTTTTTTCCAAAAAACTGCGCTGGATTATTTTGATACTATCTATTGTGAAGCGAGTGCTTATACGATCTTCTATATCTGTAACTAAAATTCTAGGATCCTGAGCTATTTTCTTGGCATGATTTAAACGTTCAGTAAATGGCGCCATTTCTTTGGATTCTTTTAGCGGATTTTGAGGAGAAACAACCCACCAGATCGTATCCAGCTTTAGGTGTTTCAGGGCTTCCTTAGAAATATGAATATGTCCTTCATGAGCTGGGTTAAAAGAGCCGCCAAGTAATCCAATACGTCTGCCATTGCTATTTATAGCCTGACGAACCGAGGAGCGTAAGTTTTTGGTTAATGAGGTCAGGGTCTCACCTGTCCATTACCGTGCACCACATATTTGAAAGTGGTCAGTTGTTCCACTCCAACCGGGCCGCGGGCATGCAGACGACCCGTCGAGATTCCTATTTCGGCACCCATGCCAAATTCACCTCCATCTGCAAATTGTGTGGATGCATTATGCAGTACAATCGCAGAGTCTACGCTTTCTAAAAATATTTTTGCAATATTCTGATCGGATGTGATGATTGAGTCAGTATGATGAGATCCATATAAATTGATATGTTCAATTGCTTCATTCAAACCCTCAACCTGCTTTATTGAAATGATGGGTTCGAGATATTCTTTTGCCCAATCATGATCGTGGGCTAGGATCACTCTTTCGTCCAAGGCTCGGGTAGCATCGTCCCCACGCATTTCACAGCCACTTTTAGCCAACTCATCAATAATCGGTGGAAGTAATTGTGGCGCTGCATTTCGATCAACAACGAGGCTCTCGGTAGCTCCACAGATACCTGGCCTACGCATTTTGGCGTTAAGTACGATGTTTTTTGCCATTTCGATTTCGGCACTACTATGAATATAAACATGGCAGTTGCCGTCTAGGTGGGCAATCACAGGTACACGGCTTTCTCGTTGAACCCTCTCAATTAGTGATTTACCGCCACGTGGGACGATAATATCTATTTGGCTATCCATGGCTAGCATCTCGCCGACAGCAGCGCGATCGATTGTTGGCACAAGTTGGATAGTTTCAACAGGTAGACCGGCCATTCTAAGCCCTTCTTGTAGACATTTAAGAATAGCTGATGAGGACTCAAAACTATCAGAGCCCCCACGAAGTATGACAGCATTGCTAGATTTGAGACAAAGTCCGCCAGCATCGGCGGTTACATTGGGACGGGATTCATAAATTATTCCAATGACGCCCAACGGCACTCTGACGCGCTGAATTTTGAGCCCATTGGGCCGTTTCCATTCGGCCATGACCGTGCCCACAGGATCCTCTAATGTTACAATTTTTTCCAGGCCATCGGCCATTTGTTCTATACGAGAATCATTTAAAACTAAGCGATCAATCATCGAAGCTGAAGCTCCATTTTTACTAGCCAGTTTTAAATCTTTACCATTAGCTGTTTTTAGAGTTTTAACAGATTTTCTTAAGGACTTTGCGGCTTCAGTAAGGGCATAATTTTTAGCTTCGGTCCCCACATTTGATAAATTTTTATAAGCATCTCTAGCGGCAAAACCAAGTTTCAACATATTTAAATGTAAGATCGTACTTTTGTCTTTGTTGTCGGAGCTCTCTTTTTTTTTCGGCATTTTAACTCTACCTGTCAATTACCATATCATTTCGATGGATCATTTCGTCCCTACCGCGGTAACCAAGCAAGGTCTCAATCTCACGGGTATTGTGACCGGCTATTAATTTTGCATCTTGCGAGGAGTAAGCTATAAGGCCGCATCCCAGTCTTACCTTTTCAGTGTTTTCTATAATCACCGCGTCACCTCGGTCGAAATTACCAGAGACGAAGTTGACCCCAGCGGGCAGTAAACTTTTACCGCCCCTTAGGGCTCTCTCTGCCCCGGAATCAATTGTCAATATTCCGTTGGGTGCAAGAACACCAGATATCCATCTTTTACGAGCGGTAGTGGGATTTGCTGTTGCCAAAAACCAAGTGCATTTTTTCCCTGAGTCGATAGATGATAAACTGTTGTTTGCTGTCCCGTCTGCAATCACAACAGCGCAGCCACCCCGTGTTGCGATTTGAGCGGCCTGAATTTTAGTGACCATTCCTCCAGAAGAATATCCTGGTCCTGCCTCTCCAGCCATGGCCTCGATTTTAGGGGTAATTTCAGCGACCTCTGCTATAAAGGTAGCCTCATTATTAATCCTAGGATCAGTTGTGTACAGGCCATCAATATCCGATAAAAGAACCAATACGTCCGCTCCAATCATTTGTGCTACCCGGGCTGCTAGTCGATCATTATCACCAAAGCGTATCTCTTCTGTCGCTACTGTATCATTCTCGTTTATGACAGGGACTGTATCCAATTCAAGTAGGGTTTGGATTGTATTGCGGGCATTTAAGTTCCGTCTTCTTATCTCGGTGTCATCAGGAGTCAGTAAGATTTGGGCTGTTCGAGTGTTATATGCAGCTAAAGCATTTTGCCACGCGTGGAATAAGCCAATTTGGCCTGCTGCTGCGGCTGCCTGTTTTTCTTCTAAACTCAATGATTTTGATGATAAACCCAACACCTGCCGTCCAACAGCGACAGCACCGGATGATACGATAATTGTCTGAATACCCTCCGACCTAAGATTAGAAATATCCTTGGCTATGGCTTTTAGCCAATTTATATTAAGCGTTTCAGTCTGTCCGCCTGTCAGCAGAGAAGATCCGACTTTAACAATTACCCGTTTGTAAGAAGCTAATGTTTTGTTTCTAGCAATCATGGGGTCCATGCCTTATTCTTAGCTTCAGAGCATGTATTCTCAAAGGTATTTTTTTCTAATAAAGATCCTAAACGTCGCAATAAATCATTAATACCTATTCGCGCTATATTAGAAACAGGAATAATTCTGTCTGCACCAGCCCTTTTTAATGCAAGACATTTATCCTGAATTTCCTTTTCGGACATCGCATCGACTTTATTCATGGCAACAAGCTCATTCTTTTCATTCAACCCATTACCGTAGGCCTTGAGTTCTTCCCTTACTGTCTGCCAATTATTAACCACATTTTGCTCTGTTCCATCAATAATATGTAACAAAGTAGAGCACCGCTCTACATGGCCCAAAAAGCGATCCCCCAAGCCGGCTCCTTGATGGGCACCGGCAATTAATCCGGGGATATCAGCAATAACAAAGGAAATATCATCAATTGAGACCACACCTAAGTTTGGAAACAATGTAGTAAAGGGATAATCTGCAATTTTTGGTCTAGCTCTCGAAACAACGGATAAGAATGTAGACTTTCCAACATTTGGTAGCCCTACTAAGCCTATGTCAGCTATCAGCTTTAGCCGTAACCAAATCCAACGTTCCTCGCCGATCTGACCAGTGTCAGCACGCCGTGGGGCTTGGTTGGTTGCAGTTTTGAAACGTGCATTACCGCGCCCACCACTTCCACCTTGGCACAAAAGAAATTCGGGATTTTTTGCAGTCAAATCAACAATGAGTGTTTCATTGTCTTCTTCTAAGATTTGTGTCCCGGGAGGCACTTTTAATACAACGTCTTTACCGTTAGCACCGGTACTATTACTCCCACTTCCATTAGATCCTCGTTCAGCTTTGAAATGTTGGCGATATCGGAAATCAATCAGAGTATTAAGCCCCTCAGAAGTTGTGACGAGGACATTCCCGCCTTTGCCACCATCTCCCCCATCCGGGCCACCGAATTCAACATACTTTTCACGGCGAAATGCAACACAACCATCCCCGCCATCGCCAGAACGAATATAAATTTTAGCTTGATCGAGAAATTTCATGATATTGGCCTATCCCTTTGGCCATTAACTCTCAAATAAAACGGGGAATAATCATATCCCCGAGAGGCACACGGCAAATGCGGCCCCTGAGAGTTATTTAGATGCTTGGATCAACGGATACATAAATCCGACCCTGAGCCTTGCGTGCAAAAGTTACACGTCCCTCAGATGTGGCGAATATGGTGTGATCTCGACCTATTCCTACATTTTCTCCGGGATGATATTTGGTTCCCCGCTGCCGAATGATGATATTTCCTGGAATTACAGCCTGCCCACCAAACTTCTTTACACCAAGGCGCCGGCCCTCTGTGTCGCGCCCATTTCGAGAACTACCGCCTGCTTTTTTATGTGCCATACTATTCTCTCCTGAGCCTATTAGTCTTCCGTAGCTTTCTTGACCGCCGTCTTCTTNGCCGCCGTCTTCTTAGCCGCCGTCTTCTTAGCCGCCGTCTTCTTNGCCGCCGTCTTCTTNGCCGCCGTCTTCTTAGCCGCCGTCTTCTTAGCCGCCGTCTTCTTGGCCGCAGCTTTTTTAGCTACTGGTTTCACGGATACGGGGTCTTCCGATGATGGGGTCGATGTTCCTTTAGGTTTTTCAGCAACTTTTGTTTTACTTGCTTTTTGCCCTTTTACCAGAATCTCTTTGATTTTAAGGACGGTTTGTTCCTGTCTGTGTCCCTTTTTCCTTTTGTAATCTTTTCGTCGTTTCTTCTTAAAGACAATGATTTTTTCACTTCGGCTTTGATCAATGATTGTCGCCCCAATGCGAGCACCATCAACCAATGGTGTTCCCACAATAGTTTCTTTACCATCGTCCAGCATCAAAACTTCATGCAGTTCGATATTGCTACCCGCATCGGCTTCAAGCTTTTCAACGATGATTATATCGTCTTTTGCAACGCGGTATTGTTTACCGCCGGTTTTAACGACTGCGTACATGACACTCCAACACAGTAAAAACAACAGTTTCTATGACAATCGATTATAATAATCGTGTCCGTCTAAGGGAGGCCGAAATATAGTACCAACGCCACGAGTGTCAACCGTTTCGGTATCACTAATTTACATTCTTTTATGTGTTTAATTTTGTATAACTTTTGATTAGTAGCTTATTGGACGATCGAGTGGATAAAAATAAATAAGAATTAATTGAATTTCAGGTGTTAATTTCCTCTGTTCATCTGCCCTAACTAGGGCTAATCAGAAAATTTCTAAATCTATATTTGGTCGGATTATCATGCCATTTTGTATCAGACAATATATTGTAAAGATTGACCAAGCTATCAGTGCACCTTTAAATAGCTGAACGGAGAGGTGCCGGAGTGGTTGAACGGGGCGGTCTCGAAAACCGTTGTGCACGTAAGTGTACCGAGGGTTCGAATCCCTCTCTCTCCGCCATATCCCTGTTCGCTAACGTCCATGGACGTTCGAAAAAGTAATATAAATCAATAAATTAAGACTTTTTCTGTTTGCTGGCATTTGCTTGAATATGCTATAATCCAAACCTATTTGTGGGTAGGATTATGGCGCATGGCATAAACAGATTGTCTGCCAGAAGGGTTGAGGCTGTTAAGGAAGCAGGCCAAATCGGCGATGGTGGAGGTCTATATCTTCAAATTTCCAAATCAGGATCAAAGTCCTGGCTATTTCGTTTTATGATAAATGGGCGGTCACGCGAGATGGGGTTGGGGTCGCTAAAGGCAGTGAGCCTTTCAAAGGCTCGTGAAAAGGCAGCATTTTGTCGGTCTTCTGTGGCAGAAGGTATTGATCCAATTGAAGCCCGCAGAAAAGAGCGTGAAAGAAACTTCGTGCAGGCCCCGACTAACCTCACATTTGAGGATGCGGCTGACGCCTATATAGCCACCCATGAATCTGGTTGGAAGAACGCAAAACACGCCTCTCAATGGCACAACACTCTTGCAGCCGACGCTTTTCCCGTTGCTGGACAGCTTCCTGTTGCTGACATTGACACTGAAGTCGTGATGCAGATTTTGAAACCGATTTGGACCCTCAAACCGGAGACCGCTGGACGCTTGAGAGGACGAATCGAGAGAATTCTGGATTGGGCGACGGTCAGTGGTTTTCGACAAGGCCAAAACCCTGCTCAATGGAGGGGACATCTTGAAAACTTGCTTCCAGCAAAATCCCGAATACATAACGTTAAGCATCATCCCGCGATGGCTTATAATGAAGTGGGTGATTTTATCCGCCAACTTCGCGAACGAGGGGGGGTAGCCGCGCAAGCGCTCGAATTTCTCATCTACACAGCAGCGCGAACATCTGAGGTAACCGGTGCTTTATGGGATGAATTTGATCCAGATCCCGGTATTTGGACGATTCCGGGCTCACGAACCAAGGTAGGGAAGGAACACCGGATCCCTCTAGCGGAGCGCCCACTTCAAATCGTTAGGGATCTGCGTAGCTTTACTTCCGGGGACTTCGTCTTCCCCGGCGGAAAACCTGGGAAAGAGCTCAGTGATATGGCCATGCTTTCGGTTTTAAGGCGTTTGGAGATTAAACAAACGGTTCATGGATTCCGGTCCTCGTTCCGAGACTGGGCTGCAGAGCAGACCCAGTTCCCGCGGGAGGTCGCCGAGCAAGCCTTAGCCCATACGATTGGGAACAAGGTAGAGGCAGCCTACCTGCGAAGCGACCTGTTTGAAAAGCGACGCCATTTAATGAACCTATGGGCAAATTACCTGGATACTCCGAAAGGCAAGGTAATATCCTTTAATGCGCGGCGCGAATTGGCTTGAAATGTCTGAGAAGGAAAACACCGCGAAGAGTCTGGCTAAACTGAAGGCTTGGACGAAAAAACCCGAAACCACGGAAGATTTGGTTGTCTTGGCTCTTGAAAACGGTGGACTGCAAGAAGTGGTTGAAATTCTGAGGGACTGGTGTGGCTCCGGAGAGATCAGGAAATGTTTAAACAAACTTAACCATCGGGATCCAATAGATCGCTTCACACATGCGCGCCGACATGCCGTTGAAATATATGCGAAGCGGCACGGGCTTACTCCGGCACGCCTCATGGTCGAAATTGTTGGCGACTTAGGACGGAAGGACCCTATTGGGGCAGAGCGGTACAAGTTACGCATGGCGCGCAAATTCCTGAACAACGACGAAAAAGCCCTAATTGGTGCCAAATCATTAGCTGACCAGTGGGAGAACAGCCGCGGGACTATGAGCAACCACGGCGTATATCTCAAGAAGATAACTCAGGGATTTGTCTTCCCATAACGGAAGTCTAACCCCCCGTGATTCCTCCGGAGGAACAACATCTAATTCGGGACCTACACAAACTTTAGGAGGTCCCAATGATTACGCCATTGTTGCACTCGATCCAATCCTCAACCCAGATATTGGGGATAGGACGCTCCAGCCTGTATGGGCTTATCGGCGAAGGAAAAATCTGCACAGTCAAAATTGGACGAAGGACCTTAATCCCCGATCGGGAGATCCGGCGATATGTTGAAAGTCTGACTACGCTCCAAGATGGAATGATCGTCGATGGAGCGAGGGAATGATAACCCCGACTCCAAACAACGCAGACGTGGAAAGCTTTAAAGACCTTTATCCGGGATATTCCAAAGCTCACGGTACTTCGGAAATCAGAGGGATTGAGCCGAAGACCGGAAAAAGACAGGCAGCATACGTAACGGAGGCATACCCAGCATCGGATCGAGCATGGGATGAGCATTTTTCCGGAGGGTCTAAAGGTCTTGGCATCATCCCCCTCCTTGACGACGGCAAAAGCGTCCAGTGGGGTGCCATAGATATTGACGTCAATGATATCGATCACGCCTCCTTAGAGAAGAAGGTGGAAGACCTCGGTCTGCCCCTGGTTGTTTGCAGAAGCAAGTCAGGTGGAGCGCACTGTTATCTCTTTCTGCAAAAGCCCTCCTCAGCAAAAGGCGCGGTTGATGCGCTTAGGAATTGGTCCGCTGCACTCGGTCACCCGGGTGTAGAGATCTTTCCAAAACAAACCGAGAGAGAGCTTGATCCTCAGACTGGAATACCCCGACCCGGGAACTGGATTAACCTCCCCTACTTCCAGGCAAGGAACACCGAACGCTACTGCATCAATCGTGGAAAACGCCTCTCCCTGCAGGCATTTGTTGAGTTAGCCAAAGAAAAGCGCGTCGATCCAAGCGCACTAAAGGTGAGACATACAACAACGGCAGCACTGGAATTATCCCCGTCGGCAAAATCCCGAGAGGGACGAAATGGTTACCTATTTTCACGGGCTTGCTCCATGCGTAAGTCGGGCTTGCCCGAAATCGCGATCCGCCGGGAGATAGATTCCATCAATCAGCTCGCAGACGAAAGGTCCTGCCCCAATTTTAGCCAGGGTCCTTTGCCGAAAAACGAGGTCGCGGCCATCTGTAGATCAGCAATGAGCGAGCGTTACGCACCATTGCAAGGTGTTTTTCGGGAACAACCGTATTTCATTTCTGAAAACCAATTAGTACGAAGAGAACACACAAGCAAAGGGCAAAGAGACATCCCGCTGTGCAATTTCACAGCGGAGATCGTCGAGGATATTTGCCGAGATGACGGTGCCGGCGAGGTGCGCGAATACAAGTTGAAGGCGAGACTACATAGCGGCGAGTCGCTGCCATCCGTCACGGTGCCGGCTGGTCGGTTTAACAATATGGGCTGGGTTCCAGATGCCTTTGGCGCGAGAGCGCTCATCAAAGTGGGCATGACAAACCAACAGCACACCGCTGCCGCAATACAATATTTGTCCAGCCCTTTGCAGCGCCGGATCTATACTCATACCGGTTGGCGTGAGATTAACGGGCGCTGGCACTTGTTGCATGGTGCAGGGGGTATAGCAGCGAGTGGTTATGTATCGGGCATTGAAGTTGATCTTGGACGTGGTCTTCTAAATTACCAGCTGCCTGACCCGCAAAATGGCGACATACAGGTAGCGATACGTGCGTCCATAGAACTCCTCCGGATTGCCCCGGATCACATAATCTGGCCCCTTCTGGCGGCGGTTTTTCGCAGTGTGCTGTCGGAATGGTTGCCAGCAGAATTATCTGTTTTTCTCGTAGGGCCGACAGGCACTTTCAAAACCTGCCTTGCAGCGGTATGCACAGCCTATTTCGGGAAAGGTTGGACCGGCAGCAATACGCCTGCGTCATGGTCGTCAACGGCCAACGCATTAGAGCGCATGGCCTTCACTACCAAGGACCATGTGTTGTTTATCGACGACTTTGCACCCAACGGCACCTCCACAGATATCCAAAAGATTCATGCTACAGCTGAGCGAATTTTTCGTGCCCAAGGCAACCAATCCGGGCGATTTCGGATGCGAGCAGACAGTACGTTGGCCGGCTCGCTGCCGCCACGCGGCCTGATAGTTGCCACGGGAGAGGACTTGCCCCGAGGGCAATCACTGCAGGCCCGACTGGTTGTCGTTCAAATCGCGCCGGGTGACATAAACGTCTCCCGACTTACTGCGGCGCAAGCCTATGCCGAGAACGGTACCTATGCCGAAGTGATGGCGGCGTTCACTCAACGCCTTGCTCGGTTGGCTGATGCCGGAAAGCTTCCCAGCCGCCTGGATGCTCGGCGTAAGGAACTCCGCGCCGAGGCTTTAAAGGGCAGTCACACGAGAATGCCCGACAATATCGCCTCGCTCATGGTGGGAGTTGAAGAGTTTTTGGATTTTGCCGCTGAGAACGCAGCAATCGCTGAGACAGAACGCTCTGAGTTGCGGGCCAGCGCCTGGGCCGCTTTGAGCAAACAGGCAAACATGCAAGCAAGCCAGGTTAAGGGGACGGATCCAGCCTCGAGATTTGTGTCATTAATAGCGGCGGCTGTCAGCGCCAAGAGCGCTAATATTGGGGGAATAAAGGGTGGTGCCCCGGGCCGTGCTACGAGGCTAGGCTGGGATCAGAGGGGATCGGACGATAAAACTTACTTTGTAGCAAACGGTCCTACCATAGGATGGATTGAGGGCGACGACCTCTACCTGGAGCCCGAGACGGCAATGGCCTGCGCTAAACGCCTGGCTCGTGAACAGGGAACCGAGCTCCCTTTTAGTGATAGGCGTATCCAGAAAGCTTTACAGGAGGCGGGGCTGCTCAAATCGGCGGAACCCGATAGAAATATGGTCCGCAAGACGCTCCACGTTGGTCGAAAATATGTGCTGCACTTATCTGCGGAAGCTGTTTTCGGGATTGATCCCAAGACAAATGCGACACCACCAAAGCCAATGGAACTGAATGATGAAGACCTACCTTTCTGATGCTATTGGCGCACTTGGTTCGATTGGTTCAGTTTCTACAGGGGGGGTAAGACAAAGTGAGAATGCAAAATATGTACGCTCTCGCTCCACTATAAAAATCTAAGGATATACCTAAAAATACTGAACCATTAGAACCAATATATAATAAGTTATTGTTTTGTATGGTATATTTATGGATCAAATAGGAATTCTGCCGTGCACCAATAGGACCAATCGATCCATTGGCCATGCACCATGGAACACGGTCCTTGATCCAAAAAGGGCGGCACATTAGGACCCCTTATTCTTGCGATGGATTAACTCAAGCTCAAAAATTTTAACTGCTTTAACTAAAATCCGTATACCGATTTGGAGTTATTATTTTTTGTAAACGGTTTTCTCCGAATAAAGAATGATGCCGGCGTCTTCTAAACGAGTTGGGCTTGTCTTCGTTCTATTTATCTTGTTTAGCCTTTTTGTCTCTTCTGGAGTAAGAAGCACTAATTGGTAATTGGCAGATATGTAATTAATTAACTCATCGTCAGTCGCGTGATGTTTTTCAATTAAGTTACAGATTGAGCGCGAATAATCTCGTTTGGGAGCTACGTGCTCAATTAGCACGTCCTGTCCAAGTTCTCTAGCCCTGTGGGCGTTAACTGAGCAATCTGCGTTCGGGTCCTTTTTGAGACTGTTTATATGTGTCAAATGTGGATAAACAATTGCCTCGGATAATAAATCAACAACCCGTTCGATTGAATGTATAGCCCCTCCATTGTCTGTAAACCCAGCATCCAGTGCTTTGCGCCGCGCCACTACGAAAACTCGTAGTGCTGGCAGTAAATTGGCTGGGGAGTATTTTCGCGGCATAAAATATATTATTTTCTTTATTAGAATCTTTCCAGCGCACTAACTAACCGACCTTCCCTCCCGAGTACCCTGTCTGCAGTTTCAACCACCAGCCTATTGGGTGTGCAAAGAGGCGCGACCTTCAGCAACTCTCTTACGGCTTCTTCTTCACTTCCCTCACCCAGCCAGTCGGCAAAGATAGCCAGTGCCATGGCTGGAGACCGGCTCATTCCTGCATGACAGTGGATCAGCAAAGAGGGCTGATCCCATTGATGGGCAAAGGCTATTGCAGAGCGTACCTGCCATTCCCCGAGCAGCACGTAATCATCCATCGGTTTTGTAATGTCATCAAAGGCGATGATCCGCTGCGGCGGATTGGCGGTGTCTATCCGAAAGGGATTCTGGACAGTGCTGTTTTCGATCGTGATAACCCCGTCATAAGCCTCAATATCCACCTCTCTGGCGGCCTCAAGACTGCAGATCTGTATATGGGGGACAGGTTTATCGACCGACATTCTCTACCCTATTGCACATGTCTAACCCTAACTTAGTTTTTAGGGTTTTCGTTTCTTCATTTCCATCAAGAACATCTCAAGATCGTCCGGATGAATGAACAGATTTTTCCCCCCACGCATTTGCTTTTTCCATTGTCCCGGCCGTAACGGTTGGTCTTTATCCAGTGGCGCGGTCTCAAATATTTCTCGGATGTGGTTTTCATTTTCGGTTCTTTGAACCGTAATCATGTTTACATTTGGTGGACCTGCCTCCTGTCCGAGACAGAACAACCATCGTTCGCTCGAATTACGTGAGAATCCGATGTGGGGGGATCCCGTGCCGCCTTCTCGATTGCCCATAAAATACTCGTCTCTTGGGTGTCCATAACGCCACAAACAGATCCAACCATGTTTTGCGGCCAACTGAACGATCTCTTTCACTTTGTCTGTTACACGCCATTTTCGGGCGACATAGGCCCGATCAAATTGTTCGACGAGGACGCCCACATGTTTCCCGTTTTGGCCAGAAAAATCTGACAAAGTAACGTCAGCTAGATCGTAATCCCAGCTATTTGATTTGTGGTTTTCAAGGGCCAGCAAGCGGACGGGTAGTGTGTCATCATCTGTTAAAGCTCGCCGTTCCCTAAGATATTCCTGCAACTGCCGAAGCAAATCGTGCGGCATATATAGCAATTCCTCTTCCGAAATTTTGATTGCCATTAAAGATCCCTAGTTTTTTGTTGCACAGCAGAAAAAAATATTGTACATGACATTGTTATATAGTGTTTGATGTAGGTATGTCAACTTTTAAATCAAGAAAATCGCCAATTTCGGTCTTTTTTTGAATCAAACAACACCGAGGATAAATTAGGAGATTATCGTTATGAATAAAAATTTACCCTTTGAATATGATAATCTTTGGACCGATTGGCCTAGTGAAAGACTTAAGGTCGCTGAATGTCTGGAGCAAGTGGACATCTCGCCCATACAGGAGAGCTTGGCCAAGGGATGCCCAGTTGAGGCGTGGCCATACGGTATGCCCACCGTTGTGAATCCGTATGTGGTCGTTCTTGGAATGTCGCCTGGGGTATCACCGGCATCTGGCGATCGCGACTATAACCTGCGCCCGACTTATGAGTTGCCTACGGTCGGAGCACCCCATCCACGCTGGTATTATAAAGACTCTCGGGGATACTGGGACAAGGTTCGGTATTTGTGTGGCCGTCTCCTCAAGGCCATTGACCCCGACTTTCAGGACCCACAGGCGTTTGCCTTGTCGGGACACATGAACTTGAGCACGGGAGCGTCTGGAAAAGCAAGTGAAGTCACGGTACGCCTGAACTTAGCGAGTTGGGTCGCCACAGTCATTTCTAAGGGCTTAAAGCCGCGCTATGTAATCGGTGTTGGCCTCACATCGGCACTGAAAGAGGCCGATGTACAGGCGGCTCTATCAAATCTGGGAACGGGTCCTGTTGATTTTACCAAGCCAGACCGTGTGCGACCGTTCCGGGGTTATCAAAGAACAAACCTATCGTATCGGGAATGGGATTTTACAAGGCCTGATGGCGGTATGCTCACATTCGTATCATGGCCACAACATCCAGGCCGGGCGCCATTTACAAATCCTGAAATTTGGGAGGAAAGCGTGTCGGAATACTGCCGCACAATATCGGGCAGCCCGACTGGCGCCACCTTATTTCAAAATCGCATTAGTTCTGATGACACAACCATTCAGGAGGTCAAAAATATGAAAGAAATGATAAGCTCTCAACACACGTTTGCCGCTATCAAATCCGAATTCAACTCGGCAAGCGATACCAATTTCCGCGAATTCAAAAATAAGTACCGCATTAATCCAGAGTCTAAAATTGAACTTACTGGCATGCCAAGAGATCAGGTGTTGCGAAAGAAACATGGGGACCGATGGCAAATTTTTGGGGAATTCGAAAACGGTCAGACCGTTAAGGAATTCTATCAATCCGCCAAGCAGGTCACGCGTCGGGCAGAGCGAGATCACGATATGTTTATCGCCTTGCACAAGGGCTTTGTTCACCTAGTTCCTAAAGGTGAGAGGGTTGATTTTTAACTATGCAGCATGAGGTTTCGTTTTTCGAAATAAGCTTGTGCGCACTGCTACGGGCCGCGTTTTACCCTCCGCGGCCCGTGGTTTAGACCATTTCCTATAAAACCTTTGTGAATTGAGACATGGATATTTTGGCGGGAGTTTTCGTAATCGCAATGGTTTGTTGGATGTGGTCCTTTTGAGGTCGAAACAAAAAGGAGTGGCCGGGTTTATGGCACTGTGCATTCTGATGCACGTATCATATGCGGAGAGTTCTGCGGCTTTTTTCTGCCCTGGAACGTATAATATAACCCCCTGGAATAATTGTCTTGGAGTTTACATGTTTCCGGATGGAACGAAGTACATTGGCAGTTTCAGAAAAAATAAATTCCACGGATGGGGGGCGTTGGTTTCCCCGCGTAGGGGAACGTGTTTCGGGTTTTTCAAAAAAGGTAAGATGGTAGAAAAAAAGTGTCTTGAGAAAACTCCAAAACATCGCAAAGTTAGTTTACCCTTATTAAGATAGCTATGGAATAAAACCACTTTGCTTTAGCTGATTGGTAATTCTTCGGATCTCCGAATTAATATACCGAACCTTTGCAACATGGGCTCGCGACCGTCGTCCATGCTTCCAGTGAGCGTCAACAATCCGCTGTTTACCTTCCGGGGTCCGTGGTCCGGTGGACTTTCCGCCATGCATCCGGCATCGGCTACGATCGGTGACGACCGGGTTCTGGCACGGCGTTCCTTTGCGGGTTTTAGCCAGGCACCTTTGGCCTGGCCAATGGGCCCCGAGCCGCGTACCACGGCCAGCTTCAACGAGCTTTTTACGGTTAACTAAAGTTAACATCTCAATTGCCCCTTGTATGAGGTTGAGCGTTAAAATCATTGTAGCAGGAATCGTTTGAGGGTGTTAACCGGGTTTAGTTGGAAGGATCGAAAGGTTTGTGAAGAACCATCAAAGATTTTCTAAATCTGACACATGCCAAAGCGACACGCCAAGATTCTTTGCTAAAACCTGAGCAGATTTCGTGTAATTTTTTGTGCATACAATCGCTGCGAGTGAAGCATCATAGTAGGTTTTTGCGGCGTGCACCTCTTGGACTGCAGAGTTGCCTACGTTGCCTTCGTAGTCTTTGCATTGGATCACCAGTTTAATGGGTCCCCGCCCAGCAATGATATCCGCACCCTGATCACCAGAACTACTCGTTCCAGTTGCTGTCCATCCCTTTGAACGCAGTATTTCAATACAGACTAATTCAAAATCTCTGCCCTTATCAGCATTACTTCTAGTGCCTGTAGTCGTTTTCCTGGATTGAGGGTTATCGGATTCTTTTGAGGTTTGAGAAAATAAATCATTATCGATACAAAATTCGGTCATATGTATAAAAAACAGACACAATAATTCGTCAAATTTTAAGTTAAATTCTCGGCGCTGTTTGTTTAACCAAACAGACTCCTGTTTTTTTGTTTTACGGTAGTTGTCGAATTCAAAATCGGGAGTCCAAGAGTATTTACAAATAAAATCTCCTATAGGGGAGTTATGTATTTTTCCTTTAATAAATTTCTGACAGATTTTTATAAAGGACTCGTAGTCCTTTTCGCCAAAACTATCGATTACGACGTTACGTTTGTAAGCACTCTCAAAACCGTCGTAGTTAATGATAAATAAGAGATAGAAATATATTTTGGTATCTACTAGAACGTTATTTGTAAAAGCAGTGGGTTTTATACCAAAGTCATCGAAAAAACCGTCATGTGGAAGTTTTAATTTACGGTCATCAAATCTTTGGTAATGACTTTTGGAATCCACGCATGCTTTGATCCAGCTATATTTGTTTACTAGGGTTTTCTCTGCCTGTTGTTTGGATGAGTCATGTATGAATTGAAACATGGGTCCTTGTAGCAAGAGTTTTACACGTTTCTTCTGTTTTTCCTTTCCCACCTTCCACCACATATCTTTCAACAACGTGCGGAGGTCTAAAAAATATTTGTCCAGACGTGGATGAGTACAGGAGAGGACGGTAACATCTTTAAAGCTACTACCCCTTTCTGTGTGATAGATATCGTCACTCCAATTTACCTTTATTGCTGACATATGTTGGATGTAGGTATGGAATAGTTTGTCCTCGTGAAAACTATCCGCTAATTTCTTCGTCATCTTGCGAGCACCGTTATCTGGCGACCCGAAGCTAGGTTTCTTTTTAGTAAAAGCCTCTATGATTTCTGAATTCGTCACGCTTCATCCTTAATCTAATAAAGTTACAGTGGTCAGAGGAATCGATACATTATCTATCACACACTCCCGAGGAGAACGGCGATGGTCAGGCAGAATGTTACGGTCAGTTTTCTCATAGTGAAACTCTGACAGAGAATATTCCGAATGGGTAGATAAAAAGGGGTGTAGGTGGAGTTCTACTCAACACCCTTTGTATTTCTTACGGATACATTCACGGGCAAGTTTCTGTGCGGCAGCAATTTGAGCAGGGGTCATCAGTTTCGCAATAATGTCTCTATTTTTAGATGCGTTCTTACTTTTCCCAGATGTTGAACCCAGGTTGAACCACATATGGGCAGAGACATAATTTTTTAGAACACCTTGTCCGCTATAGTACATCGTACCCAGATTGTGCTGGGCAAAGTTAAGTCCCTGTTCAGCAGCAAGTTTGTACCACTTCACCGCAGTCTTATAATCCTGTGGAACACCTCTTCCGTCTCGGTACATCACACCCAGATTGCTCTGGCCATTGGCATGTCCCTGTTTGGCAGCAAGTTTGTACCACTTCACCGCAGTCTTATCGTCCTGCGGAACACCTTGTCCTTTTTCGTACATCACACCCAGATTGAACTGGGCAGCGGCATCCCCCTGTTTCGCAAGGGGTTTCCATTCCCGCAGAGCAATTGCGTAATCACCACTCTTGTGTGCGGTTAGACCCCTTTGGAAATCAGCACTTTTACAAACACCTGTACATCCAAATAACAGGGCAACAGTCAGGCAGAATGTGGCGGTCAGTTTTTTCATCTAGTCAGACACCTTCACACCGTCCTTGTAGGTTCCTGTGACTGTTGGATCGATAGTCCCATCCTTAGTATACGCAACCCAATTACCAACCTTATTCCCATCCTTGAAGGTGCCCCTTGCTTTTACCTTGCCATTCTCATGGTAACTAATCCAGACACCGTCCTTGTTGCCGAATCTGTTGTAACTGACTGAGGGACCAAAGTTCTTTCCGTCTTTGTAATGTGTTCGATACATCACGTAACCATTGTCGTAGTAACCGATCCAAAGACCCTGCTTTTTGCCGTCTCTGAGTAGCCCCTGCTCCTTCCCGGTGACTTTGCCAGTGAAAGGAATATCTGTGAATTTTCTGAAGTAGATACCGTTAATCACTACCAGGTTATTTGCGTCGGCAGACGGCGGGCAAAACCAATCAAGATTGTCGCACAGAAAATTTTTAACCAAATCACCTTTTTTCACAGGCAGTGGTCTATATAAAACTATTTTACCATCTTGCCACTCGCCTGATTTCACTTTCCCCTCCACGGTTTCGGTCCCCTGTCCGTGATATTTGCCGTTCTTCCACTGCCCAACGTACTTGTCCCCATTGGCAAAGGTTAAAGTGCCCTGTCCGTGCTGTTTATCGTCCTTCCATCCACCGACGTATTTGGCACCGGTCGGATGGGTGAAAGTGCCCTGTCCGTGTTTTTTACCGTCCTTCCATCCACCGACGTATTTGGCACCGGTCGGATGGGTGAAAGTGCCCTGTCCGTGCGCTTTGCCGTTTGCGTATTCACCCTCATAGACACCCTCGACCCATTTACTTTTTTCTTTATATCGATAAGTTAGTGTCCCTTTTCCATGTGCCTTGCCATCAAGACAATCGCCTGACCAGGTTATAGTCTCCTCGAGTTGTGGGGCAGGATTCCATACCGAACAGTTGGGTTGGTTTTTTATTGCGAACCATTGTCCCTTAGAAAAACTCACCCCCACACTTCCAAAAAGCACGGCAATCGTCAGACAGAGTATGGCAGTCAGATTTTTCATACGGAAAGTCTGACAGAATTCTTTTAAAATTTGTAGGGGGTTATTTCTCAGAAGGCCCCCAGCCCCCCGAATGCATTGTCCCTGGTACTCTATGCCCGGATCACTGTCCTAAACCCGTTTCTCTGAAAGCGGTGGGGCCAAGTCGGGTCGAGCGATGGCTGGAACGGCCACAGACAATCGGGTTATGACCCAAAGGGACCCGAATATGGAATTGATGCGGTGTTTGTTTGTGGGTAGATTTGGGGGTAGGAAGCTAAAATGCTTATGAGACCCCCAGAAAACAGGGGTTTTAGGCGGACTCTCTCTCCGCCATAAACTCTTTAATTTCCTGATGAAATTTCATGAATATCTCAGGAATACTGAGATATTTTTACCTCACTGTTTTGGGTGCCGTAATGAAGATCTGCTGTTTCGATTAACAGCCAGCTTCTTTCATTGCGTCGGCCATAAGCTTTGCTATCTCCGGTCGAACTTTTTCTTTTTCACTCTTATCTAGAGTTTCCGAATATTTTTTTATTCTAGATTTAGCTGCTTTTAGCCCCTCAATTTCGGGTTTTAATGCAGCTAACTTCGCGAACTTTTGCATTTGTGGGGTTTTCTCTTTAGTTATTTTTTGAACCTCACAAGCAACTCTTGCCGAGTTTTCGACATCTTTAACGATATCTCCGGGAATGCTGTCGCCACAGCCTGCTAAGGAAAACATTGCGAAAATTGAAATAGAGGTTATTGTTTTTTTTATCTAAGCCTCGAACTAAAAAATTGAATGCAAATGCCGAGCGGACCGTTAGAGTGTAGCTGTAAAAAAATGCCGGTCAATTCGTAACAACCGATTTTGTCTATTTGTTATCCGGTATAAGGTTCAGTTCGTTTTTTTACAAAAAGATATTGGTCAGACTTTCACAATGAAAAAATTACTCACAGCCCTAGTGATTATAGTTTCAATGGGGGTGGATAGTTCTGAATCCGCGGCCTTACCGAGTACGCAG
>PBFH01000047.1 GCA_002719885.1 Rhodospirillaceae bacterium | reverse complement strand
AATAAAAAAAGTATTTTCTTATATAATTAATATGTAATTTGATATTGAGTCATAAAGCATTTAACATGTGTGTTTATTTATGTAAATTACCAAACAAATTATGATCTCAGTTTTCTATAACATAATATTGCCAATATTATTAGTTGCATCTTTTGGGGTTGCCCTACAAAAACTTCGACCTAGTCCACTAGGTTTTCTTTCTCCAGCTTTGCTTTATATACTAAGTCCATGTCTTGTTATAGACGGAATAATAAATGCAGATCTTCCAACAAATGTCTCAATAAAAATTGTAACGATTTCAATAACCTGTAGTTTAGTTATGCTAGTTTTAGGTTTTGTAATCGCAAACATATCTAAAATGGCAAAAGATGCAAAAAGTAGCTTTGTTCTAGCCTCTACTTTTCCAAATGCCGGGAATATGGGTATTCCTATATCTTTTTTAGCATTTGGAGAAGAAGGATTAAGTGTAGCTTTAATAATCTTTGTTGCTCAAGGAATTATAAGCTGGCCATTAGGAACATTAATAGTTGCTAGAGGTCAAACTATTGGTTGGAAAGAGCCTCTAATACAGGTACTAAAGTTACCAACATTATATGCCGTACCGATAGCATTATTTATACGATTCATAAATTTTTCAATACCATCAAATTTATATCGTCCTATTGATATGATGGCTGATGCAGCAATACCATGCATGCTATTATTACTGGGATATCAATTATCTAATGGGTTAAAAGAAATAAATATAAAAGACTTGGTACTTGTAAATATAACAAGATTGATTTTTTCTATCCCAATTGTAGCAATAATCACCATTGCATTTAACGTAACTGGTACCTCCCAAAACACATTAATAGTTATGGCTGCAATGCCAACTGCTGTCTTTACTGTATTACTTGCTACAGAATTTGGAACAAAAGGCCAGTATGTCGCCAACTCAGTTATTACTAGCACATTATTGAGTATGATCAGTCTTACTATACTTATTTATTATCTAACGAATTAAATTATGATTCAGTATAAAATCTCGTGTTTTTTCTGATTCTAGACTGAACAAATGGAATGGTCGTTACAATCGATATCCCAGAAATTCCCAATGCCATTGCTGGAGAAAATAAACTCGAAATAGCACCTAAGAAAAATCCCCCTAATGTGGTAAAACCAAAAGTTAAACCATATATTCCTAATACACGACCACGAATTTCATTTGTACACAACAACTGCAATAAAGAGCCCATCGAAGCATCGTAAGACATTAAAAACGCTCCAATAATAAACGAAAGTATAAAAGATAGAATTATAAATTCTGTAAATGCAAATACAGTAAGTGACACACCTACACAAAGCGCACTAACTAATAATAAATGCGGTTTATATCTAAAATCACCAAGAGATGCAACCAATATCGTACTTATAGTAGAACCTAAAGCATTTGCTGCTGATAAATAACCTAATCCTTGAGCATTCAAGCCTAAAATTTCTTTAGCAATAATCGGCAACATTATAAAAAATGAAAATCCGAAAAGCTCAATTAAAACACTAATTGATAGTAATAATAAAATGGTTTTATCATTCCAAGAAAATTTAATCCCCTCAATAAGAGATTTCCAAAAAGAATCTTTCGTAACTATAGATTCGTAACTACCTCCCATAAAGAAAAAAAGTATAGCAGCAGTTAAACTACACAACATTACTAGTAAATAAGAATACTCAGTACCAAATACAGATATAACTGTACCAGCTAGAATAGACCCAATCATTCTTGAAGTATTAAATCCAATTAATTGGGAAGCAAGAGCATTTAAAATGGATTTGGAGCCTACTATTGAAAAAACTATCGAATTTCCTGTAGGAATACGAACTGATTGCAAAATACCATTAAACATTGCCGCAATGGCTAAATGCCATAAATCTAAATGGTTATATATTAACAATAGAGAGAGGATTAAACCTATTATTCCTGAAAAGATTTGAAGAATTATAATTGTTATTCTTTTATTACACCTATCAACAATTACACCGCCCAAAGTACCAAAAGAGATTTGTGCTATACCATTTATACCTGCTAATATTCCTACCCATAATGGATCATTTGTCATCTCTAAAACTAGCCAACCTTGGGTAATTAAATTTACACCCGTGCTCATAGAAGAAAAAAAAGCAGCAAACCAATACCATCGATAATTTCTATTATTTAAGGCTGAAAATAAGATTGTTGAACGATTTTTTAGGTGAACTAGTAGTATCATAAATTTTCACGGTTCCATAAATCTTAATTTCTTTGAATATTAACTCATCAACCATAGATTAAGTTTTCAAAATATACAAGAAAATTGAAATAGTATATGATATTGCAAAGGTAATAATCATGTCTGAACTAACGACAATAGATGAAGTTAATGAATTTTTTGATTCTGCTGCTACCTTCCTCAAACTTGACTCAGGAACAAGAGACTTATTAAAAAACCCGTGGAGAGAGCTCAAAGTTTCTATACCAATAACTATGGACTCTGGAGAGCTTAAAGTTTTCTCAGGGTACCGTGTGCAACATAACGCTGCTAGAGGCCCATACAAAGGTGGTGTAAGATATCATCCTGAAGCGGATATTAATGAAGTTGAATCTTTGGCAAGCCTAATGACATGGAAAACTGCTTTAGTAGAAATTCCATTTGGTGGTGCTAAAGGTGGTGTTCAATGTAATCCTCTAGAACTCAGTAATACTGAACTAAACAGAATCACACGACGATATACTCATAATATTAGCCACATCCTTGGTGTAAACAGAGATATACCGGCTCCAGATTTAGGAACCAATGCTCAAACTATGGCATGGATGATGGACGCTTATGGTCAAACTTATGGATATACTCCAGGGATTGTTACAGGGAAACCGGTTCAACTTGGAGGATCAGTTGGACGAGAATCCGCTACAGGATTAGGAGTATTTCTCCTCTTAGACCAGATTGCCACAGATTTAAATATTGATGTTTCTAAAACAACACTCGCTATCCAAGGTTCAGGAAATGTTGGTTTATGGACTGCATTTTTTGCATTTAAGCGTGGATTTAAAATTATTGCAATTAGTGATGTAAATGGGGGGATTTATTCAAGTTCAGGTATTAATATTGACGAATTAAAAAACTATCTCAACGAGAATAAATCTATTCAAAATTTCCCTGATTCAGACCCTATAACAAATGCTGATTTATTGGAGTTAGAATGCGACTTTTTAATACCTGCTGCAATTGATCGAGTCATCAACGAAAAAAATGTTGCAAATATTAAAACCAATTATATTATTGAAGCTGCAAATCATCCGATTACCCCGGAAGCAGACAAAATCCTTTTAGATAAAAATGTGACCATTGTCCCTGACATCTTAGCAAATGCAGGTGGAGTAATAGTCTCTTATTTCGAATGGACCCAAAATTTATACCAACACAAATGGACTGAAGAAAGAATATCGAATGAATTACAAACTATAATAATTAATGCCTTCACACAAGTAAAAGAATTATCGTATAAAGAAAATATACCTTACAGAAAAGCAGCTTTTATTCTAGGTATTGCAAAAGTTGTAGAAGCTAGTAAACTGAGGGGGTTCTTAGATAAATAACAAGTTTTATTAATATGTTTCAATTTATTGCAGACACTGTACCGCTTACTGGTTTCGGTTCTGCGTTATTACTAGGTTTAATAATAGGATTAAGACACTCTACAGATGGAGATCATATAGTAGCTGTCTCAACTATGGCTCGCGATTATCAAAGTCTTGTTAAAGGCTTATGGGTAGGTGTTTCATGGGGACTTGGTCATTCTACCCCTCTTCTCATACTAGGAATTATTATATTACTTGTAAAAGAAGCAGCATTAGATTTATATGAATCTGTTGCGACCTATTTTGAATTTGGCGTAGCAATAATGTTAATTTTTCTTGGCTTACAAGTCTTTTGGAAAATTTCCAAAGGAGAATTTCATGTACATGACCACTATAATGAGCACGATGAAGAAGAACATAAACACATCCATGGTTCACATACTCATAATGAACAAATAAATGATGCACATGATGCGACTGCACACGGACCTTTCCCTATATTCATTCCTTTTTTTAGGCTCAAATCATATGTTATAGGATTTATTCATGGATTAGCAGGAAGTGCTGCAGTAATGCTTGCTATTCTACCTACAACTCCTGATTTTATGACAGGTATTACATTTCTGTTGTTATTTTCTATAGGAACGATGATTTCTATGGCGATATTCACAATAATTGTATCAGCACCTTTTGCTGCATCAACAAAGTCTGAAACAACTAGCAATGTGATAATTTCTATTGCTGGAGTGCTTAGCATTGCCCTTGGTTGTGCGCTAGGATCTGATATCTTATTCCAAACAGATTTTACCGGAATACTTTGGTATTAATTCTTTCTATCTTGCATCACCTTACAGATAAATGATAAAGTAAGGCATGTTCTTATCAGAAATACGAAATAAAAATATTTTTGTAATTGTTGCTTTTCTTTCTATTCTCCTCGTATTTTCTGCTGCATGCGGTGGAGGAGGAGATGAAGAAGAAGAAGAATTTGTTACACCTATTCCTGAAGGATGCGAAGGTAATGAGCTTCAAAACCCAGACGAATTTCTTCAAGCCGGTATTTCAATTCTTGATGGAAATTTAAAGAAAAACCCCCAAGAAGACCCAAACTCACCACCTAAGCCTCTATCTGGTGCAGTGGTAAATATTGATGTTGAAGATGACAAGAAAATAGTTGTAACAAGCTCAAGACGTTTTGGTCCAGGTACTGGAGTTCAAGGAATGTTTTTTGGTGGAGCTGTAGAACAACCACATTATCTTCATGTAAATGATAACGAAGGTAGAGCAGGTTTGGTTTTTCAATCAAGTGACACCCAAATAAAACCCTTAGTTCTCAGAGATACTGATACAATTCCATTAGAGCAAAATGAAGTAATTTATACAGCAGCATACGAAACAATTAATAGATTTGAACTTGAAGAAGCTATATTTATTGAAGAAGGGGAAAGGAAAATGACTGGATCCAAAGACTGGATTATGGACGGTCGCGTTTCACCTTCTTTTGAAGGAAGCCCAGTAGTCGATATTTGTGGCAGAATGATAGGCATTGTTATGAATGCCGGGAAAAACACTTTCGTAACAACTCCAGTTAAAAAAGGCTTTATAAAAGAAGTATTTGACTTACATGAATCCGAGCAACAAAACAAAGGCTCCAGTATGCAATCTTCAAATAGCCAACAGGGATATTCTTCACAAAACAATAGAACAAATTCAAATGTAAACAGAATGCCGTCTAACTCAGGAATGCCGTCTAACTCAGGAATGCCCTCTAACTCAGGAATGCCTAATCAACCTATGCCTAATATGAGTGGGAACATGATGGGGGGCAGCATGATGGGAGGCAGCATGATGGGGGGCAGCATGATGGGGCGCGCAATGCCGGCAGTTATTCCAGATCAAGCATTCATGGATGATCCAACGAAATTCATGTTAGAACCTCGAAATTGTAACAATGTAGTAAATAGACCATCGCAAGATTTACCAGGCAGTGGTCCAGTTAATTTATTTATTGGCACTATGGGTATCGAAGCGGATTTATTTTGGAAAGACCAAAACGGACAAGAAACGTTCTATCAAACAATTCCAGCTAATAGTATGAATCCGGGCGATCATGTACAAGGCACATCTCCTCTTCACACTTGGATTGTCAGAGATAAAAGCGGTAATTGTATTGCAGGATTTGTTGTCGAAGAAAATCAATATATGAAAAGTAATTCCTGGAATATCATGATAGGAATGCCTCTCGATATGGTTCGGCAGATGAAAAATGGAATGGGTGGAATGATGATGGGGGGCAGTATGATGGGCGGCACTAATAGCGGGATGATGCGTCCATAGACTAAGTGATTTGGTTAGAAATAACTACCAAAATTATAGAGAGAATCACAAGTAGAATTGTAGTGGCGATCAATATTGGAGAACTTACACCATGGAGCTCAGGAAAATCCCATCCCGGTATTCCATTAACTGGAATTTTGGACATATAGTCCTGATCTTCATTTTCACTTTTATTAACTATTTCATTTTCTTCATTTAGTTCTAACATCCTATCCACCTAAATCCTTATATATAGAATTAGTAATAGAAACATTGAATTATGAATTTTGAAGATTCTAACATTAATTGAGGAAACATACAACTTATTGTATTACCCAGGACAAAAGTACTATATGTAGGGGTTGTCCCAATTCAATGAAGGAGTCCATTTCTTTGCTTCACCAAAGGTGATATTTTCTATCCCAGTTAAAATAGATGCATATTCTGCCCGAGAAGGGACATTGAATCCGCGAACCATCACTTGAGCTTCCATTTCTGGTGATTTATACCATTGCCAAAAATCATTAAAAGCAAATTTATTATTTGCATTTCCATCGGGAATACATGCCATTTTTGTACAAGCTAGTGCACCATTCATACAAGTACATTGGTTGCAATAGTTTGAACCTGTATCCTTTCCTGACCATCCATTAGGTACTGTTTCCCCACCAGTAAGTTGACATTTTTCTCCATTTTCTGGATTAGGATTTTTTTCGTCAGGCTTAGGATTTACAATGGGTGGTTTTTTAACAAGATTATAATTATTAAGTTTATTCTCCAATTCTTCATATTTTTCCATCAATAGTGTATTTTCTTTTTGTAATTGATTCACTTGATCTTGTAATTCAATTATTGTTTCGGAATTACCGTCTGAAGAATCTGAATTTAATGATTCCACTTGACTACAACCTACTCCAAAAGAAAAAATAGTTGCGGTAATTATTATTATTATTGATTTCATTTTTTTACCTAAATAGATTAATGTTTTGGCAATTATACTAAAGATTTTCAAGTTGTCTATTGAAAATACATTTTAAAATGATACAATCTCTAAGTCTTGGAGGGATGGCAGAGTGGACGAATGCGACAGTCTTGAAAACTGTTATATCGGCAACGGTATCGTGGGTTCGAATCCCACTCCCTCCGCCATAAGACTATCTACACTCCCCTTATTACGTTGTAAGAGTTTAAAGCAATTTCTCGAGTCTCTCTCAAATCCACAATTGGAAAAGGATATGTTTGACCTAATTCAACTGAAGATCTATTTAGAATTTCTTTAGATGCTTCCCAGGGTTTAAACAAATAATTGTTTGGTAATAATGATAATTCAGGAACAAATCTACGTGTATATTCACCATTTATATCAAATTTTTCTCCCTGTATGACGGGATTAAATATTCTGAAATATGGAGCAGCATCAGCTCCAGAACCTGCGACCCATTGCCAGCTTGCGCTATTATTTGCTAAATCGGCATCAACTAAACAATCCCAAAACCAGTCTCGACCATAATGCCAATGAATTAAAAGATTTTTTACTAAAAAAGAGGCAACAATCATTCTTACTCTGTTATGAATATAGCCTGTTTGCCATAATTCTCTCATACCGGCATCAACAATTGGGTAACCTGTTTCTCCTTTGGTCCACGCTGAAAATAATTCATTATTAAATTTCCAAGGAAAATCATCAAATTTTCTCTGGAAATTTATCTCATTCAAATTCGGAAAGTGGAAAAGGAGATAATTTGAAAATTCTCTCCAACCTAACTCACTTAAAAAGTGATCAACATCCTTATTAGGAATATTTTCAACTACTTCATACCATATTTGATTTGGAGAAATTTCTCCAAAATGTAAGTGAGGAGATAAACGTGATACATTTTTTTTGAATGGATAATTCCTTTGGTCTTTATATCCATTTAAACCTGTATTTATAAAATTATGCATTTTATTTTTAGCAGCGACTTCACCTATCTCCCAGTGATTATCTAATTTTTTATACCAATTTCCCAAAGGTAATAGACCTAGATCTTCTATATCATATTTTTTTTCTATTTTGAACAATTCAAAATTGTTAGGCATTGGGAATGGGTACCTTGGAATTTCGCTTTCTAAACAACCTTTTCTATAATACGGGGTAAATACCTTATATGGTGTTCCATCAGACTTTGTTATATGTTGTGGCTCCCATAGTAACGATCCATTGTATGTATTGGTAGAAATATTGTATTTTGCGAGTGTTTTCTGTATTTTATCATCTTGGAGAATTCTATAAGGTTCATAAGATCGATTCCAATATACACTTTCTATATTATGTGTTTTGCATACTGCTGGTATAATTGATTCAGAATTTCCGGAAACAACATATAACTTATTCTTAAGACTTTGATTCAATTTATGAAGAGAATTATATAACCACCACTTACTCGCAGCACCAATACTGATATTTGAATCATAAATATAAATAGGAAGTACAGACCCAGTAAGTGAAGCTTCATATAATCCAGGGTTATCATTCAATCGTAAATCATTCCTGAACCAAAATAAAACTGTTTTGCTCATATGTAAAAAGAAAGGTTATTAATTAACTGTTAGCATGAAAAGGGTTACAGGTTTAATAAAAAGAAACTAAATATTTATGATTTTTGCCACTTTTTACGATCAAAGTAAACCAATAACACTGTATCTTTTATTATATAGTACTTTTCAATATAATTGAAATTTTGAAAAACAATGACTATGGTAGCACTAAAAGTAAGTAAAAATATTAATATAATGTCCGAAAAAGTTGTAGAGCAAATTAGTTTGTACTAGCCAAGAACTCAATTATCGTATAAAACTACTTATATGCTTTTTAAATCTTTCAAACAAAAAAACTTTCGTTATTTCCTATTTGGTGAATCATTTCTTCAAATTGGAGACATTGCAGAAATGCTTGTACTCGCATGGGTAGTCCTAGAACGAACGGAAAATCCAGCCCTTCTTGGTATATTTGCGGCACTAAGGTTTTTAGGCACACTTGCATCTCCATTTTATGGAGTGTGGGTGGACAAGTATAATCATAAAGCTTTATTACTAATTGGTCGTTTTGTATTTGCTTTAATGTCGTTCATCCTTCTTGTTCTTGCGCTCACTAATCTACTAGAAATATGGCATTTATTCATAATTATCACTATATCAGGACTTGCGAGATCATTTAGAAATATTATGAGAGAGGTCCTAACTGCCGATGTTATACAACCAAACCTCTATGCTAATGCAATTGGATTAACTCGATCAACAACTGATTTAATGAATATACTTGGTCCACTCATGGGAGGATTTCTTTTAAAATATTATGGGATTTCTGCTGCATATATTTTAATCTTATCTGTGTATATAGGTTCTATGATATCTGGATATTTGCTGACTTTACCAAAATCAAACTCTCGCGCAAATCAAATTTCCATGTGGGAAAATTTAAAAAAAGTCAGTAAGTATATAAAAATGAATCAAGTTATATGCGGACTTTTAATTATGGCTTTTATTGTAAACTTCACAATGTTATCTATGAAAGATGTATTACTAACAGTATTTGCTAAAGAAATACTATATATTGGCCCTGATGGGCTAGGGACTTTAATTGCAAGTCTTTTTACTGGGGCATTTATAGGATCACTAAGTATAGCTGCATTTACAACATTTCAACGAGGTGGACGATTTTTATTAATATCATCGTTTCTCTGGCATTCATTAGGTATTTTGTTATTATTTACGACTAATGTAACTATATTTATGATGATTCTCTTCAGTATAGGTATATTTCAATCGTATGTTATGGTAACTATGGCAACTTTATTGATAAAAATAACACCAGCAAAAATGAGAGGAAGAGTAATGGGAGTTCGATCTTTAGCAATTTATGGATTGCCCCTAGGGTTATTAACAGCTGGTTTTATCTCAAACACATTTGGCGCCCCAACGGCAATGTTAATACAAGTAATCATAGGATTATGTATTACAGCAGTAGTTACCCTTTTACTAAGAAAATTATGGTATGTAAAATAATAAATTTACTTGTTTTTTGAATCTTTCTTGTCTATGATTCTGGGACACAAATAAGTAAGATTCATGAATAAAAATATAAGGAGAAGTAACTATGTCTGAAAAAAGTAATATTACCACCGAAATGAAATCCCATATTGGTGTGGCAAGTACTCCTGTTGAATCAAACATGGAAGCTAATATATCTGAGCATAGACGATTTGTTCATGCAATTATGGATGAAGATCCGATATATTACGATGAAGAGTTTGCAAAAACAACTCGATACGAAGGAATAGTATGTCCTCCATTATTCCCGCTCAGTGTAAATCGCAGACCTCTTGGATCTAGTGATAATTTAAGTGAAGGCTTTAGAAAAAATCCTGAATTCGATGCACTTATGAGTGCTGTTGACGGCACTGGAGCAAAAATGGATTTATCACATATACCACGTATGTTAAACGGGGGTAATGAAATTGAGTTTTTCAAATATATGAAAATAGGTGAAAAAACATCCTCAGTAACAAAAGTTGTAGACATACTTGAAAAAGAAGGGCGCTCAGGACCAATGGTATTTATAATTAGTGAAACAGAAGTACGAAATAATAAGGGAGAATTATTATTAATTTCTCGAAGTACTGCTATTAGAAGATAGGAGAAAACAGTGGCTACAGCAAATAAACAGGTTTATTTTGATGACGTAGAAGTAGGTATGGATATTCCAAATCTTATTAAGGGTCCAATGACACAAGCTCATATAATGAGATGGAGCGCCTCTCAGGAAAACTGGCACCGAATACATTATGATCATCCCTTTTCTTTAGACCATGAAAAACTTCCAAATGTATTAATTAATGGCAGTTGGAAACAACAAATTATGTGCCAATTAGTCAAAGATTGGGTAGGTTTAGAAGGTTGGTTGTGGAAAATTAGTTTTCAACATAGATCTATGAATGTTCCTGGAGACTTAATTACAACTTGGGGGAAAGTCACAGATAAATACGAAAAAGACGGTATGGGAATTGTGGAATTAGAAATAGGGTTAAGAAACCAAGATAATGTAGAAGCATGCCCAGGTAAAGCAACCGCAGTTTTACCAATTAAGGACGGTAATAGAATTCCTTATCCGTTTCAACGCCCATCCTAAATTTTGATATATGAATAAAAATAGATCTACAAATATAGTTGCTTTACTTCTAATGGTGGGTGGATATTATTCACCATTTTATAGCAATATTATATTTACTACTGGTTTATTTTCACTAGCTGGTGGGATAACTAATTGGCTTGCTGTGTATATGTTATTTGAAAAGATCCCACTAATTTACGGATCAGGAGTAATACCAAACCGATTCGAAGATTTTAAAATTGGTATAAAAAAATTAATTGTACAAGAGTTTTTTACTGAAGAAAGAGTAAATAATTTTTTTGCAGAATATGAAAATCTCTTATCGCCAGACAATATTGCCAATAAAGTTGATTATGAACAAATATTTGAACATTTAAAAGATGGAATCGTAGAATCTTCATTTGGTGGAATGCTCGCTTTAGTGGGTGGAAAAAGTGCTTTAGATGTCCTTAAAGAACCTATCATAGAAAAACTTAAACTTGTCGTTAGCGATGTAATAGATAATCTTAAAACTGATGCCATAACTGATAATATAACTACCAACTTGTTAGAAAAAATCGAAGGTATTATTGATACACGGTTAAACGAACTTACGCCAGAAATGGTTAAACAAATTGTACAAGATATGATAAGACATCATCTTGGTTGGCTGGTAGTATGGGGTGGTGTTTTTGGGGGCATTATCGGCTTAATAACGAGTATTTTAAACACATCTATTTCGTTATTTTAGATAATAACTTATTTTACATCCTTGCTTTTAGGTTTTACTTCATGATAATTTGCAGGATCAATCATTAAGTGTCCAACTTCAGCAGATTCATAACCCACTGAATTTGGATCATATAACTCATCCTTGTTCTTTTCTTTCTTATCTTTGTAATTATCTTTTGATCGATTATTCATTTATCTTAATATTTGATGTGCACTTTATAGTCTCTATTATACACTACTTGAAAAATATCTAATTAAGAGTATGCTACAAAATACTAATAAAACAGGATAGTAAAATATGATAAATACGAATTTAAATGTAGATGAAATAACTCAAAAAATTGCTGAACAATCTCCAAATATAAATGCAGATAGAAAAATCCCAGATCAATTGATTGATGAAATGGCACAAAAAGGATTTTTCAGACTTCTTATACCAAAGACATATAAAGGTGGAGAAATTGACTACCTAGACTACCTAGCTCTTGTACAAGAAATATCTAAAGCTGATGGAAGTATGGGGTGGTGCTTTAATCAGAATAATATTCTATCTACAAATGCCGCAATTATGCCGAAAACGTTAGCTGAAGAAATTTGGAGTGATCAAAGAGCGATTTTATGTAACGGCCCTACACAATACTCTAATGCAATTCCAACTGAAGGTGGATATAGATTAACAGGAAGGTGGAATTTCAGTAGTGGGTCTCAACATGCTACATGGGTTATTGCGATTTCAACAATTGAAAATAGAGACCCCACAAAAAAAATTAATATGATGATACCACAAAAAGATGTGAATTTTTTTGATGTTTGGCAAGTAAATGGATTAAAAGGAACAGGAAGTTTTAGCTTTGAAGTCAATGATTTTTTTGTACCTGAGAAGTATACATTTCCTGAGTTTAATGAAACAGAAGAAAAGGGCGGTTTGTACGTAATACCAAAGAATTTACTCTTTGCTTCTGGATTTGCATCTGTAGCTTTAGGTGTTGCAAGAGGAGCTTTAGACAAAGCAATTGAAATATCAAAAACAAAAGTACCTCAAGAGCAACAATTATTACAAGAGCAATCGGCGACACAACGTGAAATAGGACATGCTGAAGCTTTATGGGGATCATCAAATGCTTTTGTCTTACAAAAGGCGGAGCATGTTTGGAATGAAGCTAGAAACAACGGAAAACTTGAAATAGAAGACCGTATAGAATTAAGACTTGTGAGCACACACGCAATAAGACAATCTGCAGAAGTTGTAAATATGGCTTATACAATATGTGGGGCAAGTTCAATATTTGAAGGGAACCCTATTCAAAGAAAATTTCAAGATGCCCATGCTATTACCCAACAAATTCAAGGTCGTTTATCACATTATGAAACAGCAGGACAATTCTTCTTGGGAATAGAACCTCAGGGAAGAATGTTTTAACATTTTTGAATTATATTTATTGCATATTATTGTAGTAAATTTATTCTAATATTGCATTTTTTATAATTATTTATACATTAAAAATACAAATATATTGCATTAGTATATGAACCGATTTAGCCTTTTTTTAATTAAAATAACGCCATTTTACTATGGATGGATAATACTTTTATCATCAGGGGTTGCTACAATTGCAGCATGTGCTGCTGCAGCACTAACCTTATCAGTTTTTATTACACCAATGGCTAATGAACTTGGTTGGAGTAGGACTTTAATTATTGGAGCTCCAACAATAGCAGGCTTAATCGCTATAACACTAGCACCAATTAGCGGATGGGTAATTGATCGTAAAGGCGATAAATTTGTCTTATCCATATCACTACTAATAATGGGTATATCACTTATATTTCTGACTTATTGGATTACTCCACTAAGTTTTTATATATTATTTGGAATCGCTCGTTTACTCTTTGTTGCGCCAATAATGAATTCAGGTACAACAGTTGTTTCGCGTTGGTTTATAAGAAGAAGAGGTAGGGCTAATGGAATATCTATACTTATAACTTCTATAGGTATGGGATTAATTCCCGTATATTCCCAATTTTTAATTGATACCGTAGGTTGGAGAGAAGCATGGTTATGGTTAGGTGTAACGGTATGGATTATAGGAGCAATCCCTTCCCTTCTGTTTATTATATCTAAACCAGAAAATTTCAATATAAACCCAGATCCTATTAATACAACTAATGAACAATACAATGATATTGAAACCTCAGGATCATGGACCTTAAAAGAATCGTTGTCTTCACCGATACTGTGGATCCTATGTACTAATATGTTGCTGTTATCATTTGTACATACAAGTGTAAATTTTCATATTTCTGCATTATTAGTCGCCAATGGATTACAACCTATGACAGCTGCTTTTGCAATTACAGTTTTAGCTATAGGTACAGGTTTAGGCGGATTATTATGGGGGATAATTTCTGAAAAAATGAAATCAAACATTCGAGGTAGCTTAACTGCAGTTTTTACTGGTACAGGTGCATTAATATTTCTATTTGCTGATAATACAGCTATGGCATTTTCAGCAGCTCTTATATTTGGATTTGGACTTGGAGGTACCTGGACAATAGCACTTATTACCCTGCCAAATTACTTCGGAAGAGTCGCAATAGGTTCTATCAGAGGTATTGGAGACCTGTTTATGAATGCAGGAATGGCATTAGGAGGATTAAGTTCAGGCATAATATATGATCTAACCCAAAGTTATGATCTTGTCTTTCCATTACTTACCATAATAGCAGTTATTTCAGCTATTTCCTTACTGTTCACCAAAGAGCCTAAAAAATAATTGCAGTAAAAATCAAATTAATATAGTAAACAAGGGTTTTTTGTTAATCCACTCGAAAGAGTAGTTGCTTTAGTAAAATCATCAGTTGCTTCAGTTTCTTTTCCAGTACTTAAATATACTAATGATCGACCTTTATGTGCTTCAGATAGACAAATATCTTCTGTTGGTTTGGAATCTATATAAGTTGTTAAATCCTCTAATGCTTTTGTATATTCTTGTCGTTCATAATATGCCAATCCACGATATAAATATGCTTTTTTGCTCGTGTGGCCAAATTCAGTTGTATCAAAATCAGTACCATTTATAATACCCGAAAACAAACTTACAACCTCTTTATAATTTTTTCCTTTGTATGCGCTAATCCCTCTTTCATATCTTTGCTTCATAGTCATTTCGAGATTATTAGCATTATCTCTTCTAGGTCCTCTATTCATATTATTAGGTCGATTCATTTGAGG
The DNA here is from genome assembly GCA_002719885.1 of Rhodospirillaceae bacterium. GTDB lineage: Bacteria > Pseudomonadota > Alphaproteobacteria > MPNO01 > UBA2964 > UBA2964. The sequence goes on along the minus strand of PBFH01000047.1, from coordinate 657 downwards.
ATTACCCATAGGAGGCATAACATTAGGCATTGGCCCTATATCTTGTACGACAGGAAACATTCCATGATTCATTTCATCCAAACGCATATGTAATTCATTCATTCTCTCAAATATATGATGAATATCTGCTCGCATTTCTTCTATTGCTTTTTCGTGATCATTTCCTCTTCTATCATCATATTCACGATCTTCAAAATTCTGTTTGGTTTCATTACTAGCTGGCAATGTAGCATTACCATCTGAATCACCAGTAGTAGTGAGTCCACAACCCATTACAAATAACGAAAGTACAGTTATTGGTATTATTCTAAATATATTCATAAAAGCCACCCTTAAAAATTATTTATCTTCCTTCATATTTAGGCTCCCTTTTTTCGGCAAAAGCCTTTGGTCCTTCTATTGCATCTTTTGTATATTTAGTTAAAACACCTACAGTACTTGCATATTTCACAGCGTTCGGCGTATCCATAGAAATACCATTTACTACAGATTCCTTTATAGCACGCACAGCAATTGGTGCTAATTTTGCAAGCTCTTTAGCAACTTCGAGGGCTCGTGTTTTAACCTGATCTAATGGTACAACTTCATTAATTAAACCTGATAAATGAACCTCTTCTGATCCAAAATCCTAACCCATCATCAACCATACCATAGCCT
>PBFH01000046.1 GCA_002719885.1 Rhodospirillaceae bacterium | reverse complement strand
TTTTTATATAAATACCGATACTGGAAAAAAAATTTTACCAGATTCATTTAACGTTCAAATCATTACAGAACTAACACCGCAGGAGACTAAAATTCTTCCGGAAAAAATTAAAAACCCTATAGAATTTAAAGTTTCCTCTTCTTTATCATCCGATAAAATTTCGGATACACCAAATACAAACAAGACAGGTATCAAGAAAAAATTACAAAAGTTCATACCCTTGAACAAATCAGAGCAACCGTTAAAGACAGATAAGATTGCAATTTATGCTCCCTTACCGAAACAGCGACCAAAGATCACTCTGGAGGCAAAAAAACAAAAAGTTCCAGCCAAACATGAATTGGCGGAAACAACTTTCAAAAAAAAACCATTAAGATTAAGTACTAAAGCTAAGCAGAAATTTTACTCAAATACGCAAAAAATATCTAAAATACCAAAACCTTTAAAACCGGCTCAGCTTATCACTCAAGCTGCCATTTCTTCAAAAATTCAAACTATCCCGCCAAAAATCGACCCTAAAGTTAAGAATCAGTGGCCAGAATACCCAAATCGAGCACGGCGGCGAGGCCAAGAAGGCGCCCTCATTTTGAGAATTACAGTTAGTGATAATGGAAAGCCTTCTTCAATCAAAGTGATTAAAACCAGTGGCCATCAGATATTGGATCAAGCTGCAATAGACGCTGTTTGGAATTGGCAATTCCAACCGGCCAAAAAAAGGGGCCTTGCAGTTAAAGCTAGCATTGATTTGCCCGTAGTTTTTCAGCTCAAGAATAAAAGAAAAGAATAGGTCTCGGAAATTCATGACTCTTCAATTTCCAAAAATAATATTCTTGTTTGTAATACAAATTCATTGGAATTTTACTTAGGTTAAAGTATTCCTTACCCTGATCTAATCTTTACCTTTATTCGTAACTATGTTGTCCAGTTACGCATTTTTATCCGTTAAACTCTCATGTCACATGGTGTTCAAAAGGCTAACCTTAATGAAATCTATTGCAGTGATTGGAAGTGGTATTGCGGGGTTATCTGCTGCTTGGCTGCTCGACGATCAAAACGATGTTTATATATTTGAGAAACAAAACAGGGTTGGTGGTCATACTAACACTGTCGATGCCCCTCTACCCTCCGGTCATCAACCAGTGGACACCGGGTTCATTGTTTATAATGAAACAAACTATCCAAACCTAGTGGCCCTCTTTGACCAGCTTAATGTTCCTACTGAACCGACCAACATGTCTTTTGGAGTATCACAAGAGCATGGATTATTAGAGTATAGTAGTCGAAATATTAACGCTGTCTTCGGCCAAAGGTTGAACTTATTTTCTTCAAGTTTTTGGCGTATGATACTCGATATCAGGCGTTTCTATAAAGAAGCGCCTGAAATTCTTAAAAAACCAAAAATTTTTCGAGAAAAAACCCTGGGGCAATATCTTTCTGAAAACCAATATAGCCATTCCTTCATTGATAATTTCATCCTCACCATTGGGGCCGCCATATGGTCAACTAACGTGGATAAAATGCGCTATTATCCCGTAGAAGCATTTGTTCGTTTCTTTTCTACCCACGGATTGCTCCAATTTAAACAAGACATCAAATGGCGAACTGTCTGTGGTGGAAGCAGAGAGTATGTAAAAAGGTTAACATCTAGTTTAAAAAACCCGATTCAATTAGGAAACGGTGCCACTAAAATCATCCGGGAAAATAATAAAGTATTTGTAATTGATAGTGAGGGGGAAAAAAGAAAATTTGATGCCCTTATTATTGCCACTCATGCTGATGATGCTATAGAGCTCCTTAATGACGCTGACCCTCTTGAAAAAAAAATTCTCGAGAAATTTCGTTATACACAGAATAGGGCCGTATTACATACCGATGATACTTTAATGCCAAAAAGAAAAAGGATCTGGTCGAGCTGGAACTACATGGGAACAACAGAGATTGGTCCAAGCGTTACCTACTGGATGAATTCTCTTCAAACACTAGATACCGGCATTCAGATTTTTCTTACAATAAACCCAAAAAAAGAAATTTCTTCGGAATCAATCATTTGTGACTTGAATTATTCCCACCCTGTTTTTGACCTTGATGCACTTAACGCTCAAGAGTCTCTCTGGAGAATACAGGGAATACGCAACTGCTGGTTTTGTGGTAGCTATTTCGGACATGGCTTTCATGAAGATGCCCTACAGTCCGGATTAGCCGCCGCTGAGAATTTAGGAGACAAACGCAGACCATGGAGAACTAAATTAGAATCATCTCGAATACATCTCCAGCCGGAATCTCCTCGAGATGCTATAATATGAACACGGCTGACCTATACTTTGGGGAAGTGGTGCACAAACGCAAGCGTCCCCGTAAACACCGGCTCCGATATAGGGTATTCTCTATATTAGTTGATATTGATCAATTAGATAAGATTTCATCAAGGAGTAGATTATTTTCATATAATAAATGGAACCTTTTTTCGATCTTTGATCGAGACTTCGGGACCAAAAACCTTAAAAAAGGAGAAATGGGCCATTGGGTTAGAAATCTTCTGAAAAAAGCAGGGCAGGAAGAAGAACCACACCAGATAAAATTACTTTGTTATCCAAGAGTATTAGGCTATGTCTTTAACCCACTAAGCGTTTACTTTTGTTATGCAGAAAGCGGCAAGCTTCTCTCAATTGTATATGAAGTTCACAACACTTTTGGTGAAAGACATACCTATGTTATTGAGGTAAAGGGATCCTTTGATAGTATCATTCGTCAGACTGAAGAAAAAAAATTTTATGTTTCCCCTTTTATTGAGATGAATTGCCAATATAAATTTCGGGTCCAGCCCCCTGGCGAGTTAGTGCGCATTGTGATGCGAGTAGAGGATAGTGAAGGACTTCTAATGGCAGCTTCTTTTAAAGCCAGAAAGCGTCCCTTTAACGACCTAAGTTTAGCAAAAGCATTTATATATTTTCCACTCATGACAATGAAAGTGATCATAGGAATTCACTGGGAAGCTCTAAGACTATATTTAAAGAACATTCCCTATATAAAATTTACGCCCACTTCAAAGGTAAAATTGAGTGATAAATCTAAGTAAGAGGTTATCCGATGCCTTCGAAAATTAAACGTCCGAGAGGTCAACTATCTTGGTTTTTATATATTCCTCGAAGAATGACATCGGCTATCAGTGGATTATTTTGTTGTTTCCTATTAAACCGCCTAGCCAATAATCTGGAATGTGGGGGCATCCATTTTATCCTACCTGACCAGAAAGAGATAAAATGCAAAACGGCGAAAAAAGGGTCAAATGCAATCATAAAATTCAGGTCATACTCCGGTATATTGAGGCTTTGCTTTGGTGGCTACATAGGTCTGGGTGAGGGCTATGTTAATGGAGACTGGTCGACACCATCTCTCAAAGAGCTGTTTCAATTTGGTATTGAAAATCAAGAAAAGTTCAGAACGAGGTTATCGGGTAATTATTTGGTAAAGATACCCAGAAAGATTTTTAGGATTTTAAGTCGTAACTCGAAAAAGGGAAGTCAAAGAAATATTTCCTACCATTATGATCTAGGAAATGATTTTTATGAGCTTTGGCTTGATTCATCGATGACCTATTCATCCGGATTGTATGAAGATCTCGGGTCATCCCTAGAGGAAGCTCAGTTAAAAAAATATCGAAGGATAATCGAAACACTGGGTATAAGATCAAATCATCGTGTACTGGAAATTGGATGTGGATGGGGCGGTTTTGCCGAATTAGTTGCTAAAGAGACAGGAGCCAAAGTTACTGGCATTACCATTTCTAGGGAACAGTTTGATTACGCTTGCAATCGTATTCAAAAGGCTGACCTGAACAAAAAGGCAAAAATCCAATTATCAGATTACCGTGAGGTGTCAGGGACCTATGACAGAATAGTCTCCATTGAAATGTTAGAGGCTGTTGGTGAGGCTTATTGGCCAGAATTTTTTAATACTATTGCCAAAAATCTAGCGCCAAACGGAAAAGCCATCGTGCAAGTCATTTTTGTACCGGATAAAAGATTTGCGAATTATCGAAGAAAATCTGATTTTATTCAGCGTCATATCTTCCCTGGCGGCATGCTAATCTCACCTGAAATGATGGAAAAACAAGCTCAAAAAGTCGGCCTGGCTATTAGTGAATGTTTCAGTTTCGGTAGCTCTTATGCAACAACTCTTGATCGATGGCATGACCGGTTTATCGATAATTGGAGACTGATAGAAGCCCTGGGTTTTGACGGGCGTTTCAAACGCCTATGGGAATATTATCTCAACTATACCGCTGCAGGCTTTCAAGCAGGAACAATCAATGTCGGACAATTTCTTTTAAAAAAGAACATTGACAGTTAATTATAAAAATAATAAATCCTGGCATAATATTCGCTATGGTTCTGTCGCTTTTGTCCTCGGCATACCTACAATACCCCTGCTTGTTATGCTTCCACCACTTTATGCGGATACATTGGGTTTAGGACTGACATCAACAGGAATTGCACTATTTCTTGCACGCAGTTTTGATGTTTTATCTGATCCGGTGATTGGCTATCTATCCGATAATTTAAATACCAGGTGGGGATGTAAAAAACCCCTTATAGGGTTCGGAACGATTTTGGGGGGTGCTGGTTTATTTTTTCTTCTCACCCCAGACCAAAATATCAGTATTTGGTACCTAGGCCTCTGGGCGATAGTACTTTATTTTGGCTGGACCCTTGTCAATATCCCCTACCTTGCGTGGGGGGCCTCACTTTCTGAAGATTATCATGGCAGGATAAACATCACCTCTGTACGTGAAATATTTACAATTCTTGGAATAATCACGGCAGTGGCTATAGCAGCTATCGCCGCCAGTTTGGGCTATAGCGAACGCGGAGCATTAAAGCTCGTCGCTTTCGTGGTACTTGGAGTAGGATGTTTCTTATTCGGCATCCTTTTATTTACTGTAAATGACCCCACACGTAAAAAACCCATCTCGTCAAGGAAACAAAACCTATGCTTTTTAATTCGCAGTATTACAACGAATAAACCGTTCCTTCTTCTCATTTTTGGATGGTTTATCAATAGTTTGGCTAATGGAATACCGGCCGTTTTATTCATTTTATTTATGAAATTTATACTAGAAGCTAGTATCGTTGAACGGGGGATGCTTACTTTTATATATTTTTTCTCAGGGGTTGTTGGAATCCCCATTTGGTTATTGTTGAGTCACTTTATCGGAAAGCACCGGACTTGGTGCTTAGCCATGTTTTTGGCGTGTATAGCATTTATAGCGGTTCCAAGTTTGGGCCCTCACGATATATTTGCCTTTAGTTTTATCTGTATTATTACTGGTCTCGCTTTGGGAGCCGATTTATCGTTACCCCCTGCTATTCAGGCTGACGTTATTGAATTCGAACTATTTAGGTCTGGAAAAGACTGCAGTGGGACAATGTTCTCGATCTGGAGCCTAACCACAAAACTTGCACTAGCTTTATCTGTAGCGGTCGCTTTTCCTATCCTCGAATCTCTTGGTTTTTCGCCGGATTTCCCCAAGGAAGGAAATAACCTATTTGCTCTGGCCATAATCTATGCTGCTGTTCCAGTCGGCTTAAAATTATTGGCAATAGCATTAATATGGCACTACCCACTCACGCCAAAGAAACAAAATGTTATCCGGCAGTTTTTGGAAAGGCGTCAAATGAAAGGACCAATCACAAGTTGAGGATCAGACCTTAACTAATTTTCTTACAAGCTTAAAATAAAGACTATAGGGTAGAAAACTCGCTATCTTTAAAAGAAAGGCGAAACGCCTTGGAAAAGCTATTTCGAATTTTTTACGTTCCAATCCATTAACAATTCGACAAGCAGCATCTTCAGCATCAATCAGAAAAGGCATAAAAAATTGATTTCTATCTGTAAGTGGTGTTTTCACAAAGCCTGGATGAATTACGGTGATATTAATTCCATAGAAATCAAGCTCAGGTTTTAATCCTTCACACATATTAGTAAGTGCCGCCTTAGTAGCACCATAAGCACTAGCATAAGGTAATCCTCTATAAGCCGTTAGTGAGGATACCACAGCTATATGCCCCCTAAACCTGCGTCTCATAAATTGAAGCAAGGGATCAAGGCAGTGCACAGTTCCCATCAAATTAAGATCTATATGATCCCGAAAATATTTTGAGGAAAATTCAGAAACATCAAACCTGTTATAAGTTCCTGCATTAAGAACTGCCAAATCAATAGGTCCATCTTTGCCTTCTATCTTTTCAACTGTCTCCCTAACTGTTTCGTCCACTGTTATGTCTAGGGGACATGGGACTATTTGGCCGCTAAACACGGATGCTTCTGTTGCGAGACTATTGAGGTTCGACTCATCGCGCGAACTTGCGACGACCTTCCAACCTCGTCTTGCCAATTCCAAAGAAACCGCTCTCCCAATTCCAGAGCTTGCACCTGTAATCCACGCTAAAGCCATGGAATTTCACTGCGGAGGAATGTAATGACCAACGGGCTCCGATCCTGCGCATACAGGCTCTTGCACTTGATATTTAATGAAAGAAAATTAATGGTAAAATTCCTTGTTTTAAAATTAATACAAAATATTAAAAATAATTTGGAATATTATTTCAATGTTTCCAAAAGAGTATTGAGGTGCTTCGTGATCCTGACAAGATTCGAACTTGTGACCCCCAGATTAGGAATCTGGTGCTCTATCCTACTGAGCTACAGGACCACGAAACACCTCATAACATTTAACAACTTCTGTTTCAGAGGTCCTAAACGATTATAAAATTATCGGTGAAACTAATCAAAAATTAAAGCTTTATAAATATGTTTTAAGGACACCCTTGGCATTCGAATTACAAGGCAGCTTAATTCTAAATGAATTTATCCCAGTATTTTTGCCGCTCTAGTAGTTTTTTTAATATAACCCTTATAGCCGGCAGCTCTTAAAGTGCAGGCGGGACAATTACCACACCCATATCCCCAATCATGTCTTAAATTCCGGTCCCCAAGATAACAACTATGGCTATACTCTATTACAATATCAGTAAATACAGCTCCACCAATTTGATATCCCATTTCCCAAATTTCCATTTTATCAAGTTTCATCAAAGGTGTATGCAATACAAATTTAGAATCCATGCCAATATTTAGAGCGGTTTCCATGGCTGAAACGGATTCTTCACGGCAATCCGGATAACCCGAATAATCAACCTCACCAACACCCATAATAATATTACGAATATTTCTTCGGTAAGCGACTGCTGCTGCCAATGTTAGAAATATCAAATTTCGTCCGGGAACGAAGGTGTTTGGTAGATTACCCTCTGCAAAGGTTATCTCCACATCTCGGGTCAAAGCGGTCTCGCTTATATCTCCTAACGTAGGAATAGAGTGCAAATGATCTTTACCGAGCTTATCATTCCATGCAGGAAAACTTTTTCTTAGAGAAGAAAAAATTTTCCTGCGGGATTCCAATTCAATTTTATGTCTTTGTCCGTAGTAAAATCCAATTGTTTCAGTTTTTGTGAAATTTTGAATTGCCCATGCCAAACAGGTTGAACTATCTTGTCCCCCTGAAAATAACACTAAACACTTATCATTTTCTTGCATAAGTTCTGACTAATTCGCCTTCACCAAAAACACAACTATGAATGTTTTATCAAAAGTTTAAGTTAGATGTTGGGTAAAGAATGCAACCTAGACTTAATTCTTCTGAAGGCTCNGACCCTCTTTNCCATCNATTATCAACTCAGATNACCNTCAAATNNCAGGTGCGGGGGTATAAGATTGAACGCCCATTTTNTCCCGTAAAATTTTTTCCCTNCCGCCATGAAAATNAATCATTGCGTTTTGNTCATCCTTAGCTTGCCGATCAGCAACCTCCGGATCTACAATTTCGCGTANCAGCTTTTCATATTCANNNCAAACTTNGGCATATTTTGGATCNTGCGCCAAATTCNTCTCTTCATCTNGGTCAACATCCAGATCAAAAAGCTCTGGCTGATAATCGACATAGTAATTGAATTTGAACTTACCTTTNCGAATCATAAATCCACCAGTAGGAGACGCACTTGCATGGTATTGGCTGAAGATAACCCGGTTTTTATTTTTGTTTCGCACAGCAACATCAATTAAGGAGCAACCGGGAAGATTATTGTCATCTGGCTTTTCTTGCACACCAAAAGACTTAATAATAGTTGGATAAATATCTACTAAGGAAACGGGGGTATCACACACGGACCCTGCAGAAATATCAGGGCCGGAAATTAACATTGGTATACCAGTACTTTCCTCATAAAATACAGATTTTCCCCATAACCCTCGGGCTCCGGCGTTTTCTCCATGATCACTTGTAAAGATTATTCGCGTATTCTCCCTTAATCCCGCGGCTTCAAGGCTCTTCAATACAAGACCAATTTGATTATCAACAAAAGAACATAAACCGAGATATGCCGCCATTGCGGCCTTAGATTTTTCTGGTGTCAGGCAGTTAGCATGAGGTTGCCTCTGAGCCAAAACCTCTACCCAGGGGTGACGATGATATCCCTCTTCTGGATCCAGTTTTGGACCAGGCATGGCATCAGGGCTGTACATACTGAAATAGGGTTCCGGCACCGTCAAAGGATAGTGCGGAGATAAAAAACTTACAAACAAACACCAAGGTTTAGAATTGCGATATTTGCCCACATTACCCAGCCATTCTGAAGCGAGCTCTGCAACACGTAAATCATATTTCGTATAATCCGACTCACCTGCACAGGCCTTAGCAGCAAAACCGGGCTTTTTCTTGGATTCCGGATCAAAGGGTGGCATTGGATCCCTGATCGCGGCGGTAATTGAACCAACTCCATCTTTGATATACATGGGAACTTGGCGTTTATCAAATCCAGTCGGATCGTCATCCTTTCGATAATGAAGCTTGCCGATAGATTCAACTAAAATACCAGCTTCTTGAAGGCGGTGGCCCCAACTAGTGACACGCCCATCATAAGCTGTGGCATTATCCCAATAATGAATATCGTGATTATATCTCCCAGTGGCTAAAGACGCTCGCGCTGGCACACATATAGGACAGTTTGTATAGGCATTCGTGAAACTGGTGCCACTTTTCGCTAAAGCATCCAAATTAGGTGTTTGTACGATAGGGTGGCCACTACAGCCTAACATGGCACGATTGTGTTCATCGGCCATTATAAAAAGTACGTTGGTAGGCTTCATAAATATCCCCTGTTTAATCTCATTCGATGTCTCCTGTTACCAAGAAAAGGGAACCGAATAACCAAGACTGAGTACTTCTGTCCCAGGGTTATTATCTGAAAGACTGGCATTAGAAAGATGATAAATCATCAACCCTAGACGGNGCCGNTTTTTAAATTGATACGAAAGTTCTAATGCCGAACGAAATTCAATGGCATGCCCGAGATCCTTACCATCACCGTCCAGATANAGACCTGCNGCAAAAGAAGGGNTCAGTATAAAATTNCCATNCACCCAATCGAGGGATATACCGCCATATCCATAAAACGCCTTATCTCCAGTAATCATAAGCCCGGTCAAGGGCTGGAATTTCAAGAATCGCTCTGCAAAACGTCGCTCTACTCTCAGTTCGAAAGTACTTTTATTGTCATTAATATCATAATATCCGNTCCCAAATTGTAGATAACTCATTCTATTTTTACGAACACTATTTAAAATATTTTTAACCGAACGCTCGTAACTTCCCGAAGAGGGAATTTGTTTTTTGCGGGATGTTTTTAATTTNGAGGTTAACTTGGATTTCTCTATAGCTTGTTGTTCTTCATTAATTACGGACCCTGACTTGCGATTTAATTCTGTGAAAAATGGATGTGGCTCGAACAACAAACTTTCAATGTCATAGGATTTGGTGCCAGACAAAACTGGAGTCACACCTAATGATAACATAATCACTATAATTAATAGATTAGAATTTTTTATTGTAGATCTCAATTAGTACTCTCTACTATTTGATTTGTTTGTTGTTGTTAATCTTATGGAATATTCTTTTGTTCGCAACTGCATACCAAAGCTTAAAACTCAGCGTCGATGCTTAAATCTTTCCGAAGCTCTAACAAGTGCTGCCCTAATGCCCGGTTCCATCGCTGAATGACCGGCATCGGGGACTATAATATACTCAGCCTCGGGCCAAGCTTCATGCAACTTGTTTGCAGTAGTAATTGGACAAACCATGTCATAACGCCCTTGAATAATCACAGCCGGTACATCGCGTATTTTATCTATATTCTTTAGCAACGCCCCTTCCTCAATAAACAAATCGTTGACAAAATAATGAGCCTCAATTCTGGCAAGAGCATAGGCTAAAGAATCATTGCTAAATGCTGAAACAGTCTCCGGACTAGGTATCAAAGTTGAACATGCTCCTTCATAAGCGCTCCACGCTCTTGCCGCCGGAAGATATACCGCTGGATCATTACTCATTAACCTTTGGTAATAAGCTGAGAGGATATCACCACACTCCGCTTCGGTAAGCTCTGCAACTAATTGATTCCAGTTTTCGGGAAATACTGTTTTCATACCATAAAGAAACCAATCGAGTTCTTTCCGAAGGCCCAGAAAAATTCCGCGCAAGATGAATCCGATACAACGATCCGGGTATGCTTCGCCATAGGCGATGCCTAGTGTGCTTCCCCACGATCCACCGAAAATGGTCCAACGTTCTATACCAAGGTGCACACGCAGCGCCTCAATATCCATAATCAAATCTTGTGTAGTGTTATCGGTCAATTCACCTTGTGGTTCAGAGCGACCCGCCCCTCGCTGGTCATAAATTATAATTCGATAGACACTAGGATCGAAAAATCGACGATGTACGGGAGTAGCCCCTGCCCCCGGGCCCCCATGTAAAAATACTACGGGCACTCCTTTAGGGTTACCAGATTGTTCCCAATACATTTTATGGAGATTGTCTAGTACCAACCAGCCGGTCTCATANGGGTTGATAGGTGAGTATAGTTGTTCACGGGCCATTAACAAAAACTCTAACCTCTACTTTACATACCTATCATCACCCAAAAAAAATAGAACCAAAGGTAATAAAATGATTGGGAGAATTCTTTTCAATCCTTTTGTTCACGCCGCCTTAAAAAGCATATTCTCTAGTTTTTGTGTTGCGACATCCACCTCTATTTTTTCGACCAACGCTAATTCCAGTGCTAACCGACTAATTGCCGACTCATACATCTGGCGTTCACTATAGGATTGATCCGGTTGGTCAGGCGGACGATGCAAATCCCTTACAACTTCCGCAATGGCNACCGGATCCCCGCTATTAATTTTTGCATCATATTCTTGGGCTCGACGGCTCCACATGGTTCTTTTGGCGCGAGCCCGACCTTTAAGCGTACCCACCGCAGCTTGCATTTTATCCTTGCTACTAATTTTTCGTAAACCAGATTCTTCTACTTTCCCTACAGGAACACGAAGTGTCATTTTTTCAGCTGCAAACCTAATAACAAATAGTTGAAGTTTAAATCCTGCTACTTCTTCTTTTACTATATCAATTACCTGTCCAACTCCATGGGTTGGATAAACAACATAGTCTTTCACGACGAATGGTAACTTTTTCGCTTTAGCCTTAGATTTCGCTGTTCTAGCCATAAACTTCTCTCACTTAAAACGCGGATAACACAAAATATTTTTGATTATAAATTACCAAAAAGTTGAACTCATTAACCCTTTTGAGGAATTTAATTTCGTACCCAACCCAGATCGAAACTGACCTCATGTTGGAGATAAATTATAATTGCAANGTAAATCCAAATATCTCTATGAAATTTGCCTGCTAAATTTANCCTTCATAACANACAAATCGTCTTAAGGACAGGCATGTTTNCCGCCTCTTATTTTTGAATGCACATCAACTCTTCTAATAAAAATAAAAATTAGCCTCCTGAACCCGGCTCTTCACTAAAATGATCTTCAAACTTGTTTGCAACGTCTTTCCAGTCATCTGCATCGGCCGGTGGATCACCCTTACGGGTGATATTAGGCCACTCTTCAGCATACTTACTGGCAACTTCTATGAATTGCTCTGCGCCACTTTCTGAATCGGGTTGAATGGCTTCTGCCGGACATTCNGGTTCGCAAACACCACAATCAATACATTCATCAGGGTGGATGACTAACATATTTTCCCCCTCATAAAAGCAATCTACCGGGCAAACCTCGACGCAATCCATAAATTTACATTTAATACAGTTTTCCGTGACGACGTAAGTCATAGTAGTCTCCGATCAGTACTTNCTACCCTTATTTTGAGTAACAACTTTTAAAAACACCACATTAGCAACACAGTTTGATTTCTCTACTATTTCATGGNGTTCTGTGCAACGCACTTATACAAGATTTTTATAAAATTAAAATACTTCTATTCATACTATATAGGTTTTTAGTATTTTGATTGCTAATTAATTGGAATATTGGTTTGTGCCCTTTTTCGCGCAATGCCTCTATCTCGATCAGTCACATAGATTAATTCACCAATCCGACGCAATAATTGATCTTCAAAAGGGTCTACGTTGCCATCAGCATAAGCAACCATCCAGAGACATTCCATCAAATCAANGCGATCCTCATAACACAGGCCACTTCTTAAGGCCTTAGTTATCCCATATAATTGCACTGATCCCTCTATTTCCGCTTGCGCTCGTTTAATCAATTTTTGAGCGATTGTATCTTCCAATTTGAATTTTTCTTTTACAAAATTTAAAATTCTTTCTCGCTCTAGGGCTGTAAAATCCCTATCTANCATNGCAACTTCNATAAGAAGGGCTGCTGCAGCATACTNNATCTGATTCTCATCATTCATCTTTAATGCGTCGNCNTCNTCTATGCCCAAAAATTCTCTGAGTTTTTTTATCACCACACATCCTTATTACGATCNCGTTTTTGCCACCTTTTTACAGGCCTTGNCNCTATTTCTCTAATTCTAGGNACTCGCACTTTATTTTCAGACAANTCCTNGTAAAGTTTTGTTGCNTCCGAAGNAGGNCCNCGGCGCGAACCAAGTCCTAAAACTTTTACTANTCGTATACNATGNGCCTGCGGAAAGGTAACAATTTGTCCAACCCGTATATTATAATGNGATTTTTCNATGACGGCNCCATCAACGCGTATACGNCCGGAANCACAAACCCGACCNGAGANAGATCTAGATCGAAAGAACCTTGCATACCACAACCATTTATCAAGTCTAAGCGANGAATNNTCNTCCATCAAAATTTGTATTCNTTNAATTTTGAGAAGGGCAAATCNTTNTCGTTTCCTTTTNTGGNNCGGACAGANTTTNATCGTCGGCGATTCCCNATNANTTTATTTTCTCCGGNTCNTCCAAATTCAAGAGTATCNCCTAACTTAGTTANTATTATNTCTGTATCTNNGATGCTTAANCCCAANATTGATGAAATTTNTTTAATTGGCGGNAGCTCTTTGCTTTTTTTCGCCTTAATTAAATCGACCNCAATNCGATCAAGAATATCAATNCGNACGAATCTTGGNCCCAAAATNGNATAACCAATNGATTCCAAAAANTTTCTATTGTATTTCNTTTTNGCTTTTAGNGTTATAGTTCCNGGTGGTGGNACNGNAGGAGGAGNCAAATCATTCCAAATAGCCCACATTAGGGCGCGAAGAGTAATAATTTTTGGTTTTATAAGGGAAGGAAAAAAAATCGTTTTATATCCCAGTTTGACATTGGACTCTCTGAGTATTTTTCTATCCGCCTTAGTTAACCCATCTATTTGTTTTCTAACATCACTCCTCGGAATTGAGCCAAGATTCTCGCGAAGCTGAAATACTAATCCACGTGCTGGGCCAGAAAGTTTTAGAGTTTGTATTATGAAAAGAGGCGTAAAACGCCTCTTGATAAGGGCATGAAACCAGGTCAACAAACGTTTCACCACCCTATCTCTTAGGGGCGCTGATAAAATTTCAGATGTCTGTACCTGCGGCTGGGGCTCTAAAATACTTTTCCCCCGTTTTAATTTACCCAAGTTTTGTTCACGCCATTGGATGGTTCCATCATCAGACAAAGAAAATTGGCTATCCATCTCTTCCTCAATTTTTGATACACGGTTTAGAATCTCGCGATGTAGTCCTCGATTTGCTGCCGCAGACAAAAGACGTCTATCGCCTGTACTTGCTAATAAATCCCCCGTAAAACTCAAACCATTTAAATAACCAATAAACATTCCTTCAACAAATACTTCGTTTTCCGCACTAACATTAGCTTCTAGATGTTTTCCCCGAGAGCGAAGCATTGTATTGCTCCGACGGTCTACAAACCTTTCTGTCAGTCTTTCATGCAATGCATCCGACAGTAAATCCTCAAGCTGTCTTGCCTGTAATTGCCAGTTAACTGCATCTTTTATCCAGTTTGTTCTATGGGATATATACGTCCAAGTCCGCGTATGTGCTATTCGTGCCACAAGAGTATCAATATCACCGTCTACGCGCTTGAGACGTTCCAACTGATCAGCTACCCAGTCTTCAGGTAACTGGCCTTCTGCCCTGGCCAAATGCTTAAATATTGTTTTCAAAAGGTGTAAATGTACATCCGCCAGAGTTTCCCTGAAATCAGGGATCTGGCAAACTTCCCACAACAATTCAACCATATCTGTATTTGTTGCCAAATCAGAGACCGACCTATCGAGAGATAAATATCTCAGCATAACTTGATCTTCTGGTTCACGGACCCGTCTCAAAACCGGATCGGGCGGGGCTTCGTCAAGACTCTTCAGCAAGCTTTTTAAACTTCGAAAACTCAGATTACTATTGCGCCACCAAATACTCTTTTTCTTTTGGAATCGATGATTTTCAACAGCCTCTATGATTTCCGCATCAAAAGAGCCTGCTTCTATGAAAGTTCCAAATGTGCCTTCTTGCATGAAACGACCCGCTCTTCCGGCAATTTGGGCTACCTCATCCACTGCTAAGGGTCTCTTGCGCATACCGTCAAATTTATGTAAGCGCCAGAACGCTACGTGATCTATGTTCATATTTAAACCCATTCCAATCGCATCAGTTGCAATTAAAAAATCTACATCACCCTCCTGATACATTTGAACCTGCGCATTACGGGTGCGGGGGCTTAGAGCGCCAAGTACTACAGCAGCACCACCGGATGTTCTTCGGATATGTTCCGCCAGCGCATAAACATCGTTAGCGGAAAATGCAACGATCGCGCTGCGCCGTTTGATACGGCTAAGTTTCTGTGCACCAACATAAGTTAACTTTGAGAAACGGGGTCGGGTTATAAATTCAGCATTTGGAACAAGTTGGCGTAATATGGATTTTACACTTTCAGAGCCAAGAAACATTGTTTCAGCCTGCCCACGCGCGTGGAGCAATCTGTCCGTGAATAAATGGCCTCTTTCTGCATCAGCACATAACTGAATTTCATCAACAGCCAAAAATTCGACCAACTTTGCAACGGGCATTGATTCGACGGTGCAAAGAAAATACTTAGCTTTAGGCGGTATTATTTTTTCTTCGCCTGTGACCAAGGCTGTTTTATCTCTACCAACCAATGCGACTACGCGGTCATAATTTTCCCTAGCCAAAAGACGCAATGGAAAACCAATCATGCCAGTCTGATGGCCCAGCATACGCTCTATAGCAAGGTAGGTTTTCCCAGTATTGGTCGGACCTAGAATAGCCGTTATTTTATCTGAATGCAGCGGCATATGAATTGCAAATACATGGAGGTTCGATTTAATGGAAACAAAATAAATTTATCCCTTATAAACAAAATCTTTATGAATTTGAATACTTGCAGAGTTTGACAACAAGACACATATTCTGTCATTTGAGTATAATTATAATTAAGGGGAGAAAATAGAGAATGGCTGAAACCCTTAGCTTTCAAACTGAAGTTGGTAAAATTTTAAGAATTGTTGCCAACTCTTTATATAGTGATCGGCAGATTTTCCTTCGAGAGCTTATTTCAAATGCCTCTGATGCATGTGATCGACTGCGCTATTTGGCAATTACAGAACCATCATTGACCGGAGACGACACAGATTTTCAGGTAGAACTTTCTATAAATAAAAAGGCGAAAACGATTACCGTTGCAGATAATGGGGTTGGAATGAACCGGGAGTCCTTAATTGATGATTTAGGTACTATCGCGCGGTCTGGT
>PBFH01000045.1 GCA_002719885.1 Rhodospirillaceae bacterium | reverse complement strand
TAATTACAAAAAATCGTCCACTATGATAAATGTCCATGACTTCAGTGTCATTCGCTACGGTAGTTGTCTAGACTTGATCAATGATGTTTTACAACGCCATTTCAATTTTAGTCTGCCTCCGGAACCCCCAAGAAAATTTTGATTTAATTTACTTTTGATAAAGCCAAATATCACCCCACACAGGTTCACCATATTCTAGCCGGAGCGTTTCACTTTTAACCCTAATTTCTGTAAAACCAACTTGGTCAGCCACTTTTCTGACATAGGGACGACTATGGGAATAGCGTCCTGAGGACATCAAACTAAAACCCGAACCCCTTTGTATCTCTAGAGAGAACAGAATTAAACCACGCGGTTTAACAACTTTTTTTAAACCAGAGAATAAGGCTTCTAAAGCACCAAAATAAACAAAAACATCCGCCGCTAGAACGATATCATAAGTGCAGTTGGCTGATTTCAGATAGGATAAAACATCAGAATTTATTAAATTATTATACACTAATTTCTGTTTGGCCTTTTTTAACATCTGCACGGATAAGTCCACACCATCTATCCTGCTAGAAAATTTTTTCACAGCTTCACCACAGAGCCCTGTTCCACAACCTAGGTCAAGAATCTTCAGATTAGCTTTTTGCGAATTCAAATAGTGTTCGATAGTATTAGATATTAGAGTGGGCACTCGGTAATCTAAATCATTTTTCAATAATTCATCAAAGTCTGGTGCGAAACGATCAAATAAGATTTTAATATAGCCTTCACTAGCACGATCTGGCATCTGAAGCGCCCCCATCGCAGACAACATATGCATAGCTTCTGGTTCTTCGGGTTCTAAGTCGAGGTATCTCTGATACCACCTGGCCGCCGTCTTTGTCTCTTCAATGGATGCGTAGCATTCAGCCAAACCCCATATAGCATCTAAATTATCATCAATTATATTGAGAGCATTTTTATAACACTCAATGGCATCTTGATAAGAGGCTTCCTCAGATGCCTTTTCAGCTTCATAACAATAATTTGAAACCTCTTGTTCATTAGCTTTTTGAAAAAACTCTGCAGCACGATCATTGAAACCTAATGCTTCAGAAATTCTTCCTCTCCCATTTAACGCGGCCACACATTTTTCATCTCGCTTTAGAACTTTTGCAAAGATATTATCAGCCTTTTCAAGCGAACCCTTATTGAATAATTCTTCAGCCTGTGAAATCCAGTTAAAAATAAATGAATTTGTAGACATTATACTTATAACCTCTTAATCACTGAGAGAATTGGCATATGCGATTTCTTGAAATTTTACAAAATTTATATGAACCCATAGGACAATACACTATAATAAATTCCTTATACTCTTACCCGTTAAATTAGTTTAAAAATTAATAAATTATATTTTGAAACGCTTTGATCAATTTTATATGCTGCCATTAGAACTTCCATTTTCTCCGAAGCATGACAACCTTGCAAAAAGGCCTGCCAGACAATCACACAAAGCCGCAATACTAACCCGCGGTGTCATGAGGCTTTTCAAAGATCTTGGCTGGGGATGTTTAACAGAATTTCCGCTCCCCAACAGTCGAAGAGTAGATATTATCACTCTTAGCACTGAAGGAATATTCTCGATAATTGAAGTAAAAAGTTCTGTTAAAGACTTTAAATCTGACTCTAAGTGGCAGTTTTACCTACCTTATTGTGATCGCTTTTACTTCGCTGTCTCGGAGGATTTTCCATTGGAAATTCTTCCTAGAAACCACGGAATTATAATCGCCGATAAATTTTCTGCCAGCATTGAAAAAGAAACATCAGAAAGATCAATACAAGGAACTCGCAGACGTCAACAACTTAAAAGGTTTGCATTGATTGCCAGCGAGCGGCTACAAAATATTACTGATCCGCACGCCTAATTAGTTTTTTTTGCGTTCTAAACGCTCGATAGTTCCAGTTGTACTGTGTCCCTCTTCTATATCAACTAGAAAAACCTGACCGCCATATGACTGGACCAAGTCAGCACCTACTACGTTTTCTAATAAATAATCCGCACCCTTAGACAAAAAATCTGGCCTAAGAGCTTTTATCAATTCAATCGGAGTTTCTTCAGAAAATACAACAACCATATCCACACATGCTAGGGAAGCCAGCACAGACGCACGGGATTCTTCATTCTGGATTGGACGGCTTTCCCCTTTTATCTGCTTCACAGAACTATCAGAATTAAGGCCCACAATTAACCGGTCACAGATAAAGCGAGATTCCGCCAACAAGGCTAAGTGACCTGGATGTATCAGATCAAAACAGCCGTTCGTAAACCCTATTTTATCGCTCTGGCTTCGCCAGATTTCAACTTTTTTCTTCGCATCCTCTAAAGACAAAATTTTTGAGTTGCTTAAATGCAGGGAGTCCTGACTTTGAAGTGATTCAACAAGCTCAGTAGCCGAGACAACGGCAGTCCCTGTCTTACCGACTGCTATCCCTGCAGCAATATTAGAAAGACGCGATGCCATTAACAAACCTCCACCAGCGGCTAAAACAGCGGCTAATATTGCAACCACTGTGTCGCCTGCTCCTGAAACATCAAAAATTTCACGTGCTTCTGCAGGCAAATGATCTATGCTTTTATCGGAAACAAGCGTCATGCCTTCTGCGCTTCTGGTTACCAGAATATTCTCTATTCCATATTCCATTGCAATAAATCGTGCTGCATCAACAAGGGTAGTATTATCTACAATTCCTCTTTTGCTGGACTCAGAAAGCTCTCGCAGATTCGGTGTAATAACAGTGGCACCTCTATACCGCTGGTAGTCACCTCCCTTTGGATCAACAATTACCGGACAATTACAATTTTTTGCTATCGAAATTAACTCTTGTAAACTTTCTGGTGTTAGAATGCCCTTACCATAATCAGAAAGTATAAGAGCATCCGCAGTCGCAATAGTTTTCCTCACATAATCAAAGATATTTTCTTTTGTATCATTCGAGATATCTTTGCAGTCCTCTCTATCTAATCTCATTAATTGTTGAGAACCCCCGAAATATCTTTCTTTGATTGTAGTTTGACGCCCAGGCTCTCGTATTAGTTTTGGTCTAATTTGATTGATACCTTGAACCAAAGAGAGCACTTGGTCTGCTGCCTCGTCGTTACCGACAACACTTACAAAATCAACCGAAACTCCCACCTCAGCCAAGTTTCGAGCTACATTACCAGCCCCGCCCAACATGGACGCTTCATCAATTACACGGCAAACTGGTACTGGTGCCTCTGGAGATATGCGCGATACATCCCCATAAACAAACTTATCAAGCATAACGTCACCCAAGCACAGAATATTTACTTTATCGAGCCGATCAATCAATTGAAGAAGTTTTGTGCTATCATTCATTTCGCACACCTCTGTTCTAACACATCACACATCATGTGACCCAAAACTATATGTGCCTCCTGAATTCGCGCCGTAGTATCCGATGGGACTAAAATTAATGGTTTTGCAAGCCCAACTAATTCGCCTCCATTTTTCCCGGATAGTGCAGCAGCCGTAATT
This sequence comes from Rhodospirillaceae bacterium, assembly GCA_002719885.1. Classification (GTDB taxonomy): domain Bacteria; phylum Pseudomonadota; class Alphaproteobacteria; order MPNO01; family UBA2964; genus UBA2964. The sequence continues at coordinate 59,355 of PBFH01000045.1, read as the reverse complement.
CCCATTTCTTGTGCAGCTTTGACTGCGTTCAGAACATTAGGGCTTCTGCCTGACGTGGTCATTGCTATTAGCAGGTCCCCCTTATTGCCCAAAGCTTTAAGCTGAATCTCAAAAACTCGCTCAAATCCAAAATCATTACTGCCAGCGGTAAGCGCAGAAGTATCAGTTGTTAAAGCGACAGCAGATAATGGTTTCCTATCCCTTTTATACCGTACAACCAACTCGGCTGCTAAATGTTGAGCATCCGCCGCGCTACCGCCGTTACCAACGAAAATAATTTTTTTACCGTTTTTTAAAGTATTTTCAGCGACGACACACAAAGCCTCAAATTGTTCGGCTAAGGTTTCACGCGTGGTTCGCATTACCAATTCATGTTCAATAATTTCCTTATCAAAGAAAGACTTCAAATTCATAAGGGATAATCCATGAAATTTAAAATTTTTTATCACATGGTTAACAGAAAACGCAGACAGTTTCTATTATATTTAATTATGTTACCCAAGGGCGAAAATGTTTGCTCAAGGTTAAACCCTGACGTTGATAAGATGAACCGGATTCAGCTCCATAAAGTTTATCTGGTTTATCAGTTAAATGTTCATACTTTAACCGCCCGACAAGTTGTGCATCCTCCATTGTGAACGGCACCCCATAAGACCTTACCTCTAGCACTGCACGAGTACCGGCCGCATCCGCAACAGCATGCCCAAATCCTGGGTCAAAGAATCCAGCATAATGAGCACGAAATTCTCCGGTAAATGCATCATATGGAACCATTTCAGCCGCGTAATCTACTGGCACTGAAACCGACTCCTTGGAGGCTAAGATGTAAAAGTCATCAGGATTTAATATTATGCTGCGACTACTGTCACAGTATACGGGGTCCCAGTAATTTATGGGATTATAGTGTCCTTGTTTATCTACATCTATAAGAGGAGCATAGGGTTTAGCTTTGAAACCAACGAGGTCTGTATCCCCAACCCCCGCCAAATCAATGGAGAGAGGCACCCCTCTGAACAATGTATTTTCCTCTTGTTCTGTAAGATCACGGTCAAGTACTGGCTGGTCCTTAAGAAGGCGTTTCAACTCTCCTTCACGAATATCTGCACTTCCTCGACATAACCGAAGCTGATTTAACTTGCTACCAGTGCGAGCTATTATACTAAATGTTCTCGGAAAAATTTCCGCGTAAAGGGGACCGTGATAACCCCTTGTTACAACATCGAAATCGGAGGAGTAGTCAGTCAAAAGGCGTGTGAATATATCAAGGCGCCCAGTAGAACTTTTTGGATTAGCTACCCCGGATAAACCATCACTCAAAGATAATGATTCCAATAAGGGTATAAGGTATACACAACCCGTTTCCAATAGAGCCCCTGAGGTCAGATCTATTTGATGTAGGCTTGATGAATCAATCTGTTCTTTTACAGTTCTTTTCGGCCCCGGTAAAAAACTAGCCCTCATACGATAAGCGGTTTTTCCTAGCCTCAAGTCAAGACTAGCAGGTTGTATTTGCTGTGAGGTTATGGGGGAGAGACTATGGAGTTCACCATCCCTGATTAGGGCATTGAGAGATTGGAAAGGCAGTACCCCTGTATTTCTCGAAATATCTCCTTGTCCCGATTTCATAGAGATAATTTGATCATTCATCCATATTTACCGTCTTTTTCACAAAATTTATTATTTCAACTACTTTTAAATTTTTATTTGTACTCAGGATCATGTTCATCCTTTGGAAAGCCTAGTTTCAAAATACTCAATTGTTCTTTTAAGCCCTTCAACAAGTGAAACCTTCGGATTCCATGAGATCGTCTTATTGGCAAGTGAAATATCAGGCTTACGTTGAATAGGATCATCCTCAGGCAGCTTTTTCTTTATTATCTTAGAACTCGACCCAGTAAGTTTGATAACTATATCAGCAAGCTCACTAATTTTGACTTCGTAGGGATTACCAATATTTATTGGACCGATAAAATCGTCATTCGTTTGCATTATAAGTATGAAGGCCTCAATCAAATCATCAATATAGCAAAAAGATCTAGTTTGTGATCCATCGCCATAGATTGTAACCGGATTATTGCTTAACGCCTGAACAATAAAATTCGAAACTACCCGTCCATCATTAGGGTGCATACGTGGGCCATAGGTATTAAATATTCTAGCTACTTTGATTGAGAGATTATGTTGCCTGCGATAATCAAAAAATAATGTTTCCGCACACCTTTTGCCTTCATCATAACAGGCCCTAGAACCTATAGGATTGCAATTACCCCAATAACTCTCGACTTGCGGATGAACTGTAGGATCTCCATAAATCTCACTAGTAGAGGCCTGAAAGATTTTAGCTCCTACTCTTTTCGCCAGACCAAGCATATTGATTGCGCCATGGACACTAGTCTTAGTTGTTTGGACTGGGTCTAATTGATAATGAATGGGTGAAGCTGGACAGGCTAAGTTAAAAATCTCATCAACTTCAACATATAGCGGAAAGGTGATATCATGGCGCATTAATTCAAATTGGGAATTAGAAAACAATTGGGTTATATTATCTTTCGAACCTGTATAGTAGTTATCAACACAGAGTACATCGTATCCTAAACCAATCAACTTTTCACAAAGATGAGAACCTATAAATCCTGCACCCCCTGTTACTAAAACTCTTTTTTCAGAAAGCATAATATCTTACCACGACACCTGATACTTTAATTAACTCATAGACCTGCACAATTAGCATGTTTTAGATCTGTCTAAATTTAGAAAAAATCTTTCCCCTTAAAACTTATAGAGTCGAATATGTTAAATTTTTTAAATTGATATACCTTAATAACTATTTTGAACCCACTCCTAAGACCTTAGAATATTAGTCTCTCTTGGTGCTCGTTTTGCTAAAATTCTTTGTAGTGTTCTCCGATGCATATTTAATCTTCTAGCGGTTTCAGACACATTTCTGTCACACTGTTCATACACGCGCTGAATATGTTCCCACCTTACTCTGTCAGCAGACATTGGGTTTTCAGGTGGCGGTGGCAAGTCAACTCCCCGAGTTAGCAGGGCTGATGCAACCTGATCGGCATCTGCAGGCTTTGCGAGATAGTCAATTGCACCTGCCTTAACTGCAGCAACGGCTGTCGCGATGTTTCCATAGCCTGTCAATATGATTATACGTGCTTCGGGCTGTGCTTCCCGTATTTCAGAAACGACATCTAGCCCACTTCCGTCATCCAGTCGTAGGTCAATAACCGCATAATCAGGTGGTTCCAATTTAGCCATAGAGATCCCATCCGCGGCACTCTCAACAGCGGTGACTATAAAACCCCTGCTCTCCATCGCTTTTGCCAACCTTTCTCTAAAAGGTTTGTCATCATCTACAATTAATAATGTTTTTGGTTCTCGGGTTACATGAGATGTTAGCCCATCTTTTGTATCAAGTTCATCCATCAAATTTACCTTCAACGCTTTCCAACATTTCTCGGCGCCATTGTATCTCAACAACCGCACCTCCATCCCTTTTATTTATAAAAGATAGTTCTGCTCCCGTCCTCGCTAATAAGGTCTGTGCGATAAAGATGCCCAAGCCCATATGTTCATCGTTACTGATTCTCGAAGATATATAGGGTTCACCAATACGATCCAAAACAAAGGGAGAAAATCCTGGTCCATCATCAATAATTGAAACGTTAACAATATCTTTTGACCAAGTAGTCAACAACTTCACTTCAGAATTCGCAAATTGTATAGCGTTTTGAGCCAAAGATCCAATTCCGTGAATTATTTCCGGGATATAACATATAACAGGCTCAGCGCCATTGTCATCTTCATCAATTGACGTCGATTCGAATTTTAGGGAAATTCGATCAGCCTGATGCCGAATTGTTGCCATCTCCACGACTGCGCTCACCGGCACTGCAGAAAATGGTGCTCCGTCTCCTTCCGGATTATGAGCAAGGGCCGCTAATATTTCCCTACATCTATTTGTTTCTGTAAGTAGCAATGCTACGTCCTCTGCAATAGGACTATCTTCTGGAAGGTCCCGAGAGAGCTCCCTGCTAATCACAGCAATGGTTCCAAGGGGACTCCCAAGCTCATGGGCTGCAGCAGCTGCAATCGCCCCCATGTCAGATAGACGCTGCTCACGCCCAAGCGCCTGTTGTGTAGCAAATAAACCGTCAGAAAGTGCGCGTGCTGCCTGCGCCACCCTCCAAGTATAAGATGCAAAAAATAAGATGCCAATTGCGAGTGCAGTCCACACACCCAAAACATAAATTGTAGGAAGGCGAGGCAAAATTCCTTGGCCAGGCAGAGGCAAATGGTACATTGATAAAACTGTAATTGAAATTAGGGCAATAGCACTCAAGATGATAGTACTTCTAAGTGATAAAACGGTTGCAGAGATAGCCACCGGCGCTAACAAAAGAAAAGCAAAGGGATTGCCAAGGCCTCCGGTGAGATAGAGCAGAATAGTAAGCTGTCCAATATCAAAAGCCAGGTATCCTGCAGCACCCTTCTCCGAAACCCTCCTAGACCCTCCGACAAATTGTGCCACTAAATTAACAGTCGCAGACGCCAAAACAGTGATCATAGTCGCGAAAAGTGGTAGATCAAATCTTAACCCGTAAAAAACCACAAGTAGAGTAGCCATTTGACCAACTATGGCTACCCAACGTATCAGTACTAATGTCCTTAACTGTACCCTACTTGTTTCGTTGTGCGACGGTACGATAGCCATAAAATCCTCCTGATAATCCAAACACTAGTTAGAACCACAGTTTTAATTTAACAAAAAACTAGATTTAATCATGAATTTAAGTGATACAAAAAAAGTTATGCAAAAAATAGCAATTGATATTCAATCATTAACCAAAACTTTCGGATGTAAAATCGCCGTAAATAAAATTTCTTTTAAAATTAATGCGGGATCTATAACAGGTCTATTAGGTGGAAACGGTGCAGGCAAAACAACAACCATCGCTATGATCCTAGGCTTGCTTTTACCTACCAGTGGTAAAATTAAGGTGTTGGGCGAAGATATCATAAATTCCCGATATAGGGTTTTAAGTCGGATTAACTTTAGCTCTCCATATGTCGAATTACCAAAGCGCTTAACAGTGCGGCAAAATCTACGTATTTTTGCTGGACTTTATGGCATGGACAATTCCAAAGCAGGCATCGAAATTTTGGCGGAGTCATTTTCTCTGAATGATTTTTTAGATCTGACCACAGGCCAATTATCATCAGGACAACGTAGTCGTGTTTCCTTGGCGAAAGCATTAATTAATTCACCTAAGTTACTGCTTCTAGATGAACCGACGGCCTCACTAGATCCCGAGACTGCCGCCTGGATAAGGTCTTACTTAGAAGAATATGCGAGTAAAACCGGTGCTACAATTTTATTAGCCTCGCACAATATGCATGAGGTTAACCGTCTATGTTCCGATGTCATAATTATGAGAAAAGGCAATGTTGTTGATAAAGGGGCCCCCAAAGCTTTAATTAAAAAATATGAGAGAAATACGCTAGAAGATGTTTTCATACATATTGCGCGAGCAGGATCCAATTAAATTATACAAAAACATGACTGATAGGTTTTAAAAGTCCAAATGCAACAAATAATACGGCTTCGTTCAACGATCAACCGCATAATTATAATGCTTTTAAGATACCTTTATTTATTGAAAAGTTCTTGGATAAGGGTCTTAGAATTAGCGTACTGGCCAACCATGCAAATGATCCTTTGGGGCTTTTTAAATCAATTTTTAATGTCTTCTGAATCGCCTATAATTAAGGTCGCAGGTTTGTTAATTGCAGCAGTCCTCCTTTGGGATGTAATGTTTCGGAGCAATATTGGGGTTGCTGTATCTTTTCTAGAAGAAATGTGGTCGCGCAATCTAGCTCAATTATTTGTTAGTCCTCTTAGGCCCTATGAGTGGGCGTTATCTCTTTTGTCCATTAGTTTAATTCGAACAATTGTCGGTGTAATCCCTGCCGCTATGTTAGCTATACCATTTTATCAATATTCAATCTTTGATATGGGTTTACCCCTCATTATATTTTTTATGAACCTTATGATATTTGGCGGTGCGATAGGGCTGTTAGTATCTGCACTTGTGCTTCGATATGGGATGGGAGCTGAGAGTTTAGCTTGGGTTGGCATTTTTCTTCTTGCACCAATAAGCGGTATATACTACCCAATTTCCGTTTTACCGGATTGGTTACAAACCGTCGCATGGATTCTACCCTCTTCTCATGTTTTCGAAGGAATGAGAGCACTGCTAATCGATAATGTGTTCAAGACAGATTTATTCTTCAATGCTTTATTCTTAAATATATTATACATGCTTGGCAGTATGAGTGTTTTTTTATATGTATTTCGAATAGCGAGAATCAAGGGGCTTCTATTAACCATGGGCGAATAAATTTTGATTTAAAAAATACCTAAGTCTAAACCAGCGGCCATCGCTGCTCCATATTCTTTACATTGGTCAGTAAAATCCGATTGCCATTTCCCTCGACAGGTTAGTGGCTTTTGTACCTTTCTCCAACGCAATCCATTAGTTATTGTTTCCACAGCCCGTACAGTGCCAGTGCCATCATATCCCGCACGTATAATCAGTGAATAAGGCAACCCTTGGGTTTTTTCTAAACAAGGATAATAAACTCTATCAAAAAAATCTTTTAATGCCCCACTCATATACCCAAGGTTTTCAGTCGTCAGCAGAATTATACCCTGCGAACCACATATATCATTTTCTTCAGCCTCAAAGGGTGTCCTGATTGATATTTTTACGGAGTCACTTTTGACAGATCTTGCACCCCTACTGGTAGAATCTAATAATGACTTAGTATTTTCAGAAGGTGCATGAGCAATTATTAGAAGCTGTTTTTCTAACATACCGCATTTGCCTATTTTTCGTAAAATTGAGCCAACTACCATTCGTTAGTTAATTATAGAGGAAACTGCCTAATTATTCCCTAACACCAGCACTACGCAATAACTTAACTATAATTTGTTTCTTATTCCACTTAGCCCACATCAAAGCAGATCGACCCGTATAATCACGTTTAGATGTATCTACTCCGCTTTTGAGTAAAATTTGAACAATTTCTGCTCGGCCCTGACTCGCAGCAATCATTAAAGGGGTAATACCGCGGCGGTTTTCTGAATTTATAAGGGAACCCTTTTCTATTAATACTTCGACGGCATCAACATGGCCTCGATCAACCGCATAATATAAAGCGGAATTTCCAAGTTTATCTCGGTGTGTAAGAGAAACTCTTAAAGAAGCCAAAAAATCAATTATATCTGCATTACCAATAATACCAGCATAAATAAGTGCATTACGTCCGTCGAAATCCTCGACATCTGCTTTTTCACCTCGGTTGACAGCAGCTTTTACCCCTTCCAAATCATTGGCTTTGATGGCTGCAAAAATGGGATTATCGCCGAATAGTTCTACATCTCCATAAGAAACAACAGGATAGATGCTAAAGTAGAATATTAAAAATATAAATCCAAAGGCTCTCATTTATCTGAATATCATGTTCTCGGTGCACACCTAAATTTTAATATATTAATTATCAGTATTTTTGGTGACTAGTATAAATAGCACTTACCGGTTATATCATTCTAACACAATTTAAAATGGGATTTACTAATGAACCTATCCGCATTCAGGATAGCTGCTTTTGCGGCGATAGCAATCCTTGCTTCAATACTAATTGTTTGGCAGTTCGGTTTGCTATCACCTGATGGACGAAAACTTACTAAAATCGGCGGCCCCTTCGAATTAGTCGACCACAATGGGAAAATTAGAAAAAGTGCCGAATTTAAAGGAAAATTTATGCTGATCTACTTTGGATATAGCTATTGCCCAGACGTCTGTCCAACAGCACTTCAGATAATGGGGTCGGCATTAAATGCATTGGGAGATAATTCGAAGAAATTTCAACCCATATTTATATCTATCGATCCCATGCGGGATAATCCGTCTCATCTTAAAACGTATGTTAAATATTTTCACCCCACCTTTTTAGGTTTGACGGGTAGTCAAGAAATTTTGAAGACTGTGGCAAAAAAATACCGAGTTTATTTTACAAAAACATTGCAAGATCAAGACAAGAAAGAACCAGAAAACTATTTGATGGACCATTCATCATTAGTATTCTTGATGGGTAAAAATGGTGATTATATTACCCATTTCAATCATCAGACTAATCCAACCGCGATGGCAAAGGTATTAGCTAAAAGGCTTTAATATAATATGCATAAAAAAAACAAGAATCTTTTTGGAAAGAGAAAAGCTTGACTGAATTAAGCAAAAAAGAATGGGAATCATTGTGTGACGGTTGTGCACGCTGCTGCATGTTAAAATTAGAGGATATTAATACCAAAGAAGTTGCCTATACAAATATCGCCTGTAAGCTTTTGAATACTGAAACCTGTAAATGTAAAGATTACCAAAACCGCCAACGACGAGTTCCAGATTGTATCGGACTTAATGCCAAAAATATTAAAAATTTAGATTGGATGCCTTCAACATGTGCATACCGTTTAATTGCGGAAGGAAAAGAACTTCCATGGTGGCATCCACTAGTTTCAGGTAGTTCCGATACAGTCCACATCGCTGGAATTTCTGTTCGGGGGCGCACTGTTTTAGAAAACGACAACCTCAATCCAGATAAACACATTATCGATTGGGTAAGGTAATTATTTTTTCAGATATTTTTCATGACGAGCATTTACCAGAGCAACCCCGCATATGATCAAAGTGATTGCGAACCAAACGAAAAGACTATGTTTTTCGTCCAGTAAAGCAATCCCGAAAAAGACACCAAAAACTACTGACAAGAAACTTGATTGACTCATGTAGGTTGGTCCCGCAATACGTATCAATTCAAAAACCCCGTAAAAGTTAAAGCCCGCCAAAATAAAATGTAACATCATTGAGATTTCTCCATTAGTAAATGGAGGGGCGAGTACATGGAACTCCCCCAAAACTAGAGAAATTGGCAGAGCCATAGCAGCAGCAGCAAAAAGGGTTCCACAAGCCAATTGTAGTGAATCTATTTTTGGTGGACGATTAGAATTTGAAAGGAATACATAAGCTAAACCATGCAAGAAAGGTGTACAAAGCCCGATCATTACCCAAATTGCCATCGAGGGATCAGGCAAAGATGCCTTGGGTATCAAGATAAAAAGAACACCACCGAACCCGAGTAATATACCACTCAACCGCAACCAGATAAATTTTTCAACTTTTGTAAATAAACTTACTAAATGCGTAAAAATAGGTGTAAAGGCCATTATGACCGCCATAATTCCAACTGGCAAATTCCCCTGAGCGGCGTAAAGAATCATATTTGCAAAGGTAAACCGTAAAGCGGCTGCCCGAAAATAGTATACTATATAATTGGAGGTAATGGGTGGATATACCCCCCGAATCAATCCTATCAAGAACACTACCAAACCAGACCCTAGACAAAACCAAAAAACATAAGCTGTAGGGTGAATACCATTCGTCACAGTAGTTTTGATAAGAATAAAAAAGAAACCCCATAGACAACCGATCATTGTTAGAAGAGCAATCGGCAATAGTTTTTTAGGAGCCAGGGAAATTTTCATTAAGTCTATAAAATATAGGTGATAAAATGTTAAGCATATCAGATAACTTAAAAGGGTTGCATCACAGTTTTGGTTTCTTGGGGATAGGAATTCCCTTGAAAGTTTTCAGCATAAACTTTTTCCAAAGATCCGCAGGTAAAGACCCTCCAGTAACCCCTATCATCGGAAGAAAATTATCATTTCCAACCCAAACTCCTGTCACAAGGTTTTTTGTAAAGCCGATAAACCACGCATCTCTAAAGCCCTGGCTCGTGCCGGACTTTCCAGCGACTTCTTCCGAAAGACGAGCTCTTTTACCTGTTCCAAATTTAACAACATCAGTTAACATAGATTTTATATCTTTTACTATTTGTTTTTGTACTAACCTCCCAGCCAACACACGAGAGCGCCTGTAAAGTATTTCATTCTTATTGTTTCTTATCTCTATTATTCCGTATGGCCATGCCGGGTATCCCCGATTGGCAAATAACGCATAAGCAGAGGTCAAATCCAGAAGGTTCACCCCATCAACTCCCAAGGCAATAGAGGGATGCCCTTTCAGTTTTGCGGTAATTCCGAGTTTTTGTGCAACTTTTATAACTTTTTTCCTTCCAATTTTTTCTGACACTTTTACAGCAACAGTATTAATTGACTCTGACAGCGCTCGGCGGAGGGTCACCGGTCCCAAGAATTTCCCCGTATAATTTTTAGGTTTCCAGCCGTCGATAGAAACAGGTTCGTCTATAACGATATCATCAGGCCTTAAACCTGATTCGAGGGCAGCAACGTAAACAAAAAGCTTGAATGCTGAACCAGGTTGGCGCAATGCTTGATTAACCCTGTTAAATTGACTAGCTGCATAGCGTCGACCACCAACCATGGCTCGAATAGCACCGTCAGGAGAAAGAGATACTAACGCTGCCTGCCCCACTCTTAATTTTTTACCATCTTTCTTAAGGGAATTTTTTACTTGTTGCTCCCCGAGATTTTGTAAGTAAGGCGACAACGTAGTTTTTATAATTAAATCCTGATTGCCTCTCCCTACAAACCCGAATGCGCGCTGTAGCAACCAATCTGCAAAATAACGTGCGCCAGATCCACTTTTTTGATTTGCTAATTTAATTACTTCCTCCTTTGCACGTTGCGCATCGCTTTTTGATAAAAAACCAGCAACAAACATATTAGTTAAGACTTGGTTGGCCCGTTTCAAACTGAGTTTTTTATTACGAAAAGGGGAGTAACGTGAAGGCGCTTTTAATAAACCCGATAGCAGGGCAGCCTCCTTCAGATTAATATTTTTTATAGACTTACCGAAATATCGTCTTGCTGCCGCTGCCACCCCGAAAGTACCCGCACCAAAATAAACACGATTAAGATAAAGTGTAATAATTTGTCTCTTAGAAAATCTCGCTTCCAGCCAAAAAGCGAGAAAAATTTCCTGTATTTTTCTGCGCATCGACCTTTCTGGGGTTAAAAATAAGTTTTTAGCTAGCTGCTGGGTCAGCGTGCTTCCCCCTTGCCGTATTCTTTTAGCCCTTACATTAACTAATGTCGCTCTCACCATTCCAAAAACATCAACACCAATATGAGAAAAAAAACGCCGATCTTCCGTAGCTATAATGGACTGAATTAAATAAGGAGGGACCTCGTTGAATTTCACAACATTATCATACACATCGCCGTAAGTGGTAATCACCGTATTGTCAGCAGCAAGTATTGTAATACTAGGTCGCCGGGCTTGTTTTTCATAATTATCTAAATCGGGCAAATCCCATGCATAATACGCGGTTAGAACCAGCAATGCTAATGCTAGCCACAGCATTAAAAGAGAAAATAAACGCAAAGTCCTAAGCCAAAGGGGCTTTTGTTTCCCTTGGTTTGTAATACTCTCGGGCCCTTTATTAGAAGGTTTTTTTACCATTTATTTTTTTACACTCAACTCGCACTACTTTAAAAAATTTTGTAATATTAAATTTCAATGTTTAAACATACCTTTAATTTTGTAAATCAACAGGTTTCATGAGAACATGATGGTTTTTTCTAAAATAAAAACTTCCAAAAAATATATTCCCTCCTTACACATTCGCCATGCAAACAAAAATGACGCTGCCGAAATTGTACGATTAGCAAGATCTTTGAGTAAGACCGACGGTCACCGACCCTCATCTCTCACTGAGGAATGTTTCTGTAAAGACGGTTTTGGGAATAATCCAGCATTTAAAACCTTGATAGCCCAAACAAACAAAGAGATAATAGGATATACGCTTTATTTTGAAGGTTATAATACTAACAGTGCTACTAGAGGATTATATATTTCCGACCTATATGTCGATGAGCCTTGGAGAGGAAAAGGCGTAGGTTATGCTTTGATGCAGGCAACCTCCATAGCGTGTAAAAAGGCCGGTGGAGAATGGATGTTTTGGGCTGTGAATAAAAAAAATAAGGGCGCCCGAAAATTTTATAAAAAATTATCTACGGAAATTCGTGAAGTTTCCATATTTTCGATTTTAGGAGATAAATTTCAAAATATCTGCAATGCCCCGAACAGCAAAACTATGTATCTAGATTAACAACTTTTAGAGCGTTTGACTGAATAAACTCTCTTCTCGGATCAACAACATCACCCATAAGAGTTGAAAATACCTCTTCCGCTGCATCTCGGTGATCAATTTTTACCTGCAGAAGCGCTCTCACCTCTGGATCTAAGGTGGTTTCCCAAAGTTGTTCGGGATTCATCTCACCTAGTCCTTTGTAACGTTGGATTGAAACGCCCTTTCGACCATTCTCGAGGACAGCGTCAACCAAACCTAATGGCCCTTCTATTCTTATTTTTTTGTCCTTCACCTTTAGATAAGCTGGCCTTGCATATACATTCTGTAAATCCGGAACCATCTCATCTAGGCGGCGAGCCTCGGCCGATTTCACTAGCACTCCATCTATAACATGCCTTTCGGTTACTCCACGCATGGTACGCGCAAAAGCAAAACCTCCGCCGTCTAAGATTTCTACCCTCCAACCCCTCTCATTTTCGGAGCTCAGCCCATCCAAACGGCGAGCTATCGCTTCGGCAATTTGCGCCTCTAATTTTTCAGATCCGAGCAGCTCTGAATTAAAAGCACCTAAAATCGCTGCCTGTTCGGCAACCATTGGATTTGATAATTTCTGCAAAATAGGTTGCATCGTAGTTTTAGCATGCATAGCCGTCTCAACTATGGAGCGTAAATCTGCACCAGCCACTTCAGCATTGTCCTGTACTATAAGTAGACAGTCTTTCAGACCAGCTTCAATCAGGTATTCCTCCAGCTTTGGATCATCTTTTAGGTAAATCTCCTCAGGGCCTTTTTTTGCACGATAAAGTGGTGGTTGCGCGATATACAAATAACCGCGCTCAACTAACTCGGGCATTTGCCTAAAAAAGAAAGTTAAAAGTAAGGTTCGAATATGACTGCCATCAACATCAGCATCGGTCATAATAATTATTTTATGATAACGGGCTTTTTCTACATCAAAGTCTTCTCGTCCGATGCCCGTTCCCAAAGCAGCAATTAAAGTTCCTATTTCTGCTGAGGATAACATTTTATCAAATCTTGCTCTTTCCACATTCAATATTTTACCTCTAAGAGGTAAAATAGCTTGCGTCCTACGATTGCGGCCTTGTTTAGCAGATCCTCCCGCAGAATCACCCTCCACAATAAAAATCTCAGATTGTGCCGGATCCCGTTCTTGGCAATCTGCCAGCTTACCAGGCAAACTGGAGATATCTAGAGCACCCTTGCGTCGGGTCAAATCACGGGCTTTACGCGCAGCCTCTCGAGCAGCCGCTGCATCCACTATTTTTGCTACTATTCTCTTGGCCTCATTAGGATGTTCTTCAAACCACTGTCCCAATTTTTCTCCTACTATACTCTCCACCACAGGACGCACCTCGGATGAAACAAGTTTTTCTTTTGTTTGNGATGAAAATTTNGGATCGGGAACCATTACAGATAAAATACAGGTNAGCCCCTCACGCATATCNTCNCCGGTTAAAGATACTTTTTCTTTNTTAATTATTCCNAGGGTGTTCGCATAGGAATTAATCGTNCTNGTGAGAGCAGCACGAAATCCAGCGAGATGNGTTCCTCCATCTCCTTGTGGAATAGTATTGGTGAAACANAGTGTAGTTTCATGATAACTATCTGNCCACTCTAATGCTACCTCCATNGTTATATTATCTTGCTCACCTTGAATGGTTATAGGATCCTCAAGTAATGGCGTCTTACCTCGATCAATAAAGTTAACAAAAGCAGCAAGTCCACCTTCGTAATGCATTTCAACAATGTTGGGTTCAACCCCTCGGGAATCATTAGCCACTAATGTAACACCCGAATTCAGAAATGCTAATTCCCGTAATCTGTGTTCCAATTTAGAAAAATCATAATTTATATTCGTAAAAGTATCCTTCGAAGCCATAAACGTGACCTGACTGCCTGTTGGACCAGCCCAATCAGATAATCGTTCAAGAGACTTTGTTGGCACACCGTTTTCAAACCGCATGAACCATTCCGCATTATCACGCCAAATTTTGAGCTCTAACCATGACGAAAGAGCATTTACGACGGAAACTCCAACACCGTGCAACCCCCCAGAAACCTTATATGAATTTTGATCAAACTTTCCTCCGGCATGGAGATGGGTCATGATCACTTCAGCCGCTGAGACNCCTTCTTCCTCATGGATTTGAACGGGTATTCCACGTCCATTATCACGAATAGAGACCGAGCCATCGCCATTAAGNACNACCTCAACTCGATCGCAAATACCCGCTANCGCCTCATCTATGCCATTATCTACGACTTCATAGACCATATGATGNAGACCCGANCCATCATCTGTATCGCCTATATACATTCCCGGTCTTTTGCGAACAGCNTCTAAACCGCGCAGAACTTGTATAGATTCCGCACCATATTCAGGATTATTCTCTTTTGACTCTTCTTGATCTTCAGGTTTCATTTTTTAACCAATCAAACATTAAAGAAATAAAAAATTTAGGTGAGGGGATTTTCAGTTACCCTTGAATTATTTATAGAAAAATTATGTGCCAAACCTGAAAGCTGTGTAAAAAGAGATGGATCCACCCCTGTCATCCATGCTTGCGCGCCAAGATTCCCAAGTTCACTAAATAGTGCCGCACGTCTTGCCTCATCAACATGAGCCGCTATTTCATCCAGCAATAAAATTGGCATCGCATTCCTTTCAAGAGACTGGAGTCGAGCATTTGCAAGAACTATACTAATCAACAAAGCTTTCTGTTCCCCTGTCGAACATTGGCTCGCAGGCATTTCTTTTGAAATATGTTTAACAAAAAAGTCACTATAGTTAGGACCAATTCCCTTCCCCCGATTTGCCGACTCCAATCTCCGAGATTTTTTAAGAGAAGAACGATAGAGGTCCTCAGCTTCCACAGCAGGCATTTCACTTAACCAACTTTCTAAAACTCCAACAACCGAAAGAGACGCAGACGGAAATGGCCCAATACCCATCGCACATGCTGGATTCAAACGATCCACTAACGCGACGCGCGCTGCTGAAATAGCCACACCCTTTTCGACAATTGTATTTTCTAGTATATTAAGCCAATCGGGATCTGCTTTTTTCCCTAAAACAGTTTCATTTTGAATTAACAGTGATCTTTCACGCAAAGATTTATCAAAAGNTTTCAACCGTCCGGCATGCGCAGGATCAAACCCAAACACCAAACGATCTAAAAAACGCCGGCGGCTAGATGGTCCCTCATTGAATAGACGTTGCATATCAGGAGTAAGCCATAGAACAGATAATTTCTCCCCCAGTGGGGATTGCCCTTTCATCGACTCACCGTCAATTCTTACAGCTCTCTTTAATCTTCCCATGGGGGTCTCTTGAGAAATTCCTGTGCCGATTTCATGCGTTCCTCCGCAACCTGCAACAGTAGCAGATACCGCCCAATTTTTTATATGATTCTGCGTATTTCTTGAGGTTAGTGCGACATCAGCCAAATTTGCTGCGCGCAATCCACGACCAGGAACCAAGAAAGATATAGCCTCCAAAATATTTGTTTTACCTGCTCCGTTAGGGCCAGTGAGCACTATTATTGGAAATTCGATGGTCAAACGCAAAGAAGAATAACAACGGAAATTATTCAAAGACAATCGACGTATTGCCATTGCTTTAGGCTCATCGCTTAATTGAAATGCATGCTCTAATGTAGACAGCGTTTCAGCCTCTCGCCCTATACACGCATAGGCATAAGCACATAAAGAGCGTTCTCATCTTCGTGGTCCGTAACAAGCGTAGGTGACGATGCATCAGAAAGCGCAAAACAGGCTTTTTGGCCCTGAATTTGCTGAGTTATATCGATTAAATATTTTGAATTAAAACCGATTTCTATATCCCCATCGGTATAATCAATTTCTAATTCTTCCGTAGCACTGCCAGACTCTGGNCTAGTAGCAGACAAAACCAAACTATTAGCTGCCAAACTTAGTTTTATTGCCCGCGATTTCTCGGTAGAAATCGTAGATACCAAATCGACCGCACGCTCGAA
This sequence comes from Rhodospirillaceae bacterium, assembly GCA_002719885.1. GTDB lineage: Bacteria > Pseudomonadota > Alphaproteobacteria > MPNO01 > UBA2964 > UBA2964. The sequence continues at coordinate 43,192 of PBFH01000045.1, read as the reverse complement.
ACGGTTACAATTGACCTCCAAAAATTTGTCATTTTCTTCTGGAATTACTCGATCATAATCTGGAAATGTGCCATCAATTAGTTTGGAACTCAAAACGATACCATTTATTGAAAATCGAATTTTAGTATCTGACATTAGAACTGCTATCTCGTCATCAACTTCCTCAATTAATTTACGCAATTCNTTAACCGTCTTTCGCGGTATTATTACACCTGGAATATTTTCAGCACCGGAGGGAAGGGGTATTTCCATTCGTGCCAAACGATGCCCGTCAGTGGCCACCGCTCTTAAGACAGGTTTACCATTCGTACTTGTTTCTGCATGAAGGTATATGCCGTTCAAATAATATCGTGTTTCCTCTGTTGAAATTGCAAAGCGAGTGCGATCTATTAAATTACGCAAAGCGCCTGCATCTAATACAAAGCTATTCGGCATATTATCATCAGTAATTGCTGGAAAATCCTCGCTAGCAAGCGCAGCGAGTTTTAAAGTGGAACGGCCAGAACGCATTGCTATTTGACCTTCCTCTGCTCCACCCCCAAGTTCTATTTGAGAACCATCTTCTAGTTTTCGAACAATATCGAAAAGTGTATGTGCCGCAACAGTAGTCGAACCACCTTGNGTTACATCGGCTGCCACTTTTTCAACAACTACGATATCCATGTCAGTAGCCGACAATTCAACTATTCCATCTTGAGCTCTTATTAGAACATTTGACAAAATTGGAATTGTATTTCGCCGCTCTACTACACTCTGGACATGAGCCAATGCTTTCAATAAAGCACCGCGATCTATCATAAACTTCATATTGTCACATTATTTTTGTTTACATAAAAACTCCGGTATAACTTAGCCAGCCNAAAAAATATAGCTGACTAGAAGATTATATCAGGACAGGNTATTCGCCGCACGGGTTAAGATGCTAAAAAAAAAACACGCCTAAAAATCAAAAAAAAGGCCAAAAACTGCGGTTACCTCTCTAGCATACGCCTCAAAAGATCAACATCCTCACAGAATGCCGAATCTGTATGTCGCAACTCTTCCACTTTTTTTACAGCGTGCATAACAGTTGTATGGTCTCTGCCTCCAAATTTTCTACCAATTTCCGGCAAAGAGCGAGAGGTTAATTGTTTTGCTAGATACATTGCAACCTGGCGAGGACGTGCCACAGCGCGAGCACGGCGAGCAGAATGCATATCTGCAACACGAATATTAAAGTGTTCGGAAACGCGCTTCTGAATTTCCTCTATTGTGACACGCCGATCATTAGCGCGAAGGATATCATGTAATACTTCTTGACAAGTTTCCAAAGTAATTTCTCGCCCTACGAGTTCAGCATGAGCCACCACCCTATTCAATGCCCCTTCTAACTCGCGCACATTAGAGCTTATCCGGTGTGCCAAAAACTCTTTTACTTTAATAGGTATTTCTAGGCCAAGGCGTTCGGTTTTGACTTCAAGAATTCCAAGTCGAAGCTCAAAACTTGTTGTATGAATATCAGCAACTAACCCCCAGCCCAAACGTGAACGCAAACGTTCTTCCATCCCTTCTAGGTCCAAGGGAGACTTGTCAGCGGAAATGACTACCTGACGATTATTATCAACTAAATCATTAAAGGTATGAAAAAATTCCTCCTGTGTTGCTTCCTTACCATTTATAAACTGCACATCATCAATCATAAGTAGGTCTACAGACCTAAAATGTTCCTTAAATGCCACCGTATCCTTAAAGCGCAAAGCACGAATGAAATAGAACATAAATTTTTCTGCCGACAGATANACTACCNGGCGGTTCGGAAACTTTTTTAGTGTATGATTAGCTATTGCATGCATTAAATGTGTTTTGCCCAAGCCAACACCACCATANAGAAAAAGGGGATTAAACGGCGNNNTATCTGAATCTGCCACTCGCCGNGCCGCCGCATNAGCTAATTCATTTGGTTTACCCACCACAAAATTNTCAAAATTGAAACGTGGATCAATGGGNGCGCTAATTTCGGANCGGNTTTTGCCTATTTCTTTTTGTAAGGGCGCTTTTNCNCCNCCCCCTTGCACGAATANATTTACNNCTGCNGNTCGTTTCAGTGNCCTTGTGGTTGGNGTCTGNACCAAAATCTCTATATTTTCAATNTCAGTATTTTCCTGTTNCCAAAGCTCTCTGATCCGATCACCATAATGACTNANCACCCAATCACGCATAAAACGTGTNGGCACNGCNACCTTNACAANNCCGNCNTTGACNNCAACTAAGGTTANCGGCTTCAACCAACTNCGGTANGANGCATCNCCAACCTCAGACCTCAAAAANCCGCGNACCCTAGCCCATTGGGCAGTANTTTTCGGATCCAGCNTCGNTCCCGGCATATTTTTTTCCCCAGCCNNAANTCANCCACNAAGTAGCGGATNAATTAATTTTAAACAGTCTACCTNAATATAAAATTCTTAAANCAAAAANTNTTCACAATTGAAAAGTAGCCAAATGTAGAATCGTCCCCCAGCCCCGTTTTTTATTTAGGGCCGACCTCCAAAATAGATTAAAAGTAAATAAAAAAACAATTTTTACTGTAATTTAATATTCCATTACTAAAGAATTACTTAACGCTAAACCTGATTACTTTACAGGCTCTTTTTCTATTAAGAAGCCGAACACAAATCTAAATGGGGTGAGAAAGGATAGCAAGTCGAGACATTAACAAAAATGAAAAAAAATGCATTGACAAATCAAGCATTTTCGATTTCCTCCATCGACTCAATGACTTGCACGAAAACCCTGAAATTTTGGGATACCGGCAAGCTCTATGTCACTGAATAATTGGCAAAGATCAGCAGTCAGTCTAAAAAGAGATTTGAAACAATTTATTTAAGTGAATTAACTTGAGTAGATAACCGGGATACTTTACGTGATGCTGTGTTCTTTTTTAGAATCCCTTTGGTCACACCACGCATCAGTTCAGGTTCCATTGCTTTGAATGCTACCTCGGCCTCCGCACGATTCCCTTTCACTATTGCGAGTTCAACATCCTTCACAACCGTGCGAATTCGACTACGGCGATCACGATTTTGTGCTGCTCGTTTTTCCGTTTGTCTTACACGCTTTCTTGCAGAAATCGAATTTGCCATTAAAATTTACCCTGTCTATAAATTTAGCGGTGTGGGTTTGTATAGTGGTCCCACTTTTTCGTCAAGCTTTTAACTAATTATTATATAGACTTTTCATATAATCAAATTTAACTAAATTTTGGCTTACGTTTTTCAACAAAAGCCGCCATACCTTCTCGCTGATCCGGCGTGCCAAACGATGCTTGGAACATACGCCGTTCATACCTAATACCTTCTGAAAGAGTTGTTTCATAGGCACGGTTGATAATATCTTTAATCATAAGCGTAGCAGGGCGTGACATCGATGCAATTTGTTTTGCCGTATTTATTGCATCTTCAATTAAATCTGCATCCGGGACAATTCGACTAACCAAACCAACACGCTCGGCCTCTTCAGACCCCATCATCCTTCCGGTTAAACACATTTCCATTGATTTAGACTTGCCAACCAATCGAGTCAGGCGCTGAGACCCTCCCGCCCCCGGCCATACTCCAATTTTAATCTCCGGCTGTCCAAATTTTGCTGATTCCGCCGCCAAAATAAAATCACACATCATCGCTATTTCACAGCCGCCGCCTAGCGCAAAACCTGCGACAGCAGCTATAATAGGCTTCCGACAATTCGCTACTTGCTCCCATTCATCCGTAATAAAGTCCTCATTAAATGTTTCGGGCCACTTTTTATCCTGCATTTCCTTTATATCTGCGCCGGCCGCAAATGCTTTATCAGAACCGGTTAAAACCATAGCTCCGATTTCTTTATTTTTGTCCATCCGTTTCAAAGCCTCGGCTAACTCACTAATCAACTGCGAGGAAAGTGCATTTAAAGAATCCGGCCGATTAAGCGTTATGAGACCTACATTGCCATGAAGTTCGGCTTTAATCGTATCATAAGTCATTAGGCATAATTCCTTTTATTGAAAAACTATTTAGGCATAAGGGAAAAATGAGTGGTCAGGATCCCTTTATTGATAGAAATCTTTAGCTGTAAGCGCTCTCCTTCACGAAACCAAGTATTTAAACCTGTTGACCTCCAACCCAACTGGGGCAGTGTCTGGGCATAAAATAATATGACTTTACGTTTTGAAATTTTTTCTCCCAATTTTCCATTAGCGGCGATCTCAAATATCCTACCTTTTAGAGTAGAAAACATCACGGCAGAATCTTTTAACTCCTCCAAACCCTTCATCATCGGCAGATCGTCAATGGTGGAAAAAAAAGATTCGGTTGATGCAGGATTTACATTGCATATAAAAAATCCTAATAAAAAAATGAAAGCCACAATTTTTTGAATGAAAAAAAATTTATTTCTTAGCCTTAGAATCATAACACACATAGATTTATTTTTGACAATTATTGCAGAAAAATGTCGACCTTCCTGCCTGATTAATTCGAGTAATAGCCTCTCCGCAGATCATACATGGTTTATCCTCACGTCCATAAACTAGAAATTTATATTGAAAATATCCCATATTTCCTGTGGCACTTACATGGTCCTTTAAAGTTGAACCACCGGATCTTATTGCATCAAGCAAAAGTTGTTTGATCTTTATTACAAAAATTTCAATTTCTTTAAATGTCAGAGAATGGGTAATACGTGTTGGAGATATTTTAGCCATAAAAAGTCCTTCGCAAACATATATATTGCCCAAGCCTGCTACGATACTTTGATCTAACAAAACAGACTTGATTGTCCTTTTTCTCTTCTTAAACTGTTCGACAAGCATTAAAGCGTTAAACTCTTTGCTAAGTGGCTCAATACCTATATTTTTAAGCAACTCATGTGATGAGAGGTTCTTAGAATTGGAAATTTCAATTAATCCAAAACGTCGTGGATCAGAAAATCTCACATTTATATCGCCTTCTAAAATAAAAACTATGTGTTCATGCTTTCTACTAGGGATGTTAGGATCCGTCCCGCGCTCTATCACCATTCGACCCGACATTCCTAAATGTACGATTACAACAACATTAGATTCTAAAATAACCAAGAGATACTTTGCTCGACGATTAACATTTAAGATTCTTTTCCCAGAAACCATATCAATAAAATTTCTAGGCACGGGCCGCCTTAAATCTGTACGTCGCACTATAATTTTACTAACACACTGCCCCTTCATAGCCTTTAAAAGACCTCGCCGAATTGTTTCTACTTCTGGAAGTTCAGGCATTATATATCTCCAGGAATTTTAGAATATTTCTAGTTTCAAATACTCAAGCTAGCGTCAATAGACTTGCTAGGCTATTGTGAACACATGAAAAAAACATACACAACGGACTCTGCAAGTAATTACGAAACCAACTTTGGCTATCGCCGTGTTAGTAGGAGGGAGCATACAACGTTGGTCTCTGATGTATTTCAATCTGTGGCGTATAAATATGATCTTATGAATGATTTGATGAGCGGAGGATTGCATCGATTATGGAAAAAAATACTCATTAACTATATTAATCCTAGGTCCCATGTGCAATTCTTAGATGTGGCGGCGGGGACTGGAGATATCACTCTTAAATGTCTCGATTACCTACAAAAAGAACGTCCAAAAAATTCTAAGGGATTTAACGCTACCTTGTGTGACCCGAATAATTCGATGCTAAAAATAGCACGCGAAAAGGCCGCAGATCGAGGTTATGTTAAAGGTATTGAATATATTACTGCTCCAGCAGAGAATATACCAATCGAAGATTTGTCCATTGATATTTGTGTAATATCGTTCGGCCTAAGAAATGTCACTGATCGTTCCACCAGTCTCTCCGAGATGCACAGAGTCCTTAAATTTGGGGGACATTTTTTATGTCTTGAGTTTTCTCCTGAAATAATCCCAACCCTAGCTCCCTTATATGAATCATATTCAAAACATATTCTTCCTTGGCTTGGAAAAATAGTTACACAAGATAGGGAATCGTACCAATATTTAGTTGAAAGTATTCGCAAGTTCCCAAAACCGGACATTTTAGCCGAAGAGATCAAGAGGGCTGGATTTTCAAATATAAATTATCATACTCTTTCCGGCGGTATTGTTGCCATACATTCTGGATGGCGCATCTAAGCAGATGATCCGCGCTTTTCTTAAAATAAAAACTTTAATCCAAATAATTCGTACAATTGCGCGTTATGATGCATTATTTTTTGTTGAGAGGAATGACACACCTATAAAATTTCTAAATATTATTATTAGGCTTATTACCTTCGGCGTGAGTATCACAGCAGAGGTCACAAACCTACGCAACGGTGAAAAATTAGCACTAGCTCTTCAAAATCTTGGGCCAGGGTTTATCAAATTAGGGCAGGCCCTCTCTGTAAGGCCCGATTTAATCGGGCAAGGCCTTGCTGATGACCTAAACAGACTTCAAGATCGTTTACCGCCTTTTTCTTCAAAGTACGCTAAACAGGCAATTGAAAATGAATTTGAAAAATCACTAGATAAAATATTTAAAACCTTTGACGAAACCCCCGTTGCAGCCGCTTCAATTGCGCAAGTTCATTTTGCTACAACTTTAGAAGATATTCCCGTCGCAGTAAAAATTTTGAGGCCAGGCATAGAAGAAAAATTTGATCGTGAACTTGATTTATTATATTGGTTAGCATCTATTTTAGAAGGTTTTGCACCCAATATTCGCCGCCTCCGCCCGATTGAAGTTGTAGATACCCTTTCTCAAACCGTCTTTATGGAAATGGATTTGAGACTAGAGGCCGCCGCTAGTGACGAGCTTCGACTTAATTTCGAAAATGATCCCAGCTTCAATATTCCAAAAATGGACTGGTCCCGCACAGGCAAGAGAGTCCTGACGTCAGAACGTATTTCTGGCACTCCCATAGATGAAATATCTGAACTAAATAAAAACGGATTAGATGTTGAAAAATTAGTAGCAAATATGGCTAGAACATTTTTTCTTCAGGTCTTCAGAGACGGTTTTTTTCATGCGGACCTTCATCCAGGAAATATATTGGTAAGCGAAGACGGCGTCATCAATATAATAGATTTTGGTATCATGGGGCGTGTCGATAAAAAAACACGATATTACTTAGCCGAAATGCTCATTGGTTTTATTGAAGCTGACTATACCAAAGTTGCAAAAGCACACGTTACAGCCGGTTATCTTCCGACTTCCAAAACACAAGAATCTTTTGCCCAAGCGGCAAGGGCCATCGCCGAACCCATAATGGGATTACCCTTGAAAGAAATTTCTCTAGCCCGCCTTCTGGCACAACTCTTTCTTGTAGCCCAACAATTTGAAATGGAAACACAACCACAATTGCTTTTACTTCAAAAAACAATGCTTGTAGCTGAAGGAGTTGGGCGACAACTCTACCCCGAAACAAATATGTGGGAATTGGCCAAACCTCTGATAGAGGAATGGGTAGAAAAGAATCTCACCCAAGAATTTCGAGCTAAGGAAGCTATGTCTGAGGCTGGAAGAGTAATCGAACATCTCCCGAGTTTAATAATAAATTTAAGCGAAAGCGTGAAAACTATTGGACAACGGGGTCTGAAGTTAGATCAAGACACCACAAACACTATGTCGAAACGCAAGCCTATTTCGCGCTGGTCTTGGTGGATTGGAGCCGCGTTAGTTATGGGTTTTTTAATTATGTCAAATTGACTGGAAATTTAGTTCAAAATTGCTTTTTCCATAATATTTTCTTACAAAATAAAACATAAATAAAAAAAATACAATTTTAACAGGGAAAAAATAAAATGAATTCTATAAAATCAGCATTACCTTTTACAGCGATAACAGCTTTTCTTTCATTAGGTTTGGGTTTTGAATCCACAGCCAACGATGTCGCAAGATTTTATAAAGGAAAGCAAGTTAAAATAGTTGTCGCAGCTCGCGCAGGGGGAGGTCATCATAAATATTCACTATTTATCTCCCCATTTATGAAAAAACATATGCCAGGTAATCCAACTTTTATTACACAGAATATGGGAGGAGCCGGGGGCACAAAAGCGGCTAACTACCTATATAATCGAGCAGCAAAAGATGGGACTGCCATTGGTATTTTACTTTCAGATACGCCCTTTGCATCACGGATGCGTACAACAGGAGTAAAATATGTTGCCAACAATTTTCATTATTTAGGGGGTGTCGACAAACCACAGGGAGCCTTTGTAGTTCTTAAACGTTCTGGAATTAAAACGATGGAAGAGGCAAAAAAGAAATCTGTTGTTTTTGCTTCGACTGGCAAAGGATCACAAACATTTATTTTACCTAAGCTTGCAAATAGTATGATTGGTACAAAATTTAAAATTGTCACCGGCTATCGTGGTATGGCTGGTGTTTATAAAGCACTAGATAATAAAGAGGCTGACGGTTTTCAATCCGGTTGGTCATCAGTCGCGTTAATACGTCCGCATTGGCTGAAGGACAAGCGTATCATCGTGCTTGCGGCAAATTCCCTGTCGCCACTTAAGGATGCGCCAAATGCCCCAGTCTTTCGTGACTTAGTTCAAAATCCATTGGACCGTAAAATTGTCGAGTTAATTAGTAACAATGATGTAATCGGACGAGCATGGATTGCACCACCGGGAATCCCTCAGGCCCGACTGAGTGCACTTCGAATAGCATTCAAAAAAATGGCCAAGGACCCGGAAGCCATTGCGGCCGCCAAAAAGCGGAAAATGGACTGGGGTTATATTAATTGGCGACCTCAACAAGCCCATGCAAAACTTATTACCAATTCAGAAGCTAAGCTGTTTAAGCGCGTTCGAAAATTGATTAATCAAAAGTAAACTAGAATATAAAAAGCGGTACTTTTAGTACCGCTTTTTATTGTTATTAAAATAATTCCTTATTTCTTTAGCATAAAAGTGAATTCTTGCCGTCACAGGCCTAAAACACTAATTTACTACAAAACAAATCGAAATTTTAACCAAAGGTCCATAATTATGCTGAATGGCAAACGCATTTTATTGGTTATATCCGGTGGTATAGCCGCGTATAAAAGTTTGGATTTAATTCGTCATCTCAGAGAACAAGGGGTTTTGGTCCGCTGTGTTCTCACTAAAGCAGCGACTAAATTTATCACACCTTTATCAGTCTCAGTATTATCCGAAGAAAAGGTATTCAGTGACCTTTTTTCGCTAACCGACGAAAATGAAATGGGGCATATTCAGCTTTCTCGGGAATCAGATTTAATCGTGATAGCACCGGCAACCGCTAATATACTTTCTAGCATGGCACAGGGTGTTGCTGATGACTTGGCNACTACTNTNTTACTNGCTGCANACAAAACTATTATGGCNGCACCATCAATGAATGNTCGNATGTGGNAACATGAGGCNACCNTTAATAATTTNAAAATTTTGCGTAATCGGGGNNTNCAAATTATCGGNCCNGNATCCGGNNATATGGCATGCGGNGAATTTGGTATGGGACGAATGANGGAACCANATGANATTCTNTCAGAAATCCAACTTTATTTTTCCNNNGAGGNTCGGCTGAGTGGTGTTCANGCTATNGTNACCAGTGGNCCCACTCANGAGNCCATAGATCCNGTTCGTTNTATAGCTAACCGCTCCTCTGGCAAACAGGGACATGCTATAGCTTCAACGCTCGCAAAATTTGGGGCCGAAACAACTCTTGTGACCGGTCCCACCCAAGAACCAGACCCTGCTGGTGTAAATGTAATCCATGTTGAAACAGCAGAGCAAATGCTTGAGGCCTGCAAAAATTCTCTTCCGGCCGATATTGCTGTTTGCGCAGCTGCCGTCTCTGATTGGCGTAGTAGAGANGAGAGGGAGGGTAAAATCAAAAAAAAGGGGAATACACTATCCCTCTCTTTTAAAAAAACCCCCGATATTCTGAAAATTTTAGCGAAAAAAGGTGACGGGCGCCCAAAGTTAGTTATTGGTTTTGCCGCTGAAACTGGCGATGTGATTTCTAAAGCATCGCCTAAGCGTATTGAAAAAAACTGTGACTGGATTTTAGGAAATGATGTCTCAATGGGGTCAAATACTTTTGGCGGCAACAAAAATCGAGTTCATTTCATTGACAATGCCGGAACTGAAAGTTGGCCCGAAATGTCAAAAACAAATGTCGCTTATGAATTAGTAAAACGTATTGCGGATTATTTGCNCCCGCCAGCAGAAAAAAAATAAAAATCATGACATCACTATCTGTAAAACGACTTTCGCATAATCAAGAGATTCCTTTGCCAGCTTATGAAAGCACCTCCGCGGCTGGTATGGATTTAGCGGCAGCGGTAGAAACTGACATTATTTTACAGCCCGGTGAGCGTATAACGGTGCCAACCGGATTGGCGATTGCATTGCCAGAAGGCTATGAAGCACAAATTCGATCGCGGTCCGGACTTGCCATTAACTTTGGTGTGACTGTACTCAACTCACCAGGNACTATCGATGCGGATTATCGTGGAGAAATAAAGGTCATATTGCAGAACTTTGGAAGCGTTAAATTTGTCATAGAACGTGGTATGAGAATTGCACAGATGGTAGTTGTTCCTGTTATTCAAGCAACCCTAATAGAAACTGACATCTTACCGGAGACAATTCGTGGTGACAGTGGTTTTGGCTCAACGGGGATAAAGGATCAGAAAGCTTAAAGTCTGATGAAGTTTACAGATAAACAACTTCAGCGTTACGCTAGACATATAATTCTACCAGAAGTTGGTGGCTTGGGCCAAGAAAAGCTATTAGCTTCCAGTGTTTTGGTTATAGGTGCAGGAGGCCTAGGTGCACCAGTCTTGCTCTATCTCGCAGCAGCGGGTGTCGGAAAAATAGGTGTTGTTGATGATGACATAGTTGACCTATCTAACCTTCAACGACAAGTTATTCACAACACTAATAGTATTGGTAAATCCAAGGTCGAGAGTGCAAGCACAATTATAAATAAAATAAACAATGAGATTAAGTTTAAATCTTATAAATTGAGATTAACGGCGCATAACGTAGTCGATTTAATTTCTGATTTTGAAATAATAGTGGACGGCTCTGACAATTTTGAAACGCGTTTTCTATTGAATGATGCATGTCATCTAAATAAAAAAACGCTAATCTCAGGAGCTATTCTCCGTTTCGAGGGCCAAGTGGCTACATTCAAGTCACATGTTGGACAAGATTACCCCTGTTATCGATGTCTTTATCGCGAGCCTCCTCCTAGTGGTCTAGTGCCCAGCTGTTCTGAAGGTGGGGTATTAGGGCCCTTGGCTGGAACAGTCGGTTCATTGCAAGCNACGGAGGTTTTAAAAGAAATTATGGGAATTGGTTCAGGCTTAACATCCAATTTATTGCTTTATGATGCGCTAGAAATTGAGTTCCGAAAAATAACACTAAAACCAGATAGGGATTGCCCGCTTTGCGGAGATAATCCCTCAATTTTAGATCTCTCGAGTCACATTTCCAAATGAAAGANACTTCCCGCCGTCGTTTATCTGTNGTTCTTTTCTCCGGTGANTATGATCGTGTACATTATAGCTTAGCCATTGCAAGTGCTGCAGCAGCAATCGAAAGACCTGTCAGTCTTTTTNTAACCGGAAATGGTCTCAAATTAATTTTAGATGATTTTGAGGGAGTCCCTGGCTGGTCTCTATTAGGAAACTCGGAAAATGGCCAAACAGCATTGAAGAGAGATCAAGAAAATCACAAAAATGGAATATGTACAATTGATGCCACACTTAAAGCATGCGTCGAGCTGAATGTGAAAATTTATCGATGTGAAATGGGAATCGTTACTGCAGGGTTAAATAAGAAAGGGTTTCGCGACGATCTACCATTACAATCCGGTGGTCTAAGCACTTTCTTATCTGAAGCAGAGAAAGATGGAGGACAAATAATCTTTATATAGGATTAACAACAAAACTTGACGGCCCGTAGCAACCATCCTTAGGGTACCCTTTTAGAAATGACACGGAAATACCGCGATGTCTCGAACATTCCGAAAAAGATTAGAGGACATGGTCAACGAATTCCACTGTGCCAACCATCCAATGACAGAAAAATGGNCGCAGGGGGAATTAAGCAAGAGATGCATGATGGGNTGGGCAGCCGAACAATNGCACTGGGTGAGCAAAATGAATACACCCACATTTTTTATCTGCAAAGATGCGCCTAATGATGTAATACATGCCGAAATTGACAATTTTCATGAAGAAATGGATCCGAACCATTCACACTTAGACATTATGCTAAATTTTGCAAGGGCAAACGGCGGAAGCCCAACAAAAATAAAAAAAAGTGAAGGATTGCCGACAACTCGGTCTTGGGTAAGATTTCTTACGGATACCGCACGTGAAAACCCCTGGTATTGTGGCATGGCCGCGCTTAGAATCGGAACAGAGTCTCAGTCTCCAAAGTTATATAGTAAATTACTCCCCGCACTAAGAAATATATATAAATTTAAAGAGCATGAGATAGAGCATTTTTGGCTCCATTCTGAAGTTGACGTTGAACATGGCGGTATAGCCTATGATTTGATTGTCAAACATTGTAGAAGCCGGGAAAAACAAGATATATGTTTATATTATGTAAAGGAAAGTGCCAAAATGCGGTGGTTCCATTTTGATGGCATTTATTTACATTATGAGATGGGATATAAGCTGCAAAAACCCTCATGAAATATCAAAATTACCGCTTACTTTTAACACTTTTCTTAATCTTTTCCTTAACAACATTAAAAGCAATGGCCCAAACTGGATTACCTCTGCCACGATTTGTTTCCCTAAAATCAGAAAAGGTTAATCTGAGACATGGTCCAGGAAAGAGATATCCAATTGAATGGATCTTAGTATATAAGCATATGCCAGTAGAAATTATTGGTGAATTCAAAGACTGGCGCAAAGTCAGAGAGTGGGAGGGTAGCNTAGGTTGGATAAAAAAAACTCTGTTATCTGGTCAGCGTTGGGTAATAATAAAAAAAGGACCTCAAATATTGCACCGCAGCGGACGATCAGACAGTCGCATAATCGCCAAAATAGGAACNAAAGTTATTGGAAAGTTAAAAAAATGCACTGTTCGTTGGTGCCGCATTCAATTTCAAGGATACACCGGATGGATGCGACACAACCAGTTTTGGGGGGTTTATCCTTTAGAAAAATATAAATGATTAAATGTGNAACATTTAAAGGGGTCAAGCTTTCTCAAGACTGCGCTGTTATATGAACACAATATATAAAGTAGACCTTAATTAAAATCCCCTGCTAGCGCTGAACGGACATTGGAAGGCACACCGGCCATGTGGCGATAGTTTTTATGACCAATAGACAAAATTATATCATTAACTGGATTCTTAAAATCTGAAATTTGATCCTCGGTAAAAGGAAAACGGAGAAATTGTACAGATGATGCCTTACCATCTGCGGTGGTCCTGTCGAGGTCCTCTTCAGCCACCCCTTCTATGACAGAATTGTCTACAGACAAAGTAATAGTTTCCTCAAACCCGCCCAACTTTGAAAGTAGGGAAGAGCGCCGTTCAGGATCACCAACCTCNATCATTACGGTTGCCACTAATTCATGTCCATTGGGAATAAGAGGGTTATAAGCTTTCAATTCTCCATCAATTTGATCAACACCACCTTTTTCGATATAAAGCATCTCATGAACTTGGAACCACATTGTGTTGTAGCTTTCAAAATAAAATGTGCAAGCAGGACCAACCTCTATACGCCGATTTTTTTTCTCATCAGCTAATTTTTTAGCATGTTCTCTCCTGATAGCGGCATAGTGAGACATCGTCATTATATCTTGGTGTAAGATTTTTCGCTGCATGGTATAAACCCTTTAAAAACCGTACGATTTTGCTAAAATCTCTATTGGATGAGGGGCTGTATCAGGGATACCTCCCTCATCACCTTCTTCTTTGAGTTGTTTCATCCCTTGCCTAATATGTACTCCAGCAAGGGGACATTCNGACACAACTTCACTAGAATTTTTTTCTAAAGCAGTCCGCGCAACAGGCTTGCCAATTTTTAGAGCGGTATCAAAGTTCTCTTTCATCATACCCCAAGAACCGCCATGGCCGGAACACCGCTCAATAACCTTAACATCCGCATCTGGAAGTAATTTAAGCATTTCTGCTGCTTTAGGGCCCATATTTTGAGCTCGAGCATGACAGGCTAGATGTAAGGTTACGGGTCTTGGAGTTGAAACCATTCCATCTGCAAGGCCTTCATTCTTNGATANCTCGACTATGTACTCCGAAATATCCTTNGTAGCTTCAGACAAACGTTTGATGTNTTCATNATNGGGTAAAATAAGNGGCCACTCAAACTTTANCATCAACGCGCAACTTGGTATTAAAGCNATAACATCATATCCCTTATCGANCCAAGGCANTAGTGNGGTAGCCACCTCTTTTGCATTTGTAGCNACAGCNGCAATATCACCGTGCTCTAATTTCGGCATTCCNCAACANTTNGGATAAATTAATTCAGTNTCAACACCNTTTATNGAAAGNACTTTCTCAGCNGCNANTCCAATCTTTGANTTNTTNTAATTNACAAAACAAGTTGCGTATAAAACAGCTTTTCGACCAAAAGCTGGTGCGGNCTTATTTACTNTCGATTTNGNTGTTTTNANTTGAGANGAAATGGTCTTTGNTTGATATTTNGGTAAATCCGCCTCTTTATNTATACCAGAAANANCCTGCANTANNGGTCGGGTTAATTTATTTTCCGTTTTGGTTNCCCAATTCANNANCCCGGCAACAGGTCGGGCNATTTTNCCATTCCGNTCAGTTTCNGTAATTTGNNTNGTTGCAAAAGGAATTTGGCCGTTACGATGCTCTATNGNTCTATAACGNAGCATAAGGTGNGGAAAATCTAAGTTNAATTCATGTGGTGGCACATAGGGACANTTNGTCATAAAACACATATCACATAGAGTACAAGCATCNANGGCTGGTTTAAAATNCTCNCTTGNAACTGAGTCCAGNTCACCNGTCTCCGAATCATCGATTANATCAAAAAGNTTAGGAAAAGTATCNCANAGATTAAAACAACGTCGNCANCCATGGCAGATGTCAAATACACGTCTCAATTCTTNATCTAACTTCTCGCCATCATAAAAATCGGGATTATTCCAATCGATCGGATGACGTATNGGTGCCTCTAAACTTCCTTCAGACATCCTTTGNTATTCCTTATCAAANAGCANANCCCNANATGTGTCTAGAANCANNANTTCTAGAATAGCTATCGAAACAATTACAAANAGATATGTGGAGNAATTATAAACTCCACATAAAGTATNAGATNTTAGTCGAGNTCATCAAACGCCTTCTGGAANCGACCAGCATGNGATTTTTCAGCCTTAGCTAAAGTCTCAAACCAACTTGCTATCTCATCAAAGCCTTCNTCACGTGCTTCTCGGGCCATACCGGNNTACATATCGGTNTATTCATGCGTCTCACCAGCAACCGCNGCNTTGAGATTGTTTGCAGTAGTTCCTATAGGCTCACCTGTCGCAGGATCACCGGTTTCTTCCAGATATTCTAAGTGGCCATGTGCGTGTCCAGTTTCACCTTCCGCAGTTGAACGGAAAACTGCTGCTACATCGTTATAGCCCTCTACATCAGCTTTTTGAGCAAAATACAAATATCTCCGGTTGGCTTGGGATTCTCCTGCAAACGCCGCTTTTAAATTATCTTCAGTTTTAGTTCCTTTTAACGATGGCATCGTATTCTCCTCTTCCCTTCGTTAGTAAATGTTTATTTTATTACAAACCTATCATGTTAATGTAAGAATTAATTTACAAATTTGAAGCACTATAAAGTAGAAATAATTTTTTGAGAAACTTAATTTAATCCTTAATACTCGTTTCCCGATTACGAAGCAAATCAGGGACGCCAACGACATTATATCCGGCATCGACGTGAACTACTTCCCCTGTAACACCAGATGACAGATCTGATAAAAGATAAAGACCTGCACCACCTACATCGTCCAGCAGAATGTTTTTACGCAAAGGTGAATATTCTTCGTTCCACTTATAAACTTGTCGTGCACCGCCAACGGCACTGCCAGCTAGCGTTCGCATGGGACCAGCAGAAATCGCGTTTACACGAATATCAGCAGGACCCAAATCTACAGCTAAATACTTTACACTAGCTTCGAGCGCGGCTTTTGCTATTCCCATAACATTATAATTAGGCATGACACGCTCTGCCCCGGAATAAGTTAACGTGATAAGACTACCGCCATCAGGCATTAATTTAGCAGCTTTATTTGCCAACGTAGTAAAAGAAAAGCATGAAATATCAAGGGTTTTATTAAAGTTATCGCGGCTTGTTTCTAAGTATTTTCCTGTTAATTCATCTTTATCCGAATAGGCTACCGAATGGACCAAAAAGTCAAGATTACCCCAGACTGCCTCGATCTCGTTGAAAACCGAATCGATACTAACATCATCGCCAACATCACAAGATAAAATAATCTTAGAGTCCAGAGACTTAGCGAGGGGAATAACACGCTTCGCAAATCCCTCTCCTTGGTATGTAAAAGCTAACTCTGCACCATTTTCCGCCGCCGCCTTTGCTATACCCCAAGCAATTGAATGATCGTTCGCTACCCCGAAAACCAATCCTCTTTTGCCATTCATTAATTTCGTTTTCGACATATTCTTATTTTAAATCATGCGTCCCGCAGTGATGTAAAAGTGAGTGAGGCATTAGTACCTCCAAATCCAAAACTATTAGATAAAGCGCATCCTATTTCCACATTATCCCGGCGCTTCGTTACCAATGGCATATCCCCCACCTCGGGATCCATATTTTCAACATTGGCCGATGCTGAAATAAAACTATGTTCCATCATTAACAACGTATAGATTGCTTCATGAACACCTGTCGCCCCGAGAGAATGCCCCGTTAAGGATTTAGTTGAACTAAAAGCAGGTATAGCGTTTTGTTTACCAAAAACTTCTCGCAACGCGGACAGTTCCTTCACATCACCAACCGGTGTAGAAGTTCCATGTGTATTTATATAATCTACTGATCTATCAACGTTTTCCAATGCCATATTCATACAGCGCACAGCACCCTCGCCAGAGGGCTGCACCATATCATAACCATCTGAAGTAGCACCGTATCCAGCAACTTCCCCGTAAATCTTGGCTCCTCGTGACCTAGCATGCTCCAATTCTTCAAGAACAAGGACCCCACCACCACCAGCAATAACAAAACCATCTCTATCTGAATCAAATGGTCGGGATGCTTTGGTGGGAATACTATTATAGCTCCCCGAAAGAGCAGGCATTGCATCAAATAGAACCGTCATCGTCCAATCTAACTCTTCGCCTCCACCAGCAAATACAATATCCTGTTTTCCAAACTGGATTAGTTCAGCAGCATTTCCGATACAATGCGCACTGGTAGCACAAGCAGAACTGATTGAATAATTAATACCTTTTATTTTAAAGGCCGTCGCCAAGGTTGCTGAATTAGTGCTGGACATAGTCCTCGGCACCATAAAAGGGCCCACCTTTTTAGCACTCGAATTACGTGCCGTATCAAAAGCAACAAGTAGGTTTTTTGTAGAAGGCCCCCCCGAACCCATAATCAACCCTGTACGATCGTTGGATACATCATCAAATTGAAGACCAGAATCCTCAATTGCCTGATCCATAGCTATATAATTATATGCAGCTCCATCCCCCATAAATCTGCGTTTCTTCCTATCTATAAATTTATCCAAATCTATCTTTGGCGCTCCATGAACGTGACTACGAAAACCTCGCTCCTCGTATTCCGGGGCAAATGAAATACCGGATGTGCCATTTTTTAGCGATTCCGTTACTTCCAATTTATCATTGCCAATACTGGAAACAATTCCTATTCCCGTCACCACTACACGTTTCATAAATACCTCACATTTGATCAGTGGAAGTAAACACTCCCACCCGTAGATCTTGGGCTTCATACACTATTTGCCCATCAACATCTAAATTTCCATTAGCAATGCTAATAGCAAAATCTCTTCTCAATACTCGTTTAATATCAACATTATAGGTGATAAGCTTCGATTCAGGTGTGATCTGCCCATTGAACTTTAATCTACCTAAACCCAATGCCCGGCCCCGACCCGGGGCCCCCAACCAACCAAGATGAAAACCAACTAATTG
Source organism: Rhodospirillaceae bacterium (assembly GCA_002719885.1). Classification (GTDB taxonomy): domain Bacteria; phylum Pseudomonadota; class Alphaproteobacteria; order MPNO01; family UBA2964; genus UBA2964. The sequence continues at coordinate 25,017 of PBFH01000045.1, read as the reverse complement.
CCATAAGGCATCCAGCCCTAAACATCCAGGCATAACCTGATCATTCTCAAAATGACAAGAAAAAAACCAAAGATCCGGTTTAACATCAAACTCCGCGGTGACAGAACCTTTGCTAAATTCACCGCCTGCGTTAGTAATATTTGTAATACGATCAAACATCAACATTGGTGGCAAAGGCAACTGCGCGTTGCCTTCCCCGAACAATCTCCCATGACCACAATCGATCAAATCGTCATATGTAAAACTACTGCGATCGTTTATGCTCATTGAAGTCGTAGCCCTTAACCTTTTTAGCCAATCTCACCTAAATTCAAGCTCATGCGAAAAACAACCAGACATCAAAAAAGTTATGTTGCTTCTATGATACAATCAACTTTCGCTTGCCCCTATACTCTTTATATGAACTCTATTTGGATTGACCAGTCCTGGTAATAAAAAATTATTCGGCATCGGAAGTTTCTTCCTTTTCCTTCTTGATCTCTTCACCAGTTTCTTGGTCAACGGCTTTGATGCTAAGTTTAACTTTTCCGCGATTATCAACCGCCAAAACTTTAACTTTAACCTGGTCTCCCTCGTTAACAATATCGGTGACTTTTCCAACGCGCTGAGAAGCCAGTTCACTGATATGAACTAAACCATCCTTAGCACCAAGAAAATTAACAAAGGCCCCAAAATCCACAACCTTAACAACTTTGCCATCATAAATCACCCCAACTTCCGGCTCCGCGACTATGCCCTTAATCCAGTTAATAGCTGCATCACCGGCCTCAGCTGAGACAGCAGCGACGTTAATGACACCGTCATCATTAATATCGATCTTGGCTCCAGTAACCTCGCAGATTTCACGGATTACCTTTCCACCAGTGCCAATAACATCACGAATCTTGTCTTTAGGAACAGACAAGGTTGTGATTCGCGGGGCGTTATTGCTGACATCTAATCGGGCCGTATCTAGTGCCTTCGCCATTTCTCCAAGAATATGGAGGCGACCTTCACAAGCCTGCTCAAGAGCGGTTTGCATAATCTCCTCTGTAATACCCGTAATTTTGATATCCATTTGGAGAGAAGTTACACCCTCGGATGTTCCCGCCACTTTGAAATCCATATCTCCTAAATGATCTTCATCGCCCAGTATATCGGAAAGAACGGCAAATCCTCGATCCTCTTTGATCAGACCCATTGCAATTCCAGCAACGGGACGAGAGATTGGGACACCTGCATCCATTAGGGATAAGGATGTACCACAGACTGTCGCCATTGAAGAAGATCCATTTGACTCTGTTATTTCAGAAACTACCCTCATCGTATAAGGGAAATCGTCCTTACTTGGAAGTACCGACTGAAGCGCTCGCCAAGCAAGCTTTCCATGTCCAATTTCTCTTCGCCCGGGAGATCGCAAAAACCCGGCTTCCCCAACAGAATAGGGTGGAAAATTATAATGAAGCATAAAGTTTTCCCGATATTCTCCTTCCAATGCATCAATAATCTGCTCATCCTGCCCTGTACCAAGAGTAGCAACACATAATGCCTGTGTTTCTCCTCGGGTAAATAGGGCACTCCCATGGCACCGCGGGAGAATTCCCACTTCCGCAACAATAGGCCGGACCGTCTTGGTATCACGTCCATCTATTCTATTGCCAGTATCAAGAATATTCCCACGCACTACGCTTTTTTCCAGGTCTTTTAGTAAACCATTAACAAGGTTCTCTGACCCCTCTTCAATATCAAGAGACTCTATAGCAGCTGCTTTAGCTGTTGCTATCTTCTCTACCCGAGTTTGCTTAACCGTTTCTGAATAAGCCTCGCGGATATTGCTTTCGGCTAAGTCTATGATTTTTTGCGCTAATTCCGTTTTTTCAGGAGCAGGGTCGGGTACCACCCAAGGATCCTTTGCACATTCCTCTGCTAGTTCTATGATTTTTTGAATAACCGGCTGGAATTCGCTTTGCGCGAACATTACCGCCCCGAGCATGGTTTCCTCTGACAATTCCTTAGCTTCTGACTCAACCATCAGCACAGCATCAGGAGTGCCAGCAACAACCATATCGAGATCTGAGTTTTTTAGATCATCAGGCGAGGGGTTTAATACATAATCACCGTTGATATATCCAACTCGAGCACCACCTATTGGACCCATAAAGGGAATACCCGAAATTGTTAGCGCCGCTGATGCGCCTATTAGGGAGACAATATCGGGGTCATTTTCGAGATCGTGACTTAACACAGTACAAATAACCTGCGTCTCATTTTGAAAGCCTTTGGCAAATAGTGGCCGTATGGGTCGGTCGATCAACCGAGAGGTTAGGGTTTCCTTTTCATTAGGCCGTCCCTCTCGTTTAAAAAACCCCCCTGGGATTTTACCAGTAGCAAATGTCTTTTCTTGGTAATTAACAGTAAGTGGGAAAAAATCCACGCCGGGCTTCGGCTCTTTTTGTGCCACAGCAGTACATAAAACCATGGTGTCCCCATAGGTAACCATGACAGCGCCATCTGCCTGCCTTGCCAGCTTACCTGTTTCTAGGACGAGCTGACGCCCCCCCCAAGTCAACTCTTTTCGATGTTCGGAAAACATTTATAAAATTCCTTTTCTTTTCTGATTACCACACCGTATGTGTGCTAACCCTTTATAAAGGCCTATCAGTGCCAATTCTAACATCTAGCGTCTTTACGCCTGATGGGGTCTTTTAACTTTTCAACCACGGCCAAAAAGCCAAACATTCCTTAATACAATATCCTATCGCCGCAGGCCCAAACGCTTGATCAAGTCCTGATACCGGTTCTCATCCTTTTGATTTAAATAGTCGAGTAAACTGCGCCTCTGTCCCACCATAATCAACAAACCTCTACGAGAATGATGATCCTTTTTATGTTCTTTAAGATGCTCTGTAAGGTTTTTAATTCGTTCAGTTAGAATCGAAACTTGTACTTCTGGTGAACCTGTATCACCATCACTTTGCTTAAACTCTTTGATGAGTTCACTTTTTCTTTCTTGCGTAATCGACATCGATTTCTCCTAATTTTCAAATGTTAAAGACCCGGAAAGCCCGAATTTCATCACCCGTCAACCGAGCCAACGCAACCAGCTGACCACCAGCCTTAGCGCAAAGAACATCCCCATCTACCAACATATCTATATCGACACAGGGGCATCCCTCCTTTGTTCGCACCCGTATCGGCCGGCCGTGCCTTAAGTGATCAGCCTGGCTTAGGTCTATGACAACCGCCGGGATGTCGTCCAGCGCTGTCTCAACCGAATGCAAATAAGCAGAAGGCGGCGCACTATGCACCAGAGTCTTCAAAGATTCCAGCGAAATCGAGTGCAATTCTGAAAAAGGACCACAATGAGTTCTACGAAGCTCTTTGACATGGGCAGCAGTATTAAGACGCCGCCCGATATCCCTTGCGAGGCTCCTAATATAAGTGCCCTTACCACACATGACCTCAAATACAGCTAGATCAGCACTTGGAAGATTCAAAAGTGCAAATTTTTCAATAAAAATACACCTTTTATTTAATGATATTTCCACTCCTGCCCGTGCCAAATTATATGCGCGATGACCACCAATTTTGACAGCAGAAAACTTTGGAGGCACCTGGTCTATATTTCCTGTAAATTGGGGTAAAACCTTAAGTATCTCATTCTTATTAGGTCTATAATCACTTACCCTAGTTATTTCCCCATCCAAATCGTCGGTCGTACGTTCAGACCCCCACCCGATTGTGAAGGTATAACGTTTTCTTCCACCCATAACAAAGGAAACCGTCTTCGTTGCCTCACCTAAGGCAATGGGTAAAACACCCGTAGCCAACGGATCTAGTGTCCCAGCGTGTCCAGCCTTTGCAGCCCTGACATGGTGTTTAACCTTTGCTGTGACTTGGGTTGCCGTTAATCCGGAAGGTTTATCGATTGAAATCCAACCATTGATGGACTTAATAGAACGTTTTTTCGCATCTCTAGGTTTCACTGGTATCAGTTTCATCATTAGTGGAAAAAATATCCGCAGAAATTTTAGAAGAGCGCAAAAGAGCGGTGATTTTTTCTCCTTCATCGAAAGCGCTATCTTCAACAAAATTCAAATTTGGCATGTACCGCATCTTTACTTTAGAACCCACTAGGCGGCGCAGGTATGGTGCAGCCCGTTTAAGAGCAATTAATATTTTTTGTAAGTCTTTTCCGCCCAAGGGCATAACGAATGCCGTTGCATTTCTTAAATCTGGACTTATCCGGACTTCCGATACAGTAATAGAAACACCTGACAAATCTGGATCCCGCAACACACCGCGCGTTAAAATTTCTACTAAAGAGTGTCGTATCAATTCCCCAACACGCAACTGCCTTTGGGTCCTCTCATTTCTAGCGTGCCGCCCACCATTACGTTCATAAGTCATAAAGGCTCCAAAGGGTTATACTATCATGCCTCTCTAAAGCGACCTTGCTATTTCCTCAACGTCAAAACACTCAATAACATCTCCAGCCTTGATATCTTGGTAATTTTCAAAGGACATGCCACACTCCATCCCATCACGCACCTCACGCACTTCATCCTTAAACCTTTTTAAGGTTCCTAAACTACCCTCATGAATAACCACGTCATCTCGCAGTAATCTAACTGCCGCACCTCGCTTTACTAGGCCCTCAGTAACCTTACACCCAGCGATCTTGCCGACCTTACTGATGCTGAACACCTCCAGAATTTCTGCATTCCCTAAGAACGTTTCCTTGTTTTCTGGCGCCAATAGTCCACCCATAAAATCGCGCACATCATCGAGTAAATTATAGATAACAGAATAATAGCGAATATTTACATTCTCCTTTCGGGCAAAATTTCGCGCTTGTAAATTCGCGCGAACATTAAACCCTAGAACCAGTGCATTTGAAGCCTGCGCTAAACTGATATCGGACTCATTAATCCCCCCCACACCTGAATGGAGTATTCTAGCTTTAACTTCCTCATTGCCAATTTTTTCAAGGCTACCAACAATCGCCTCTACTGAGCCATGGGTGTCAGCCTTAACAATTAAAGCAAGTTCTTCAACATCGCCGGCTTCGATGTCTAAAAACATTTGTTCCAAAGTACCCCGCGGTGCTGCGGTGGACTTCTGAGCACGACTGCGACGCTGGCGAAATTCAGTAATTTCACGTGCTCGTTGTTCGTTTTCCACTACGGCAAATTCTTCCCCGGCCAAAGGTGCACCACTCAAACCCATAACCTCTACTGGCTGAGAAGGGTTGGCAATTTTGATTGAACACCTAGAATCATCCAAAAGTGCTCTAATTTTACCCCACTCCGCACCAGCAACAACAATATCACCCACGGAAAGACAGCCGCGCTGAATTAGCATCGTTGCAACAGGACCACGACCAGTTTCTATGTTTGCCTCTATTACGACACCTTCTCCTGGACGATCCGGATTAGCTTGAAGCTCTAAGATTTCCGACTGCAGAGAAATTGCTTCAACAAGATTATCAAGATTAGTTTTTTCAGTTGCAGAAACCTCTATTGCTAATATATCGCCACCCATTTCCTCAACAACAAGTTCATGTTGGAGCAACTCATTTCGTACCCGAGTTGGATCGGCGTTAGGCCTATCAATTTTATTTATTGCAACAATTATCGGTACTTTGGCAGCTTTTGCATGATCTATGGCCTCAATTGTTTGTGGCATTATACCGTCGTCAGCCGCGACAACTAAAATAATAATATCGGTAACATTAGCTCCTCTAGCACGCATCTCAGTAAAGGCAGCATGACCAGGCGTGTCAATGAATGTAATCTTATCGCCAGAAGCAATTTCTACCTGATAAGCACCAATATGCTGGGTTATTCCGCCCGCTTCACCACTCGCAACATCAGTCAACCGCAATGCATCAAGAAGAGAAGTTTTTCCATGATCAACGTGTCCCATTACTGTAACAACTGGTGCACGAGCCTTCAAAAATTCTTTGCTATCATCCTCTCCCTTTATACCGATTTCTACATCCGCCTCGCTGACCCTTTTAATGGTATGGCCAAACTCCGATATTACTAATTCTGCTGTATCTGCATCTATAGTTTGCTGTAGAGTTGCCATGATCCCTAACTTCATCAAACACCGGATAACCTCCACCCCACGCTCCGCCATACGATTAGAAAGCTCTTGTACGGTTATTGTTTCAGGTACAACAACTTCACGAACTACCTTAACCTTTTCCTGTTGCTTTGGTTTGAGATTGCGACGTTCGCGTTCGCGAGCACGCCGAACAGAAGCTAAACTTCGTACNCTTTCATCATCATTTANTGCTTGTGCAACNGTTAACTTTCCAGCNCGNCGCCTTGGCTCATTTCGTCGGGCTGNNGGACGCTTCTCNGNCACCCGCTGAANATTNNTTTTTGTACGCCCTTCCTNTTCGATNGTTTCGGATTCTNCCTCTNNANTGTCTACCNCCGCTTTNCGGGATGAAATNCGTTCCTTNAGNTTNTCAGCNTGCTCCGCAGCCCGTATAGCCGCCNCTTCTTCTTCTGCCCGTCGTTGTTCTTCTTTTAAANGCCTTTNTTCCTCANCCTTTTTAGCTGCCGCTTCTGCCTCCTTNGCNTCAGCATCCGCNTTNGCAGCNGCCCTGCGTGCTTCNGCACCCTCNAAAGTCCGCTCTATTATTTCATTAGCACCNCTTTCATCTCCNCGGGCGTCCTCCAGTGCNCTGGCGCGNGTAGCAGCCTCTTTCTCGGTCAAAGTTCTTAAAACTACNGGGCTTCGNNNCNCTTNNTTNTCNGTTTTTTNGGCAGAGNNNCCTTTTNCTTTTNGGGAAGTTNCAGAGGTTNCNGCCGACTTTTCTGNAGCCTGTTTTTTTAATTCCTCCATTGTACCGCTAGCACCCTGAGTAAAGGTTCGCTTTCTGCGGACCTCCACTGCAACTGATTTAGTGCGGCCATGTGAAAAACTTTGGCGCACTTGACCTGCATTAACGGTTTTTTTTAGTTCAAGTCGGCCCGGGCGTGCTTTTAATACACCCTTTTTATCTTCATTTTTTTCACTCATTTTTTAAACCCTTATGCTGTCCCCACATTCCGGAAACCTTCTAACCGGCGTGTTTCTATCATCATACGTGATGCCAAGCTCCTCTGCCTCAGAGCCACAAACATCGTCTTTTGCCGTCCAAATATTTTCCCTAACTCGGAACTTGAAAATATATTTATAACAGAAGCATNGTNTGTTTCCTCTATTAATGTGCTTTGGCTCCCGTCGGCCGCATCACTTGCACACAAAATGATTGGATCTATATTNCNTTTTATAAAAGACTTAACTTTTTCATAACCCGCAACCGCGTCGCCGGAACGGCGGGCCATTCCTAACCAATCAAGACAACGTTGAGATAATTGCGACTCAATATTATCTGCCAAGTTATCCATTACTGTCACCGCACAACCCGTTGCTTTAGCAAAAAGATTTTTAGAGCAAGCTGTATTTACCACTTCACGAGATGCCAACAACCAAAACCCTCTGCCGGGCAATCGCTCAGCGAGATCGGGTACGATACTTTTATCAGGTGCTACTACGAACCGAACAAGGTCACAAGAAGGGTGGCTTTTTCGACTTACAAAGCAGCGCCTCTCACGAGATCGTCTGTTCTCATATGACGCACTTTTGGGATTGTTATCTCTATGCCTCTTACACATGGGTCGTAAACCTTCATAAGGATAACCTAAGGAACTGCCTCAGAAGGGTCAGACTCTTTTTTTTCCCCCTCTGATATCTCATCAGTGAACCAGTGTGCTCGAGCCTCCATAATAATTCGGTTGGCATCATCCTCGGTTAATTGATATTCGCGAAGCAACCCATCCTCTTTAGAACATANTTCGTCATTNGCAAGGTCAGCTAGATCATCTCGCGTTTTAATTCCGGCCTCACCAAGGGAAACGATCATTGCACTTGTAAGCCCTTCAATATTTATAAGATCCTGCTCAATTCCTAGTTCGGTAATGCTTTTTGCATATTGCTCCTCTTTCTCAGCTAGATATATATGCGCTCTATTACGCAGCTCTTCGGATAGCTCCTCATCAAAACCCTCTATTGCAAGNAGGTCTTCAACGGGCACAAATGCTACTTCCTCGACAGATGTAAATCCCTCCGTTACAAGTAGGTGAGCCAAAACCTCATCAACTTCGAGATAATCGATAAACATTTTAGAGCGAGCCCGAAATTCTTCTTGACGCCTTTCAGATTCTTCTTCCTCTGTTAATATTACAATGTCCCAACCTGTCAGTTGTGAAGCCAACCTTACATTTTGGCCCCGGCGCCCAATTGCCAAACTTAATTGATCGTCGGGAACAACAACCTCTATTCGGTTTGCCTCTTCATCTAGAACTACCTTTTCTACTTCNGCTGGCGCCAAGCCGTTAACAATAAAGGTGGCATGATCAGTTGAAAATTGAATGATATCAATTTTCTCACCTTGAAGTTCACCAACTACTGCCTGAACTCTGCTGCCGCGCATCCCCACACACGCACCTACCGGATCAATGCTAGAATCATTCGATATTACAGAGATTTTAGCGCGGCTCCCCGGATCGCGCGCGACAGAATTTATCTCTATAATACCATCATAAATTTCTGGTACNTCCTGTTTAAAGAGNCCCGCCATAAATTGTGGATGGGTACGCGACAAAAAGATTTGTGGGCCTCGCATTTCCTCACGCACATCATAAATATATGCACGCACACGATCACCAGCACGAAAAGTTTCGCGGGGTATAATCTCATCTCGTCTAAGAACTGCTTCCGCACGACCTAAGTCAACTGTCACATTGCCAAACTCCGCCCGTTTAATGATACCATTTACAATTTCACCTACGCGGTCCTTATACTCATTGTATTGACGCGAACGCTCAGCCTCGCGAACTTTTTGCACGATAACCTGCTTAGCAGTCTGCGCCGCAATTCGACCAAAATCTATTGGGGGCAAAGACTCTGATAAAAAATCGCCAACTTGGGCGTCNGGGTTTAAACGTTTTGCTTCATCAATAGAAATTTCTATCGACTCATTNTCGACAGGGTCAGCNACNTCCATAAAGCGAGCTAGTTGAATTTCTCCAGTTTTCCGATCAATTTCGGCGCGAACATCATTTTCTTGTCCGTAACGTGATCTAGCAGCCTTTTGAATTGCCTGTTCCATCGCCCCAACTACNACCTCAGANTCTATCCCNTTATCNCGCGCCACAGCCTCTGCAACTTGCAGTANCTCACCTCTGTCATATCCCGCGCCAATGAATGTATCATCTTCTAAATTCATATTAGTGCTCCATCCGGCTACCCAAGCCCGTTTGCTGACGAGAATGCTCAATTAATTCATCTGTAATAACGAGCGATGCACTTTTAATTTGTTCAAAGGCCAGTTTTACCAACCCTCCGTTACATTCAAATTCGATCTTGTCATCAACAATATTACAAATTTTACCCAAGAAACTTTTCTTCCCTGACATTTTTCTTAAAGTTTCAATCTTCGCCACAAATCCTTCAAATCGAACAAAGTCAGCAATCTTAAGAAGAGGTCGATCAATTCCTGGCGAACTTACCTCAAGTGTAAAGTCCTCTAAAAACGGAGCATTAACCTCTAGCAAAGTTGAAACCATCCTGCTCACAACGCCACAATCATCAACCGATATTTGCGTACCATCTTGCCTTTCAATCATGATTTGCAAGGTATCTGGTGATTTATCCACAAATTGTATACGCACAATATCGTAACCTATATTTAGGATCGGGGCATAAATTATTTCCTCAATTTTATTTGTATTATTAATACTAATTNGTTCACCTATTAGTTTTTCCCTCAATTAACCCGGAAACAAAGAAAAATAAAAAAAGTGGGCCATTGGCCCACTCCCAAAAATTATCTCAATTAAGAAACCTTAGGAATTAACTTTAAGAATTTTATATCGCGAATTAGACAATCTCTGCAAGCCTTTTACTGTTTGTATTTAATCCCGACGTTTGAACAAAAAGTAACTGCATAGTCTTCCCGCCTTTTTTGCCTTTTGCTCGTAACGAGTCTCNGGCCAATCCGGGGGCCTCACCCTCCAATCATTTGCTCTTTTCACACGCCAATCAAATGTGTCCGAATACAATATATGTTCTAAAATCCATTCCTTATAGCTTGTCACATCTGTTGCTATTCTTAATTCAGCTTCAGTTGACATAACTTTATAAAAAAGCGGAATTGTATTTGGGCCAATAATACGTCTCTTATGGTGCCTTGTTTTGGGCCAAGGATCTGGAAAAAGAATAAAACACCGAGAAATGCTATTTTTAGCAATAGATTGGAGAAGTAAACGTGCATCGCCACGAAAAACTCTGATATTACTTATCTCTTTTTCAGCCACGCTCTTCAATAATTGGGCCACGCCATTAATGTATGGCTCACAACCAATTATGCCTACCGATGGGTATTTCAACGCCTGTTTAACAAGATGTTCGCCCGCGCCAAAACCAATTTCCAACCAGACCTCTTGGACGGGCGCGGAAAAAAGCTTAAAAGGGGAAAATAGTGGCTCCTGATTCGGCAAAAATATTTCTAAGGACGGCAAAAGTTCATTGATGAGTGCTTTTTGGCCTTTCCGCAAGGGGCGACCCATTTTCCGCCCATAAAGAGCTCGTTTTTCAATCAGCCGAAAGCACCCCTTAATTCCTCGGCCAAATTGGTTTTTTCCCAAGAAAAACCACCCTCCTCATCTGGCGTGCGGCCAAAATGGCCATACGCCGATGTCCGGGCATAAATTGGTTGGCTTAGTTTCAAATGTTCTCTAATACCTCGAGGTGAAAGATCTACGAGTTCCTGAATGACCNCCGACAGTTTTTCTTCATCAACTGTATTAGTGTTGTATGTGTCAACATAAACTGATAGTGGCCTTGCTACCCCTATTGCATAAGAAAGTTGAATTACGCAGCGCTCTGCAAGGCCAGCTGCAACAACATTTTTGGCCACATAACGCGCAGCATATGCCGCAGAACGATCAACTTTTGAAGGGTCTTTACCAGAAAATGCTCCGCCACCGTGGGGAGCAGCGCCGCCGTAAGTGTCCACGATAATTTTTCGCCCCGTCAGCCCACAATCTCCATCGGGGCCGCCTACCACAAAGCGCCCCGTTGGATTAACATAAAACTCATCATCGTCGCACATCCATCCTTCGGGTAATGCTTGAACAACATGTGGACGAACAATCTCGCGCACGTTGTCAGTGGACAGATCAACAGCATGTTGAGTAGAAACTACTATCGATGTTGTTCTTACAGGTTTACCGTTTTCGTATTGAAGCGTAACTTGGCTTTTTGAATCTGGACCAAGCCCCGTTGCATCACCAGCATGTCTAGCATCAGCCAATGACTTCAATATGGCATGCGAAAATTGGATGGGCGCCGGCATCAATTCTTCGGTCTCTGAACATGCATAACCAAACATAATACCTTGGTCTCCAGCACCTTCATCTTTATTGCCTCCAGGGTCTACTCCTTGGGCGATATCAGATGATTGTTGATGTAAGTGAATTTCTACTAACGCCTTTTTCCAGTGAAAACCTTCTTGTTCGTAACCAATTTCTCTAACCGCTTTGCGTATAACATTTTCCAAAACTTCGCTTGTTATCGAGCTTGGACCGCGCACTTCGCCACCCANGACTATTCGATTGGTTGTNCANAGGGTNTCACAGGCAACCCGAGAAANTGGGTCAGCNGCNAAATAAGTATCTAATACAGNATCNGAAATCCGATCAGAAACTTTATCGGGATGNCCTTCTGAGACAGATTCGCTCGTAAAGAGATAGGGGCCTTTAGGCAAGTCAATACCCTCCTGTCAGCGCTTGAATACGATAAATAAAATATCTGCTTTAGGACAACACAAAAATATGAAGCAATGTTGACGAAAAAGGCAGACCAAATTAAATCAAGTTAAGTGATGGGTTTTGTGGCAAAATGACTTTCCAGTCAAGAGGTAGAAATTAAAAACTAGATTCTCCTGCAACCAATTACAAAAAGCAAATTATATTAAATTAACTGATATAATTTATTCGTGATTTGTTATCTAGACCTTAGAACCAAAGAAACTACCATAATAAACATGAATACAAGGATGGGCCAATCTCCAATCCTGCTATAAACAGTGCCACCTTCAATTGGTTTCGGTAAATAAAAATCTATAACTCCTTTTTTTTCNAAAGGAATAAATTTTATTATGCGACCAAACGGGTCTACAATGGCTGAAATTCCGGTATTTGCTGCCCTTACAAGCGGTATGCCTTGCTCAACAGCACGCATGCGGGCCAATGCAAAATGCTGGTAAGGACCAGAACTATTCCCNAACCATGCATCATTTGTAATATTTAGAAACCATTTTGGTCGATCTCTCAGNTGTGCTACTTTATTAGGAAAAATAACCTCATAACATATTGATGGGCTAAACGAAGGAATTNTTGGTAACGTAAAACTTTTTGGCCCATTTCCCGCAGAAAAATCTGTGCGACCGGTTGTTATTTTTTTTATCCCTAGGTGTTTTTGCAAAAAGTTACTAAACGGCACAAACTCTCCAAAGGGAACAAGATGATGTTTATCATAGGTCATGATGACCCGTCCTTTAGGCGAAATAGCATGAAGGCTGTTCCAAATTTGAAGGTTTTGGATACCACCGGTCCTAAGACGAATGGAGCCAGTTAAAAGAAATCCATTTTCTGACATTACACCGCCCAATACTTTTCTATAGGCTTTGCTCAGAGAAACAATAAATGGGGAAGCTGTCTCCGGCCAAACTGTAATTATTATAGGTACTTCAGAAGGACGCCTTGATAAATTTAATAAGGTAGAGAGGTGTTTCATGCGATGAGATTTGGACCATTTAATACTCTGTGGAATATTGGGTTGAACTACCCGAAGATAAATATCTTTATGAAACCCTGAATTCTCTGTAATAGCTAAACGCACATAGCCAGGAATCAAAACAACACAAAAACAAATTACAAAAGGTATAAATTTGACAAATGAAAAAAATGATTTTCCATAAGCCAAAGCAGCGAGTGAACTAGCACCAAAAACTGTAAGAAACCCAAGACCAATTAAACCAATATAAGATACCATTTGGATAGCCAATTCTGAATTGGCCCACACCACTCCAATACCATTCCAAGGAAATCCCGTAAAAAGAATACCCCTCAACCATTCAAACAATACCCAACTAGCCGCGAACAATGCAATTCTGACAAGGCCCTTGCGGGCGAAACGCAAGAAAGCTGCAGCACAAGCAATATAAATTGCAAGTACTGCCGGAATGCCCAGCAAAGAAAAAGGAATTAACCAAAAAAAGTTTTGATCAATGGTTAGAGAGAAGGTTATCCAATATAATCCTGCCAGAAAATGTCCTAAACCGAAACACCAACCATCCAGAAAAGCCCGTCGACAACTAGATGCACCATCAACCAACCAAATCAGACACGGAAAAGAGATAAAAAGCATCGGCATTAAATGCAGTGGTGGCAATGCACAGGCGGACAAAATACCTGCTGAAATTGCTATACTGCATCTGCGCCAACTACTAGCTTTCCCGACTTTTAGCGATAAAACAAAAATCCAATTTTTTTGTTTCATCGAAAATTCAGAAGAAAAATTACTCAATTATTTTTATTATTTATAGGTTGGCAAATTCTTATTCGGCGGATGCGCCGTGGATCTGCGTCCAATACTTCAAAATCAAACCCTGAAGCATGCGGTATCATTTCACCTCGAGACGGAACTCGTCCTGCCAAAAAGAAAACCAGCCCCCCAAGCGTATCAATGTCTTCTTCTCTTTCTTCAATAGAAAGAAATTCCCCTAAACGGTCTTCGAAATCTTTTATTGGAACTCTTGCATCGGCTTCCAATGTCCCATCTGATCGCTCTATCATTCGAGGTGTGTAATCTTCATCATGCTCATCCTCGATTTCCCCTACAATCTCTTCAACAAGATCTTCAATAGTTACCATACCGTCGATGCCCCCAAATTCGTCGACCACAAGCGCCAAATGTAATCTACTTACACGCATCTGAAGAAGCAGTTCGAGAATCGGCATGGAAGGGGCTACGAATAAAACTGAGCGGACAATATCACTTAAAATTACTTTGCTTTCACTATTCCAACATGCGAGTAAATCCTTGATGTGAACCATACCAGCGATATCATCAAGTGTCTCACGGTAGACGGGTATACGCGAATGAGCCTCTTCACTCATGATTCGAACAAGATCCGTCAAAGAGGTCCCCAGATCGACAGCAACAATATCGGCTCGAGGGATCATAATGTCATAAACTGTCAAACCATGTAGATTCAATATATTGCGCAGCAAAACCAATTCGTCTTTAGAGGCTGGTATTTCGCCGGTTTCCTCTTGCTCGATAAGCTCTTCGATAGTTCCGCGGATATCTGCCTCATTTCTTAAGCCGAATAAACGACGCAACCATCCGCGAATACCAAGCCTCTGAGGCTGTTCATCATGGATTGATAATTTTTTTAAATAAGATTTATTCGCGTTATTTTTCATGACAAGGGTTAATTTGAGAAATAGGGGTCGGCTATATTAATCCCCGATAGCGCATTTATCTCAAGAAGTTCCATCTCGACGGCCGACTTTTCAGAAATATGATCATAGCCTAGAAGGTGAAGAGTGCCATGTACAATCATATGGGCCACATGATCAGAGATAGTTTTTTTTTGATCTTTAGCCTCCTGTTTGACCACACCAAACGCTATTACAATATCACCTAATAAATTTAATCGACTTGAGTCGTCATGGCGCTCCTGATTGGGAAAAGCTAATACATTTGTCGGATAATCCTTACCAAGCCATTTTTGATTCAATATTTGCACAAATTTATTATCAGCTAAAATTACTCCAATTTCTATATTCTGACCACTAACACCCACAGATTTAAGAGCTGCACGTGCAGCAGAAAGGCACAATTCTTTGGGGTCTCTCACCAAATTGATCCAATTTTTATGCCTTATTTCGAGATTAATTGACATCGATTCTGATGATATTTTGTTCAACTCTATCCCTCAAATTTATCCCTTTTGTTCCTCGTCACTTTCATAAGCTCGTACAATATTAGCAACCAGCCTACTTCTAACCACATCTTCACTCCCAAAACGAACAACACTTACCCCCTCCACTTCTTTCAAAAGGTGGACGGCATGATTTAAACCAGAAGCCACTCCTGATGGAAGGTCCACCTGACTAGGATCACCTGTTATAATCATTTTAGAGTCCTCCCCAATTCGCGTCAGAAACATTTTCATTTGTGTTTTTGTCGCATTTTGGCCTTCATCGAGTATAACACAAGAATGCGACAAAGTGCGGCCGCGCATAAATGCCAGAGGCGCAACTTCAATTTCTCCTGAACCCAAACGATTCATAACTTGATTAGCTGGCAGCATATCATGAAGTGCATCAAAGAGGGGGGCCAAATATGGGTCGATTTTTTCTTTCAGATCGCCAGGAAGAAATCCAAGCCTTTCTCCTGCCTCTACTGCTGGGCGTGAAAGAATTATGCGATCAACTTCGCCGCCAATCAACATTGCAACTGCCATAGCTACTGCTAGATATGTTTTTCCAGTTCCAGCAGGACCAAGTCCAAAAATCATCTGTTTTTCGGCAAGTGAATGCATATATTCCACTTGTCCAACTGATCTTGGCATATGAATAGCTTTAGGCGTCCGAATGGAAATGTCTTCTTTCAAAATAGAATATTTTTTATCAGTGGACCTTTCATCACTGGCCAATCGAATTGCTGCATCAACCTCCGCATTATCTACAGAAAGGTTTTTTTCTAATCTCTGATACAAGGTGCGAAGTGTTGTGGTTGCCAGTGCAACAGCAGATTTTTCACCAACAATCGAAATTCTGTTACCTCTTGACGAAATCCGGAGATTCAAGCTCTCTTCTATCCTGGCAATGAACTTATCGTGTTCGCCAAATAGTAACGGTAACAATCTATTATCAGAAAACCACAAAACATTTTTATCCCCCACTATTTGCTCCGAGGAATTAATTGGGCTTTTAATCGAAAAATTCGTGTTCAAGCTTGTACTATCTCCTATTAAATTTTCATCTAAAGGGCTGTATGTTCTATAGTGCCCGTAAGAGACTTTCTAAAAGCCCCAGTAATACGGACATTTACAGTCCTGCCAAAGTATTTATCAACTTCCTCAGATTCTTTGCAGTTGACATGCACCGCTTGCATGTGCGGGCTGCGTCCAGCGATCTGACCAGGTAGTTTACCTTTTCTGTCAAAAAGAACAGGCACTGATTGACCCAAAAACCGGGTATTAAATTCTCTCTGTTGCTTGTTTAATAAATTTTGCAAAATTTCAAGACGCACAGATTTTATATCCTCAGGAACCTGTTCACTTATAGTTGATGCAGGAGTTCCAGGCCTAGGGCTATATTTGAAAGAATAAGCTTGAGCAAAACCTACAGTTTCGATCAATTGCAGAGTTTGTTCAAAGTCTCTCTCACTTTCTCCAGGGTGCCCAATTATAAAATCAGAGGATAAAGCTATATCTGGTCGAACATCCCGAACCGCCTCTATAACCTTCAAATAATCTTCGGCTGTGTGTTGTCGGTTCATCTTCTTCAGCAGATCATCTGAACCCGATTGTATTGGCAAATGTAAATAAGGCATGAGTTGAGTGATTTCACCATGGGCAGCAATTAATTCTTTGTCCATATCTCTAGGATGTGAAGTCGTATACCTAATCCTCTCGAGCCCTCTGATCTGAGAAAGTTTTCTGATTAATCCCGCTAGACCTTTGGTATCACCACTATAAGCATTAACATTCTGACCTAATAAAGTAACCTCGGACGCACCGTCTCCCATTAATTTTTTTGCCTCTTGCAAAACACTATCAACGGGACGAGAAAATTCCGCGCCACGAGTATAAGGAACCACACAAAAGGAACAAAATTTATCACATCCTTCTTGTATTGTTAAAAAAGCCGATACGCTTCTTGCCTGCACAGGCGGCAATAAGTCGAATTTTGACTCAAGAGGAAAATCAATATCAATAGATCGTTTTCGGTCTCCCTTTACTTTAGAAGCCTCTATATCTGCAACAAGTTTTGGTAATCTATGATAACTTTGTGGCCCCACAATGATATCCACATAGGGTGCCCGCCTAGCAATTTCTTCCTGCTCTGCCTGAGCTACACAACCCGCGACAGCAATCATGGGTTTTGGGGTTTTATCTCGCTGCAAACGACCAAGTTCAGAGTATAACTTTTCTGCCGCTTTTTCACGAATATGGCAGGGATTTAGAACAACCAAATCTGCATCACTAATATTAGAGGTCGAGACATAGCCATCCTGTTTCATGACATCTTCCATTCGGGTAGAGTCATAAACGTTCATCTGACAGCCGTAGCTTTTGATAAATACCTTCTTTGCCAATATACAATCCGAAAATATGTGCGGCTATTCAAAACCCTAATCTAATTTTTAATTCTCACCGCAACCAAGCCGACACTAACAATGTGCGGCAATTAGTCAAGAAATGTAGTTTTGTCTATGTATGACTTTAATATGAGAATAAACATGAAACTTTTACCTGCGACCATAGCTAGAGCGATTTGCACCAGCAGATATTATCCTTTGACAATATTCTGCTATTTCTTTTCGGTCCTTAAATTGCGAGCTAAAAATTGGGGTATGAAATTTGACATCTACTGTTACCCTGCCTAACCCAAGAAATGTGAAAAGATGGGAAACTAACTTCATTTTACCATACCACGCAATATATGGTAAAAGAACACGGCTGATCGGGATACCATCGAGACATGTGTATGAAATAGAAACCGGCTGAATAAATAAAGTCTTAGAATGTTCATTTTGTGACGCAACTGAAAAAAGCGTGCTTTTGAAAGGTAAAATGTGCACGCCGTCAGCACTGGTGCCCTCCGGAAATAAAATCAGATTATCACCATCAGCTAGACGCCGACTTAAATGATCCCTTTGATCGGCAGCAAAGGAGCGCCTCCGTTGAATAAAAACCGTCCTATTCAGCTTAGCTAACTGACCAAAGAGAGGCCATCTTGATACTTCTGCCTTCGAAACAAAGGACGCCTCTAATAGAGATCCTAATATACTTATATCCGAATAACTCACATGATTAGAAACATAAAGAACGGGAGTTTTTTTAGCGTTTTTACCGTGCACTCGCACCTTAATTCCAAAGATACGGATGCAAAGTTTGTGATAAAAAACAGGAATATAGGTTTTAAGTTTCGTACTCGATAACACGGCCAAAATTTGCAGAGGCAGAATAGCCAAAGTAAACAAAATATATAGACAAAGACGGCAAGCCGCCCTAATAGACGAACTCAACCTTTTATCTAACACTTGGCCAGCTTGCAGGGCACTCATAATAAAGACAGTATTTATCAGTTATTAGTTTGGCTTTAACAATTATCGAAATATCAGCCGTATTAAACTAGGGGTCAACCACTGTTCCACCACCGACAAACCCACCAAGCTTAAGATATCCCTTAATTAAAGGCGGTAACCCCCTCCAAGCAGGGCGAGGCCCGATATCCTCGACGGGTTCCTAATTTAACTTAAAAACCTCACAGAAATTGCGATGGGCCTTATTTCTATAGGTACGAGATGATGATAAAGATATGAAAATGGTACTTTCAAATTATCCGGCTCTATCACCTTAAAACTAGAACAACTAAATAAGGCTTTAATTTGATAATGTTGAGCAAAAGCACCAATAGCGCGCCATTACAACTGCGTTGTAGATTTTGTTCGATAGGCAGGATCAACGCAAGACCACCCTATCTCCATAATTTTACCTTCTGTTCTAAATAAAGGGATAAGATAAATTCATTGGCGGAATAAAACCCTTTCCTTTTCATGGCAGTGTTTCCTCGCAAAATTCTATAAGTTCCAACACCACCACAAGGTAAATCAGTTTGATCCTTACACATAGGAAGTAAAGGATCAAAACATCATCAAATTTATCACAATCTAAACGCAGATTTGGCATCTTATCTGAAGGTTTTGCACCCATTTCCAGGTAAAAAGTCTGTAGCGAGGGGGGGGATTGGGCAGGCACAATCTCTTCAGGCGTCAGAGCTAACCAACCAGAGAGATTGCGCGTACAGATAGTTTTGAGAAAATAAAAATTAACTAGCATTCAACCAAAAATTCATCCCTCACGCTTACAAACCATCTGATCCTAAGTAAATCAATACAGTTAGAAAATGCGTGCACTTTTATCGAAAATGAGACGATTGAATGAAAATTTAATCCTCTTGATTTCTATTGGGATCTGATGTTTTCGATTCAATCCGAACTCCATAGAGCTCCAATCTTTCCCCAACTAGTTTATATCCCAAGTCTTTAGCAATTTGTTTTTTAATGTTTTCTAAATCTTCGTTCTCAAACTCCAGAACATCACCTGTTTTCACATCAATTAAATGATGGTGATGTGAGTCCTCTGTTGCAACTTCATAGCGGGCACGGCCGTCTCCAAAATCAAGCCTTTCTATAATATTTGCGATATCAAACAATCTTAACGTTCTATACACCGTGGCAATACTAATTTTGGGATCAATGCTCGAAGCACGTTGATAAACTCCCTCCACATCGGGATGATCGGTCGAATCTGATAGAACTCGCGCAATTACACGACGCTGTTCGGTCATTTTCATACCTTTCTCAATACATGCCGCTTCAATGCTGGATATTTGTGTATTCATTTGAGCTAACTATTTCCAAATTATTGTGCACAATATAGCAATTTTAAGTCAAAATTTAAAAATTACTTACTTATAAGATATTAGATAAACTATTGGCCAGTCACAATTACCCATTATATTATACAAAATTTAGTTGACAGTACTTTTTTAATCAAATTTGAAGATGAAAAAAAACCAAGGCAATTTTCTTGATATCTCAGAGGAGGTCTGCCCGATGACCTTCGTAAAAACGCGTTTGTTTATAGATAAATTACAATCGGGAGCAATTGCTACAATCCGTCTTGCGGGAGAAGAAGCAATTCAAAGTGTTCCAGCATCCATTAGGGAACTTGGGCACGCTGTATTAAGCATTCAACGTGAAGAAGATAAAGGATCATATAGCACTTCGTCCATTCACCACCTTATTATGCAAAAGAACTAGATAATTGTTCAGTTCTAATAGGGCAAAGTACAGCGCATAGTTATCGCATTGGTTCTAGAACCATCGGGATTTTCATAATAGTTAAGTCGTTGACCCACCCTTTTTAAACCTTGGGCTGCATATAATTTCAGCGCAACATAATTATCTTCGGCAACCTCTAAAAATAACCATCTTGCTCTCTCTGCCATTGCACGAATTATGACAGCGCTGAGGAGATTTCCACCAGCGCCGTTAGCCCGATTCTCTGAAGCGACCCCGAGGGATAGCAATTCACACTCGTCTGCAGCAATTCGTGCAATAGCAAATCCGATAATGGATTTGGAAGTCTGATGCCGAGCTACCATACCAAAAGCACCACTTGTATTTAAAATTTTTCTAATAACGTTCGGGCTCCAGCCTTCAAAAAAACAGGCTTTGTGTATTTTAGATACAATTTCAATGTCTACTTCCCGCAATGTTTCGATGTTATCAGTTATTTCCACGGTCTTGTGATATTTTTGTCTTTCGGCTGCTTTGTAGCCGCAGGGTTAATATAGAGAGGACTTGCACTAAGAGGATTTTCCATACGATCCACTGCAATTTTTGCGACATATTTTGCATTTGGCGTACCAATATTATTTAAACAATTTATATTTTTCACTCTTGATACCGGAACATTCGCAAAAAGCCTTTCAGCTGCGTCGCCACAAAGACTAAGTGGGCCAAGAGGTAATAATTCAATAATATCTTTAACAGAACCGGCTATAGCTTTATCTTTTGCGATAGACTCTGCATTAAAATTCTGAAAATAGATCTCATCACGTTTTGTATCAAGGGCCACTGCAATGTTTCGAGACCCCTTATTTAAAGATTTGCTTCTAGCTCCAAATGCCACGGCCTCAAGGGTTGTGACACCATGTACAGGTATATCTAGAGCTAAACCTAAACCCTTTGCTGCGGACAAACCCGCTCGTAGTCCGGTAAATGAGCCTGGTCCTACTGTTACTGCTATCAAGTTGAGTTCGTGAAATGGTAGATCGGCCTCTTCCATCACTTTTTGTATTATTGGAATTAACATTTCTGAATGACCTTCAAACTCAAGGTTAAAACATTTTGAAGAGTTATTCTGATCCAAAACTGCCGCCGAACAAAAACCAAGTGTCGAATCTATTCCTAGAATTTTCATAATTTGCTTCGTACAATTTTAAAAAGAGTTAAATTTTATCAGCATTTCGAAAGATCCAAACCCAATGAAACTCGTTGAAATTAAAAAACCAACCTTTGATGTAGATATTTCTCTTACCTATGCGACGGCGGAAAATTTCACCGAAAAGATGGTTTATAAAAATGCTATTTGTTATTTGCATCAGGATGCATCCTTGGCCCTTTTGAAGGCCATAGAATATGCAGCTAATATTGGATACCGCCTGCTTATATACGATGCCTTTCGACCATCGGAGGCTCAATGGGTTCTGTGGAATCATACGCCCGATCCCAATTTTCTGGCAAACCCCAAAAAAGGCTCGCCACACTCGCGAGGTGTCGCTATTGACCTTACCCTGATTGATTTGAATGGGACTCCCCTTGAAATGGGAACAGGTTTTGACGACTTTACAACCAAATCGCACCATGGGAACACCGAAATCTCCAAAATCGCCCAACAAAATAGATTGACTCTGCTTGGGATAATGACTTTAGCTGGATGGGATTTTTATCGCAATGAATGGTGGCATTATCAACTATTTAATGCTCGAGAGTTTGCTTTAATAAGCGATACAGATATTCCAAGAAGCATTATGAATTAGGATTAAATTTTTCATAAAGTATTTTCTAAAATTTAAAACTAGAGCCATAAATATTGAATATGAAGTAAAAAAATATGAAAATTAAATCGCGAAACAGCAGAATTTATATTTTTATAATTGCCAACCTACTTTTCTCAGTAATTATCCCTTTTAAAGCATTTGCCACTGATTCTGCTGTTATTCTAATGTATCATCGGTTTGGAGAAAATAAATATCCCACCACCAATATTACCGTTAAGCAGTTTAAAACTCATTTATCAGAGCTAAAAATTAATAATTATAATGTAACTCCAATCCCAAGAATTATTGCCGCGGTTCGAAATGGAAAACCGTTGCCTCCTAAAACTATAGGAATAAGTATCGATGATGCTTACTTATCTTTTTATAAGATAGGAGCACCTTTGCTTTTGAAAAACAATTTTCCATATACCATCTTTGTGGCGACAGATGCTCTTGATAAAGGGGCTCCCGGCTACATGTCATGGAGTCAATTACGCGAACTTGTAAAAGGTGGGGCCAATATTGGAAGTCAAACAGCTAGTCATCTACACATGCCAGAAGCTTCTATGCATAGAAATGTTTTTGAATTAAAAAAATCAAATATTAGATTTAAAAAAGAACTCGGAAAAATTCCTAGCATGATTGCATATCCTTACGGTGAATTCAGTCTAGAAGTAGAAAAAGTAAGCCGTGATTCCGGCTTTACGGTGGGATTTGGACAACACTCAGGTGTAATATATCAACATTCAAATTTTATGTATCTGCCGCGCTTTACATTTAATGAATCTTATGGGGACCTAAAAAGACTTCGCTTGGCAATAAGGGCGCTGCCCTTACGAATAGCCGATTTAACACCAGAAGACCCGTATCTTAGAGGGCCAAATAACCCGCCAATATTTGGTTTTTCCCTTCAGAGAAAATTAATGAACCGAATTTCTCAATTGGCGTGTTATGGAAGCCATAAAGATAAAATGCGCATAGAAATTCTAGGGAAAACGCGAGTCGAGGTCAGAGGAACTAGGGCATTTCCACCCGGTCGCACGAGGATTAATTGTACATTTCCTGAAAAGGGCGGTCGTTGGCGTTGGTTAGGAATGCAATTTTTAGTCCCAAGATCCTTGAACTAAGCATCTGGGACAGTATTTATTTTTTGTAATGTAAGTGGTGATCTAGAACCTTTGTCTAGGAGCTTCACCTCATCAAAAATAGTAAAATTATTAACACGAATTATATTTCGAATTGTCGCGATATAATCGGGACCACGTTCAGAATATCGCAACAAGGTTTGAGCTAACTTAACGCTATCTATTTTTCCCTGATCAGATTGGCGCATTTTTGCGCGCATTGCGCGAAAATTTTTATAAAAGGGGTTTGTATTCAGATTCAAAGCATACGCCCTAACACCCTCCAATAAATCACCAAAGGTCCGTATTTTAAACTTTTTCCCCTCTTCTCGCTTTTTAGGCACGAGGCCCTCTGCGCTTTGCCAAGTCCTCTGTCCAAAAAGAGCATTTCCTTCATGCGCAAATCGGGAGGTTCCCCAACCACTTTCTTCAGCAGATTGTGCCAAAGCCAATGAAGGGGGAATAATATCAGCGCGTTTTAAAAGCCCACCAATATTTAAGCCAACTACACCATATCTATTGGAAAGTTTTTTTAGTAAGTTTCTGTCGATTTTTGTAAGAGCTTGGCCAGTAGCTTTTTTTAACTCCAGCCTTTTTAAATTTGCTCGATCCAGCAAAATTTTCTCATTTACATTTAAAACTAACGGTAACGTCATCATTATAAAAAGTGTTTTGCGTTCGCTAGGTTTACGAAGGTCAGCAAAGTCTTTTGGAACACTAGCCAAGAAAATCCTTGGCACTTGGCGATGGGCCCGAACAGAATTTAATTGATAACCAATTTTAGCGAAGATTTTTTTTAAATCATCAGTAGGATCTGCATTCTTCTTAGTCAGCCGCTCGAACTTAATACTAGCAGAAGTAGGTTGAGATAAAACGAGCGCGTAAAGGCTAAAAACGCAGATAACAATGAATAACAACGCAGTGCGTTCAAAACTTATATTACGCGAAATTTCCCAACCCTTGAAAATTGTCATTTGATTTATAATCTAACGAATGTTTAAAACCGTTTTATCAGACGCAGCCATTACATTAAAGGCTACGCCGGTGGTAAAAAATCGCTTGTACCACTTCTTGGAAGACGCGGCTACAGAAATTAAATAATAACTACTACCTTTTTTGATTATTTCGGTCACCGGATCACCTATCCCTATATCAACATCTTGTATCTCCACTCCAATTTTGGATAGGTTCTCTCTCGCTTGATACAATACTCTCTCCGCGTCAGCTAATTCAGATTTTTGATTGATAACGGTATAAAGTGAGATGGAATGCCCACAATTATAAGCTAAGACGGCATCCCTTTGCATAGCATCGATTGAATGCTTGCTCATGCTGATACAAATTAGATGATTTTTTCCATTTGGCTCATCGCCTTCTTTATCAGTTCGGCTAAGAAGAACCGAACAGGGGGATAACGTTGCAACTTTCTGCGCAACAGGTGCACCAAAAAAAGCTCCGAATTCATTCCGCCATCTTTTTGGAGCACCCATAATTATCAGATTATAAGGACCAAGTTCATATTGATCCAATATTCCACTAGCCGGGTCAGGGGCTGTTTTTAATTTTAGAACAATAGATCTTCCGTCAGGATGCCTATATTCTACTTTGTTATCACCTACTGGGTCACCCCAGCTATCTGTATGACTTGAAGCAGTCTGCCAGGTAGTTTTCAGGTCCTGTTCGTTTACCAACATGGACAGGCCTTCTTTAAGATATCCTATTCCTGGGAGTTCCATGCCCCACTCAAGCATGTTCTCCCTAGCAATCTTCATTTGAAGACCCCCGGTCCGCAAATCCTGATCAATAGATCGCACATAAAGAAGGATTATATCACAATATTCGGATGGCTTGATTTCTCTAGCTTCTTTAATGCCCCGCATGGATTCTGGAGAGCCATCAATACAAACCAATATTCTAAATCTGTTTCTTCTTTCTTC
>PBFH01000044.1 GCA_002719885.1 Rhodospirillaceae bacterium | reverse complement strand
CTCTTGTAATAACAAGTACAGGCGCCTGGTATGGAAAAATAACCATTGCCCATGCGGGCACCTGTGCCATTAACACGGTTGGCAAAGACCAACCTGTAGCTAAAGCTATCGGTTCAGATACTGCCGTCATAATCGCTGGTTGTCCCGGCAACGTAGTAAATAACTGTAAAAACCACCCCAATCCAATAACAGAATAAAATTTCTTCAGACCCGTCCCCTCTGTTAAATCGACCTTCGATATAAGAAAATGTGCCAAGCTTTCACCGAGTCCTGTCTGCGTTACTACAGCCCCCATACCGATAACTGATGCAAGAAATATAATCGGACCAAAATTTATTTTAGACATCACTTGTCCTGCTGGTAAAACCCCTACTACGGGCAACGAACAGACAATACCTGCGCCAAGAGAAACCCATGCGGGAGAAATACCGTGTAAGTTATCTGTCGCCCATAGACCGAGTGTAATAAATAAAAGAACTAAAAGCTTTTTCTCGTTAAATGACCATGGCTGTGATACTTCGGGTTCTTTTATTAAACGCTTCTCAATTTTATCAGGAAAGAGAAAATAAATAGCGATAGGAAGACCAATAAAACCTATAACACCGAGAACAGGAAAGTGCAGGAGAAACCAGTCCGTATAAGAAAACTGGATACCGTATACAGCCTCTGCTGCACCAGATAAAACAACGTTTGGAACATTCGCAGGCAAAATCGAGAATGGCGTTATCAACGTTCCCATACCAACTGAGAGTATGAGGCCGGCCCTGCCATTGCTACCTTCTTTAAAACCAAGACGACTTGCCAAGGCAAGAACAACCGGTAACATCATGGTAACCCGACCAACCGCCGAAGGTACTAAAAAAGCCAACACCAACATCAGTAGAACCGTACCACATATCAACTTAAAATAATTTCCGCCAAAGACACGTTCTAATTTTCCTGCCAAGCGTGCGCCTAGACCCGACACCTCTATGCCAATGCCAATAATCATCCCTCCGAGTACAAGCCAAACTGCCCCAGAAAAAAAACCTGAAAAAACAATATCGGGAGGTGCTATCGTGAGGATGACACACAAAAAGAAAAATATTAACCCGCCTAGAAACTCGGGGATAACCGCCGTCGCAAACAAACTCACCGCTATGATAACAACACCAGCCGTTCGCATCACAACCGGAGCAATGTCACCTGGTGGGGGAGTAAAAAAAAGAACCACACCCATAATTATGGATAACGAGGCAATTAAATGATTAATTTTCAAAATAACGGCCCAGACAATTGCTTGTAAAACTTAGAGCAGAAGCAAAGTAGCAAATCCAAGGAACACACCAAAAGCTATAATATCGGTTATCGTGGTCAGGACAACACCTGATGCAATAGCGGGGTCAGTTCCTGCTCTTTGTAAAATAAGAGGAATTGTCATGCCAGAAAGTGCCGCCATAATTAATGTTATCATCATTGCCACAGCCATAACACCTCCAATCTTCAAAGAATTAGTCCAGAACCATGCCACTCCACCAACCAAGGTCGCAAAAAGAATTCCATTATAGACACCGACTAAAAATTCTTTCCCCATAACTCTCATAGCATTCGTATCGGATAACTCTTTGGTCGCAAGAGCTCTCACTGCTACGGTCATTGTCTGTGTTCCGGCATTTCCTCCCATTGACGCTACTATAGGCATCAATACGGCGAGCATTACAATTTGCTCCAGTGTGGATTCGAAAATGCCTATCACAATTGAAACAACAATCGCCGTTATCAAATTGAGAAAGAGCCAAGAAAATCGGGACCTCCCAGTTTGAAAAGCCGCAGAATAAAGGTCATCACTTTTAACCCCACCTAACCGCATAATATCTTCTTCGGCTTCTTCCTGTATGACATCAAGTACATCATCAACGGTAATAACCCCAATGAGGCGGTAGGACTCGTCAACTACCGGAACAGACACTAAATCTTTCTGAGAAAAAACAAAAGCAACCTCTTCCTGATCCATTATAGCTGGAACTGTTACAATTTCTGATAGCATTATACTGCTTATCTTAGTTGGCTTTTCATTTCTGAGAATATTACTTAAAGATACTTTTCCAATTGGCCGATGACGGGGGTTTACAATGAATATTTCATAAAATTCATTAGGTAAATTATCGGCTTCCCTCAGAAATTTAATCGTGTCATCCACCGTCCAGAAAGATGGAACAGCAACAAACTCACGTCCCATAAGACGACCAGCACTATCTTTAGGGAAAGCTAAGCCTACCTCAACAAGGTTTCTAAGTTCAGAAGGAAGTTGTTTTAGTATTTCCCGTTGCCTATCTTTTCTCAGAGTTATAATGAGTTCTAGTGCATCATCTATATCTAAACGGATGATCATGTTAGCTAATGAGACAGGCCCAAGCTGTTCAGATATCTCCTCCTGTATATCTCCTTCAAGCTCGGCTAAAACTTGTGGATCAAAGTCGGTTCCCATGCATTCTATAAGACGTCTTCTAAGATTAGGGCTCAAGAGTTGCAGCAGATCAGCAAATTCTGAAGCCCGAAGTGAAGCAACTATCATTTTAGCTCGAGTTTGATTTTGTTCTCGAAGGGAATCTCTTACACTGTTTATGAGTTCAGGGCTGAGGCCCAGTAATTCGTCCGCTCGAACCGACAGGCCTTCAGGTTTAACTTTCGGCTCTAACATATTTTTACCCATGTTGCCGCTTAAACAGTTACGAGTGAACCAAAGCCTATAATCATTCAGATCTAAATCCAACAGTTACAGACCAGAAAAGTGGTGCGGTCGAGAAGACTCGAACTTCCACGGGATTCCTCCCACAGCGACCTCAACGCTGCGCGTCTACCAGTTCCGCCACGACCGCGAATTAACTGGAATATCTACAACAAGACATCCATACTGTCTCGGGAGATACCAAATTGCCGGCACTATCGCAAGACCAACCGATAAAATGTTAAAAAATTATGTAAATTGCAAAGAAACGTTGACCACTCTGACAGATTATAGATCCTCTGTCATTGAAATGGAAAAAATTGTTTCTGAGATCAGGGATCATAAGGCACCCCAACAACTATGGTTACTACAACACCCCTCCATATATACCCTGGGTACTAGAGCTGAAAAATCAGAAGTATTAGAACCCAGCCGTTTCCCGGTATTTCACACCGGTAGGGGTGGTCGAGCGACCTATCATGGTCCCGGCCAACTCATTTGTTACCTAATGCTTGATCTCAAAAAAAGAGAAAAAGATATTCGGAAATACATATTTGATTTAGAGCAGTGGATTATTAATGCGCTAGCTGAATTCAATATTATTGGCCATAGAAGGAAGGGCCGTGTCGGTATTTGGATTATAATGAACCCCGGCCAAAAAAAACCCCCATTAGAAGCAAAAATTGCCGCGATTGGGGTTCGTGTTCGGCAATGGGTCAGCTATCATGGAATTTCTATTAATATAGACCCTAATTTAGAACATTATTCAGGTATTATTCCATGCGGCGTTAAAAAATATGGGGTAACTTCTCTATCAGATTTAGGAGTACAAGCCGATATCTCAGAGGTGGCGCAAAGTCTCAAAGATCATTTTTATTCCATTTTTGGTTCACACACTAATAACAGTAGCTAAGGCGCAATAAAAACCAAAAATTACCTTATTTAAATTTTTATACTTCCAGAAACAGATGACAAAATATGAAATTGATAAGCATTTGAAATTTCATCTCTAAGCTCATTATGTTGACATAAAATAGCGGGATCTTTGCCCCATAAACTCATTTGATATTGCTGTTCTAGTGTCGTACAACATAGAGCGCGTTCTATATCTATTTTTTCTTCCATTACAGCGAGAGCTATCACAAATGAACCACAAACGTCAGTCAAAGCGTAAAGAGAAGTCAAACCAAAATCGTTATAAGTAGAGACAACACCTAGCACCCTCTCAATAGTTTCTTTTGTCTGTTCAATTTGCGTGATGCCTTTTGTTATCAAAAGCTTAATACTCCATTCCTGGTGTAGCCATTCTAGTAATGGTACCCATTCGGCCTCTTGTCTCTCAAAAAGATCTTTGGGTTCTTCAATTTGGTAACAAACTGCATCGGTATGCGCATAACTACAAATTTCTTCAATGGTTTTTTTACGTTTCTCCTGCGTTTTATCTATCGTGGTGTTAGCTAGGCGCGTTAACGGCATATTCATAGGGTCAACTTCAGTATCTTGTGTATTCCACTCATTTAATATAGCTGCTGCGAGATTTTCAGTTGGCAATATCAATTTATTATTCTGAGGTGTTTTAAGGGTTTTCTCATCTAAAGAAACAATCCAACCGCTATGGTACTCAGAAATAGAAACGTTTTTGTAAAATTTTTCCATAATATCAGGGTTGATCTATAAACTTTCAACGCAAAATTTGATTTATTGATTTGGGAAGATGGGAAATATTATCAACAATTGTGTCGGCCCCTGCGTCTAATAACTCTTTAATATCATGCACGCCCCACGTTACCCCAATAGCAGATGTGCCGGCATTACGAGCCATCAAAATGTCGAATGTTGTATCTCCAACCATTACTGCATTTTCCTTATCTATACCAAACTCGTCTAATATCTGGTTCATCAAAAAGGGGCTTGGTTTTCCAGGACCATCATCAGTTGTTTTTAAAGTAACAAATCGCCCACCAATTCCATTTTTGTCTAATAATTGCTGTAGTCGCCCTGAGGAACGGCTAGTAATTATTGATAATAAATACCCAGCTAACTCGATTTTATCGAGTGCATCTAAAATCCCCGGAAATAGTTTTTCCTGGCGGGGCGGGGCCGCCCTAACACCACTCGCCACGTCTTCATGATAAGCTTTAATTTTTTCAAATTCTTTTTTTCCCGCCTCAGGTAACAATTCCCGTATAGATTCCTCCCAAGGTAAGCCGATGATCTTTCTGACGTGATCTTGATCGGGCGGCGGAAAACCACATGCATTCCAACAAGCTAAGACGCCAGTGACTATAGAATTTGCACTATCCAAAAGGGTACCATCTAAATCGAAGGCTACTATTCGTGAAGGCTCAAGCATTTAATCTTTCCCTTTGTTTCCCATTCTGAAAACGCATCAAAGGTCTTTGCAGCATTAAAACCAAAAAACTGCCAAGTTTGATTCATTTTTTCAGAGAGAGAAGCTACAAAATATTTTTTTTTCCCAGATGGGTGCTTGAATTCTAATGATCTTGCGTGAAGATGCAGATTCCGGGTGCCGGGTACTCCATCTATGAATGCCTGCCTTCCTCCATACTTAAAATCGCCGAGTATAGGAGTTCCAATCAAACTACAATGAACCCGAAGCTGATGTGTGCGCCCAGTATGAGGTCTTAAAGCTAACCAAGAAACATGCCGTCCCGCCGTTTCAATAGTTGAGAAATCTGAAATTGCTTCAGCTCCATTCCATCTTTCCACACTCATTTTTTCAATTCCAAACTTTTTTTTCTTACTAATTGGTGCATTTATTTCTCCCAGTCGAGGCTTTGGAACACCAACGACTAAGGCCCAATAAACCTTCGAAATTTCACGATTTCTAAAGCTGGAGATTAATTGCGCTGCAGAAAATGAATTGCGAGCCAAAAGCATAATACCGCTGGTGTCTTTATCTAGCCGATGGACTAGTTTTGGTCTTTCTAATCCTCCGAATTTTAGCCCATTCAATAAACCATCTAAGTGAAACAGCGTCTTACTACCTCCTTGAACGGCCAAACCCGGCGGTTTATTTACGACAATAATGTCATCGTCCATATAAATAACTAGAGAACGTATAAAAGAAATTTGATCCTTTGATAGGTCGGGAATATTTCTATGTTTTTTACTTTTCACTTCTACTTTTAAAGGGGGTACTCGAACTAGTTGTCCCTGTTTTAGGCGAGTAGATGATTTAACACGCGCCCCGTCGACTCGTACCTGCCCGGTTCGTGCAAGTTTTGTAATAAAACTATGACTTAATGTTGGAAAATGACGTTTGAACCACCGGTCAATCCGTATATTTTCCTCTGCACTAGTTACCAGAATTTTTGATACCTTCTTCATCAGATAATGTTCTTTGTTACAAACATAGAAACCATCGTGACCCCAACACAACAAATAACTGACAACACAACATAACTGATCGCCATCAACCAATTACCTCTTTCAATCATGAGAACCACTTCGATAGAAAGAGCCGAGAAAGTCGTGAGTGCCCCAATCAATCCAATATTAAAAAATGAACGAAATTCTTCTGAATATGACCAGCTATTGGAAACTATCGTTATCAAAAAACCAAGTAGTGCACAGCCAAGAAGATTGACAGTTAACGTTCCCCAAGGAAATTGATTTCCAAACTGGTTAAATATCATACTTGTTATAAAATATCGCAAGAGAGCACCCAAGGCTCCACCAATCCCGATAGCAAGTATCATATACATATTTTTATTTTACCCATCTGTTTTATTAGCACGAATTTTTTCCCATTGGGCTAATCTTTTTTTTACCTCATATTCAAAACCGCGGCCAACTGGTTTATAATACTTTTCCCGTTTCATATTTTCGGGAAAGCAATTCTGCCCAGCGAATCCTTCAGGATTATCGTGGTCATATTGATACCCTTCACCATAACCAAGTTTTTTTAACAAACTAGTTGATGGATTCAGAATCCATTTGGGGGGCATTCGTGAACCAGTTCGTTTTGCAGCTTTTGTTGCAGAATCAAAGCCAATATAAACCGCATTTGATTTAGGTGCGCTTGCAAGATATATAACAACTTGAGCAATTGCTAATTCGCCTTCTGGCGATCCGAGGCGTGTATAGCTCTCCCACCCTGCTATAGCCTGTAAAATGGCATTAGGGTCTGCCAACCCGACATCTTCAGAAGCAAAGCGAACAAGTCGACGTAATAAATATTTTGGATCTTCACCGCCAGCTAGCATTCTGGCCAACCAGTACAAGGCAGCATCAACGTCGGAGCTACGTAGTGACTTATGCAAAGCACTAATAAGGTTATAGTGTTGGTCTTGCATTCGGTCGTATAACGGCATGCGTTTTTGTACAATCTCAACCAATCTTGTTCTATCAATTAGCTTGTTCTCAGGAACCATGAAAATAGTTTCGACAAGGTTCAAAAGATATCTTCCGTCCCCGTCTACCATATTTAGGAGATTAATTTTTGCATCTTCCGTTATGGGTAATTTTCTATCAAATTCACGCTCTGCTCTAATTAAAATTTTTTCTAACGCTTCGTGATTTAGTCTACGTAAAACAATCACTTGGGTCCTTGAAAGCAATGGCGGTATTAATTCAAAAGATGGATTTTCAGTAGTTGCCCCTACCAGAATGATTGTTCCATCCTCGATATAAGGCAGAAAACTATCTTGCTGAGCCCGATTGAAACGGTGAATTTCATCAACAAAAAGGATTGTTTTTATTCCCGTGTCTCTATCTAAGCTAGCCCTTTCAAATACCTTTCTTAGCTCAGTTACTCCCGAAAGGATTGCTGATATTTCTATAAAGGTATGATCAGCTGTTTTTTCTAATAATCTTGCGATAGTCGTTTTTCCCGACCCCGGTGGGCCCCATAAAATCATTGAGGTTAATTTCTTGGCTTTCAACAACCGTCCTATCTGGCCATTATCTTCAAGTAAATGATCTTGTCCCACTACCTCTATTAAAGAACTTGGTCTAATTCTATCTGCTAAAGGACGGGCTTGTTGATTGCCGAAAAGACTCTGCTCAGAAGTCATTTCATCCTCCAATGACTGCTGTAAAGACCTTACCGTTCCGTCTCAGGGTCAAACTCCATTTCGGTGCATTTTTATTAAGAGACGAAATGAGGCTGCGGACTGTAAATACTTTTTTTCCGTTTATACCTAAAATCCAATCTCCTTTGAGAAGTCCGATGCGCCTAGCGGCACTATTTGAGGTTGTACTCATTACGAATATGCCGCTTTCCATTGGGTCAAGAGAGAGTTCCTCTGCTAACGCTGGTGACATATTTGCCACAATAGCGCCTGATAAAGGGTGACGACCGATAAGCTTTGTGACTTCACGAGATGGTTTTTCAGGGGCCGCTTCAAGAGGAAAAATTACTTTTTCTTTTTTACCGTTTCGAAACAAGAGAATTATTGCTCTCTTATTCACTTTTAGAGTAGCAATCCTAAATTTAAGCTCATTCAAATCTGCAATGTCGAATTTATTTATACCAATAATGACATCGCCCGCCTTAATTCCTGCTCGTGCTGCTGGTCCATTATCATAAATTTTATTTACCAAAACACCCCACGGATTTTTCAAATTCAAAGATT
Source organism: Rhodospirillaceae bacterium (assembly GCA_002719885.1). Lineage (GTDB taxonomy): Bacteria > Pseudomonadota > Alphaproteobacteria > MPNO01 > UBA2964 > UBA2964. The sequence goes on along the minus strand of PBFH01000044.1, from coordinate 31,640 downwards.
TCATCAAATCAGGAGTTAAATTTTGTCCGGTTGCCCCAAGCCAGGGCCTGACAACTTTTGCACCATTTAACGCATTATCAATTATGCGAGCTACCATATTCGAGGGAATCGCAAAACCTATACCTTGTGACCCACCGCTACGACTATATATGGCCGTATTCACCCCCACTAACTTCCCATCCATGGTTATCAGAGCCCCCCCTGAATTTCCCGGATTAATAGCGGCATCGGTTTGAATAAAGAAACTAAAATCTGATATACCAACAGCAGCCCGTGCAAGGGCGGATACAATACCATTCGTAACTGTTTGCCCAACCCCAAATGGGTTTCCAATAGCAAAGACTATATCACCGACCTCCAGGTCATCCGAATCTCTTAATTTTAAAAATGGAAGCCCTTCATCGTCCGTTTGAATTTTTAAAACCGCCAGATCCGTTTTATCATCTGCGAGTATTACCTTAGCTGCTAACTCATTTCGATTAGATAGAATAACGGTAATTTCATCAGCATCTTTTATTACATGACTATTAGTGACAACAATCCCATCAGAGCGCACGATGACACCGGAGCCAAGGGACCTCTCAACACGCTTTCTGGGAACTCCGAATTGAAAAACATTATCACCAAAAAATTGTTTGAAAAACGGATCATTAAAAAATGGAGAACGATTACTTCTAATTACCCTTTTTGTATAAATATTAACTACAGCAGGTGAGGCTTTTTTGACCAATGGTGCATATGATGGAATTAATTCGGTTTTTAATAGTGGAACCATCTTTTGAGAAGAATTAGCAGCCGATAATAAAATAGAATTAAGCGCAAAAAAAATACACAAAGAGAAACCTAATATTACTTTTTTAAATTTCTTCAAAGATATAAACATTTTCAAATCTAAAATAGTTATAGCAAATTTTCACTATTCTTCATCAGACAAAAAAGGACAGCCTAAGGCTGTCCCGAAAAACCGATTTGCAGGAGGCCGTAGCGTTGTTAGGCGGCTTTGGATTCCTCTTCCTCGGAAACATTTTGTGGTGGACCGGAGTCTTGTCCCTTAGCATCTTCATCACGCTCTATTAGTTCAATAATTGCCATCGGGGAATTATCTCCATAACGAAACCCTGCTTTCAGAACCCTTGTATAGCCGCCGTCCCTTGTCGCGTATCTCTCAGACAACACGGTGAATAATTTTTCTACTATAACATTATCATGGTTCAAACGAGTCAATGCTTGGCGCCGGGCATGGAGTGATCCCCTTTTTCCAAGGGTGATCAATCGATCAACTACCCCGCGCAGCTCTTTAGCCTTTGGTAAAGTTGTTTTAATTTGCTCATGCTTCAGCAACGCAACTGACATGTTACGAAACAAAGCCTTTCGGTGTGAACTTGTCCGATTAAGTTTTCGTCCACTCATTCTATGACGCATGTTCTTAGCTCCGAAATCAATATGGTTCCTCTAGTCTTTTGGCCATTTCCTCAATATTTTCAGGCGGCCATTCCAATATTTCCATTCCAAGGTGGAGTCCCATCTGAGACAATACCTCCTTAATCTCATTTAGAGACTTTCGTCCAAAGTTTGGAGTTCGCAGCATTTCCTGCTCAGACTTTTGAACCAAATCGCCAATGTAAATGATGTTATCATTCTTTAAACAGTTTGCTGACCTGACAGATAATTCGAGCTCATCAACCTTCCTTAAAAGATTGCGATTAAATTTGGGCTCTTCAGGTATGGTAGTGTCTTCTGGAGGCTCCGGCTCCTCAAAATTAACAAATGGACGCAGCTGATCTTGTAAAATCCGGGCCGCTAATGCCACTGCGTCATCCGGAACTAAAGTACCATCTGTTTCAATGTCAATCGTAAGCTTATCATAATCGGTAACTTGTCCAACGCGTGTATTATTAACCTGAAAAGAAACCCTACGCACAGGGCTATAAATAGCGTCAATAGGCACAAGACCGATCGGTTGGTCCTCGGCCCTAGTTTGAACGGCTGGTAAATAACCCATACCCGTCGTGATTGTCATTTCCATATTTATTTTAGCGCCATCGTCTAAAGTACAAATGACTAAATCTGGATTTACTATCTCTACGTCATGGGATGCTTCTATCATCCCCGCTGTTACCTCTGCAGGACCTTCAGCTGTCAAAGATATGCGGCGTGCCTCATCACCCTGGTACCGCAAAGATAATGATTTTAGGTTTAAAACAATATCTGTAACATCTTCTCGAACACCAGGGATTGAAGAGAATTCATGTAAAACACCATCAATTTGTACCGCGGTAACGGCTGCTCCCTGCAGCGAAGACAACAAGACCCTGCGTAGCGCATTTCCCAAGGTAAGGCCAAATCCGCGTTCTAATGGTTCGACCACAATTGTTCCCATACGAGATTCATCAAATCCCGGAGTTACTTCTAATTTGTTCGGTTTTATAAGTTCTTGCCAATTTTTTTGAATCACGAGTGCAACCTCATTCTCATTTGAGGGCTAAAGCCCCCTAAAAAAATTAAATCCGTCTTAGCGATAATCACCGCTAATCAGCTTGATATATTAAAATTAAACCCGTCGACGTTTCCTCGGCCGACAACCATTATGTGGGATCGGTGTAACATCTTTAATAGTGGTAATTGAAAACCCTACCGTTTGTAGGGCTCTAAGTGCAGATTCTCGGCCAGAGCCTGGACCCTTAACCTCTACCTCTAGGGTTTTCATACCATGCTCCATGGCTTTACGACCCGCATCCTCTGCCGCAATTTGAGCAGCGTAGGGTGTAGATTTTCGTGACCCCTTAAAACCAGCCTGCCCGGCAGAAGACCATGCGATGGTATTACCTTGTGCATCTGCAATAGTAATCATTGTATTATTAAACGTTGCATTCACATGGGCCGTACCCGATGTGATATTTTTACGTTCGCGTTTACGAACTCGGGAAGTGGGAGCCTTAGCCATTTCTTTTCCTATCGTACCTTAATTTTTACCAGCGATCGGACGGGCACGTCCCTTACGAGTTCGAGCATTTGTATGTGTGCGTTGTCCGCGCAACGGCATTCCACGCCGATGACGCAATCCACGGTAACAACCTAAGTCCATCAAACGTTTGATATTCATAGCAATATCACGTCTGAGCTCGCCCTCGACCCGATGATCACGATCGATAATTTCTCTAATACGACCTACCTCATCGTCGCTTAGTTCATTCATACGCACCGTAGCATCTACACCAACGGCGGTACAAATTTCCGAAGCGGCAGTTCTGCCGATACCATGAATGTAGGTAAGAGCAACACCCGTTGGTTTATTTGGAAGATTTACGCCTGATATCCGCGCCATTTAGCGGTCTCCTTGTTTTACTAATTAACGCCTTGATATTCACTAACTATTTTCCAAGCGCGAAGGTGCTGGATTATATGAACTCTCATTTGCAAGTCAACAATCATGGCACACAAATTACACTCTCTATTTCTAAAGTTACCTCTGAAATCTCCGCCATAGCATTAACACTACTTAAACTATTCATTTTTCGGTAATAAGGAAGTAATGGCGCTGTTTGCTCCTCATAGGCAGAGAGCCGTGCCTTCACCGTTTCTGGTTTATCATCAGAACGGCGCGAAAACTGGTCACCTGCGCATTGATCACAGATCCCTTCCTTAAATGGTTTTTGGAATTCATCGTGGTACCCGGCACCGCAGTTAGTGCAATTATAACGGCCAGAGATACGTTGAGTAAGTACATCGTATTGAACAGCCAATTCAATTACAAAATCAATTTTCATACCTTTTCGTTCCAACATAACATCTAATTCTCGCGCCTGAGCGGTAGTGCGCGGAAAGCCATCAAGAATAAACCCATTCTTACTATCAGGTTGTTCTATACGATTTGAAATCATTCTGATCATTATATCATCCGGTACCAAAGCACCAGACTCCATAATTGTTTTTACTTCCTCTCCAAGTTTACTGCCTGATATTATTGCCTCACGCAGCATGTCCCCAGTAGAGAGCTGCAGAAGGCCATGTTTTTTTTCAAGCTCCTTGGCCTGAGTACCTTTTCCAGCACCAGGGGGACCGAGAAGAATAATATTCATCCCCGACGACCTCTCAACCGCGATTTTTTAATCAACCCTTCATATTGGTGTGCTAGTAGATGAGATTGAACTTGGGCAACTGTATCCATCGTAACAGTAACTACGATTAGCAAACTCGTGCCACCAAAATAAAACGGAACTGAATACTTAGAGATTAAAATTTCTGGTAATATACTTATCGCAATTAAATAAAGTGCGCCAAAAACCGTCAGACGGGTCAATATAAAGTCAAGGTACTCCGCAGTATTTTTCCCAGGGCGTATACCGGGTAAAAACCCGCCATTATTTTTCAAGTTATCAGCAGTCTCAGAAGGATTAAATACGACTGAAGTATAGAAAAAAGCAAAAAACCCGATAAGCGCGGCATATATCAACAAGTAGGCAAGTTGTCCGCGACCTAGGTAGGCTACCATCGAATTAAGCCAATCAGGTCCAGCATTCGCCGTAAATCCAGCTAATGTAATAGGCAACAATAATAACGAACTTGCAAAAATTGGGGGAATAACGCCAGCTGTATTAAGTTTCAGAGGTAAATGCGAACTATCGCCCCCAAACATTTTATTACCTACCTGTCTTTTAGGATACTGCACTACAACCCGTCTCTGTGCCCTCTCAACATATACGATTACTGCAATTACAACCAACGCCATCAAGAGAAAGAAGACGATTAACCCAGCTGGTAGCGCTCCCGTACGCCCAAGCTCTAATGTTCCTGCCAACGCTGATGGTAATTCAGCGACAATACCGGCAAAAATAATCAAAGAAATACCGTTCCCAACGCCCCGAGCTGTGATTTGTTCTCCAAGCCACATCAAGAACATCGTACCACCAACTAATGTGATAACTGTCGTGGCTCTGAAAAAAAGACCAGGGTCAATTACCGCAGAGCCCTGAGAACCGGTCATACTCTCTAGGCCGATTCCGATACCATAACCTTGAAGAGCAGCGAGGAACACTGTTCCATATCGCGTATACTGATTAATTTTTTTGCGTCCCGGTTCTCCCTCTTTCTTCAAAGCTATAAAATAAGGGGAAACAGCTGTAAGTAGCTGCATAATAATCGCGGCCGAGATGTACGGCATGATTCCAAGAGCAAAGATCGTCATACGACCAAAAGCTCCACCTGCAAACATGTTAAACATACCTAATATGCCGCTGGCCTGTTGTTGGAATATTTCTTTTAAAATCGTAGGGTCTATACCCGGCAAAGGTATATACGTCCCGAGACGATAAATTATCAACGCACCAAGCGTAAACCATAGCCTTTTTTTCAATTCCGTAGCTTTTGATAGCTGACCGAAATTGATATGAGCAGCTAATTGTTCAGCGGCAGACGCCATACCTTTCTCCGAAAAATTATAGTACTTATGTTATTTTGGTTATCCTAAGCTTTCTTTGCTTCCAATGACTTTTCTTTGTTTTTATTGTCTATTTTTTTACTCGAATCTTCTAATCGGAGAAGCTTCACAGACCCACCTGCAAGCTCAACGGCTGAGATTGCTGCTTTTGAAGCACCAACAACTTCAATATCAATCTTAGATTTTAAGGTACCTTTACCTAAGAGGCGGACCCCATCCCGGGCTGTCTTTATCAACCCAGAAGAAATTAAATCGTTAGCAGTAATCAGCTTCGTAATATCCAACTTATTAAGGTCAATCGCAGCTTGGAGTTTACCCAAATTTAATTCACGGTAGTTTTTCCTAAATATATTGTTAAAACCACGTTTAGGAAGACGTCGAAATAGCGGCATTTGTCCCCCTTCAAACCCGGCTAATGCAACACCACTGCGTGATTTTTGACCTTTTTGTCCTTTGCCGGCGGTTTTCCCCAAGCCAGAAGAGGCACCACGACCCGCGCGTTTATGCGTTTTTCTTGCACCTTTATTGTCGGAAAGTTGGTTTAATTGCATTTTCTTACCTCGTTGAACTTGTTTGTTTTTTTATTTTTCTTCAACCCGTACAAGATGACTTACTTTGTTTATCATACCCCTAATGGCCGGTGTATTCTCAAGTTCTCTGGTTCGATTGATTTTATTCAAGCCTAACCCTGCCAAGGTTTGACGTTGATCGGCCGGTCGGCCAATTGGACTACCTATTTGAGTAACTATTAATGTTTCTGTTGCCATTCTATTTCTCCGAAACTGCGGATGATTTTATTTTTGCAGGTGCAGAACGAGGACCTAGAATATCAGAAACTTTACGACCCCTTCGAGCTGCCACTGTGCGAGGTGATTGCAGTCTAAGTAATGCCTGAAATGTTGCTTTTACCATATTATACGGGTTTTGAGAGCCAGTGGACTTGGCAACAACATCTTGAACACCTAGTGTTTCGAAAACTGCGCGCATCGGACCTCCGGCTATTATACCTGTACCGGCTGGCGCTGCCCTGCAAACAACATGGCCAGCACCGAAATCGCCTCGAACATCATGGTGAAGCGTGCGACCTTCACGAAGTGGAATCCTTATCATTCCAGATTTAGCACGTTCAGTTGCCTTACGAATAGCCTCTGGTACCTCTCTTGCTTTACCAGAACCAAATCCTACACGCCCCTTTTCATCTCCTACGACCACTAAAGCGGCGAATCCAAAACGACGTCCCCCTTTTACAACTTTAGCTACCCTATTAATACCAACTAATTTATCAACAAGGTCATTTTGTTCATTGTTAGCATCACGACCTCTTCCGCGACGCTGGTCATTACGTGCCATTATAATTCTCCGTCAAAATTTTAGCCCAGCTTCGCGCGCAGCATCAGCCAAAGCCTTCACTCGTCCATGAAAAAGATATGAACCACGATCAAATATTACTTGGTTTAATCCCTTCACGGCAGCTCTTTCAGCGACTAATTTACCAACCGCAACAGCAGCTTCTTTCGATGAGCTGGATTCCAATGGCTTTGCCACTTCTTTTTCCTGTGAAGAAGCAGAAACGATAGTAAAGCCTTTAAGATCATCGATAATCTGCGCATAAATGTTTTTATTAGATCTAAATACGGACAACCGAGGACGTGTCCCACTGGCCCCGCGAAGGTTAGAGCGTACCCTTTTTTTACGCCTCACTCTTAGTTGATTACTTTTTAACATTTGGTAGTCCTATTTCTTTTTGCCTTCCTTACGAAGGATAAATTCGTTCTCATATCTCACACCCTTACCTTTATAAGGTTCAGGTTTCCTGAATTTTCTAATATTTGCAGCAACTTGTCCTACTAGTTGTCGGTCAGTCCCACTAATGGTAATTATCGTAGGGCGCTCACATTTTATTGTGATCCCTTCAGGAATTTCATAACGGATTTCGTGACTAAATCCGAGTTGCAATGCAAGAATTTTTCCTTCTACTGCTGCCCTATAGCCAACACCAACAATTTCAAGATTAACAGAAAAACCTTCATCTACACCCCTGACAATATTTTGTAACAAGCTACGGGTTGTACCCCACATTGCTCTAGCATGCGTACTATTGTTTCTTGGCCTTAATCGTATCAGACTTTCCTCTTGAACAATCTCTACATCCTCAACAACGTCTATACTCAATTGACCAAGTTTTCCTTTAGCCGTTATGAGTTGCCCGGCGATACTGATTGTAACACTTTCTGGAACTGATACAGGACTTGATCCGACACGCGACATCACTTTCTCCTAGAAAACCGTACAAATTACTTCGCCACCAACATTTTGCTCCCGCGCCTCTCCATCGGACAAAACGCCTCGTGGTGTTGATAGGATTGATATGCCTAAACCGTTATAAACACGCTGCAAATCCTTTATCTTCGAGTATACTCGCCTTCCTGGTCGTGAAACTCTATGCATTTCTTTTATAACCGGCTCACCTTCGTGGTACTTGAGCTCTATTCGAATTTCAGGTAAAGACCGTTCACCTTTTTGAATTTCATACCCACGAATATAACCTTCACGTTGCAACACATCGAGAACGCTCACACGAAGTTTAGAGGAAGGACTTTTAATCGCACCTTTATTTGCTGTTTGACCATTTCGAATTCTCGTTAGCATATCGCTAATAGGGTCACTCATTGTCATTTTTTATTCTCTCTTACCAACTCGACTTAACCATACCGGGAATATGACCACTAGATGCAAGGTCCCTAAGCGCAATGCGAGAAATCTTAAACTTTCTATAGTATCCTCGAGGGCGGCCTGAAACCTCACATCGATTCCTTATTCTTGATGGGGCAGAATTTCGTGGCAATGCAGCAAGTTTAAGCCTTGCTTCAAACCGTGCCTCTGCTGGGCTAGACTGATCAGCCGCAATTGATTTCAATTGCGCTCTCTTCGCAGCAAATTTTTTTACCATCTGAATACGCTTTCGGTTTTTCTCAATAGCGCTAGTTTTAGCCATTTTAAATCTCCTGTACCCCTCTAATTAATAGGCAAATTCAAACCCTTCAACAGGGCCTTTGCCTCATCATCTGATTTAGCAGATGTGACGATTACGATATCCATACCTCTAATCTCATCCACCGAGTCATAATCTATTTCAGGAAACACTATTTGTTCCTTTAGTCCCATCGCATAGTTTCCGCGTCCATCAAAACTTTTTGGCGAAAGACCACGAAAATCTCGGACTTGAGGTAATGCAATGTTAATTAACCGATCTAAAAACTCGTACATCCTCTCCCGACGTAAGGTAACTTTACAACCAACTGACATCCCCTCACGTAATTTAAAGGTAGCAACTGACTTTCTTGATTTAATAATCACCGGCTGTTGGCCCGAAATAAGAGCCAACTCATTTGCGGCAGAGTCCATTTTCTTTGAGTCTGCTGCTGCCTCTCCTACGCCCATATTAATTACAATCTTTTCAACTTTCGGCACCTCCATCGAATTCTTATAACCGAAGTTAGAAACCAATTCTGGTTTAACGACGTCTTTATAATGTTCTTGCAAACGTGTCATATTGTAACCTTTAATCAATCATTTCACCGGACGCACGAGCAATGCGGACTTTGCGACCGTCTTCTAAAATTCTAAAACCTACTTTTGTTGGCTTGCCACTATCTGGATCCAGCAAAGACACATTGGATATATGTATCGCAGATTCTTTTTGATCTATTCCTCCCGGATTATTCTGCGATGGGGCGGTATGCCGTTTAACGATATTGACACCCTGAACAAGTACCTTTTGTTGTCCAGGGTAAACCTTCAAAACATCTCCGGTCTTACCTTTGTCTTTTCCCGCGAGAACTATGACATTGTCACCTTTTCTAATTTTTTTTGTAAAAATATTTTTATTTTTCATAGCAACATTTCCTACAAAACTTCAGGTGCAAGGGAAATAATACGCATAAAACGGCGCCCCCTTAATTCGCGTGTCACAGGCCCAAAAATTCTTGTTCCAATGGGTTCACCTTGTGGATTAATTAATACAGCTGCATTTCTATCAAAACGAATTGACGTGCCATCAGTTCGGTGAATTTCTTTCGCGGTGCGGACAACTACCGCCTTATGAATATCACCTTTTTTTACGCGGCCACGCGGTATTGCTTCCTTAACCGTTACAACGATTACATCTCCAATGCTTGCACTGCGTCTGCGGCTTCCACCAAGAATACGGATGCATTGCACACGGCGTGCACCTGAGTTATCTGCTACTTCTAAATTAGTTTCGACGTTAATCATTATTTTACTTTCAATCGGAAAAAGCTTTATTTGCCGTCAGCAATGACCTCCCAACGCTTTGATTTTGAAATTGGGCGACACTCACGAATCTTTACATTTTGTCCTATTTTAAAGTTGTTCTCAGCGTCATGCACTGCATACTTTTTAGATTGACGAATAAATTTTCCATAAAGTGGATGACGTACTTTTCTCTCGACCCTGACTGTCAACGTTTTATCGGTCTTATCTGAAATAACAACACCCTGTAACACTCTCTTTGGCATGATCTACCCCTGCACCACGTTCTTGGACCGTTCACATATCACAGTATGTATACGCGCTATGTCTCTTCTAACCTGCTTAATCCGCGCTGTTGTTTCCAACTGACCGCTTGCCCGCTGAAAACGTAAATTTAGCGCCTCCTTTTTAAGCTCCTGAAGTTGATCGGAAAGCTCATCTTTTGTTTTAGTTCTGAGGTCGGCTCCATTCATTTCTTACTCCCTTATTCAGTTAGCCGCTTAACTACGCGGGTCTGAAGTGGCAGCTTTGCCGCAGCAAGTGCTAAAGCCACTCTAGCTATTGGTTCGGGCACACCATCAACCTCAAACATTATTCTCCCCGGCTTTACCCGGCAGGCCCAATATTCAGGAGCCCCTTTTCCTTTTCCTTGTCGAACTTCTGCTGGCTTTTGCGAGACTGGAACATCTGGAAAAACGCGGATCCAGACACGCCCAGCCCGTCTCATGTGTCTAGTAATAGCTCGCCGTGAGGCCTCAATTTGTCTCGCTGTAATTCGACCAGGTGTGGTAGCCTTCAGTCCAAAGGATCCAAAATTCAACAAAGTACCGCCTTTAGCATTTCCGTGAATCCGTCCCTTATGTGCCTTTCGGAATTTGGTACGCTTGGGAGATAACATTACTAAAATCCTTCCTATCACTTACCGTCAGCGAGCCGGCTGCTGCTCCTGAGCGCGCTTATCTTGAGCCATTGGATCATGAGCCAGAACTTCTCCTTTAAAGACCCAAACTTTTACGCCACATGCACCATAAGTTGTTTGGCCCGTGGCCGTTCCATAATCGACATCAGCTCTTAAAGTATGTAAGGGAACCCTTCCCTCTCGGTACCATTCAGTCCTAGCAATTTCTGCTCCGCCCAGTCTACCTCCACAGTTGATACGAATACCCTCTGCGCCAAGACGAATTGCGGATTGCACAGCCCTTTTCATTGCTCTGCGGAAAGCCACCCGGCGTTCCAGTTGTTGAGCAATATTTTCCGCAACTAGTTTTGCATCAATCTCCGGTTTTCGAATTTCTACTATATTTAAATTAACATCGCTGCCTACCATCCGTGCCAACTCGAGCCGCAGTTTTTCGATATCAGCACCTTTTTTTCCTATAACAACACCAGGACGAGCCGAGTGAATAGTCACGCGCGCTTTCTTTGCTGGACGTTCTATAACAATTTTGGAAACCGCAGCCTGAATTAATTTTTTTGATAGATATTCACGAAGTTTGATATCTTCATGAAGCATTTGGCCATACTGTTCTTCGGCATACCAACGGGAATCCCATGTCCTGTTAATTCCGAGCCTAAGCCCGATGGGGTTTACCTTTTGTCCCATTATTTGGCCTCCTCACGCTCTCGAACAACAACTGTTAAATTACTAAATGGCTTGGTAATACTGCCCGTTCGTCCTCGGGCCCTTGGCCTAAAACGTTTTAGGGCAAAGGCTCGACCGACAGATGCCTCAGAGACGTATAAACGATCGACATCTAGTTGATGATTATTTTCTGCATTAGCTATAGCTGATTCTAGCACTCGTTTAACATCATAAGCTACTCGTTTAGGGGAAAAGGTTAAACTCGCTAACGCCTCAGAAGCTTCCTTTCCACGGATTAAACTCGCAACTAAATTAAGTTTCTGCGGACTAATGCGGATCGCTTTCGAGAAAGCCATAGCTTCGTTTTCTTTATAACGGCGTGGAGCAGATTTTTTACTCATTACGCTCTCCTGACTTTTTTATCCGCACCATGTCCTCGGAAAGTTCGCGTCGGCGAAAACTCTCCAAACTTATGACCAACCATATTTTCTGTCACAAGAACTGGGATAAATTTTTGGCCGTTATATACTCCAAACGTAAGGCCTACAAACTGGGGCAAAATAGTCGAACGCCGCGACCAAATACGAATAATTTCTTTGCGAGCGGAACTTCGCGCCGCCTCTGCCTTTTTAAGCAAGTAACCATCTACGAATGGTCCTTTCCAAATTGATCGAGCCACTACCCCACTCCCCTATCTTTTATGCCTACGTCGCATGATATATTTATCACTTGGCCGTTTACCGCGAGTACGTTTACCTTTTGTCGGAAGACCCCATGGAGATACAGGGTGCCGTCCGCCTGAACTTCTTCCCTCACCTCCACCGTGTGGATGGTCGACTGGATTCATCGCAACACCACGGACAGAAGGTCTTTTACCTAACCAACGATTGCGACCCGCTTTACCCATATTGGTATTCTTGTTATCTGCATTGGAAACGGAACCAACGGTGGCCATGCAACGCGCTGGTACCATCCGAAGCTCTCCAGAACTCAATCTTAATTGAGCATAACCAGCATCTTTACCTATCAACTGGACATAAGTACCGGCAGCGCGAGCGATTTGTCCCCCTCCACCTGGTTTCATCTCAACATTATGAACTATGGTACCAACCGGGATATTCTCCATTGGCATAGCGTTACCAGGTTTAATATCGACCTGTTCACCCGAGACGACTTGATCACCAACACCTAGACGTTGCGGTGCGAGAATATAAGCGGCCTCGCCATCACTATATTTAATCAAAGCTATGAAAGCAGAACGGTTTGGGTCAAATTCAAGTCTTTCGATAGTTGCAAAGACATCATTTTTTGTTCGTTTAAAATCAATTTTACGGTAACGGCGTTTATGCCCTCCACCTCTTCGACGCATAGTTATGCGACCAAGATTATTTCTTCCGCCGTTATTTTTTAAACCTTCGGTTAGGGCCTTAAACGGCTTCCCTTTCCACAATTCAGAGCGGTCTATTAAAACTAGAGCTCGTTGCGACGGGCTTGTTGGTTTAAAATTCTTTAAGGCCATAATGTTAAACCCCTGTTGTTACATCAATCATCTCACCTTCTGCGAGTGAGACGATAGCTTTTTTATAATCCGGCCTCTTACCAAGCTTTCCTTTAAACCGCTTAATTTTTCCCCTTTGTTTGAGAGTGTTCACCGAATTAACCTTAACTTTGAACAAGATCTCAATGGCCGCCTTTATTTGGGGTTTGGTGGCGGTTAAGGGGACCCGAAAGGTAACCTGATTATTCTCTGAACCCATTGTTGATTTTTCTGTAACTACAGGAGCGACAATCAAGTCATATGCCTGATTAATTGTCACCGTCACTGGTTTCTCTCTGCGCGCGGTCATTTTAACCTCTCTACAAGCTGAGTGACCGCTTCTCTGGTTAGAACTAATTTATCGCGCCGCAAAATATCGTATACGTTAGCTCCCTGCTGCGGGAGGACATCTATTTGAGGTATATTTGCTGCTGCCTTGGCAAAATTTGAATCTATTTCAATTCCAGCAACAATTAAAGCAGAGTCCACCCCAATCGCAGAAAGATTTTTCGATAAATTATTCGTTTTGGGATCATCTAACTTCTCTTGATCCAATATTATTAATTTACCAGAAGCCTGCTTACTTGAAAGAGCTGTCTTCAATGCAAGCTTGCGAACTTTCTTATTTAATGATTGCTCATGTGATCTAACAACTGGACCAAAAACTGTTTGTCCACCACGAAATTGGGTCGCCCTCCTACTACCGGCCCTTGCACGTCCGGTACCTTTTTGGTTCCATGGTTTAGCGGTAGTACCCCTAATTTCTCCTATAGTCTTTGTCTTATGATTACCGCCTCGCCTTTTTGCAAGTTGATAATTGACCATACGCGCCAAAATATCCTTTCGAACCTCAATCCCAAAAACTGTTTCGTCCAGATCTAAAGAACCAGACTTTTTATTTTCAAGAGTGATAACATCGCACTTCATGGGCCTAATCCTTTTTCTCTTCTTCAACAGTGCCTGTTAAAGAGACCATAGTATCAGTCCCGCCTTCACCTTCGGGTTTAATTTCTTCTAATGCAGTTGAATTATCAACACCAAGAATGGAAGCCGGAAAAGGAACTTCATCAGGAGTAGATTTCTTCTTAGCATCAGCAATCAGAACAAAACCACCCTCGGCACCGGGCACCGCGCCTTTTATCAACAGTATTCCACGATCGGCATCGGATGAAACCACTTCTAAATTCTGAACGGTTTTTCTAACTGCTCCCATATGGCCAGCCATTTTTTTTCCCTTCCAAACTTTTCCGGGATCTTGACTATTTCCTGTTGAACCATGACTTCTATGACTTATTGAAACTCCATGGGAAGCTTCCAATCCAGAGAAATTATGCCTCTTCATTCCGCCAGCAAAACCCTTACCAATGCTTGTTCCTACAACATCGACGCGCTGGCCAGCTATAAAATGTTCAGCCGAAAGCTCAGCACCTACAGGCAAAATAGCATCCTCGCTAACACGAAATTCTGCCAATTTCTGTTTTGGCTCGACTTTTGCTTTAGCATAGTGTCCTCGCATTGGTTTGGACACATTTTTCGATTTTGCTTTACCCCACCCGATTTGAACGGCGTCATACCCATTCGCATCTTTGGTACGAACATCAACAACCTGCAGGTTTTCTACTTTTAGAACGGTAACCGGAACGTGCTGACCATCGGAAGAAAAAGTCCGCGTCATACCCATTTTTTTTGCTATTATCCCCGTGCGCATCAGAAATTTTTCCTACAATTTAATCTCTACATCTACACCAGCCGCAAGATCGAGCTTCATCAAAGCATCAACCGTTTGTGGTGTCGGATCTATTATATCCAAAAGCCGCTTATGGGTCCGGATTTCAAATTGTTCCCGTGATTTTTTATTCACATGAGGGGAACGCAAAACAGTAAATTTTTCAATCTTGGTTGGCAACGGTATGGGTCCCCGTACTTCTGCTCCAGTCCTCTTCGCCGTATTGACGATTTCATGTGTAGATGTATCAAGTACGCGGTGGTCAAATGCCTTAAGCCGAATACGTATACTCTGGTTATCCATCTAACTGCCTTCCTTCAACAAGCCGTAACTTGCCAACACACTTAAGCTTTAATAGAAGCTACAACGCCAGCACCGACGGTGCGCCCACCTTCACGGATAGCAAACCGAAGACCATCATCCATTGCAATTGGCTGGATTAGTGTAACTTCCATCGTAATATTATCTCCAGGCATTACCATCTCTGTACCTTCTGGCAACACCACAGAACCCGTCACATCCGTTGTCCGGAAATAGAATTGTGGCCGATAGTTGGAGAAAAATGGTGTATGACGCCCACCCTCTTCCTTTGTCAAGATATAGGCTTCTGCCATAAATTGCGTATGAGGCGTAATTGATCCTGGCTGTGCCAAAACCTGACCACGTTCAACATCTTCACGATCCACACCACGCAATAAACACCCAACATTGTCACCAGCCTCTCCACTATCCAAGAGCTTACGGAACATCTCAACACCCGTGACAACTGTCTTCTCTGTATCCTTCAGACCGACAACCTCAACCTCGTCACCAACATTCACGATACCGCGCTCAACACGGCCTGTAACAACCGTACCGCGACCAGAAATTGAGAACACATCTTCAATCGGCATCAGAAAAGGTAGGTCCTTCGGACGATCAGGCTGAGGAATATAATCATCAACCGCTGCCATCAAAGCTTGGATCGATTCTCTACCCGTTGCCGGGTCACTATCCTCAAGAGCACCCAAAGCCGTACCCGAAACAATCGGAATATCGTCCCCTGGAAACTCGTAGGAACTCAAAAGTTCCCGAATCTCTAGTTCAACAAGCTCTAGCAACTCAGGGTCATCAACCTGATCGACTTTATTCATAAATACCACAATTGCAGGAACACCTACCTGACGGGCAAGCAAAATATGCTCACGTGTCTGAGGCATAGGTCCATCTGCCGCGCTAACAACTAAAATAGCGCCGTCCATCTGAGCTGCACCTGTAATCATATTCTTTACATAGTCAGCATGACCTGGACAATCTACGTGTGCGTAGTGGCGATTGTCCGTTTCATACTCGACGTGAGCCGTCGCAATAGTTATACCACGCTCCTTCTCTTCCGGAGCCTTATCAATCTGGTCGTACGCCGTAAAATCCGCTCCACCACTCTCAGCAAGAACCTTCGTAATAGCCGCGGTCAAAGTGGTTTTACCATGATCAACATGACCAATCGTACCAATATTGCAATGCGGCTTCGTACGCTCAAACTTCTCCTTCGCCATAGTAATATCCTTTTATTTCTGGGCCGTCTTATTTTGATTAAAACATTATTGCAAACATTTTTTATGAACTTAATAGCCCCAATGATGGAGCGGGCGAAGGGAATCGAACCCTCATAACCAGCTTGGAAGGCTGGGGCTCTACCATTGAGCTACGCCCGCATAAAGCTAGTTTTGTTCAATTGATGTCTGCTTGATAAAATCCTCTCCAAAATTCCAATTATCCCAACACTATTATCTTCCAATCCAAAAAACCTCCAAAATATCCTACCGGATGGTGGAGGGGGTTGGATTCGAACCAACGTAGGCGTAAGCCAACGGGTTTACAGCCCGTCCCCTTTAGCCACTCGGGCACCCCTCCTAGTTCCAATCCAGTCAGATAGAGGAATTGGCGAGCAAATACGGGAAATTAGGCCTGCTTGTCAATGTCCTTATTCAGCTAAATACAAATTCTCTAAATACCATCTATGGGAACTATCGATTGAGTATTTGCTTTAACTTCGTATTAGGACGCAATATAGAAGGGCAAAAACAGAAGTGCAAGGAGAAGAAAGACATGGCAGCTGCCCGGTTTCAATCCCATAGTAGTGCTCGTCCTAAAAATAATTCCGCAGAAATTTGGATCTATGGCCATCATGCAGTCATGGCCGCACTAAAGAACGCAGACCGAAAAACTAAACGCATCCTTCTGTCGAAAGACGGTCATCTAGATCAAGCCCAATACGCCCAAAACACTGAGATAAAATTAGAGATGGTCTCTCCTCATCAACTGGAGGCATTACTACCGCCAAGAGCTGTACACCAAGGGATAGCAGCTCTGGTATCAAAACTACCGGCAGTCAACATTGAGCAAATATGTAATGAAGCAAAAACTAGGCAAAGAGGGGTTATCATTGTTTTAGATCAAATTACAGACCCAAGGAATATAGGCTCTATTATTCGTTCCGGCGCGTTTTTTGGAGCCCTCGCTGTTATTATCCAGGACCGGCACTCTCCGACACTTAACGGCATCATTGCCAAGGCCGCGTCTGGTGGAATGGAAAAGGTTCCAGTTATCAGAGTAAAAAATATATCCCGTTCTTTGGAAAAACTAAAATTGGGCGGTTTCTGGTGTTTGGGGTTAGACTCAAATTCGACCCGTGCGTTGAGCGATTATGTCCCAAACAATTTAACCGCAATTGTTCTAGGCGCCGAGGGAAGCGGATTAAGGCGATTGGTCAAACAAAGTTGTGATGAACTTACAAAGATAGAAGGACACGGACCTATTTCTAGTTTGAATGTATCGAATGCTTGTGCCATTGCATTATTCTCTCTTACTAAAACTATTTAGAGTAAATTTTATACCGATGAATTTTAAGAATAAGGTTAATGACCTTCTTGATGATTTAGAAGTCAACATTAAAAGCACTAAATCGGGACGGACTTCCCAAGGAAAATTTATACTTCGGTCACTGGAACTGTTGAAAAAAAGTGCAACACAGCAATCGGAGTCTGTACTGGACGAATGTTCCGAACCACTAATTTCTCCTGTTTATATTTTAAAAGCATTGCTATCAAAAAAACGTGGTCAGGATACCTTGAGCCTAAAGTTTTTTGAAAAGGCAATTAACGCAACAGGGTCAACAAGCGATATTCTTCGTATCAATGGAGATATTTCTCATTGCTACGGCTTTATTGAAACCGCGATTAAATCATATGACAAGGCTGTTGAACTTTCTCCACTTAATGATCAGGCTTTCTTAGGTCGCGGAAAAACTTATTCAGAGATGGGGAAGGTAACCTCGGCAATTGATAATCTTCTACAAGCAACCTTATTAAATCCAGAGTCAGCTGAAGGCTACATTGCGTTAGGTAATGAGTATCGTAACTCCAGTATGAATGATGCTGCTATTAAATGCTACAAAACAGCACTAAACCGTGAACCTGAGAACGCTATTGCTCAATCAGCTCTAGATTCGATCCTCGAATTGGTGATACCGCACTGGCACGCAGCAATGTTAAATGATTATGAACGAACCGAAGCCTTTGAGACAGCCATTAATGCCACCATAAAACCAGAAACATATGTTCTCGACATTGGAACGGGGACAGGTCTACTCGCAATGTTAGCAAGTCGTGCCGGCGCACGACACGTTATAGCTTGCGAAGCTGTCGAAATTTTAGCGGAAACGGCAACCAAAATCATCAAAGACAATGGGTTTGATGATAAAATATCTATTATACATAAACATTCAGAATTTTTGAGTATAGGAGTTGAGCTTAAACAAAAGGCTGATGTTTTAATAGCCGAATTAGTTGATGCGAGTTTACTAGGAGAAAAAATTATACCAGTGATAAATGATGCTGTAAAAAGGCTATGTAAACCAGGTGTCATCGTAATACCCTGTGGTGCGACTGTTTTTGCGGCCCCATTTGAAAGTAAAAAAATTTATCAGGAAAGTCGAGTTGACAAGGTTGCGAGTCTTGATATCCGGCTTTTTAATAGAATAAAACCTAGAATGAGTTTGCAAACTGACCTTTCTAAATTCCAATGGAAAATTCTTAGCAAACCAACTGAAATTTTTAAATTCGAGTTTCCTTCGAAAAAATTTGTTCCGAAGAGACATAAATTTAAGTTGACCCCAAATACTGATGGAATGGCCCATGGAATTGCTTTGTGGTTTGATCTTCAATTGAATGAAGATACTTTTATATCGACTTCACCCTTCAGCGCCTCAACACATTGGAAACAATCAGTGTACCCATTATCTAGTCCAATGATGGTCAAGAAAAATAAACCGATAAGTCTTTTAGCGTCGTTTACCGAAAATCGGATCAATGTTGACTTAGGTGAGTAATCTATCAATTAGGTGTTAAATTCCGGCGCTATCTCTTCAGAAAAACGATGCATTTGCTCCTTAACCAATTGATGCGGTTTTCTTCCAACATTGAAATATAAAATTACTTCGTCAATACCAGCCGCCTGGATCTTTTTTAGACTTTCAATTATTTTTAACGGAGAACCGATGAGGATCGAACGGTCTGACAGATCTTCTTTTTTAGTATTAC
This sequence comes from Rhodospirillaceae bacterium, assembly GCA_002719885.1. Taxonomy (GTDB): domain Bacteria; phylum Pseudomonadota; class Alphaproteobacteria; order MPNO01; family UBA2964; genus UBA2964. Next base: position 12,506 of record PBFH01000044.1, on the reverse strand, counting down.
GCAATATTTCGTTAATTTTTAAGAAATAATGCATAGTAGGAGGCATTTTTTCTGGATCATCAGGAAAAGCACGTAAAACACAATTTTGAAAATAATCTATTTGATACTGCCGCCCTCGATCTTCTTCCTCATCGGTGTCGGCAATATAAATGAAGTAACTACACATTGCCTTACCGCGAACTTTACCCATTTCGATAACAGCCTCGCGATAACTTTCAACCGCTTCTTTAAGACCACCAAAAACCATTGCTGCCGCAAAAGGGGCATATATAATATTTAAACCATTACGGGCAGCCAAATCTACGGAGGTTTTGGAAAATGAACCGACATAAATGGGAATAGGGTTTTGGACAGGTTTGGGAGTGATCTCCATGTCTCTTATTTGATAGTGATCCCCCTTAAAGGACCACATCCCCGGCTCAGTCCAAGCTTTTTTTAAAACAGCTAGTCCTTCCTCAAAAACCTCAGCCGACGTCATAAAATCTGCATCAAACGGAATATATTCGGCTCGGTCATAGCCTCGACCACAGGCATAATCAACCCGCCCTCCTGAAATCAAATCAAGAGTAGCCCACATCTCGGCTACATGAATAGGATGATGAATCGGCAAAACATTAACAGCTGGTGCCAATCGAATATTTTTTGTTTCCGGGATGATACTCGCAAGTAATATATCTGGTCGTGAATTGACACCTAGCCTATCGAAATGATGTTCCCCGATCCACGCTGAGTTATACCCTAGTTTATCCGCTAGGATAGCCTGCTCTCTAATTTCAAGTACAAATTGTGAAGCTGTTCGCGGATTATTTGGATAGTGGTTATCAGATAGCGTAAAATAGCCAAATTTCAAAAATTTTCTCCTGAAGTTTTATTAGTGTTTTTTCCTATAAGTATATTTCAACTACAGTAGAAACTTAAAAATAACTCGCAGCCGTCCATCAAAACAAAGAGTAAGGCACTTGTTCTGGCCCTTTAATGATTACACGCTCTCCATTTTCAAGATATCTATATTGTTTGAATGTCCCTGATTTTTTTGAGCGTACAATAACTGCTATAGATTTTTCTTCTCCAGCATATTCAGAATGTATTAGCCAAGGCTTGACCACATCGACATCACCTGGGCCACAGTATTCAGAATGGCTCTCCTTAGTCAGGAAGCAACCATCAGGTTTCTCTTCAGAGTCAAAGTGGACAATTCGCTCTTCTCCCGCAAGCACTCCGTAAATGGTCCAAGCCGAACCATGATCATGAACCATTGCGGATCCACCAGGGTTTTTAATTAATGCATTAATAACAAAACCATAATCCTTGTCTTCGTAAAAAAGAAGATTCTGAACACGATCCGTTTTGGGATTATAACCAGTTATCGGCCAACTCTTAGCGTGTTCTTTTAACTCGGAATTTGCTATAAGTTCTTTGAGATATTCACGGCAAATTTCCCATCTTTCCGGTTCAGGTATACCATCCGCAAAGACGCGACGCATCCTATCAATAAACGCCTCTACTGCAGGCAACATTGGCTTCGACCCATCATCTGGCATTTTAACCTCTTCCTTTATTTCGTGCCATAAATTGGCGCCGGATTTCGACCATATGAGCTGCCATCACAGGATCAAAGTCGACTTCTGTCATAGGCTCGGGGTCCCAATAATTATAATCGTCTACACCACGAACTAATGCAGCGGATTTTTTTCCGTCCACTGGATCATACATAGTTTCTCGTACATGCGTGGGACAATAATGTATAGAATAACCGATACGCCGATAATCAGCATTATTTGGAAGCGATGAGTGCACTGTACACTCATGGTGGATAGAAAACTGGCCAGCCTCCAATGGCATAAAAACAGCGTCATTTTCATTTACGTTTTTGGTATTTTGACCCCGCGCGAGAACATTATGTTCTTGGGGTTTATTGTCAAACTCAGTCCTAACTTTATGACTACCGGGTATACAACGAATGCAACCAGATTCTAAATTGCTTGGAGAGAATGCTATCCATGCAGTCACAGTCTCTTGTGGCTCAATACCATAATAATATGTATCCGCATGCCACGATACAAAGGTAGGAGATTTTGGTTCCTTCACAAAAAATGATGAGCCCCAGCACAAAATATTTGGTCCAATAAGGTCTTCTACAGCATCAAGAACTCTTTCATTTCTAATGACACGACTAAAGAGACCGAATGGTAGATGAGATTTGAGTGTCAGACTCTCCTGAGCAGAATTACCAGTAAGGTTTTCGTAATCTTCAAGACATTGAAGGCACTCTGCTGCCTCACTTTGATTTAGTGCATCCATTGGAGAGATAAAACCATTATTATTAAAGCTCTCAACCTGTTCTTCCGTAAGATGTTTTGTCATTTTTCTATCCATTTATTAGAGATACGGATGATAATTTCTTTATCTATCGATACTCCTACTTCAATATCACCGTTGTCAATTTGAGAAACGCCTCATACCTTCGAGAAATTAAAAACATATTAGCAGAGGTTCAGGCAGTGGAGAAACAGCTTTACAACAAAATTATTATAGTTACCGGCGCCGCGGGTGGTTTGGGTGAAGCAATGGTCAAGGCTCTAGTCAACGCGGGAGCAATTGTTGCAGCAGTAGATATCTCACAGGAGCGTCTTGAAGCATTGAGGGATAACTGCGGTTCCGAAAAAGTAATGCCCATAGCTGCAGATTTGAGAAATCCAAATATATGTGCCGGAATAGCAAAAACAACTTTCGATACTTTTGGCAATATTGATGGTTTGGTCAATAATGCCGGAATAGGTTTATCAACAATTCGCGAAAATTATTATGTCGACAATATAAAGTTTTGGGATGTTCCAGATGAACGCTGGGATGCTATTTTTTACGTAAATGCAAGGGCGCCTTTCCTCATCGCTAAATCTGCTATGCCATATTTCTTGAAGCAAAAATGGGGTCGGATTGTGAATGTCACCACGAGCATGGATACAATGATCAGACGCGGATGGACACCTTACGGCCCCTCCAAAGGCGCCCTCGAAGCACAATCTTCTTGTTGGGCAAAAGACTGCGAAGGTAGTGGGATTACAGTAAACGTCCTAGTGCCCGGGGGACCCACGAACACTTCAATGGTGCCAGCAGCTTCGTCACCTGATCGTGATTCGATGGTACAACCTGAGGTTATGCAAGAACCGATTTGCTGGCTCATGTCGCGTTCTTCAGATAATTTCAATGGTAATCGTCTCACAGGAACAGGATGGGATAAAAACTTGCCACCAAACCAAGCTGCTGAAAATGCATCGGCTCCGGCGGGATGGCCTGGAGCAGGCCAACAAAGTGTTTGGCCAGACCTAAAGCCCACGTAGGTTAGAGTGGGTATACAATAGAATCCGGTATTCGGTGAGTATCGTATATCACAAGTTTTTTACTGAATTTCAAAATACCGGCTTGTTCTACAATGAGATCATCATAAGTGGCTGCCATTAACAACATGGTATCGCCATCAGGTGAGGTCTGATAAACGACAACGTTGCTGCGCGACTTGTAGCCATCCCCTGTATCATCTACTAATGCGGGACCTATTATGTGTCTGATTACCCTAGGAGCAAAAACGGCTGCATGCTGAGTTGCTGTTGCTCGATCAACCAACATACCCAAAGATTCAAATCGCATAACACCTAGTTCCATGCCACGATTATAATTATCTCGAGATACTACATTGTACAGGCACTTATCAGTAAAAAAATATGGCCACTTTTCCAGAGGTCCATCGTCAATTGACGAAATATAATCAAGTTGTAATCTCTCTATTCTGCGGAGTATTAGATCATTGGTTACGGGTGACACTTCTTCCATTTTCTCCATCACTTTGTGCCACTTTCATGACCCATAACATCACGATATCGCATATAAAAACCACGTATAAGTGACTCTGTTACCAAATGGTCATTAGACTCACAATCAGTCCCTCCAATTTCAAGAACCGCTGATTGACCATTAGGCAACCCTGTAAGACCCAATTGGCTGAACTCTAGAGCCTCTGCATCGTCTAATGTAACATAACCAGCAGAACCCATAAGATTAGCCTGACGAAGCCGTAAATCTCTCATCTCTTCGTCATCATCTTCAAACCCAAAAAATGTCCAAACTAGCTCATGGCTACCCGGACCTTTTGGAATAACGTGGCGTGTCGCAAGTGTATTGCATTGGGCTTGGACAATGATCGAAGGGAATAATGTTTGAATTGATAAAGTAATGTTGTCGGGAAATTCCATACGCGGCTTTATGAGTTCATGATCAGTGAGAGTGAAGTCAGGAGCGGCTATACGGACTCCACCGGTATCCTCCTTCCCCTCTTCTGTTCCTTTAGCGGTCATGAGAACCGAATGGCCTTTACTATCATCCACCAAACATTTCGACTCTTGATCAAGCCTAAATAAGCCAAACGAAATCAAAAAAAGGTGTAAAATACCAGCATGATAGGGATCCTTCAGGTTCTCCATCTGAAGTTTCCAGTTACAATCTATTACCTGCCGTTCATAACCCACCACCCTCAAACCGCGCCCATCAAAAATTCGAGTAAAATATTTTTCCATATTCTTGCCTAAGTAGGTCTTAAGAGGCGCAACATCTTTATCAAAACTTGCAAAAACAACACCATTTAGGCTTTCAACGCGTAAACTTAATAGTCCGTGTTTTTGCATATCAAAATCTGGGTTAAGACCTCCCTTGCCATTTATCCCCCTTTTAAATGGCATTCCCGTCAGCACACCATCAAGAGTATAAGTCCACTGATGATAGGGACACATTATTGCAGTCCCTGTATTACCTGAAAGTGACTGACAGAGTTGAGCCCCACGATGAGCACACCGATTTTCAACAACCGAAATNTTTCCATCTTCTTTCCGGATCAANAGAATCTCGCGTTCACCGATAAAGTTACGTCGAAAATCTCCGGCTTTCGGAATNTCACACTCTAGCCCTACATAATTCCACGTNGGCCCATAGAATATTTTTTCTAACTCNTCGGCATAAATTTTAGGACTTTGATAAACCTCANATGGAACNCGGGTAGTGCCAGCATCAGACCAGATATNTTTTTCAATCTTATCTTGGTTATTAATCCNATCCATGTTCNAACCCTAATTCNAANNACTTTTTANCAATAAAGTTACCNAAGCAATCTTAAACCTTCAAGTCNGGCAATTTTCAAAGAGTCNATNCATTNTTTNCGNCCCCTAAATATTTAAACTCNGTTCGTCNANGTCNTCTGGTCGNACNATATAACTTAATGAAGCCGAACCAGGGGTGAGATCGNCCCAACCACAGTCAAATTTTATNGCTGCCATAGAGGNCGTCGACAAACTNCCACCNCNCTGAAANAAATCNTCCACGCCACANAGCTCTTCTATCAAACAATCTANACCCGGATTATGGCCNACTAACATGCAGTAGCGACAATTGTACGGTTGAGCTTGCACNATATCGAGTAGCGTTTCTAAACTAGCCGCATATATTCGATTGTTAANTTGAATCTCATTTTCATCCAAAGAAATNNAGGCAGCCAGCCCNCGAGCAGTNGATAGNGCACGGTTAGCGGATGAACAGATAAGCCTTTCGGGNAAAATTCTTTTTTTTTTAACCAACANGCTATGGCCCTNGTTTGNATTAAACCTTTATNGNTAAGTAAACGNTCAAAGTCCGCTTTACCTCCCCCACTNTCAGCTTGACCGTGTCGCAATAATAAAAGCAGTNTTTTCATTTGNTTTTCNCAACTAATTCTTTAATTTTATACCAATTATACANTTTNAAAGCTNATCANCGNACCGGTTTTTGTTGACGGCAGGCCAGAGGTCTANGAACATNTAAAAAAAATGTCTTTGTCTNATAAATTAAAAGAGAGAGTTNCATGGGAAANTTACGTCATATTGCACTTTCTGTTAAAGACCCGGAGGCGAGTTGTGAGTTTTTTAAACAAGCTTTTGATATGTTTGAGGTNGGNAATTCCGGAACCGGCACTAAATATNTAACTGATGGTATANTAAATATCGCACTTTTAAATAGGNATGGTAAGCCCCTNGGTTACAAAGGAANAGAACCATTCTTTGGGTTAGACCATTTCGGAATTTGGGTGGACGANATTGATAAGGCATGCAAAAAAGTNGAAGCTGCNGGTGCTAAACATATNATGGGTAATAAAANCGGCGACCCTAATAGTTTTTATGAAATAAAGTATCGTATGCCAACGGGTGAAGTGTTTGACATTACCGCTGGAGGCTGGAGAGGCGCTGTAAAAGACGTGATACCGGCCAATGATTGATAACAAAATNATGNNGNTNGAAGGGNTCACGAAAATNAAAATGGTTGTTAGTACNGATCTCGCACAGGCTTGGCTGGATGACGGTTTTGTTCTTATTCGAGGCGTTTTCCCGGAGNAAATGATGAATTTACTCCGTNNAGGAACTAAGAAGGCNATGGANNACCCCGGCCCTACCGCNAAAGAATATGCAGAGGAAGGTAAAGGAAGATTTTTTACTGACCACCACATGAGAAAACGTATACCAGAGTTCAATGATTTTCTCTCAAATTCATCTGTAAAAGACATTGCCGCTGGGCTNATGAACACCAAAAANCTTAATNTATTTGATGAACACTTGTTAGTTAAAGAGCCGGGAACCGAGAACCCCACATATTGGCACCAAGATCTACCTTACTATGAATTATCTGGTTCTCAGATTATCTCTCTTTGGATACCAATGGATCCAACAAGTGCAGAATCNGGTGCCATTAGTTTTATACGAANCTCTCATAANTGGGGTAAAATATATCAGCCTATTAGAATTGGGCTGGGTGATTTGGTANAAGAGGCAGAATATTTTGACGGACCGGCTCCTGANATTGAAAACGAACCCGAAAAATACGACATAGTNACTTTTGATAATCTGGAGCCCGGAGATTGCTTGGCTTTTCAGGCAGCCGTTNTNCATCACGCCTCTCCAAATANAACCAANAGCGAACGCCGTAGAGCTNTCTCTATTCGGTTTGCCGGCGACGACGTTACGTGGCAACCCCGTTCATATATTCCCTCGGTACCAGATACACCCGATCTNGTCCCNGGCGGACCNATTGATTGCGAGCAGTATCCTTTGGTCTGGTCTAAGGATTAAAGTTTCTTTNNTTATTTAATCAATTNGACCATCGNGTNGTAAACATTAAAAAAATACAAACAAACGAGATTCAATGCTTTGTCGCGGTGCAGCATCATCGNTNGTCAGTGGGTCGACAATTGCTGTATGNGGTGCAAAGCGNGCCCGGCCATCTGTTTCAGAATCGTAAGATTTTATTAACATCGCNTCNTTTCTTTGNATCATTGGGAAATAATACCATTTTTGATCAGGATTATGNNTAAGCCTATAGGTTTCACCAATTCGTTCAGCAGCCCGTCGTTCAGTTGCTATCAAATTTTCCAATGCCACTGAGCGAGCATCACAGATNGCTAGAGGNTTTTGCTCTACTACGCCCNCGATCGAGCGCCATACATTGACTATTGCAAAACGGTGTTTCAAAAACTCTGCTGCCTTTTCCTGACCANACCAGTCCTGNACCCGCACTGGTCCAGANTTAACGGTGTAGTCATTATGAGCCCGCTGAACCGGCTCACGCACTTTCTTGACTCTGCGAATACCCTCGTCCCCTGCCCGGAGAGTATGATCAAAAACAACCACCTTTTTAGCTGCTAGTTCCTGTATCAGGAAAACCTCGAGCTCAGTATTATAAATATCTTCGATTTGTCTTTCATCGTAAAAATCTGTTACCCTAGTCTCCAACTTCACTAAGGAGAAACCCTCTCTGTCGAGAGAAAGCTCAGCGGTCAATGGGCGCCCATTTGTGATGGGGATCATTTTGGTTTCATATTCGCCGATATGCTCGGATTTTCCTCCACCCGGAGTGGAAGGCACATTTACGGGTTTAATACCAGTATCAACTAAAAAATTGATACCCGCCTCAATCATTTCGTCTTTTCGTTTTGGTTTTACTTGCACCATAGCGAAGATCCTTTTGAGGCATGGTCGAACATTCTAATACTGTAATTGATCAAATTTCGAATACACGATCAACATGTTTTTCGGAGATACTTGAGAATTAATGAAAAAAAATGACTAATAGATTATCTTACTTGGAAACCTTACTTTTCTCTTGGGAGTTTGTATTGTTTTTGGTATACGGCTAATTCTGGAGCCAAATTGGCTTCGACTTTGCAACCTGAATGCCGCAATAGCTCAGATGGTAGAGCAATTGATTTGTAATCAATAGGTCCCGAGTTCGATCCTTGGTTGCGGCACCAGGTTCCTAGTTTTGAATTTTAAAGCTAAATGAAAATTTAAACATCGACTTTCATTCTCCTCTTAAACGAACCAGTCGAGCATAGTCTTTAACTGCCTTTACCATGGGCCATTTAGGTTTATAGCCTAAATATTTTTTGGCTGCATTTAGATTGAATGGCTCTGGAACAAAACTTGTTCCCTTAGATTTTTNCCAAGCCGATTTAGTAAGCTTGATNGAGGCTCCAGGTATTTGACTTTCAACTATTTTTATAACTTCTTTAACCCCTGTGAGTTTGCCATCACTAATGTTAAATATCCGCTGGGATGGATTTGTTTTCTTTTTAAAAGCAAGCGCCACGGCCTCCCCGGCATCGGGTGCATAAAGATATTGATTTATATCCGTCACGGGCTGCCGGATTGTTGACTTGCCATACAAAGCNGAAGGTTCAACCACATCCCTCATGAATGCAGATGCTCGCGACGTGTAATATTGGCTAATGCCATAAACCGAAGAAAACCGCACAGCNGTCAAGTCAACGCCGTAATCACGAGCGTAAATCATCCCTAGCATTTCCGCNGAAAGTTTTGTTGANCCATAGTAAGAATTTGGACCCCAACGATGGTTTTCATTCCATGGTTTCCCGTCGCGAACACTTGCGTCAAACACACCAATCGTGCTCGAAAATACCATCTTTTTTAATTTAGCAAGGCGGTGTGCTTCGAATATATTAACGGAGCCAATNATATTTACACGGGCAGCAAGCGANGGGTTGGTTCGNGCCTTTTCGGGCAAAANGGCAGCCGTATGNACAATACCTGTAATATTATATTTTNCAATCACTCGCATGATATTTGGCAAGTCAAGTATATCACCAACTTCGATCGAATACGGTTTTCCTTCCATCACCAAGTCAATGTAACGAGCATTAGGCGTAACATCATAAAACAAAATATTTTCGTTTTTTGCCGCTAACGCTGCCGCGGAATGAGTTGCTATTAGTCCTGCGCCTGTAATCAGCACTGTCATTTTAGCCCCCTGATCGGAAAACCTTGGAGTACTGAATTTAAATCTAATAAATTTTTAATAATTTATATTACCTTTTTACGACGTTCAAAATGACCCAGACCGGGGCGATAGCTTTTTTCATCTAGGAATTGAGACATTCCCTGCTCTCGGCTATTTTCCTTGTCCACATATTTTAAGGCATCGCTCTTGGCATTCAGGTAATCTGCGGCTTCAGGCTCATTCATAAAACGTACAGCCCTTATGGCTTCCTTAGTATATTTTACTGCTGCTGGACTTTTCTGTTGCATTAAACGCGCAAGTTTCATTACTTCTGACTTAAGCTTGCTAGCAGGTACAGATTTGTTAACCATTCCAATCTCCATAGCCCTCTTTCCATTAAATGGTTCACCCGTCGTACCATAATAGATAGCATTTCTGTAATTCATTACNTGACCAATATTCCAGCTGACAATACCCCCCGGAATGATTCCCCAGTTTACCTCGGACAAACCAAATGTGGCGGAGTTAGACGCAATTGCAAAATCGCAGGCACTGACCTGAGTAAAAGCTCCGCCAAAACAATACCCATTCACCATCGCAATTGTTGGTTTTGGAAAACGCGACAGCTTTTGCCAGCGCCAGCCGTTTGAAGCTCTGCGAGCTTTTGCTCGAGCTGCGGGATCATCAGCGGTTCCACGAAAGTAAAGTCTAATGTCTTGTCCGGCACAGAAGGCCTTTCCTGCCCCGGTCAACACCAAGACGTCAGTGTGTGGATCGATAGATAAGTGATCAATCGCGTCATTCATGTCCAGGTGAAGTTGTGGGCTCATAGCATTTCTCTTTTCAGGCCTGTTCATTATGAGAAATGTAATACCCCTGTTGCGCTCAATTTTCACCGTTTCAAAACTCGGATCCTTTGCCTGTGCTTCAGACTTTTTTCTTTTAGATTTTTTTATCGATTTCTTAGCTGATTTCTTTAATGCCATTACATCTTCTCCAGAATACTAAATTTGAGTTAGCGATATTGTCGACAATTTTATTATGTTAAACAATGCGGATAAGAGAAATTCTTTCATTTTGTTTTATGACAGTAATTGCCGTTCCAATAACTTCAGATAAAGTATGTACAAATCATTTTTTTGGAGATCAAACAGTGACTCGTTATTCCATCAGCCAACCGGTTACACAGGTTGAAGCACCAAGACTCTTAACAGGTCAAGGCCAATATACAGATGATGTAAAACTGCCATTTGAATGCCACGCCGTTTTCCTTCGTTCTCCGCACGCCCATGCAAAAATTAAATCTATTGATNTNGGNNCGGCCAGAGTTTTACCNGGTGTGATTAATATTTTCACTGGAGACGATTGTGCTGAGGACAATCTAGGCCCGGTTGCCGGCAATNCACCTCCTAAACGGAAAGACGGAAGGCCNGGATTTAGNCCTCTTCGAGAGGCGATGCCTCGAGACAAGGTTGTTCATGTNGGNCAACTATTGGCNATGGTTGTTTGTGANACCATNAATCAAGGCAAGGATGCAGTTGAATGTATAGAAGTTGATTNTGAAATTTTACCGGCCNNAGTAAGCCAANTTGAGAATAATCGNCCAGAAGCCAATCAACTATACNNCGGCGGAGANAGAAATGAAGCGTTTACCTCNATAAAGGGTGATTTGGAAAAAACGAATACAGCNCTNTCAAACGCCCCGCACNTTATAAAAGAAACAATGGTAGTATCGCGAGTTGCAGCCAATACGATGGAACCTCGTGCCGTNGTCGCAAACTATGATNCCGGACGAGACCATTATACAGTTTATGCCTGTCAACAACGCCCCTTTGTNTGGCGAAACATGATGACNAAGAAAATGTTCGATATCGAAGAAAATCAGATGACAGTCATTGCNGGAGANGTTGGAGGNTCTTTTGGCATGAAGGGTGGACTTACTCCGGAAGTTCCATTAGTGGCTTGGGCTGCCAAACGGGTGGGNCGACCTGTTAAATGGGTTTGNGAACGCAGTGAAGGNCACATTTCAGATGACCAAGCTCGTGACNTTGAATTCGAAGCAGAGCTTGGNTTCAACGATGACGGAAAATTTCTNGGTTATCGTGTTCGGGCCTACGCAAATGTCGGTGCGTTTCTCTCCATGAACGGTTTTGGAACCCCTAATGGTGCCGCCAGCTATCTTTGTAGTACCTACGACATGCCAACGGTATTCGGACATTCAACCGCCACCCTTACTAACACTGTACCCATGGCAAATTATAGGGGGCCGTCTGGCACACCGGGAAGTTATGTGCTGGAACGTCTTATAAACCTTGCGGCAGAGAAACTTGGGCTCGATCATTCTGAAATCCGTCGAAGAAATTATATTGCACCAAACGCTATGCCTATCAAATTGCCTAATGGACAAACCTATGATTGNGGGGAATTTGAAGCTGTCATGGACAAATGTCTTAAACTAGCAGAATACGACAACATTCCATCCCGCCGAAAGAATGCTGAAAAGCGAGGAAAATTGTACGGAGTAGGTGTCTCGTCAAGTGTAGACCCCTCGGGCAGTCCTGCTCCGGAAGCAGCCGAACTACGATTTGATCCAGGGGGCACCGTGACGGTTTTGACAGCTTCTACGGCTGGTGGACAAAGCCACGCGACAATTTATACCCAGATTGTTTCGGAAACTTTAGGTATAGATGCAGAAAAAATCCGAGTGGTCGAAGGTGACACCAGCAAGCACAGTTTCGGCTCTGGAACTGGCGCTGCCCGAACAGCAACAATTTGCGGCAGTGTGGTCTTGTTAGCCGCAAAAAAAACACGCGATAAAGCAAAGAAAATTGCAGCCCATATGCTGGAAGCTGCATATGATGACATCGAATTTGACCAAGGCGAGTTCATAGTTGCTGGAACGGATCGGCAAGTTTCATTTTCAGATGTAATCAACGTCGCATTTGAACCATCAAAGGTTCCAACGGGAATGGAATTTGGACTCTACGAAACTGCAAGTTGGTCGCCGGAAACTACAAACATTCCCAATACATACCATGTTTGCGAGGTCGAAATTGATCCAGATACCGGTACAACCGAACTTGTCCGCTATGCCGCCGTTCACGATGTCGGGGTTGAATTAAACCCTGTTCTTGTAGATGGACAGGTGATTGGGGGAATTGCTCAGGGTGTTGGGCAAGCCCTGATGGAGCAAATGATAT
>PBFH01000043.1 GCA_002719885.1 Rhodospirillaceae bacterium | reverse complement strand
AAACAGCTAAAAGTCCGGGTACTTTTCCTATACCTAACAACATGACCACAGGGATTAAATAAACAAAACTTGGTATTGTTTGCATCACATCTAGTAGAGGAGTAAATGCAGAGCGAACACGATCAGATTTTGCCATCCATATACCGATCGGTATTCCAAAAAGAATACAAAGGAATGTTGCTACAGAAATAATGGCAATTGTTGCCATGGTATTTTCCCACATTCCAAAGTAGCCGATGATCAAAAATGCTACTATGCAACCGATGACAATATACCAGCTTTTTGATCCAACCCAAGCTAGCACCGCAATTACAAAAATTATTAAAGGCCAAGGAGCACTAATCAGGCACTTTTCGAACCAAATTAAAAAAAACAATAAGGGTTCAAAAAAATTTTCTAAATTTTCTCCGTATACCCGAGAAAACTCACGAAAACTGGAATCAATAGCATTCTTAAAGTCACGCAGGTCTTGCCGACCCATCGTTGGAAAATTATCAAAAATCTCCATTTTAATCTCTTCAAAGAGTCCTTAAAATAATAAAAACTTTTTATTTAAAATTTCACAGACTCAATTTTTTTAGCAATTTTAGGTGATATCCAACTTCCCCAAATATCCCGTTGTTTTTGCAGGAATTCAATAGCTGCATCCTGTCCGCTAGCTTGATTCTTTGACATGTAAACCAACATGGCATTCATAACAGACCCTGGAAATACTCGGTTTTTTAAATATGTTATAGCCGCACCACCCCGTTTCATAAATCGATCAGTTATTACCGAGTGCACTTCTGACTTGGTCCAAGCTGATGGTTTAGGATTAGCACATTCCTGTTCCGGTTTAACAATACAACCATCCCAATTTTTACTACCTGCGAACGGCACACCGAATGATAATTTTTTCATTTTGAATTTTCCGATCATTGCAGTAGGGGACCAATAATAGCCAAACCAATTTTCTCCACGCTGCATAGCCTTGGCCATGGAACCGTCTAACCCCGCTGAGGAGCCGGGATCAACCAAGCGCCACCCCTTTTTTTTCATCTCGAAAGCACGATAAAGGTTGGCATTGGTAAGTTGACAACCCCAACCCGCCGGACAAGTTACGAACCCCCCCTTTGACTTATCTTCTGGATGCGGGAATAGTTCTGGCCTCTTTAAAACATCAAGAACCGTTTTTAATTCTGGATGCTTTTTTACCGTATGGGGAGGAATCCACCAACCTTCTCCCAGTTCGGTTATAGGTCCTCGATTAATTGTATGAAGTCGTCCTTCATTTAATGCCTTTTTTAAGGGAACTCTTAGTGCATTAACCCAAAGCTCACTTGCTAGGTCAGGTTGACCTTTCTCGTTCATCGAGGCGAATGTCGTCGTTGTGGCGCCTGCTACTAATTCTACATCACAGTCAAAGCCTTTCTCCAATATTAATTTATCAACATTTGCCATTAGTTCAGCCGAGGGCCAATTCATCTCAGCAACTTTTATTTTCCCGCAATTTTCGGCAACTACACTATGTCCAATAAACATTGCACTAGCAGCAAATATCAATGTGACTAAAGCTTTCATTTTAAAAAAAAACCTTTCTATTAAAATAAATTAATAAAGATGCACTTCTGTTTCATCTATAACCGTATTTCTTAAAATTCCAATGCCTGTTATCTCCATCTCTAAAACATCTCCTGGCTTAAGATAAACCGGCGGATCACTTGTTCTAAAGAAAAAATCATAATATGTGGCAAAATGATCATACATAATCCTGATCAATATAAAAAAAAATTTTAGCGTAGAGCTATCTTAAAAATTTCGATCTACCTGCCAAATATCAGCAATATCAGTTTTCTTTTAGCTTGGAGGGATAATTATAAACTAACCAACTATCGAGTACTTTATCCTGAACCTTTTCAGCTATTTTTTTCCATACAGATTTGACTTTTGAACCACGGAAACTCATTCTAGTTTCTATTTCCTCAGCAATACTTGACGAGGAGAGGTCCCCCGCGGCTTCACCCAACAACGCCCATTGATAGGCCTTTTCATAGCTCCTAAAAACACCGCGACCCCGAAGGTAAGATTGAGCGCGTAACCGAAGTTTTTTAATGGGTTCAAAATTCTTTCTTGAAGGCTTTCCAAACCTATCTTTAGCTGCATATTCCGCTTGGATTTTTAACACCTTGGGCGTAGTTAGAACCTGCTCAAGTTTATCCATAATACCGAGAGCCTCACTGCTGCCGGCCTTTCCACTGACCATGGCGTATCTATAAGCCATCTCCGGATCGAGCGAAGTCATTGATTTTGCTAAAACCAGTGCAGCTACCTTATGACCCTTTTCGGCAAGCGGCCGTAAAAGAGCATGCCCTTTCGACGGAGCCCTTGGGGCGCCCTTACCAAAGACCAACGCCTCACCTATAATAATTTTATCAGAATTAGAAAGTGAAAATGGATTAGTCATAGCCTTCATAAGTAAGTCTGTCGGAATCATTTTATATTTTAAATTAGGTCCAGATGAAATTTTAGGACTCACCTGATAAAAAAAGTCCTTTGGATCGAAATTTTTATCGATACGAAGGGGGTTTTTTAAACTGGTTTTCAGAACAATTTTTCCTGGTTTTGAAATAAATTTATTAAACTCTTTACCGGCTGATCTAACGCACGATAGCTGAGATGGACTTGGCCGGCCTACTCTCTGTTCAGCCCGGTTAGTTCTAAAGTCCGAATATAATATTCGACAAAGTTCTCCTACCATTTTTTCAATGGCTTGTGGTTTAGCCATTTCCGGAGCTAATTCATTTTTAAATTTGTTCCAAAAACCCATATCTTCTAGCGTTAATGATGCGTAAGTCAAATCTGAATAAAATTCTCCATCTTCCGCAGAGACCCCCAGGTAGGAAAATTTTAATGCGGCAGAAATTGCTGCAAAATTGGGAATGGAAGTCAAAACATCAAGATCAAGACTTGAAGTGTTCAATTGGTATTCTAGGTTCAAATATATTTTGTCTATTGTCAGAACATTCTTGCCGATAACCATAAACTCTTGCGGAAAACACCTAAGGGGAACGGCCACACCATTAACTTCGACCCTGCTTCTCAATTTATTAAAGTCACCTAAAGGTGAAGAAGATGTAGAAAGCCTCTCCACTTTAACTTCGCAAGTTCCAGATCCACTCCATTGCGACTGCGGCCGAAAAATTGCGTCACTTATGACCATGCGGTTTGTATAAGGGTCATTGCTTAAATTCTGATAGGTAAATCCTATGGTTCCCCGAAGGCTGACAAGGGCGATACGGGTTAACAACTCGCTCAAGGCATTCATACTAAAAAAATGAGATAAAGGCGGCCTTGGATCGCCGGCTTTTACAGCTGATGGAATACTGAAAACTAACAAAAAAGATAAAATTCCGATAGCAAAAGACCGTTTCATACAAATCATGTTCTGCCTCCCGAAATAAAATACTATTTTATAAATTCAAAATTACCCTACAAAAATACCGGTTATATGCTGAACATTGGCACAAAACGCTTTAAAATAAAACAAACAAGACATTGCATTAAATCACTCCTCAATGGTGATCCGCGATAAATTGTAATTCGTAAAAATATTGATAGGAACAAGTAATGGAATAAAGGATAAAGTGATGAAACTAAGCAAAAAACCTACAGAAATTGCAGCCTTATTGCAGGCTTACGTCGCTGAAAATGATGATAAAAGTGCCGAAGCTGCTGATATATTAGCTCTTGCTGCTGAATTACTCGTTTATAATGACATAGCAAGACCCGACAACAAGTCTTCGGTTAGGATTTAGAGAAAACTTTTTAGTTTTTTAAACTAAATTTTTTAAATCACTTCTGTTGATTTTGTAATTGCGGCACTGATGTGTGGCCTGCATGATTAACTGAGACAACTACTGAAGTTTTTCTGGTCGAAAAGAGGGAGCGCCCCTCCAGAAAAGAGAGCCTGTTAATTTCTACGGTTGCCACCCTCCCATCCTTATTAAATACAAGAAAAATACCGGCGGACACAGTTGAAGCTTTCATTTTCCAACCTGACCCGGGGACTACTTCCGCATAAAACTTTAAAAGCTGGGCAGGGCTTTTTGGATCGAGAAACCGAACTTTACCCGACCACCTTTCTCCAGATCCCAATATAACGGTTTCCTCCTCAATGATTTTTGCTGTTGTTGGAAAAGGAAAATCATAAAGCGCATATTCGATAAGTAATTTAGTGTCTTTCTGGTACCTACCATCAAGTGTTGTGCAACCCATCGATAAGGAAACAACGCAACATATTATTAAAAAGTTCCGACAATATTGTGTCATACCTCTCCCACTCTTAGATATAGACCAGCCCACCATTTAATTCTTTATACATACCGATCACCATAGCATTCAATATACACCTTTAGTTTCATGAAACAGCGAATCGAATACTAGCTCCTTCAAATTTGTTTTATTTTGATTTTTTTCCATTTATTAAATCATATAGGTTGCAAGCAATGCCTGTTGCCTCATATCCATCTTGGCCTGTTGCCTGAGCAATCGCGAACATTTGATAGGCAAGACCAACAAATGGCATCGGAACTTCCATCTCACGAGCCATATCAAGGCCAAACCCCACATCCTTCGGCATCCACGATTTACGGGGCTTAAATTTTCCACTCACTACAGTTTCCATAATACGTCTTGTAGCCACCGAGTCTTGCTGTGAATTAGTCACTACGGTTTGAAAAGTTCTTTCATCCAGCCCACCTTTTTTGAGCCAACTACAAATTTCTAATAGGCTCATATGTTGTACTGCTGCAAACATAGCCATTGCATTCTTGACCATTTTAGCATTTCCGAGCTCTCCAACGTAAAGAATAGATTTTCCCATCGCCTCAAATACAGGCTGATTTTCCTGGAATAATTCCTGAGGCCCTGAGAGCCAAAGTGCCAATTCACCAGCCGCCGCCACTTCTTCAACTCCTCCCGCTGAAGCATCCACAACTGTCCAACCTCTATCGCTTAATTGAGTGTTCACCTCAACAATAGTGGCTTTGTCGATACTGCTAAAATCTATCCATTCCTTCGCACCAGAGGATGCATTCAATAGTCCATTTTCTCCAAGGGCTACAGCTTTCACTGCGTCATTATGGGGTAACATTGAAAGAACAAGGTCACAGGTTTCTGCCACTGCTTTAGGAGATTGAGCAAAGACAGCACTCTGACTTTCAAGGGACTTGGCCTGTTCACGATTTAAGTCGTTTACGACTAAACTATAGCCAGCCTTGATTAAATTGCTAGCCATGCCGACACCCATACCGCCGGTGCCAATAAACCCTAAAGTCTTCATTGTAAACTCTCCAAATTACTCTGTATAAATTTCAACCAAAAAATAATCGCATAAGTGCAAAACCAGCAATTATTGCCACACCAAAAAATAACCAGTCGGATAAATTATTCATTTTGTTTCTTTTTAATTCTCATTCTTTCAACAACTTTGAACATCCTGCTAGTGATATCCTTTAAAACAGGGTTTTCTAGTAAAAAAATAGAGAGATAAGATGAAATATAATATATCATCTCAACTCTAATAATTTAAGCATAATACCTTCTGAACGATTCCTCAAATCTAGCTACTTTTTATCCCATAATTTCATGCATAATGGAGATACCAAAATGACATTGACTGAAAAAGTCGAACACCAGGAACTTTATGATCTTGTTGAATTTTCAAAAGAAAATTTCGTTCGCAAGGCATTAACGCAATCTAAAGGAATAGTATGCGATTTTGTCTGTTTTGAACCAGGTCAGGATGCTGGTCTTCACAAACACCCCGTCCAAGACGAAATTTTTTATGTAGTAGAAGGCAACGGCACAATAACGTTTGAAGATCATGACGATATACCCGTTAAAGCTGGTAGTATTGTTTTCACTCCGTCAGGAGTAGTTCACGGGGTCAGAACTAATGCATCTGATCGCTTAATATTAATGCTTATAAAGGGACCTGGCATTACCACTAGGGAAGCAAGGCGATTTAGACATGGAAACTAGGCTTTGATCTTTTTTGCTACCTTTTAAAGTTAATATATTGTGCGAATGCTAACATGATAGAAAGGACCATTAGCAGGTGAAGGTATTTTTAGTATGGTTGAAAACATTTCAAAATAAACACCCCTATCTCTGTATGCTGGAAGTATTTAAGGGGGGAATTATAATTGGTTTGGTTGTCGGGTGGTATTTTTGGTATTAGGAAAAGTTCAAAACTCTAGGACAATCCGTCCCCTCAACCCCCCACCCTCAAGCAATCGATGTGCCTCTGATGCGTCAACAGACTTATAGGTTTTTACCACCCGGAGTGTTAATATTCCGTCTTCAACTTGCTGACTTAATTTTTTTAATTCACAAAACTTCAGAGCATAATCCCTTACCGAGGTGGTCTCAAAACGAATTTGTCTCTCGCCAGTTCCTTGCCAGCCTCTTACGGAGCTAAAGGCACCATTATCGCGAACCGCATAGATTACTTTTTCACTTAGGACGGCACCATCAGCCAATCCGTCAACACCCTCTGGAAACTCTTGTCTCACTAATTCCGCGAAATCATCGCCACGAGGCAAAATCATATCAGCACCAAAGGAAGCCACAAGGTCTTGATCTCTAGCAGAGGCATCAGCAATAACTTTTAAGCCCCCTGCTTTAGCCAATTGCACAATATATCCGCTGAAAGCGCTAACCTATCAAGAACTTGACGAGCCGTAAGGCCGTTCATGGGCAAAGTGCAAGCTTCTATATACGAACATCTCGCAGGAACGGGAACAACCTACCGTGCATCCAGAACAAGTTGTTCCCGATAGCCACCGTGACTACCCCTAGTCACGACGATACCTAAGACGCTATCTCCAACTTTTATTCCCGTGCCGACACCTTGTCCCACTTCATCAACAATACCTGAAACCTCCATTCCAGGAACATAGGGAGGCGGGTCCAAACTCATTTGCTCTGAGCGCGATCCATTTCTAGCCAACAAATCAGTCGGGTTTACAGTGGCAGCATAATTTCGTATGCGAACTTGGCCAAGCCCCGCATGTTCTTCGGGGATATTTATGACCCTTAAAACATCTGGCCCACCAAATTCATAAAAACCAATAGCCTGCATGCCAGGATCCCCCATGGGACTTTAAAAACGAATTTGATTTAGTTAAAGAAATTATTTTTGATTGCCAATTTTAGTGCAAGCGGTCGTCATCTGTTAAATCTAACTTAAAAAGATCCATCGCATTATCCCAAGTGTATCGGCGATGTTCATCGACAGACAGTCCCTTGAGGTGGTGTTCCACAACTTGTCTGGAATGCGGAAAAGTCATATTAAAATGAGGATAATCATTTGACCACATGCAATTGTTTTTACCCCACCAAGACAAGAAACGCGTTCCAACATAATCCTCTAAAAATGTTCCGTATACGTGCTCTTCAAAAATTTCGCTCGGCTTACGGTTTATCGGTATTGAGTAGGAATTCCTGTGCCGTTCGAAATAGTAATCCCACTGCTGAAGAAGAAAGGGTATCCAACCAATCTCACTTTCAGCAAGCAGCAGTTTTAGCTCAGGGTGACGATCAAAATAACCATAGAAGATAAAATCGAACAGTGTATTGGCGGAATCATTCGTCTTGGTATTTGAAGAGTCTTTAATACCTTCCACATTGCGTTTGTGTCCGGTCTTCATATAGCCATGGCCGGTCAATATATGACAAATCACTGGCTGGCCCGCTTCAGCACATGCTGCAAAAATAGGGTCGTAATGTTCAGTATTGCTGAAAGGAAGTTGAGGGTCAGGTACCTGCCAAATTAGTGCTCCTCGCATACCTTTATCAACACTACGGTGAATTTCTTTGATCGCTCTCTTAGGGTCATAAACCGAAATCAATGGGGAACCGATCAAGCGTTTATGATCTTCGCTACACCACCCGTGCAACCAATCATTATAAAGCTTAAAAGAAGCCTCCTGCGTTTCAATATCATCTACCGAATAGAGCGCCATACCATAGTTCGGAAACAATATTTCCGCGGCGATACCATCATTTTTTTGGTCTTCCAAGCGGAGATCAGCTTTTAAAGCTCCAGGAGGAGAATTTCGAAAAGGAACCTTGGGAAGATTCTCGCGAAGACGAGTGGGCAACTCCATCCATAATTCATCAGGCTCCATCACATGGGAATCGGTGGATATCATTTTAGGCATCTCAGCAAGCTTATCCTCGGATAGATGTTCTCCGATTACGCTGCGCCTAGGAAATGTCTTCGCTTGTTCTTCCGACATTCCGGCGAATTTTGTTGCATCGACGGGTAAAACTGACATTCTTTATTCCCTTTATGTTAAACTCAATTTTAAAAAATAAAATAACACGGCACTAAACCTGTCCTATATTTTAAAATTGGTATCCATTTTAAAAAGACATTTTAAAACTTTGGTAGTAAATTTTCTACTACCATCTGTTAATACAAAATACAGAGCAAAATCCTTATAATGGATTTTAATGAATTTTAGCCTAATCTACAAAATGATTTTAAAAAAAGGTTTTATACTTATGGTGTATACTTAGTTTTTATTAAAAAACCTGACATAAGTAATCACGTTTTGAGTTAATTTAAGATATATTTTAATTTATTAGTGATTAAATTTTGTGCCAATTTTTTAGGAACTCTCTGTCTCGAAAGAAATTAGTTATGAAAATCTTAAAAGATTAAAGGATGATAACTATCGTGCCAGATTCAAAATCTCTCCAACCCACCAAAGATCAACGGTCAGTGCAAGTAGGGCGTCAAAGACTTGTAGATTCTGTTTCTCGAGGAAAAAATACTTTAGCCGCGGACATAATTAAAAAGTCACTAAAAGACCCTACAATATTGCAACTTTTTGATACCGTCTTTAGTCATAGCCCGTTTCTAACCTCTTGTATGATAGGGGAGATTAATTGTTTAGCTGAAATCCTATCAGATGGTTACAAAACTACCTTTGAGAATATACTTAGCTCTCTCTCGACTAAGACTCTAAATCAAGAAAACGACGACAGTGTTACTCGCCAACTACGGATTGCTCGTCGACGTGCTGCACTAACAACAGGCCTCGCAGACATCTCCAACTCTTGGAATGTAGAAGAAGTTACCGAAGCACTGTCAAAATTCGCGGACCATTCAATATCTCTAGTAGTAAAAAAATTATTGATAGACAGCCATGAAACCGGCGAGATCAAATTAACTGACCCCAATGAACCCACAAAGGATAGCGGTTTTATAATTCTAGCAGTCGGGAAACTTGGTGGTCGTGAATTAAACTATTCTAGTGATGTTGATCTCATTCTTCTTTTTGATCCGGATTTAGTTAATTACATTGGAAAACATTCATCTCAGGAATTCTTCATTCGGCTGGGAAAGCAATTCATTAAGTTTTTAGAAGAACACACGAAAGATGGGTACGTATTTCGTACGGATACAAGATTAAGACCTGACCCGGGTTCTACCCCATTAGTAATGTCAACACGCGCCGCCGAGGTTTATTACGAGAGCATGGGACAAAATTGGGAACGAGCCGCACTAATTAAAGCGCGACCCGTCGGTGGCGACATTGAAGCTGGCAACCGGTTTATAAACTATTTACGTCCTTTTATTTGGCGTAAAAGCCTAGACTTTTATGCAATTCAAGACATCCATTCGATTAAACGTCAAATATATGCAAAACACGGCGGCGATCAGATCACAGTCCCCGGTCATAATATCAAGTTAGGAAGAGGTGGAATTCGAGAGATCGAATTTTTCACTCAAACACTGCAGCTTATTTGGGGGGGAAGACAACCTAATTTACGTATATCAAAAACATGCAATGCCCTAATGGCACTGACCGATGCCAACCATTTAGGGAAGTTGGTAACCAAGGATCTAATAGATGCATATAAATTCCTCAGAAAGGTCGAACACCGGCTTCAAATGATTAACGATCAACAAACACATACTATTCCCAAGGAGATCAACCAAATTGATAAATTTTCGGAATTTATGGGTTTTCCAAAGTCAGATGATTTCATAACAGAGCTATCACTAAGACTCCGGACAGTCGAAAACCATTATGCCAGTTTATTTGAAGAATCCCCTCCACTGAGTACCATTGGAACTCTTGCCTTTACCGGAGAAGACGATCATCCAGACACACTAAAAACATTAACCTCTATGGGTTTTTCCGATGTCGTTTCTATCTCAGCTGTAATTCGAAAATGGCACCACGGAAGGTACGCTGCTACACGCTCCGCCCGCGCAAGAGAAATTTTAACAGAACTAATGCCTTCTCTTCTTGAGGCGTTTTCGAAAACACGCAATCCCGATACTGGTTTATTGAGATTTAATGATCTTCTCGCTTCTCTGCCTGCCGGTATACAAATTCTTTCTTTACTATATGCCAACTCGTCACTTTTAAAACTATTAGCTGAAATTATGGGTTCCACTCCATTTTTGGCCGCGAAACTCCGCAAACACCCGATTTTATTAGAATCAATGATTACCGCTGATTTTTTTGAGTATCCAACCAGTAAGAAAAATCTTTTAAAGGAAATTGATGCCGGGATTCTAGAAGCACGAAACTTTGAAGAATTACTGTCAGTACTTTGTCGTCAGGTAAATGATCACCTATTTCAGGTAGGTGTCCACATTTTAAGTGGTCGTATAAAACCAATTGAAACACAAAATGGATTAACTGATTTGGCTGAAAAAACATTAGGCACCCTATATTCGTCAATTAAAGATAGTTGGACTGAGAAACACGGGAATTTCGGTGAAACCGGTATGGCTATCATAGCAATGGGTAAATTAGGCGGGCGAGAAATGACGTTAGGCTCTGACTTAGACCTTTGTTTTATTTATCAGGACACTGAAGGAGGTCAGTCAGATGGCCTCAAGCCACTTTTGCAAACTCCATATTATAATCGTCTGGGGCAGCGCTTCCTTGGTATTTTATCTTCTCAAACTGGTGAGGGAACACTTTATGAAGTAGACATGCGTTTGCGTCCTAACGGAAGCTCGGGACCATTAGCTTCCGCCTTAAAGGCATTTAAGCGTTATTATTTGGAGGATGCCTGGACTTGGGAATACATGGCACTTACCCGTGCCCGTGTTGTATACGGACCACCAGCGCTAAAAACAAATGTTGAGGATTTAATTTTTCAACTACTGACTCTAGCGCCAAAAGAAGAAAAATTAGTATGCGACGTTTTTGATATGCGTACGCGGATTTATCTCAAGCATCCGGATAAACAAATTTGGGATGTAAAAAATAAACGTGGAGGACTTTTAGATATTGAATTCATCGCTCAGTACTTGCAACTCAGATATGCTGCAAAAGATTCTGATATCCTGGCAACAAACACTTTTGATGCACTTACCAGTCTTTCTAGAAGAGGCTATTTATCCTCAACACATGCACAACACTTAATTCATTCATTATATTTTTGGCAAAATTTACAAGGTGCACTACGCCTATTATATGAAAAAACCATCAATGGACGATCTATTACGGAAGAAAATCGCAGTTTATTGGCACATCTATGTGATTTGGACAGTGCTAGCTACTTGGAAGAAAAAATTGCAGATATCGCGTCTGATAATCATGCAATTTTTCAAGAAATAATTGAAAATCCTGCCAAGAGTTTATCGGGAAAGCATCCTGTCATTTAACCTGAAGTTAAATGAACCATATGTTTTTACAAACAATCTGGCAGTGATCCACGGTTCATTAATGAAAATGAAAAAACTATCTCCTACTTTCGAAGATATAATTTATTACCCTTGAATTCGAAAGAATCGAGCTTCTCTAAAAAGGACATTCCAAGAAGGGAAACGGGCATATCTGTCTGATTAATTGAAACTTTAATATTTCTATATTTATATGGGCCAATCGAGAAATTCTTTAGCCAATATATTGCGCCTAAACCGATACCATTAGCAGTAAGAAATTGTTGCGTAAAACTTAAATTTTTCAAATTAATTCCAATTTTCTTTGCTGCTTCAGGACTAAGTGTAATTTCACTTGCTCCCGTATCAACCATTAACCGAATACGTTTTTCGTTTGCTTTTCCACTTATATAGAAATGACCGTCGGCACTCGCTGTAATAATAACTTCATTGCCTCTCGTGATTATAGCGTGGCCCGGGACTAATTCTCCCCCTACCCTGTAAATAATCTGACTTAATTCTGTACGATATGTGTAGCCTATCAGTATTACTGAAGCCAATCCCGTCCAAATAGATATGTTTTTAATAACCTCATTGAATTTAATTCTTCGAACATAGATTAAACTACTTGATACCAGAGCTAATATTCCAAGAAGGCTTGTGATTTCGAGGAAAAGATCATCTGAGCTTGTTTTATGTGGAAACCAAAGGAGCAAAGCAAATAGTATTAAACCCACCAATATAATTAAGCCAAAAAACAAACAAAATCCTAACTTAAATGGTGAGCCTGTTTTTTTATTTTTCCGCCATGGGCCCTTCTGTTCTGCCATAACTCATGATGAATGACATGTATAACAAAGTCGAATAGAATTAATAAGATATGTAAAGAATGCTGCATAATTAAACTAACTCCTGACTGAATGGAAATATTCCTCAGTGCAGGCATTAAAATTATTCATGACTAAATTGGCCTTTTTATAATGACCAATAGATTACAGATTGCGAATAGAATTATTCCTCAAGTAGGCTTTGGCACGCTTTACATAACTCAAAACCGCGGATTTGGGACGCGCCGGGAGAACGCAGTGAGCCTTTTAAGAGAGGCTGCCAGAATAGGAATTAAATTTTTTGATACAGCTGATTCATACGGGAATGGTTCAGCAGAACAATCGCTGCATGATGCTTTGTATCCCTATGATGACCTAATAATAGCTACGAAAGGTGGTTATAAGCATCAACAGCTTGGTCACTGGCAGCCAGATGCTAGTCCTGCAAGTTTAAGAATAGCTTTAGAAGGCAGCTTAAGGCGTCTGAATCTCGAAACAATTGACCTATATCAACTCCACTCCGTTGATAGTAGAGTAGCTTATGAGGACTCGATCGGCACCCTGAAGGACATGCAGAATGAAGGTAAAATTCGTCATATTGGAATATCAAATGTGGGTCTTGCACAACTAAAAATAGCGAGAACGGAAACTGAAGTCATGTCCGTACAGAACGCTCTCAATATACAACATGGGACGAACTCTGAAGTTTTAGATTACTGCACTAAAAAGAAAATACCTTTTATTTCTTGGATGCCATTAGGCGATGGAAGCATCTCATGGGCTGAACCTGTATTGTGCCAGCTAGCCGAAAAATACACTTCAACCCCGGCACAAATTGCCCTTGCCGCTTTATTGAATATCTCACCATGTATTCTTCCCATTCCAGGAACTAGTTCCGTCAAGCATCTCAATGAAAATTTTTCTGCTGCTTCAATCGAATTAGAGCCAAACGATTTTATTCGTTTATGTAAACGTTATCGGATTAATTTTCCCTTAACCGGAACTGGATAGGTTTATCATCATGTCTATAAAAAAAGTTAAACTTTAAAGACTAATAAGCAAGTGATCAGAAGAGTTATTCTAAAATTATGATACCCACTAGCGCCCTTGTATTCGGTTGCACCGGAGTTCTTCCATTCGTTCTACTGACTTTGATTAACGTCTTGAACATTAATTTTCCAATACCAAATCCAATGTTTGCCATTCTAGCGTATGGCGCAACTATTCTCTCTTTTATAGGCGGCATTCAATGGGGAATAATAATCCACAAAACAAAAATTGGTAGAAATCTATGGATGGGATTGGGTACTTCCGTATTCCCACCCTTGTTAGGTTGGTCAAGTCTATTGGCTAGCGGTTTAACAGGCTACATTATATTAATTTGTGGTTTTCTATTTGCTCTTATCGTTGATCACAAATTGGCAAATTTAAATCTAACTCCCACTTGGTACTTCAGATTAAGATCTTTTTTAACTTTAGCGGTTGTGGCGGTTCTTATCATAAATTGGTTCTAGAAAATTAAAAAAATATTATTTAATCCTAATATAAGAGGTATTAATATAATTCTATGGTTGCATTGTGGTAATACGACGAAGGATCCGGGGTTCGTTCAAATTATAACGTTTTCCGCGGTGAAGGGTCACACGGTTATCCCATATCACTAAATCACCCTTTTCCCATTTGTGAGTAAAGCAAAAACATTTTTGTGTAGAATGTTCTAGAAGTTCAGTCACTAGAAGTCGGGCCTCTGGATCAGACATGCCATTGATAGAACGAATATGTACAGGCGGAAAAACCACTTTTCTTTTTGTCGATGGATGAATACGAACTAATGGCCAATAGGCTGGTGGTGAAGCTGCTATTTCTTCAGGCGTATAAATTAACCCAAGAGCCATTCTTGAATGAAAGACATGGTGCTCAGCTACAAGCCCCTCTATTAATATTTTGAGATCATTTGGCAATGTTTCATATGCAGCTCTAAGGTCAGCAAACTCCGTATCACCTCCCTCTTTGGGAAGTCTGCGAGCAGACAAAAAAGAGTATTTTGCCACAGACCTCATGAATGAACTGTCCGAGTGCCAGAATTGATTTGCAATCTGAGAGCCCAAACGACGTCCGTCACGCTTCAGGGTTTGCCCATTATCCTCTACATTGCTTATCGGCACTAACGATTTGTTAGCAGGTCCACTTTTCCCCCTCACTTTTGACAGAAACGAAATTTCTAAATTTCCAAACCTCTTCGAAAGTTTCACTAGAGCATCGTCACTAATAGCACATTCACGCCAAACCAAGACTGCATACCTGTCCATACCGGCTTCTATTTCTTCGGTTGCCATTTTGGAGAGTTTTCCGGACAAATTAATTCCGGAAGCATATGCGCCAAATCCATTAGTAATCGGCTTAAATTTTATACCCATCGTAACATCTCTATCACGCCTCATTTTTTTAACTATGTCGTCTCTTTAGATGAACAAAATGATAAAATTCACAAATTGGACACCCCAAAAACATTCTTAGGCCAATTTTTAAATTTAAGATTCGTTTACTTTTATAATTTAGACTAGGTTCAAACATTGTTTTACATATCACCTCCCATGATTCTAGTGTTTTTACTAACTTTAATTCTATCGACTAACTCTTTTGCCCAACTGATAAAGAAACCTGTTGTTACTCTCGATAATATATCGGTTGGGACACTTCTTTTTAAAAATGTGAAAAATTTAGAAGAAAAAATACCCGCCCCACTTCTATACACCCGTTATGATATTGACCTTTCAGGCTCTGTAGTGAATACCACCCTCACCCAATATTTTCAAAATAAAACAAAAAAGTTTCTCGAAGGTATTTATGCATTCCCACTACCCGAACAATCCGCAATACACGGTTTTAGGATGCGGGTCGGCAAACGTTTTATAGAAGGGAAAATTCAGGAAAAGACGAAAGCAAAGAAAATATTTGAAACCGCGAGAACCCAGGGGAAAAAGGCCGCGTTACTCATACAGAAACGTCCTAACCTTTTTAGGAATGCGGTTACAAACATTGGGCCAGGAGAGACAATTGTCGTTCAACTGAAATTTCAAGAAATTATAAAACCCGTTAATGAAATTTTTACACTTCGTCTGCCTCTCGTCGCCGCACCTCGATATGAACCTAATAGCAATAATCAAACAATACGTTCAAAAAATAATCCTGTGATTTTCGATAAAGAGAAAAATAAATATAAAAATATGCTAATTAAATTTGCTGAACAAAAATTTACAGATCCTAGTACTCTTAACTTACACAACCCAGTAAACATCACCGTTAAACTGAATGCCGGTTTTCCATTAGGTAATATTTACAGCGCCTCCCACAAAATTATGGTTGAACGTAAAAACGAGACCAAGGCGGTCATCAGACTCGCCACAGCCGACAGTGCGGATCGAGACTTTTTACTTAGCTGGAACTATAGCAGTTTCAAAAATCCGAAGCTGTTTCTGTTTAAAGAGACAATTAAGGATGGAGTTTTCCATGCGGCAACAATAACACCTCCTCGTAGGTCTGCACTTAAACCACCAATGCCCCGAGATATAATTTTCATTCAGGATGTTTCCGGTTCTATGGATGGACATTCTATAAAACAGGCAAAAAATGCATTAAAGTTCGCCCTCGAACGTTTGAAACCGCATGACCGATTTAATATTATTTTTTTTAATGATCAACCAAGAGCTCTATCGCCTACTTTGATAAAAGTGAACCGTTACAACCTGAAGTATACATTGAAAATTCTTAACAATATGAAAGCCTCCGGCGGGACCGAAATGTTAGCCGCTTTGTCTTTAGGATTAGAGATGGCCGAAACCACTGACGATAAAAGGATAAAACAGATAGTTTTTTTGACCGATGGTGCAATTTCAAACGAACGCGAGGTATTTAGTACAATCCAGAAAAAGCTGGGTAACAGTCGCCTTTTTACAATTGGAATAGGTTCTGCTCCAAATGATTATTTCATGAAAACCGCCGCCAGAATTGGAAGAGGAAGCTTTGTCTTTATTAGTAACTTAGAAACTGCTGGTGAAACGATAAAACAATTTTTAAAAAAAATAGAATCACCAATTTTAACTAATCTTAAACTCATTTTACCAGATCAAAAAAGTTTGGTAACACCTTCTCCTCTTCCAGATCTTTATACGGGTGAACCCTTAATTATCACTTTTAAATCAGATAAGGGTCAGGATGGGAATGCCGAATTAGAAGGGATATTTAACTCTAAAAAAATTAAGATAAATTTCGAAATAAGTAATGCAGTTGAAAGAGAGGGTATAGCCAAACTTTGGGCTAGAAGATATATCCGTGACCTTGAGCTTAAACGGACTAACCCATGGTCAAAAGGGTTTTCTAAAAAATGGATAAACGAAGAAATTCTAAGAACAGGTTTGAAGTTTCAGGTAATGAGCAGTCAGACATCCTTTGT
This sequence comes from Rhodospirillaceae bacterium, assembly GCA_002719885.1. Lineage (GTDB taxonomy): Bacteria > Pseudomonadota > Alphaproteobacteria > MPNO01 > UBA2964 > UBA2964. The sequence continues at coordinate 20,109 of PBFH01000043.1, read as the reverse complement.
CGCCGTTGATAAGAACTATTCTTCAAGGTTCCATCAGTTTTTATTTAAAAAGAATATTCCGAATAATTTACCCGCGGGCTGGAATAGAGAAATATGGTTTCCAAAAACAATACTGGGACCAAATTTTGGAGGTTCAAATTTTCCGGAACTAAACAATAAAAACAAAATATTGAATATTTTAGATGGAGCAAATAACGGTTTTATAAAAGTAAGTTTGCCTCAAACGGGATTAGACTGGCGGCAAACTCTCTATCTTGGTGTTCTCATTTTGACTTTAGCCACTGTATTAGGGGGGTTCTTGATAATTAAAAAAATATGCCGGCAGCAATAAATTTAGTTAAGGTCTTTTTATGCGTGGGGGCTTTTATATCTATGTTAGGATTATTCCATCCCGCTAAGGCCTTACTAGGACAGATGCTTTTAGAAAATGCTTTTAAGGCTGGGGGTGAACAACCTTGGCCGGGTGCCGATTTACGTCCTATAGGGAAACTTCAATTCCCTCGGCTCGGAATTCAGAAGATCATATTAAACAACGCAACCGGACAAGCAATGGCTTGGGGTCCTGCAATTTTAGGCGGTACAAAATTTCCTGGCTCCAAAGGAACCACCATAATTGTAGGACATCGGGATAGCCACATGACATTTCTCAAAGACCTAAAGAAAGGAGATCTGTTAAAATTTAGAACACTAAACGGCAAACAATTAAGATTTATTGTTAATGCTAAAAGGGTTGTGGGAAAAACACTGTGGTTACCGATAGTAACAAAAAAACTTCAACCAGAAATAATATTGGTAACCTGTTGGCCTATTGAAAAAGAAGGTCCCACAGATAAACGCTTTTTGGTTCATTTGGTATCCGATAACTAGTGCAGTTAATGAGCCTATAAGAGTTAAAATTTAATACTCTTTAAATAGTTTATTCTATCAGGCCTCCGCCGAGATTGGTTCCAAGTTCAGGACATTATTTTTAGTATTATTTCAATAGAAATTCCAAATTCTAACGAAAACCCTAGTCTCTCACCTTTTTAATGATAAAATGAACTTATCATCCATCTTATTTCTATGAAAACTTAGTCTTTCTCTCTCTCTCACTTTTCTCAAACCACGCATTAAGAAAAACACCAACAAATACAACTGTACCCCCTAGCCAGATCCAAATTGCTGGTAATTCGCTAAAAAACAACCAGCCCGCAAGACCAGCAAATATCAATTTCGTGAAATCTGCCGGCAGAACTACGGTAGCGTCAGCTTCCCGAAAGGCCTGGGCTAAAGATAATTGTGTAGTGCAACCGAAAATTGCAATCAAAACCATAAACATAAACTGATCAAAAGTTGGCCATTGCCAAAAAAAGAGGGCTGCAATTAGGCAAACCGGAACCTGCAATAAAGAAGCGTAAAGCGCAATCGTCGCTGGCGAATCCGTTCGGGAAAGCACCTTGATAACCACGAGTGCTAAACCCCACATTGCAGAAGACATTATTAATAATATGGATCCTGTGCTAATCTCGACTGTCCACGGTCTCAGAATTAGAAAGGCTCCGAAAAACCCGATTGCAAGCGCCACATATCGAGCACTAGAAACCCGTTCTCCAAGCAGAATTATTGCCCCTACTGTTCCTATTAGTGGAGCGGTAAAGGTTAAAGCCACAACCTTCGCAAGAGGTTCCATGGTTAGAGCTAAAAAATATGCGAGCATCGCAAAAACATTGAGAATTGCCCGCAAGCCCTGAAGCGGCAAATTTGCAGTGCGGAATGGATTGGTTCCGGGTCGGACAAACATCGGTATCATAAGACAAATGCCAATTGAATGCCTGAAAAAGGCGATTACAAAAGGATGAATTTCATCAGCAATCTGACGGATAGAGACATTCATTGCCACAACTCCCAATGCTGACAGCATCATAAATAACACCCCTCTTATTGCAGGTGGCACAGCATTGTATATGTTGGGAAGAGGATCCAATAGGAGCTTCATTAAGTAATCTTTCAGATTAATGGATAACCTAAAACTCTATTCAAATTCATTAATCTCACAATCATGGAAAATTCTCTGTATCGACAATAGTTTAATTTTTTTCGGGAGCCAAACGGCATGGAAGAAATTATTTTCATAATTCAGAAAGAAAATCTTGCGAGGATCAACACGAAAATTCATAATATTTACTAGATTTCAACAAACGAAAGGAGGTGGTCCAATGTCTCATTGTCTAAGCGCGTGGTCCCGGACTGCAAGAATTTGGATTATCACCGCTGACGAGGAATACTTCGGCTAACGTGATATTTTTAGGTCCTTGCCAGGACCGTTCCGGACAATGGAAGGGTCACCATAGGGTGGCCCTTCATTTTTTTAAATGAAAACCCATAATTACCTATATCAACAATAAAAATCTTAATACCAACAAACTGAATGAGGGTTGCAACAGAAGGATGACAAGAGTCTCCGTAATTATTCCAACTTTTAACCGACAGGATTTGATCTCCAATTGTGTTGATTCGGTGATGAATCAAACAAAACAAGCAGATGAAATCATCGTCGTGGATGATGGTTCTGTTGACAATACTTGGCAAATTCTGCGAGAAAAGGGTTTTTCTGATTCTCTTCAAAATAAAACAGCTCTAAGATATATTTACCAAAAAAATCAGGGGGTTAGTGCAGCAAGAAATATTGGTATAAAGTCTTCAAGATACGAATATATCGCTTTATTAGACTCTGATGATCATTGGTTAAAAAATAAATTAGAACGACAAATTTCTACACTAGAGGCAAAAAACTTCCCCTGTCGTATAAGTCACACTGATGAGATATGGATTAGGAATGGTGTCAGAGTAAACGCCCAGAAAAAACATGCCAAAAATGGGGGTAATATTTTTTATAGATCCCTTAAGTTGTGTTGTATTTCACCAAGTTCAACCGTTATCCATAAATCCGTTTTTGAAGATTTTGGATATTTCGATGAAAAATTAAGGGCATGTGAGGATTATGATTTTTGGTTAAGGTTCTCTGCATACGAAGACGTTCATTTTCTAAATGAGCCATTAGTAATTAAATTTGGAGGACACAATGACCAACTGTCTAAGGCCTATTGGGGCATGGATAGGTTTCGTATTTATGCTCTTGAAAAGCTCGCTCGAGAAAAAAATTTAAGCGAGGTAAAGAGACAAGCAACACTCAGGGAACTAATTTTCAAACTTGGTATTTTAATAGGTGGCGCCAAAAAAAGGGATAAAATTACTTTTGCACAAGAACTGACAAGCAAAAAGTCCCATTGGGAAAAGGCTCTTTTAGCAGAACAACATCATTTTGATAGGATAGTTTGTGGAAATAAAAATTAAATTTTGTTGGGTTATAGCGCTGCACGCCGAAGCTAGGCCGCTAATAGAAGCGTACAGAATGAAAATTATCTCAAACGAGTTAATATTTCCGGTCTATATAAATCATGAAACTGGTCACGCATTGGTAATTTCCGGTATTGGCCCCGCCAGGTCTGCAGCTGCAGCAACCTATTTGAAGACACTATTAAGCATTGAAAATTATGCCGCTTGGATAAATATCGGCGTAGCTGGTTTTTTTAAGGAACCAATTGGAAAAATTTATCAAGCTTTAAAAGTACTTAACTGGCAGAATAATCAAGCTTTCTTTCCCGGGCTTCGGCTATCAAAGTATGTAGAGGGCTCACCTTTAGTGACGGTAAGTAAACCTGAATTCAAATTTCCCTCTAACGTTCTTTATGATATGGAAGCCGCTGGTTTCTGCGAGATCGCCCCATTATTTAGCTGTAATGAACTTACATTTGTTTTCAAAGTTGTATCCGACACACCAATGACAAAATTTGACAATTCCAAAAAATTTGTAAAAGGGCTTCTAGAAAATAATATGGAAATCATTTCCAATCTTTTGATGCAAATTGAAGAAATCGTGGACGATGAAGCAAAAAGATTAAGAATGCCTGAAGAAGTAAAAGAAGTAATGGCAAATTTTCACTTTACAGAGAGTAATAGACATAATTTCGAAATGGTTTACCGAAAGTGGCGATCCACCTTCCCTGATAGAAAATTCGATGAAGTCCAGCCTCCAGCAAATTCAGCAAAAGCTCTAATAAACAATTTAAAAAAGGAGCTTTTAGATGAGGTTAAAGATTGGACATTGACGTGATAGAAACGATTTTTATAGAAGAAGCTATAGATGACCACCCAACAACAAGACACATACTGAAATCTCTTCCACGTGCACAATTAATAGCGATAAGCCGCTATCAGGAAATATTTAACAAAAGACATCAAAACTTTCGACTGCAAAAGAAAAATCCTTGTCTGATATTAGCCAGGAAACATGAAAATTTCGTTTTGCCCGCACCAGCTGGATTCGGCATGAATTCCAATTTAAATTTTTATTTTTCTCATATGTATAATTGTATTTACGACTGCAGGTACTGCTTTTTACAGGGGATGTATTCTTCAGCGCACTACATATTATTTGTAAACTACGAAGATTTTTTTAAAGCTATATCAAGAACTATTGAAAAATACCCGGATAATTCTCTTACTTTCTTTTCTGGTTACGATTGCGACTCTTTAGCATTTGAAAAAATAAGTAATTTTGCAAATCACACTCTAGATTTTTTTTCTGACCATCCACCTATCGAACTAGAATTAAGAACAAAAAGCATCGTGACAAGTCCCTTAATGAAACGAGAACCGGTGACGAATTGCATAGTTGCCTTCAGTTTATCCCCGAAAAAAATAGCGACTATTCTTGATAAAACAGCACCGAGTATTTCCCACAGAATAAATGCACTAAAACAGTTAGCCAACGCAGGTTGGTCGGTGGGTCTCAGGTTTGATCCTTTGATATATTGCGCAGACTGGGAAACGATGTATTCCGAACTCATAGCGGAGATCATGCACGACTTAAACCCTCGCAACCTGCATTCCGTGAGCTACGGGCCCCTAAGGTTTCCAAAAAATATGTATAAGAAAATTTTAACCCTGCACCCGAATGATAAGTTATTTTCCTTCCCTATGAAGGAAAAAGCTGGAATTATTTCTTATGGTACCGAAATAGAAGAATTAATGTCCAAATTCATAAAAAATGAACTAAATAAATATACCACCCAGAACAAGATTTTTCGATGTGCAGTATAAAAATACATAGGAAAAAACGTTGATAAATAAAACGGCACTAGTCACTGGAAGCTCTAGTGGTATAGGCCAAGCAATTACTGAAGCTTTGCTAAATAATGGCCACCATGTCATAGGTTTAGCCCGTGACCACGGTAAATTTAAGCCTCGATATGGTAATTATCACCCAATTACTGTCGATTTATCAGATATCGAAAACACTGAAACCATGGTTCACGGTTTGTTGAATGAATATCCAGATATCAGTATTTTTATTGGTAATGCTGGATATGGTGACTTTAAGCATCTAGAGAATTTTTCATCATTACAGATCAAGAATTTTCTAATTACTAATCTAGTCTCTCAGATTATATTATGTCGTCACCTTATAACTTATTTAAAAAGAAAGGGTGCTGGCGATATCATTTTTATGGGTTCTGAATCGGCGCTTGCTGGAAAAAAAAACGCGACGCTTTATGCAACTGCTAAGTTTGGTTTGAGGGGATTCGTTCAGGCTCTTCGAGATGAGATTCGTACCTCTGGCGTAAGAGTATGTCTTATAAATCCTGGCTTAGTGAGAACTCCATTTTTTGAAACTTTAAATTTTGAACCCGGTCAATATGAAAATAATGCCATAGAACCCGAAGATGTTGCAAAAATAGTTGTAGAAATTTTGAATACCAGAGCTGGAACAAACATTGATGAAATTAATTTATCTCCTTCCTCTCAGTTAATTAATTTTAAATGAAAATTTAATTTTTTAATCTAACCTATTAGACAGAGTTAGTCGTCAATGAAATTTTCATTTTCTTTGAAGAATAAACTCTTGAAAAACGATCAGACACTAAATAAATAGGTTTCCAATCCAACTATGTGTCAACCAACCTAAAGCAAAACCCAATAGAAACTGTATATCGATAATAAAGTTGAACAGCCAACCAAAAATGAAGACTACTGGATATTTTATAAAAGCCCACTTCCACATGTGAAACCCTTTTTTGAAATTTTGGGTATAACGCAGTTCAATTAAGGCAAAATCACGTCCTTTATAATTTTAGTTTTTAACATTGGATTTTTACTGCAAAGGGACCCCTCACATGCGCTAGAGCAACATTGACCTTACGAGCCACACACATATCGGTTTCTCTACAATAGGTTTAGTGGGAAACATGTAGACTAACATAAACACCACTCCTCAATTCAGAGAAAAATTGACTAAGAAATCGGTGTGCTATCGGTTTCCCCGTTAAATCAGTTTCCAGGTTTTTCTCGGCAACATAGGTAGAATGTTCTGCCTGATGAACTAGCACGTGATACCATGGCTCATTCTTCGGTGGATTGGAACGCGCCATCTTATTGTACCACTCCTCGGTACCCGAAAAGCTTGGATCGACATCAACCACCACTCCACGATAGTCAAACCGTTTGTGATAAATAATTTCTCCGATTTGGAATTTTGCTTTTTTTTCTCCATTTTTCATTTATTTACTATCTATCGCTTGAATATTAAAAACAACTATTATGAAGGCATCCGATTTATATCTATCTTTCTACTCCACAAAAATAAGTTTCAAAACAATAATAATATTTTTAAAACATTAAATCGTAATAAACCCTTAAATGTTAGAGAGTTATCACTTGGTTGGGAGTGGCAGGCGCTAATGCTTCGTATAATTGGGGGAGGCCGCCTACCTGTAAGCCGTCCACGACAATTTTTAGTTTAACTCCACCATTACCGCATTGGCTAAAATCACCCTCGGCAAGGTTCCGACGTAAAGAGCATTGATCGCAGCCCATGAGAAGTATGTTCTGCTCAGCAGCAACCTTTAATACTCTTTCACCAATTGGGTAACCTTTACGCAGTGTGTAGAAATTGTCGTCAAAGAAGAACATGCCAACCACCTCTGCCCCGTGATTATCGGCTTCAAGTTGGGGAAGTATCATAGTAGCGAGCTTAAGTAGAAGTCATATTAGTCGCAAAAATATAGGCAACCTTCATTGCCTCCTCCCCCATTTCCGAAATGATCCGTTATTTCGTACCATTATGTTTTTAAAAAAATTCTTAATATTTCACCAACACCTCTATAAATTGTATAACTAAGAAATGAAGAATTTGAAAATATAACTCCGCCATTAACAGTTAGAAAAATAATCAATTAATGTTTTCTTATAGAAGAAATTTTAAAATCCGCTATTTTGTTATGACCTCAGTATTTCCGGTTATTAATTCGAACCCTAAATAAAGAGATGTGAAGATCTCATTAAAGGTGACAGAGAAGGAGGACATCAATTTTGAATCGCGAATTCCAAAGAATCACTAAGGCAGAGGTTATTAAAGCCCAGCATTTTTGGGCAAAGTATGTCACAGAGCAAAATGTAGAAAAGCTGCTGGATCTCTATGATTTTGGAAACCCTGAGGAACCTTTACTTTTCAAGCCCACATTAGCAGATGTTATTCGTACCGATCGGGCAGGTGCCCGGTCATATTTTGTTGGTGGAAATCCTTTGTTTCCTCAAGACAAGGGTTTCTTAAAAAATGAATGGAAACTTGTAAAATTTAATAGTACCGCCGGTCCGATTCGAAGCCCTGAGGGCCTTGGATACAGAGACATGGGCCATTACGACTTTGTAAATGCTGAAGACAACACAACGAGTGCAGATTACACCTTCGTGTACCACAAACTGGAGAATAGCGTTTTAATATCACTGCATCACTCCTCTTTGGCATGGAAGCAACAAAACCAATGACAGAATGATTCACCTGGAATATTTTTTTCATCAGTTACAATTAGCGAGTTCAAAACCTAATATTTGAAGCTGTCTGCTTTACGTATACATTATTCAATGACCTTCTCTTTGGATTGATGCAACGCGAAAAAATCGAGAACTTGTTTTATAACTCCATCCAAAAGAAAGCGGTTTTTCCCCGATCCACCTTCACTAGTAATACATTTTTGTCTAATAAGTAGACGTGATGCTGGAGAACCATCCGCAAATTGAAGTGTATGATTTTTCATACGTATCACAGGATTAAACCGGCATCCATTAACAGCCACACCCTCGGTAATTTGGCCGTCGGTGCTGAAAAAATGATTAGCTCCGTCGATTACCGATAAAGTTACCTTAACCCCTGCCGCTCTTAATAAGCGCGCGAAATAAAAGCATGGTTCTAGATAGTAGTGACTTTCAGACCCTTTAATCAACAAGACAGGAAAAGGTACCCTGACTGGCTCTGAAATAATGTTACATCCTGGCTCGGCGGCTGCTACTGCGCGCCAAGGGGTAGAATTAAATTCTGTAAGGATATCAACCGATTTGTTAACCTGTCCGGCGCCATAACTGAAGCCGGTGTAAAACATATTAGCACCGTCAAATCGTGGATCAGAAACCAATAGTGTTTTGAGGTCGAGTGCGTACTGATGGGCATTTGGGAATTTTCTTTTATCCTCTGGTTTGATACTGGTTTTATAAAACGCATCTATCGCTACGACGGCAAATCCCCGTTTCGTTCCCTCTGTAATTAAGCGTGTGGAATACTCATCCGTTCTCCCGCCTCGGGGAAAAACCATTCCGTCCCTACTACTTCCATGTTGAGTTATAATCACTGGCAACGGACCTGCTACGTTTATGGGTATAGCAATCATAGCAATAACCGGCTTTACTTCCCCGCGGCTAGTGCTGTTAAATTTTAATGTTTTTGTTATATAGGTGTGTTCCTCTGCTGCACTCGTAACACAAGCCGATACGCTCAAAATTCCGACGAAATTAATTATACATTTTAAAAAACGATTCATTTAACCCCCTTAATATTATTTTGACTGGACGAAGTCTGTATACCTTTCAAGTTTTTATAAAATTTCAGAGGATTAGCATTATAAAAAAAACTTTTATAAAAAAATGAAATTTAAAATCTAAAAAGCTCTGTGGCCCTTAAACTTCAACTCCTTTCGTTTGCGGTTTGAAGGCTCTGGTTTATTTCAGGTTTACTTTGACCGTTGTAACCAAATGCCGAGAAGCACAAAAATTGTAGTAAATAAATAGATATTGCTGAGGGGTACTAAACTGACAACAGTTCCAATCATCAGTGGGCCTGCGGCCGCTCCAACGTCACGCCATGTTTGCCCAACAGCCAGTCGGTGGATGGTTTCGTCTTCCTGAGTACGGCGAGCAATTTCCGCGGGCCACAGTACAGCAATCAAGGCTCTAGCCACTACAACAAAGAACCCACCAATTAAAGGAAAATCTGCTGTGAGAAGCGCAAAACCGAGTGCTAAAAACAGAGTTGAAATTAATAAAAGCATGTTTGGTCCGAATTGATCCCCGAGAATACCTCCAACTGGTGAAAGTGAGGCTTCCAATACGCGCCTTAAACCAATCAATGCTCCACCGGTTATCATGGCTGTACCAACCGAGGTCGATTCGGCAATGGTCAGTGTAATCCCGATCGCAAATATACCATCAACAGTAAGTCCTACAATTAGAAGAAATAGATCAAACCTTTTTGGTTTAGGAAACCAATGATTTTTTTTTGGCTTTATTTTACGCCCGTCTTTAGGCAATAAAAAAGCAATAGGTAAACTCAACCCTGTAATTATACCAAGCCAGATAAAAATGTTTGTAGGGCCTAATTCAATTGCCGCCCACGGGCCGACCAAAAGAACGAGTGAAGGGCCAACTGAATGGATAGCCCGGCTCCAACCCATATTTGTCCCGGCTTTCCGGCGATTAGATACAGCGTAGGAATAAATAACGAGTGTCAATACCGCAAAGGAAAGTCCCCACAAAAGCCGTGCCGCGAGCAAAATCGTTGGACCTTCTCCGATCCCACAAAGCAGGGTAGAAATAGTTGACCCTATCGCACCAACGATTGCTAATTTTTTAGGACTAATTTGCTGAGCTAGAAGGCCTATGGGCCCGAGGGTAAAAATTCTAATTATTCTATTGGCGGCAAGTAATACACCAACCCAAAAAATTGTAATTCCGAACGCGGCTGCATTCACCGGCAACACAACATATATCAATGCATCCCCAAGTATAGCAAAAGACATGACACTGGCTGATAATAGGGTCGGACCAATACCATAGACCGGTGCTTTAGAATTTACCGCCAAGTTAAATCCCTAATCATTTTATATATCAAATCATTTCCCAAAAAGTAAGGACCCTACTTCGGTCAGTGCAACCATAGACACACCCCTTATACAGTTTTGTTGGAATATCAGAAAAATATTAGGGGTAGTCCGAACCTTTAATAAAGTAGCACTATTACTTGTTATCTTGAAAAACTCGAGTTAATCAAACTTATACTAACTCGGTGACGTTTCTGTAAATGATTGACGTTTAAGAATTTCGATGTACCAACTTGCCATATTAGCATAATTTTCCCGCCAGTCAGGAACGATACCTCGAAACTCCATATAACCTAGAGTGCAGGCGACCGCAATTTCTCCCATTAAAGGGGGTTCATTTAATTCACTACCGGCTTTATCCAGAAATGAAAGCACCGAGTTTATCTTACCTGTTTGACGATCAATCACATCTTGGGAACGAAATTCATTTGGTTTTTGATTTTCTTGGGATACCGCAATCACGGCCTCACCAAGGCCATCACCCAATGCCTCAAGTGTGACAACTTTCCATTTTTCTGATCCAGATTGTGGTATCAAATTTTTACTACTGTTCAAACTATTCAAGTAGGCACATATCACTGGGGAATCGCAAATAATATCGCCGGAATTAAGAATTGCGACTGGCACTTTCCCAAGTGGGTTGTAATTCTTGAGATCACCGCGCTCTTCACGCGTCAAAGTAACCCATTCAACCTCATCATATAGGCCTAACTCCATGGCAACGATACGCACTTTGCGAGCATAAGGTGAGTTATTTGTTATGTAACATTTCATTGCAAATACCCTATTTGTTTTTGAATATTTTTATTTGAAACTTTTAAATTTTCTTTGGTCTCCCAAAAAACGATATCCATCTAATAATCCAAAAAGAAACTTATTCTGTAGAGTTGATTTTTTTTATCCACTAGAAAAATAGCTACCAAACCTATCCCTTACTAAAGCGAAACGTAAGCAATTAAGTTTTCATAAAAAGAGTTAATTTTATAAGACTTGAAAGCACCACCCGAGATCAAGGACCTTAAAAAAATTAATATAGAAAAAAAGTATTGCGAATGATTATTAATTGCAGTAATAAATATGAGAATGATTCTTATTCGCATTGAATAGGTAAGAATATGAGGTCAATTCTGCATTTAGGAGACAAAGAGTTAATATGGCCAAACCTCACACCCCGATGAAGATCTATCTGCTATTTCTTGGATTTTTTGTCTTTATTCCATTTTCTGCGTCTGCCCACCCAGAAGACGGCATTCAGCTTGGAATGTCACACCTGCTACTATCTACCAAGCACATACTAATATTTTGTATAACCGGTATAGTTGTCGGCTTGTTGCCGGTCCTAAAGCTTAAAACCTTAACTGCCCTTAGAATTGGAATTATTATTTTAGTTTTTGGATACCAATTAATATCCCACGGAATTAGTGACGGAATAATATTTGGTTTTGAGGTTACTCTGCCTGGAAGTCTTATAACTATGATCACATGGCAGTTAACTGAATTTTTATCGAAATATTTTGAAATAAAAGCCCACAAGAGAAAAATGGCACTAGTTCAAAATAAAACAAATAAATAACCGCTCTCGGATACATACAGAACCCTTAAAATTTTTCATAGAGAATTTAAAATGCTGCCTTCTATAATTAAAACCTTCGAAACCCAACTCAACATTTCAACTGTCAGTGCTCATTGCGATATTCCATGTAAGATATATGATCCTTCCACAGCTATTATAGCTGCTTTATCTGTTGTGCGTATCATAGATATAATGAAAGAAACTTCGAACAATTCCTCCCTGCCGCCACTAGAACAAACCAATACCTTAATGAGATGCATAAGCAGAAAGGAAGAGGAAGCGGAAAAAGTCAAACACGAAATTAGAATTATCTGGGGTGATTACTTCAAAGCGCCACAATTTGAATCTCATCCGGACGCACACGAAATCGCTCATCAAATTATGTTAAAATCTAGCGCATGCAAACAAGGAGCCGACCGAACAGACGCAGAACAATTATTAAATCTTGTTAATAAGTTTGCAGAGATATTCTGGACTACTAAAAACATCAAGTCGGAGAGAAAGGTTTGTCCCTACCCACCTGAATTACCAGTTGTATATCCTTCTTTATAACTAAAATGCTCGACTGGAAAATTTCTTTAATTGAAGGGTCAAGCATGGCTCCGACTCTAAAACATGGGGATTATGTAATCTCTAAAAAACCTAACCATAATATCTCAGTGGGGAATATCGTTATTATCAAACATCCAAAATTTGGAAAAATTATAAAACGAATTTCTTCTTTGAATAACAGCGGTCAATTCATTGTTGAAGGAGACAATCCGGAATCCACCTCTCCCGAATTACTGGGACCAATTGATATTTCCCATATAAAGGAAATCGTCTGTTGGCGAGTGGAGGCCTATCACCTATCCAGAATTTTATAATTAAGCACTTTATCAAGGTTAGAAAATTATGAAAGAGAGGTTAGAAGGTAAAAAGGAATTACAAACGGCACGCGTAAGTCGGCTTGGAATAAGAAAGGAGGTCAACAATGATCAAAGAGATCAAAGTTCCTTGAATCAGCACAAAAAATTAGTCTATATGAAAGATCACTTTAAACGAATTGTTAAGAAAAATTTTGAAGACTACAAAGAAAACACTAGCCCGAAAACGTTAAAGAAGGTCAAAAAAGTTTTTGTTGCCCCCCAAGAGCGCAACAGGCAATCCCTAAAATCTTCTACCAATAAAAAGAAAAATAGTCCTAAGGGTCATTCGGCATTGACTGCAAATGAGATTGCCACCCGCGCCCAAGCTCTGAAAAACGCCCCTCCGTTAGTAGGAAAGCCCGAAGTTAATCCTAAGAATTAAACCTATCAAGCATTTGTGAAATAAACTTTGGAGGATTTACAATGTATGTTGCTATCAACCGTTTTAAAATTATTTTAGGACGAGAAAATGATTTTGAAAAAATCTGGCATGGGCGTGACATTCATCTCGATAAGGTGCCAGGGTTTATAGAGTTTCATTTATTAAAAAGTAAAAATAACGCAAAACACGCACTTTACACGTCTCAGAGCACTTGGATTTCAGAGGATGATTTTTCAAACTGGACCAAATCAGATTCTTTTCGTCAGGCTCATAAGGGTGCAGATAGGCATAGCGACATATACTTAGGGCATCCAAAATTTGAGGGGTTTGAGGTAATTATGTAAGGCTGCCCTCCTAAGACTCGGAAATTTTATGGCGCTCCCAATAGCCTTAGCTCGAGAAATAAAAGCATCGCAATAACCAATTTAAAATAAATAGCCTGTAGTTTAAGAAACAAATTTTATGTTTTTATAGAATGTATAAGATTCTGTTTATGAAGACGAAATACATAACATATGCGGAAGTAATTAAATTATTAGTTGTTGAGTTATGGATGCATCATCGTCGCTTCCATACCCATTCCAGGAAACTTGACCCTGAGATTACAACCCCTTAAAGATAAAAAAACCAACGCTGAAAGCAGGTTACGGAAATCCATGTGTAAAGAACGAGCTCTCAATTTACCTTTCCGTGCAGAGCATATAGGCAGCTTGTTACGTCCGCCCTCCCTTCTGGATATCCGACGTCGTCATGCGGCTGGCGAAGTGGATGCGGAAGATCTTCAGATAGCCGAGGACAACGCGATCATTTCGGCCATTGCTCTTCAGGAACGTGTTGGGTTGAAGGTCGTCACCGATGGAGAATATCGCCGCTTTGCCTACAATGACTTCTTTTTTGAGCACCTTGGAGATGTAACGATAACAGCGCCGCCGGTTAACACTGAGGATGCGCGCGAAGGTGCAAAGCGCGCGCCGCAGCCCATTGCCGTTGTAAAGTCCCGCTTGCGCTGGGCAGCACCTATTCACGCGGGTGAGGTAAATTTTCTGAAAAAACACGCGAAAGCAATGCCCAAAATTACACTTCCAGGCCCCTGTGCGCTTCATTTCCGTGGTGGCGCGATGCAGATCCAGCGCTATGAAGCCTATTCGGATCTCAACATTTTTTGGGCCGATATTATCGAAGCCTATGCCAACGAACTCAACTCTTTGGCAGAAAATGGATGCAACTACGTTCAATTTGACGAGACGGCTTTTGCAAAATTCTCAGACCCAGCGGTGCAGCATGCCTTAGCCAAGCGCGGCGATAACTGGCAGGAATTGATTGACCAGTATATTGAAATCACAAATCGCGTTCTTGCCCGTGCGCCGAAGTCCCTCGTTATAGGCATGCATCTTTGCCGTGGAAACCGTGGTGGGCATTTTCACGCCGAAGGCGGTTACGAAGTCTTCGCCGAGAAATTATTCAACGCCCTCGATATAAAATTCTACTTTTTGGAATATGATTCGCCACGCGCCGGCGATTTTTCACCACTGCGCTTCCTTCCCCCTGCAAAGTCCGTTGTCCTTGGCCTTGTTTCGACTAAGTCTGAGGATCTCGAAAAGAAGGACGATTTAAAGCGCCGTATTGAAGAAGCTGCAAACTATGTCGACATGAACCGACTAGCAATTAGCCCACAATGCGGGTTTGCCAGTATTGCTGAGGGCAATCCCATCACACCTGAAATGCAGGAGGCCAAACTGCGCCTTGTTGTTGAGATCGCCAACGAGATTTGGCCGGATGCGTAATACTGACGGTCACGATTGATTTAATTGGTTGCGGAGGCAGGGTTTAAACCTGCGACCTGCAGGTTGTTAGCCTCTGACGCACGGACAGTTAAGCGATTCCTATTTCGGTCCGACAAATCTTTTTCGACCTCACTGGTCGCCGATTCTTCCGACTGCCTGATCGATAAGCTTTCGGAAGGTGTCGACACGCCCTTCGTCCGCCCCGATCGCGTTGTAGAAACTCAGCATCTCGTAGCTTACCTGAGGGGCACATCCTCTGAGCATTACACCCTTGATAAACCGTTTGACCGGGTTTCTCACCAATAGGTTGTTGACCCACCAGCGCGAGGCCAGGGTAGTGACGACTAAGCAATGGTTAAGGCCTTCCAACGCTGGCATGATAGTGCGCTTATCGGGTGCATGGTTGAAGGCGACACCCGGCACCCAGACCCGATCGAACCAGCCCTTTAGCCGGGCAGGCACATTGAACCACCAGGTCGGAAACACGAGGATCAGGGTCTTCGCACTTACAAGCTGGGCAATCTCGTCTACAACCCCCGCATCGTCGAAATCGTCGGTGAAATAGCTTTCCCGTTCGGCCCATGTCAGGCTCGCGCTAAATTCGTCGGCATAGAGATCTAAGTGTTCGTATACGATCCCGTGCGCTTTTAACCCTAATTTGACTCGATCAACCAGATGGTGGCAAAGGCTATCCTTCAGCGGATGACAGGAAACTAAAAGGCAAATAGGTTCGGACATTCGTCAGTTATAAATTTTCAGACTCAGACCTTATATCTGCCTGAAAAAAGCAAGACGGGCAAGCGGGCTTGCAGATATTTCAATATGTTGCCGGCAACTCAGGGTGTCCCATGTTTACCTTCGGTAACCTTACTTTACCTGTTATTTGCTAGCATCAAATTTGCACCAAAGCCATTTTCCATAAAATTAATGACCTAGCACTTCTACTAAGTCATTAATTTTATTGTTGCGGGGGTAGGATTTGAACCTATGACCTCTGTCTTTGGTGGGTAGCGCTCTATCCAGGTGAGTTACGGGTGTATTTGTTCAGACATGCGTTAGGGTCTTCGATCCCTTAATCCTTTTCCTGATCAGCTTTAGCATTTATGTCCTTAATACTAAGAACGGCAAGCAAGATATCGGCGATGGCATATATTAACAAGAACCAAATGTAGACAATAACGGGATAGAAAAAACCAACCATTAGAATAGCCAACCCCGTACCACCATTTATTACCGCGGAAATATCTTCTGCTAGTGCACCGTAGGCTGCAATGACTAACAATACCCCGCCCCCAATTATCACTAACCGAGAAAATAATTTACTATAATAAAGCAAGGTCTTTAAACTGATTGCTATTATTCCAACTAAATCACCAGCGGCGCCGCTGTTTGTGCTAATGCTCATGTTGATAATATGTGGGTTGAGGACCGGAATAGTAGATAGCAAAATGAGCACAGCTGCAGCAAGGCATCCGAGGAGAATGGTCAAACTTGAGTCATCAATTGCCAAATAAATTCCACCTAGTAAGAGCCCGATGACGGCAAATACATTCAGGAAAACAATTAGTTCAAGATAAGCATTGGAACTAATGGAGGTTTTGTTCGATTTTATTGCTGCTTTGCAGGCACCATGAAATTTTTCAGAAATAAAATCGCCGAAGAATACAAAAAATACCGCAAGGATTGCCAATAACAAGGGCATTGCCATCGACATTTTTATTGAAAAAATGAGTGCCGAAATTAGGATAATAAGGGCAGATAATGGAACAAGTAGAGAATTAGTTAAATTTAGGTATTTTTCAATTTTTTCTATTAATTCCTCGGAAAAAAATGATTTGCAAAGTAAAAAAAACCGAGAAAATTGAGCACGTGAGAATTCAGTAATAGCATCCAGCTTTTGCATGTTAATCTCTCTTTTTTTATTTTTTAGCGGTGACTTAATTCCAACCGTATCCGAGCTTCATTATCATTAGTAAACTTAAGATTACAATGATGAAGTTTACTAGAATTAATCCTCTGATAACATAGAGGATCACAAATAACTTTTTTATGGGCAAGAGTTGAAAAAGGCTTTGCCAACCTAACGTCATTGTAGGATTTACTTAAACGCAGAGTAGTAGGTTTTTAGTTCGTCCAGCAATTTAACTTCTCCCGGCGTTGTATCAGCCAAAAGGGTTTTAAGCTCTTTAGTCGCTTTCCTTAGAGTTGTCCATGGAAACGCATTCGCCGTCCGTTAGAATGCGCTCCGCATGCCATTTTCAAAGATCATTATTCTTATCAGGGGGAAGCACCACTTTGTGTTCAAAATGACTCTGAAAAACCCTTTAAAAACAATAAGTTGGTTGCGGGGGCAAGATTCGAACTTGCGACCTTCAGGTTATGAGTGTGATTCTGTAAGAAATACTTACCTATGATATCAGTGGTTTAGCTCAGAACCCTGGGAATGTGTACCCTCGTAGTACCCTCTAATACCCTAGGAGTTTGTGGCGGTTTGTGGCGGTTTACCGATTCTATTTGTGGCGATTTTGTGGCGATTGGGAATTTTTACTTGGGGGAAGGAGCTGGTTTTTGGCTTCCAGCTTTGGTTGCGGGGGTAGGATTTGAACCTACGACCTTCAGGTTATGAGTCTCACAAGCCGAAAAATTACCACTCCTTCTAACCCATTGATTAACCAAGCTAAATCCTTGGAATCATTGATTCTATTCCGATTTGGGATTCCTCGTCAAGTCACATTCGACATCACTGATATTCAGTAAACATCGTTTATTTGCAACCTAATTTGCAACCAGAACCTGAAGGTCAATGGGATTTACTGGACCGTCAGGATAGGAACCTGAAGGTCGCAGCAGTTGGTAGGTAAAGTGTATTTCTGAGGAGGCTTGGAGGAACTAGGTTTGACTTTAACTTCTTCTCATATTGTGGCAGGCTAATCACATGAGAAAGATACTGCCAGTTCTGATGGGTTTTACACTTCTGTTGTTGCCTGGACATGTCTGGGGTCAGAGCGTTATCGATAGGAGACATGAATCCCTAATGTTCGAATTAGGCGGTAATTTGATGTGGGCGGAGTTATGCAATGTAAGCGAGACCCGTGACTTGGTATTGAAGGTACAGTCCCGTGCTGAAAGTATTTTAACTGGACGAGATCTAGACGAATATGAAGAGGGTTTAGGCAAACATGCCAGTGCTAGAATGGCGGGATGTGAGAAGGGTGCAGTATTGAATACTGTTAGGAACGCAAATCAATTTCTTGATCGTTACAAAATTAATAAAGAGAGTGTACAAAAGCTAGGCGGTCTGCCTCCTTGCCCTCCTGCGAGACACCCAAAAAAATCTCCCTGGTCTGAATGCTTTGGCACTTTTACTTTTGCCGATGGGACAAAATACGTTGGTGAATTCAAGAATGACAAATATCACGGACAAGGTACCTTTACCTTTGGTCCTAAAAGTAAATGGGCAGGAGACAAATACGTTGGTGAACACAGGGATAACAAAAGGAACGGACAAGGCACCTATACCTTTGCCAATGGGGACAAATACGTTGGTGAATGGAAGGATGGCAAAAAGCACGGACAAGCCACTTATACCTTTGCCAATGGAAAAATAACAGAGGGCATTTGGGCAGATGATAAATTCCTCTCTGCCCGAAAACCTCCATCCACGGTCACTGCCAAGAAAACCGCCACTTATAACCCCGAGCATTTAAAGAAATTAAGGGAGACCAACTCATGCCCACATTGTAATCTTCAGGAAGTCAACCTTCGAGGAGCCGACCTTCGGGGAGCCCGCCTTTGGGGAGCAGACCTTAGTTATGCCAACCTTTATG
This sequence comes from Rhodospirillaceae bacterium, assembly GCA_002719885.1. Lineage (GTDB taxonomy): Bacteria > Pseudomonadota > Alphaproteobacteria > MPNO01 > UBA2964 > UBA2964. The sequence continues at coordinate 1,388 of PBFH01000043.1, read as the reverse complement.
GAGCCAACCTCCAGGGAGCCAACCTTCAGACTGCCTATCTTATAAAAGCCAACCTTTATGGAGCCAACCTTCAGGGAATTGACCTTATTGGAGCCGACCTTGCTGGAGCTAAACTAGATCCAGAAGGTATTAAGATTGCCAAAGCATCTGGTGCCACAAATATTCCTAGTTCACCTGCTGTGGTTAAAAATTCTACGCCCAAAGTATCTCCTATAGTTAAGAAGAAGAAATCACCGCTTGATAGGGCAAAGGAACAATGTGCGGAAATAGGTTTTACAAAAGGCACAGAGAAGTTTGGTGACTGCGTTATGAAATTACTTAACTAGTCTTTTTTTTGTATTGATATTACTCTGGGTGAATATTCTACCCTCGTAAGTCATTTTTTCAGATAAAGTTCCACCATAGTAATGATACTTCTAATAACTAAACTCCTCTACTCCGCCGTGAATAAAAACAAAGGTGTTTCCGAAAAATATATAAATGTGAACACTCAAAGAATAGGTCTGCCAAAAGAACCTGACGGTCAAAACTGGGTTTTATTAGTGACTATAAAGTGACTAAACCCATTTTGTAACTTCCCTTCAAAACTCTGTAACCCTTACTGAGATTTGGTTGCGGGGGTAGGATTTGAACCTACGACCTTCAGGTTATGAGCCTGACGAGCTACCGGGCTGCTCCACCCCGCGATAAACTGGTTACAAAAATAAATAAGTAACAAAAACATGTGTCTAGGCCTGAAGGTGACTGGACCACCTCTAATTTGAAGACCTGGCAGCGACCTACTCTTCCACACCTTAAGATGCAGTACCATCGGCGCTGAGGGTCTTCACGGCCGAGTTCGGAATGGGATCGGGTGTGTCCCCCTCGCTATAACCACCAAGTCATCAAATTAGAGGTGCCCCAGTATAAATGACATTTATCGCAATCTCCTACATGAGACCAAGTTTATTGCTCTCGAGTATATTGTCTCATCAATTTGAGTTTATCCATACGTACGAGAGATCTAAAGTCGATCGAGCTATTAGTACCGGTTAGCTTCACACATTACTGCGCTTCTACACCCGGCCTATCAACGTGGTGGTCTTCCACGGCTCTCAGGGAAACCTAGTTTTGAGGTGGGCTTCCCGCTTAGATGCTTTCAGCGGTTATCCCTTCCGTACTTAGCTACCCAGCGATGCTTCTGGCGAAACAACTGGTACACCAGAGGTACGTCCATCCCGGTCCTCTCGTACTAGGGACAGATCCTCTCAAATATCCTACACGCATGGCAGATAGGGACCGAACTGTCTCACGACGTTCTAAACCCAGCTCACGTACCACTTTAATCGGCGAACAGCCGATCCCTTGGGACCTGCTACAGCCCCAGGATGTGATGAGCCGACATCGAG
>PBFH01000042.1 GCA_002719885.1 Rhodospirillaceae bacterium | reverse complement strand
TTGTAATCATACCAGAATTACAAAAGTCAGGAGCCAAAATTAAGGCGTTTGACCCGCAGGGTATGAGAGAAGCGAAAAAATATCTCCAGGATGTGGTATTTTGCAAAGGGCCATATGAGGCAATGGATGGAGCCCACGCCGTTGTTATTATTACGGAATGGAATGCATTTAGAGCTCTAGATCTAGTCCGAGTGAAAAGTCTCCTTGAAACACCTATCCTTGTCGACCTTAGAAATATCTATAACCTTAACGAAATGGAAAAAGCTGGTTTTGTTTACTATAGTATTGGTCGGAAGGAGTTAAAGATAGGTTCCTAAATATGTCCGCTACCGAGCTAAATTCACAAATTTTACGTGAATATGATATTCGCGGCATCGTAAATAAAACAATTACAATCGAAGATGCGATCGTTGTAGGCCGATCTTTTGGAACGATAGTGGCAGAAAAAGGCGGCAAGTCGGTTTGTATTGGGTATGACGGTCGTATTTCCTCTCCTGCGCTGGAGAGGGCTGTTGTAAAAGGTTTGCAATCATGTGGACTATCAGTAATACGAATTGGTGTTGGGCCGACACCAATGCTATATTTTGCTGTTCACGATTTGCGGGCAGATGCCGGTATCATGGTTACTGGTTCTCACAATCCTCCAGAATATAATGGGTTTAAAATGATGTTAAATCGTCGCCCATTTTATGGTGATGACATCATTAAAATTGGTAAAGTTGCAGCGTCTGGTAGGTTTTTTATCGGGGAGGGAAACGCAGAAGAAGTATCAATTCAGACACGATATGTGGCTCGTCTTAGAGCTGATTACGGGGGTGGTCGACCCCTGAAAATTGCTTGGGATGCTGGTAACGGTTCTGCGGGACCGGTGATGTGCGATTTGTGCTCTGCTTTACCAGGTAACCATATTTTAATTAATGAGACGATTGATGGAACTTTTCCATCACATCACCCTGATCCGACAGTGCCCGAATGTCTTGAACAGCTGCAGGGAATTGTGAAGTCTGAGGGTTGTGATTTAGGCATTGCTTTTGATGGTGATGGCGATCGGATCGGCGCAATTGATAGCGAAGGACAAATTCTATGGGGGGATCAACTCATGATGCTTTTTGCAACCGATTTACTCCAAGAATTTCCTGGCTCTACAATTATTGCTGATGTTAAGGCTAGTCAGGCGTTATTCGATAAAATAAGTCAATTGGGCGGAACACCGCTAATGTGGCGCACAGGTCATTCTCTCATCAAGGCCAAAATGGCAGAAACCAGAGCTCTTTTGGCTGGAGAGATGAGTGGGCACATTTTTTTTGCAGATAAATATTTTGGTTATGATGACGCGCTTTATGCAGCTGTAAGATTGATAAATTTTATTTCCTCCCAAGTTAAATCCCTTGCTGAAATACGATCACATTTCCCCGAATTTGTTAATACACCGGAAATTAGATTTGCTTGTGGGGATAGGGATAAGTTTGAGGTTGTTGATAAAATTTTAACTAGAATGCGGAGCCGAAGTGCAGAGATCAACGATGTTGATGGAATTCGAGTAAAAACAAACGATGGTTGGTGGCTTTTACGAGCGTCAAATACGGAGGACGTTCTCGTAGCCCGGCTTGAATCAGAAAATGTAGCAGGTCTAGACCGGTTGCGAAAAACATTATTAGATGAACTATTGGAGTGTGGGATTAAACCGCCATCTAATTTTTAACGGTCGCCTTGCGCAATAGGCCGTTTTTCTTGGACAACTAAACATCGAATGCGACGTTGTGTAAGCCTTTTGCATACATTTTTTGCTTTAAATTTTTCCATACCTGTAAATCGAGCTCGAAACATGCGCTTTCCTCTACTTATGTTTTCTTTTATGTAAATACGCGCCTTTAATGTATGGCGAAGAACCTTTGACGCTCGCAATGCGGCTCGACGTGCAGCCTGAAAGCGATAAAATGCACCAACCTGCACACTCCAAAGCCGGTTTTTTTTGTCTCTTCCAAAAATTTGCGCATTATTAATTTTTGAACCCGAAGTACGAAAAGTTGAAGCTGCTGCTTTATTATAATGGTATTTCTGATTGGTAATATCCATTTGATCCAGCATTTTAAAAACTCGTTTGAAAGTATTTATAACGTGCCGATCACGCCGTTTTGCAGATTTACCACCAAAAAAGGTACCTATTAACCTTCTTTGTTTATATTTAAGAGAAACGGCAATGTTGTAACCGGAATCTCTTATATAACCTGTTTTTATTCCATCAGTGCCCCTCAATCGTCTCAAAAGTTTATTATGATTCTTATGTCGGGACCCCTGAAAATAGAACTGATTGGTTTTAAAAAAATTAAAATAATTAGGAAAATGCTGCCGCAAAGCAATTGAGAGAAACGCCATATCCCGTGCTGTGCTTACCTGCTTTTTGTTAGGAAGGCCAGAGGCGTTTTTAAATTGTGTACGTGACATACTCAGCTGACGTGCTCGACTAGTCATAATCCGGGCGAAGTTTTCCTCTGTTCCTCCAACCCTCTCTGCCAAAACTGTCGCGATATCGTTTGCCGATTTAGTTATAAGGGCTTTGATAGATTGTTCTACAGTGATTTTAGAATTTTGTTTTAGGCCAAGCTTCGATCGTGGTTGACGTGAGGCCCTATGGGAAACATTGAGTATAGTGTTTCGTTTGAGTTTTCCCGATTTTAAATTTTCAAACACTAAATATAACGTCATCATTTTTGTTAATGAGGCAGGAAAAACAAGTAAATCGGGATTATAGGCATGCAGCACGGTTTGGGTTTCTTCATCAACAATAATTGACGCATAGCGAGCCGCATTTACAGTAACGGACTGCAATACTAGAAAAAAAAGCAGGCTCATAGTTAGCCTAAAATGCACGCAAGCCACCAACTTTTAGAATTTTTTATATATATCAACCCAAACAATTTATTTTACTAAAATCATATCGTTTTCATAAAAAGCATATAAGTTCTCTACTCGTTAATCATTTTGGCCTATTTATTAGGTCAGAATTAAGTTCGATAAATAATTAAAAACTAATTAAATTTACTAGATATTAGCGCTATCATGTCTAATAAATTACGAATCTACATCCATAAATAGCGCTTATGTTTTTTTTATGGTGTTAGTTTGTTCTTTGATGGAAGACACCCTATATTTATAATGAATAAGTTAAATGTTTTGACAACCAGTGTTGTTGCAAAGAAAGATAAAAGACTTCAGATGTAATATGAGTAATAAAGACCAAATTCAGCCACCTGAAAGGGACAATAACAGCAATGTCGGCGTCGTCGTACGGAATGAATCTAAAACGCGCAAACCTTCTATGTATAAGGTTGTCATGTTAAATGACGATTATACCCCTATGGAATTCGTGGTTTTAGTATTAGAAAAATTTTTCAGTAAAAGCCATGAAGAAGCTATCCAGATTATGCTGCATGTTCATCAAAAAGGTGTTGGGGTTTGTGGCGTTTTTACCTACGAAGTCGCGGAAACCAAAGTCACTCAGGTAATGGATTTGGCTCAACAACATGAACACCCTCTGCAATGTAAACTCGAGAAGGAGTAATTAATGTTATCGCGTAATCTCGAACGAAGTCTTCATAGAGCGTTAGCAGGGGCGCGTGAACGTAACCACGAATTTGCAACTTTAGAACATCTGTTGTTTTCATTAATCGATGATCAGGACGCAATTGCAGTCCTTAAAGCTTGTGGGGTTAAGTTAGAAAAACTCAAGGAAAACTTATCAGAGTATTTAGATAATGAGCTTGGTAATTTAGTTGTAAATCGGGATGAAGATCCGAAACCAACCGCTAGTTTTCAGCGNGTGGTTCAGAGAGCGGCCATTCATGTTCAAACTGCAGGNCGNCAGGAGGTNACTGGNGCNAATATNTTAGTAGCGATGTTTTCAGANAGNGANTCACATGCNGTNTANTACCTTCAAGANCAGGAANTGACCCGTTTTGATGCTGTAAANTACATTTCCCATGGAATTGCCAAAGTTCCGGGNCNTTCTGAGCCAAAGNNAGCNGAGGGAACNGAAGANAAAGANGANGAANGAGGNGTAAANAANGGAAATGAAGCTCTNGCGGCTTATTGTGTAGANCTAAATCAAAAGGCTTCAGAGGGTAAAATNGANCCATTAATAGGNCGGTCAGCAGAAATCGAACGTACTATNCANGTNCTNTGCCGGAGGACNAAAAATAATCCCTTATATGTCGGAGATGCTGGAGTTGGTAAAACNGCATTGGCCGANGGACTCGCGCGTCGNATTGTTAATANNGAAGTTCCAGAAGTATTAATANAATCAACAATTTTTTCTCTCGACATGGGNGCTCTTTTAGCNGGGACAAGATANCGCGGAGATTTTGAAGAACGATTGAANGCNGTGGTATCTGAGCTNGATCAATGTGANGGNGCNATACTTTTCATAGATGAAATTCATACGGTTATNGGNGCTGGNGCAACAAGTGGTGGATCCATGGATGCCTCCAACCTTNTNAAACCTGCNNTGCAAAGTGGGACTCTTCGATGTATTGGATCTACGACNTATAAGGAATANCGGTCTTATTTNGAAAAAGANCGAGCTTTNGTTCGTAGATTTCAGAAAATTGATGTTGTNGAACCCTCAATAAGTGATGCGGTAAAAATNCTGCGGGGGTTNAAGCCTTACTATGAAAAACATCACCGTGTTCGTTATACNGCAGAGGCTATTAGAACTGCTGTTGAGTTGGCAGCCCGCCATATTAATGATCGNAANTTGCCAGATAAAGCNATAGATGTNATCGACGAAGTAGGGGCTGCNCAGATGCTCCTGCCTGAAAATAAAAGACGTAAGATGATCACGGTNAAGGATGTTGAGGACGTCGTTGCNAAAATTGCNCGTATACCTCCAAAAAGCGTATCNCAAGATGANCAGGAAACCNTGAAAACACTTGNCCAGGACCTTAAAAGAGTTGTNTTNGGGCAAGATACAGCNATCAATGCACTNTCTGCAGCAATCAAATTATCTCGCGCTGGTTTGCGAGAGCCNGAGAAACCAATNGGTTCTTATTTGTTTTCGGGACCTACNGGNGTNGGTAAAACNGAAGTTGCTAGGCAATTGGCCCTTACAATGGGTATTGANTTAATCAGATTTGACATGTCTGAGTATATGGAACGACANACTGTGTCACGTTTAATTGGAGCNCCACCTGGTTATGTCGGNTTTGATCAGGGCGGATTGCTTACAGATTCCATTGACCAACACCCACACGCCGTTCTTCTACTCGATGAAATTGAAAAGGCGCATCCTGATTTATTTAATATATTACTTCAGGTGATGGATCATGGCCGGCTCACTGATCATAACGGTAAAAACGTAGATTTTCGCAATGTTGTATTAATTATGACTACAAATGCAGGTGCAGCAGACTTGGCCAAAGAGGCAATNGGCATAGGACGCTTGAAACGTGAGGGAGATGATGAAGAGGCAATTAAGCGAATGTTTACCCCGGAATTTCGTAATCGTCTTGATGCCACAATTCCATTCTCTAGTCTGTCTCGTGAAATTATATCGAAAGTTGTTGAAAAGTTCGTTATTCAACTNGAGGCACAGTTAGAAGATCGTAATGTCACCATTGAACTTGATGGTTCTGCCCGTAATTGGTTAGTTGATAATGGCTATGATGAACATTTTGGAGCCCGCCCATTGGCGCGCGTAATTCAGGATAAAATAAAAAAACCGCTCGCAGACGAACTATTATTTGGAAAATTAAAGAAAGGGGGCGTGGTTGCGGTGTCATTGAAGGACAATGAACTTACTTTTGATATACGTCCCGAAGAATTACAAAAGCAACCTCCGAAGACTCTTAAAAAACAGCTAAAAAGAAAAAAAGTTAAAGAAAAACAAAATACAGAACTAGTAGAATAGCTAACTCTTTTTTTTAAATATGCTCNTTCTTAAAAGGGGAGCGTTCTCCTTTAAGGGTGGCCATTTCCCATTGAGTTTGTTCTTCTTCGCGTTTNAGGAATTGAGCAATTGCCTCTCGGAAGTTTTCATTGCGTATCCAGTGAGCACTATACGTTTCTGATGGAAGATATCCTCGACTAATTTTGTGAGGTCCTTGCGCACCTGCTTCTACCTTTTGTAGTTTGTTTTCAATCGCAAAATCGATTGCACGGTAAAAACATACTTCAAAATAAAGCATAGGATAATTGGGCAATCCTCCCCAGTTTCTTCCGAATAGTGTATCTGTTCCAAGAAAATTGAGGGCTGCACCAATATAATCATCATTATCTTTGGCCATTATCAAAACAATTTTGCTAGCTAGGTTCTCCTGTAATAACATGAAAAAATCGCGATTTAGATAGGCATGAGACCATTTTTTCTCGATTGTGGAGATATAAAATTTATAAAAGATCTCCATGTGTTTTGGTTTAATGTCATCGCCGGTTAAAATCCTAACCTTAGCTATGCTATTGGCAAATTTACGTTCTTTTCTTATATTTTTTCTTTTTCGAGAATTTAGCACTTCAAGGAAATCATCAAAGGAATCATAACCCTCATTTTGCCAATGGAACTGCTGACCTAGTCGTTTCAGAAATTCCTCCTTTCCTAGCAGCTCACGTTCTTTTTTCTCACAAAATGTTATATGCAAGGAGGAAACCTTATGTTCATTTGCGAGGTCCTTTAATCCTTTAACCAAAATTCTTCTAGTACTTTTAATGTTTTTGTCACATCCAGCCAAAAGTCGGGGGCCCGNGACAGGAGAAAATGGAACCGAAACCTGGAGNTTTGGATAGTAAGCACCTCCGGCTTTTTCAAAAGCNTCGGCCCATCCCCAGTCAAAAACATATTCGCCGTAAGAATGGTTTTTAAGATAACAAGGAACCGCTCCAATAAGTTTACCCGAGGCATCTTCTAAAGTTAAATGTTGTGGGAGCCAGCCCGTTTCCGCCTTTACTGAGCCACTTTTTTCCAAGCTATTTAAAAAGGCATGACTAACGAATGGATTAGAAATACCCGCGCATTNATCCCAAGACCTAGGGTCAATGTGGTCAAGACTACTTAGAATCTGTAATTTTATTGATTGTCCATGAGGCATTTAAGTAAGTTAAGTACGGTCTTAACAGTCGGCAAGGCCTATTACACTAATATCAGAGGGAAATAAAATTATATATAATTCCGTGACAGATTGACTATTTATTTTACTTCAAATACGCCGTCGATCTCTACTGCAGCTCCCTGAGGAAGTGATGCGGCACCGATTGCAAATCGAGCATGTCTGCCCTTTTCGCCGAAAATTTCAACCATTAAATCAGAAGCTCCATTAATTATGGTGGGGGCGTCTATAAAATTTGGAGTGGAATTAACAAAACCACCAAGTTTTACGACGCGTTGAACTTTGTTAAGGTTTCCGTCACAAGCAGTCTTAAGCTGCCCCAATAAATTTAGTCCACAGGCGCGAGCAGCCCTTTTGCCAGTTTCTAAATCAATATTTAAGCCGAGTTTTCCTGCAATCAATCCATCAATCGCCATCGACACCTGTCCCGATATGAAAATTAATTTATCGGCTTTCACGAAAGGAATATAATTTGCTGATGGAGTTCTTGGANTTGGAATTTCTATACCAAGCTCTAAAATTCTCGAATTTATATCGGTTGTCATATAATTCTCTTTTTTAATAAATGTGTTTTAAGGCCTGTGGTCTTGAGTGTTAAAACGGTATTTCTAAAAATGCGGGGGGTGAAATTTCACCCCCCGCAGTTCAGGGAGATGCAACGTCAAATATGCCGTTGCTCGACAACAACATCCGGTGAGGAAGGACCGGATGTTGGACCCCGTGCCATATCCGATGCAGGACGGCACGAAGTTCTAGGATCACCCGGTGAACTGGGTTAATAACGAGTGATTTCATTTTCATATCCAAGATAATTTACCCTCACTTGGTTTTAATTCTTTATAAGTGACAAGTTTTCTACACTTTGATTATTGGTAGGATTACCTTTCTATTTTGAGGTATCTTTTTGTCTCTATATATATTTATTAGGGTGCGAAAAAAGGGCGCTTAAAAATAGCCTCATTAGACCCAAACAAAAATTTTACTATCACTAAAGAGCTATTACCATATCAACATTTAGTAAATTTAATTAACTTTAAACGCAATATATGGTAAATAGCAATAGAATCGGTAGCTTTTTAAGTAATGCTTTATCTTCCAGTTTATTAAGTTAAGAGAAAAGTGTTTCGTATGGTAAAATGATTTATTGGTTAGCAAAAAAAGGAGTTTTGCTTTCTTTTAAGAGATGTTCAAAATTAGGAAAATTGTTTATTAGTATTTTAATACAAACAAAATAGGTCAATATTTAATGACTATTGGAACTCGTCTATATACATTTTTTAAAGGTAAGCATGTTGGAAGTGATTTGCACGGGAATAGATATTTTATTGATCGACACCCTAAGGAGGGGAAACAAGCAAAACGTTGGGTTATATATAGCGGTTCTAACGATGCCTCTAAGGTACCTGCCCATTGGCACGGTTGGTTACACGGGCGTACAAACGAGGTGCCCACCGAAANTAATAGAAAATTATATGATTGGCAGCAAGATCACCAAGAAAATTTNACCGGAACTGAAAAAGCCTACAAGCCGCCCGGACATTTGTTGAGTCAGGGAAAACGTGCAAAAGCGACTGGTGACTATGAACCTTGGCGACCTTCATAGTAAACANAATTTGGAGTATTTATAGATGGGTAAAAATCTATCGGAGTCTTTGCTCGGTGCGGGAGTATTGATTGGAGCGGTAATTTTTTTGATATTCGCTTATTCTAAGAGTGGATTAAAAAAGTTTGATGGTTACGAGGTTTCAGCGAAATTCGACCGTATTGATGGTCTCACTGAAGGAAGTGACGTCAAAATGAGCGGTATCAAAATAGGCTCAGTGGTTGCGCAAGAGCTTGATGGAATTACCTACCTTGCAAATTTGAAATTGAACGTTAATAAGGATGTGCTGCTGCCCAGAGATAGTTCCATAAGGGTGGCATCAAACGGGCTCTTAGGAGAAAAATATCTCTCTATTACACCAGGTGGTGAAGAGGAAATGATTAAACCAGGCGGTGAAATTACACACACGCAAGGTTCGGTGGATCTGTTATCTTTGGTCGGTCGTATGATTTTCAGTCAAGGTGGTGAAANGAAGAAAGACAACGACAGAACCAGAACTAATGGCACGAAATAAGCCTATACCGAGGGCAAAGCAAAGGTGGTTTGCTGATCGTTATGCACAGAATGCTCGTTTTGTCTCTCAAATGGCGCATCCTCTAATAGAACTTTTGAATCCCAAAAAAGGGGAAACCATTCTCGATTTAGGTTGTGGAAACGGTGCTCTCACAAAATTAATTAGTCAAAAAGGTGCAAATGTTATCGGGGTTGATGCTAGTGAAGATCAGATTCTTGCCACAAAAAAACTAGGGATCACAGCAATTGTGATGGATGGTCACAAGTTGGGTTTTAGGCCTGTTTTCGATGCAATTTTGACAAATGCCGCATTGCATTGGATGACGACACCCATCGATGTACTTTCCGGGATGCGGCATTCACTAAAGCCTGATGGACGACTAATTGGAGAAATGGGTGGGATTGGAAACATAGAAAAAATCACNTCAGAAATTTATGCCTCCCTTCGCCGCCGTGGTCTTGAAAGTCACGTTGAATTTCCCTGGTACTTCCCAAGTCAGAAAGAATATAAAACACATTTAGAAAACCAAGGATTTTATGTTAAATATATAAACCTATTTTCTCGTCCCACTCAGCTGCCCGGTCATTTTTCTGATTGGATGGACACCTTTGCAGAATGCTTTTTGTTAGTGTTACCTGAAGATGAGAGAGCAAATTTTAAAAAAGAAGTGACAGATAATTTAAGGCCCGATCTTTTTGATCCTATTAAAGGGTGGGTTGCGGATTATGTAAGACTCAGGTTTTCCGCCGTTAGACGTTAGCCAAACTTATGAAATTAAGTAGCACTTTAAAAATTCTATCAACAAGTCTAATTATTTCATCATTTAACAACCAAACAGAAGTGAGGGCCTCTACCGGGGCACTATTGCAAGGGTTAGATAAAGTGACTGCAAGAATAAAAAAGATCCAGGCCCCTATAAATCAATTTGTTGATTTTGGCAGCCTTCGGTTGCGCGTGCGAGCCTGTATAAAAAGACCACCAGAAGAATTTCCAGAAAGCTCGGCTTTTCTGGAAGTTTTTGATGAAAATTCGGTAAAGGCCAGCACTCCGATATTCTCTGGTTGGATGTTTGCATCGAGTCCATCACTATCGTCGATGGAGCATGCAATTTATGACATATGGGTTGTTGACTGTATAAAGTCTAAAATTTCTCGATGATCAATTTTCTGTCTAAAAAAAGCACTTTTGTCGAGAGCTGATGATAGTAGGTGTCTATAGCCGCTACGGTGAATTTCTGCAGCACCAAATTGATTGAGGTGATTAGTAACAAACTGTGTATCTAGCAAAGTAAANCCACCTNATTTNANGCGAGCAACCAAGTGAACNAGGGCGACTTTACTAGCATCGTCAGCTCGACTAAACATGCTTTCACCGAAAAAAGCACCACCTAAAGCAACCCCATACAAACCACCGACTAATTTACCATTTAACCAAGCCTCTACGCTGTGGGCCCGGCCAATTTCAAAAAGATTTATATAGAGTTGTATAATTTCTTGATTTATCCACGTATCTTTTCTTTCCTTCGTCGGTTCTGCGCATAGCCGAATTACATCCTCAAAAGCTGTATCACATTGAATTCGAAAACGGTTCTGGCGCACAGTTTTTCTGAGACGCCGAGGAATGCGGAAACGTTCAAGTGGCAGTATTCCACGTTTTTCCGGGTCGATCCAATAAAGAGCTGTTTCGTCATGATGCTCAGCCATGGGAAACAATCCAACGGCATAAGCACGTAAAAGTATATCAGGGCTTAACATTGCACCAATTGGCGGAAGTTAGCGTGATTCAACAAAATTTTCGAGCCAATGAATATTATAGTCACCATTTACAAAATCTCTATTTTTTATGATTTCCTGATGCAAAGGGATGGTAGTTTCAATTCCATTAATTACGTATTCNTCAAGAGCACGATTTAATCTCATTAGGCATTCGTTTCGTGAGGTTGCATGAACAACCAATTTAGATATCAAGCTATCATAATGTGGAAGCACGCTGTATCCAGAGTATAATCCGGAATCTACTCGAACACCTATTCCTCCGGGTGGATGGTATGTACTAACTTTGCCGGGGGANGGTCTAAAATCAATAGGTGTTTCCGCGTTAATNCGACATTCAATAGCATGGCCATTAAAGGTTATATCATTTTGGGAAAAAGAAATATCTGAACCACTAGCGAGCTTAATTTGTTCGCGTACAATATCTATGCCAGTCACCATTTCCGTTACAGGATGCTCCACCTGTAAGCGAGTATTCATTTCGATAAAGTAAAACTCGCCATCCTCATAGAGGAACTCAATTGTACCAGCGTTACGATAATGCAAGGACGAGAGGGCGTTGCATGTAGTTTCGCCAATACTATCCCTAACGTTAGAGTTAAGAGCAGGGGAACCCGCTTCCTCTAAAACTTTTTGATGTCTTCTTTGAAGAGAACAATCTCTTTCTCCTAGGTGTACTACCGTGCCTTTTCCATCACCTATCACCTGAATTTCAATATGGCGTGGATTTTGAAGAAATTTTTCCATGTATACGGCACCGTTACCAAAAGCAGTTAAAGCTTCGGTTCCTGCCTCCTTGATAGATGTTTCCAATTCGGACTTTTTGTGTACAATTTTCATCCCCCGGCCACCGCCGCCAGCTGACGCCTTGATAAGGATTGGATACCCTATCTCCTCAGCCATTGCATGTGCGTCCTTTATATTCTCAATAGCTCCCTCGGAACCGGGAACTACCGGAATACCGAGTTCATCGACCTTATTCTTGGAAGCGATTTTATCACCCATTAACGCAATATGATCAGCAGTCGGGCCAATAAAACAGATATCGTGTTCTTCAACGATTGAAGCGAAATTAGCGTTTTCGGAGAGAAAACCATAACCGGGGTGAATAGCATCAGCATTTGTAACTGTTGCTGCCGTTATTATGGCCGGAATATTTAAATATGATTCATTTGCTGGTGGAGGTCCAATACAAACACTCTCATCAGCAAGCCTAACGTGCATTGCATCTGAATCCGCTGTTGAGTGAACGGCTACTGTTCTTATACCTAATTCCTTACATGCTCTATGGACCCGGAGAGCTATTTCACCGCGATTAGCAATTAAAATTTTATCGAACATTTCTTTGTCCTTACTCGATAATCACGAGGTCCTCACCAAATTCCACGGGAGTTTGATCGGATACACAAATTTCTGTTACACGCCCTGCATGAGTTGCACGCACAGGGTTAAATGTTTTCATAGCTTCAAGCAATAATAAGGTTTGTCCTTCTGAAACAGTATCTCCCGGCTTTATAAATGGCGCGGCCCCCGGTTCTGGAGACAAATAAACAACGCCAACCATTGGTGCTGTAATAGCCCCTTTCCTATTATCTGAAATATTCTCTGATGTGTTCGTTAATTGGGATGGTATCGAGGGTGTCAAAGCATTTGTTGTGATTATCTCTTTAATATTACGGCATACCCTGATCGCATGCTCGCCAACTTTATACTCGATTTCGGTTAACCCTGTCTCATCAAGAAGCTCCGCGAGTTTGCGGACCATCTTTTCGTTCAGATCGAATTTTGACATCAGAAGTCCTCTTTATCAGAAATTAATCGGTACATTGCATCTAAGGCTAATACGTAACCAAACGCACCAAAACCACAAATTACACCCTTAGCTATTGGTGAAACATAAGAGTGTTTCCTAAACGGCTCTCGGCTATAGATATTAGATAAATGTACTTCTATTATTGGATGTTTGTATTGTTTGAGTGCATCTAAAATCGCCACGGAGGTATGAGTATATGCAGCCGGGTTGATAATAATTCCGTCGGTTGAATCCATCGAAAACTGAATATAATTGATGAGTTCGCCCTCGCTATTACTTTGTTTGAAATTTAATTCGAGCCCGATTGTTTTTGCTTTTTCTTTACATATCTCCTCAACCTCGGAGAGAGAAAATTTGCCGTAAATCTCAGGTTCACGAGTTCCTAAAAAATTTAAGTTTGGTCCGTTTAGAATTAATATTTTTGGCATATCAAATATTGAACATTCAGATTTCTAAAAATTACCTTATATTACGGTTATAGCACCCGTGCTTAGTAAGCAATAAAACTATCAAATTTACATAAGTGTATAATCCAAAGTTAAAGAATCAAATTCAGGAATAAGCCTTGTTAACAAAAAAAATTCAAGAATTTCTCTCGAAAGACCAGTTTGAGACACCTTTCTTAGTTGTTGACCTAGATATTGTGGCTAAAAACTACCAGAAACTTGTTGATCAATTGCCGGGAGTAGATGTTTTTTACGCTGTTAAAGCCAATCCAGCCATACCAGTTTTGGAATTATTACGTGATTTTGACAGTAATTTCGATACAGCCAGCATTCAGGAAATAGAATTATGCCTGAAATTAGGTGTTTCTCCAGAGTGTCTCTCGTTCGGACATACTGTTAAAAAAGAAAGAGACATTCTTAGGGCTTTTAACTTAGGAGTAAAAACTTTCGCCTTTGATAGCTTGCCGGAGTTGGAAAAGATTGCACGTGCGGCTCCGAGTACAAATGTATTTTGTCGCTTTCTAACACCTAATGATGGCGCTGATTGGCCCCTGACAGACAAATTCGGATGTTCCCCAGATATAGCCGCTGATCTACTTTGTCAGGCGGTAGGCCTAGGTCTGAACCCTTTAGGAGTCTCATTTCATATTGGTTCCCAACAAAAGAAACCTTCTAATTGGAGCATCGCACTAGAGAAAGCGAGACGGATATTTGATGTAACCTCTGAGAGAGGGGTCAACCTTTCTTTTCTGAATCTTGGTGGTGGGTTTCCATCTCAATACCGAGTTCCGTCATGTAATATCGAGCAACATACAGAAGAGATCAAAAAAGGAATGAAAAAACTTTTTGATGATAAAGTTATTAGGGCGGTGATTGAACCAGGGCGTTTTATTGTTGGAGATGCCGGCATCATTCAAAGTGAAGTAGTTCTAGTTTCTCAAAAAAAATATTCTGATCACAAACGTTGGGTTTATTTAGATATTGGAAAATTTGGAGGGTTGCCAGAAGTCCTAAATGAGGCCATTCAATATGAAATTAAAACACCCTATGATAATGAGAAGGTTGGACCAGTTGTTATAGCGGGACCCACGTGCGATGAGGTAGACATTCTCTACGATCATTCTGGTTACCAATTACCTTTGAAACTCTCTATCGGTGATAAAATCGAGATTTTGAGTGCGGGTGCATATTCGGCTAGCTATTCTTCTGTTGGTTTCAATGGCTTTCCACCGTTAAAAGAATATTATATTTAAACACCTTGATAAGAGATTACGAATTAAAAATAAAGAATTGAGAATAAGAGATGAACCTTTACAGTTATTTTCGGTCCTCCGCAGCTTTTAGAGTTCGAATAGCACTTAATTTGAAGGGTTTAGCGTATGGAACGAAATTGGTTAACCTTTCAACTGGAGAGCACCTTTTAGGTCAATATAAAACAGTTAACCCGCAGGGTAGAATTCCAACGCTTGTTGACAAAGAAAAAGTTTATATTCAGTCAATTAGTATTATTGAATATCTAGAAGAAGCATATCCTAAGCCGCCTTTATTACCCACATCTATAGAGGAACGTGCTTGGGTGAGAGCAATCGGCAATATTATTGCTTGTGACATTCACCCGTTGAACAACCTCGCGGTTCTTAATTATCTCACTAATGAATTTTCTATTTCTGAGGTTCAAAAGGTTCACTGGTATCAACATTGGGTTTCTCAAGGGTTTGAGGCAGTAGAAAAAATGCTGTCTGAAACTGCTTCAAGAGGAAAATTTTGCTTTGGAGAGGAACCGGGATTGGCAGATATCTGTTTAGTACCGCAGGTTTTTAATGCAAAAAGGTTTGATTGTGACTTGGAACCTTATCCTGAAATAGAGAAAATATTTAAGAGATGTATGGAAGTAGAAGCCTTTGCCAAAGCCCAGCCTTCAAACCAGCCGGAAGCGGATAGTATTATTTGATTTTTAACTATCTATTCATTTGTTAACCGTTAATTTTATTTTTAAGATCTTCTGTTCTAAGCCAAGCAGGGGATCCACGTTTTAATAATTTTAGAGCCCGTTTAGCCTGAGCAAGAGCGAGTTTTTTGCGTCCCATCAAAAAATTATATTCTGCGAGGGACCACGAAGATAATCCAAATTCCTTTTTTCGGCCATAAGCAGCTGCCGCTAGGCGCCATGTCAATGCCAACTCTTGATCAATAGCCAAGGCGTGTTTTATTTGAAAAAGCGCATGATCAAGTAGTTCAGACCTTCCTGTTTCGATCATAACATGGGCAAGACTAGTTCTTATTAATGGCGCATTTGGTAACAAGCGAACTGCTTTTTGATATACAAGTAACGCGTCATTTAGGCGACCGTTCTCAAATAGCATTTGGCCTTTAAGTTCAACAAAATATGGATCTGATGGATGAGCAGAAATAAGAGTATTAATTATAGGTAGTGCGCTGTTCAGGTTGGCATTTCTAAACATTGCTATGGCCCTAGCATAACGAGCTGCTGTGGATTTATCGTTTTCTGAATACTTTGCTAAAGTCAATTCGGGTTCATCAATAAACGCATCAAGTTTTGCGACTAATCTTAGTTGCTTTTCGGCTATATTTATGGGTAATTTTTTATTAGAGGTTGATGAGTTTTTAATATGGTTTTTCATAAAACGGATTCTTGATTGGATGGAGGGGTGACTTCTGACGTAGGGGTCTTGGTTAGAGCTTTGAAGAAATTCCTGGCCAGCTAATACATTCAGTAATTCCAGCAGTCCTTTACCGGAAACTCCAATTATATCAAGATATTTAGCAGCAGCTTGGTCAGCAGCTTGTTCTTGTCCTCGAGTAAAGTTTAGAAATGACCTAGAAGCTAAATTTTTTCCCCCTGAGGTTATCGCAACCACCGGAGTGGGATCTTTTGTCAATGCACTTAATGCAAGACCCATAATTTGTGATATAAAAGCAGTACTGCGTGCCTTTTTCATTTTATTATTCATACGGATTAAATGCCCGCCGGCGATATGTCCAATTTCATGGGCAATAACACCTATAACTTGTTCGGCATTTTTACTTTGTCTTAATAACCCTGTTGTTAAAAATATTTTTTGTCCTTTTGAGACGAAAGCGTTAATTTTGGTATCATTTACAATATATGTTTTTAAAGTTTCATCTGATAGGTCTGCGGCGAGCAGGATCGGTTTCGTATATAGTTTTATGATATTCTCAATTTCAGTGTCACGAATTAAACGAATAGCATCAGCTCTTGAAAAGCTGGGCAGGGTAATAAAAACACCTATTAAAATAGTGAAAAATAATATGGAAATAATGAATGTTTTTCTGAGCATAGTTAAATGCCTCTCCATTGATTTAAAACCTAAGGACCGATGAACCATGCGTCAATGCATTACTGTTTTAACTATTTTAATTTTGTCGGGCTGTTCAACTAGTAAAGTGCCGCAATCTTTAGGAATTATTGGAGAGGCAACTTCATATTTGGGTAGTATAGCATCAGATGAAGCACGCGCTTCCTTAGTCGGTCGAGATATACTTTCTATTGGTGGCAACTCCTCAGATGCGGCCGTAGCCATGGCGTTTGCTTTAATGGTTAGTCGCCCTGATGCGGCAGGAGCGGGGGGTGGTGGCGTTTGTTTGCATTATGATAGCAAAAAAAATCAGGTAGTTAGTTTAAAGTTTTTACCGCAAATTACTAGTGCAAAAATACCCAAGGGATATCGAGCGGGGACGATTCCAGGAAGTTTCCGAGGGTTATACGCGCTATATGCTAAATTCGGAAAACTAAGATGGGAACAATTGGTAAAACCTGCTGAACAAGCTGCGAGGTTTGGTTGGCCTATTTCTAAAGGGCTAAGTGCGGTATTAAAAAATACCGGAAAGTGGGCACTTAAGGATGCATATACCCGTAATTTATTTCAAAATTCTCGGGGTGAGTTT
Organism: Rhodospirillaceae bacterium; assembly: GCA_002719885.1. GTDB lineage: Bacteria > Pseudomonadota > Alphaproteobacteria > MPNO01 > UBA2964 > UBA2964. The sequence goes on along the minus strand of PBFH01000042.1, from coordinate 22,353 downwards.
TTATCTGCTGGAAAAACTATCCAGCAATATGAGTTGGCGGGCACCCTGAGTGTTATCAGGCGTCAAGGCCCGGGGTATTTTTATTCAGGAAATTTAGGAGCTACCTTTATCAAGGGTCTTAAAGAGTCCGGTGGATGGTTGACGAAAGAAAATTTAAGAAATTACTTTCCTGTATGGGGACAAACTTCCATTGAAAAATCGGGTAATAATAAATTGCATTTTCCCTTTTTTGAAGGATTAGGTAGTGAAATTACTAGGTCAGCTTGGAAGGAAATAACATCTCGTAGAGGTGCCTCATCTTTGTCTGAAGCAAGAAAAGCGGTGATTTTTACTTCCTCCTCTAAGATAAATTATAATTTAAATATCGGGGTTAAAGCGAGAGTAGGTGGCTCCGTTGGTTTGAGTGTGATGGATAATTCTGGTAACGCGACAGGTTGTGTCTTAACAATGAATAATTCTTTCGGCATGGGCTATGTGGCAGGCAGTACCGGTATTATTGAATCTTCTCCTACAGTTAGAGGTTCCAGTCTTAATATAGCACCCGTCATTATGGTAAATGAGCATTTATCACAATCTTATCTTGTTGGTACGGCTTCCGGTGACCAATATGCAGGCTCATCTCTTGCTTTAACTTTGACAAGACTTCTAAATGAAAATCTTTCGCTAGAAAAATCTTTGAATATGCCTAGGTATGCACCGGGTAGAAATGAAGTAGAAATAGTTGTTGAAAATTCGTTACCTAAAAAGGTTATAGAGGCAATGATTGCAAAAGGAATGAGGCCATATAAAATCGGCTCACTTGGGCGCGTCAATATATTATATTGCAAAATGGGTGCGGTCACTGGACCGGGGACCTGTGAAGTTCAAACTGATCCCAGAACAGCCGCATATGGAATAAATTTGGGGCTTTAATTTATGACTATAAAAAATTCACGACGTGGCGAAATTCCTCCATTCATTGTTATGGATGTATTGCAGACGGCTAATAGACGTCAAACAGAAGGAAAGGATGTTTTGCATTTAGAATTGGGGCAGCCGGCAACTGGAGCGCCCAAGGGTGTGATAGCTCTAGCACATGAAATGCTAGATAAAGATCTTTTGGGTTATACTGAAGCTTTCGGCTTGTTTGCTGTTCGTAAACGAATTTCTGAATATTATTTTGATGCACACAAGATTAGCATAGATCCAGAGCAAATAGTTTTAACTACAGGATCTTCTGGGGGGTTTGTATTAGCGTGTATCTCGGCATTTGATGTGGGAGATAGAGTGGCGATTGCTGACCCGGGTTATCCGGGTTCCAGAAATATATTGCTTGCGTTAGGTATCGAACCAATTTTGATTCCAACAGGACAAGAAACTAGGTTTCAGCCGACACCAGAATTACTTTCCAAAATTGATGGAAAACTAGATGGTTTGATAATAGCCAGCCCCTCTAATCCGACAGGTACAATGCTTGGTAAAAATGAATTAAAATCTCTATCGGAATATTGCTTGGATAGAGAGATAAGATTGATTTCTGACGAGATCTATCATGGCATTACCTACAAAGAACGCGGACTATCAGCGTTAGAGTTTTCTAACGACTCAATTGTTATAAACAGTTTTTCAAAATACTATTCAATGACGGGTTGGCGTGTAGGTTGGATGGTTGTTCCAGAGGACTTAGTGAGAAATATCGAATGTCTATCACAAAATTTATATATTTCAGCGCCCACATTGTCACAGTATGGTGCATTAGCGGCGTTTGACTGCAAGACAGAATTGGATGCGAATGTCGAACGTTACAAGAAAAATCGGACTATATTACTATCTGGTTTGCACGAGGCGGGGTTTAGTAAAATAGCGCCTGCTGATGGCGCTTTTTATATTTATTCAGATGTATCTGATTTGACCAATGATAGTGAGCACTTCTGTCATAAGATTTTGGAAGATACCGGAGTGGCAATCACCCCCGGCGTTGATTTTGATCAAGGCCGAGGGAATGCTTTTGTAAGACTTTCTTTTTCGGGATCTACGCAAATCATAAGGGAAGCCTCAGATCGATTAAAAGATTGGATGTCAAAGCAAGGTAAACGTTAAAAGGTTTTTAACGTGTGATGCGTTGCCACCAGCCGCGTTTTGGCGGTCCCTCTGGTTTAGATTCGGTTTTACCGAGGTTGGAATCTTTTGTCTCCTTTATCTCTTTCTTTGCTGGTTGTACTGTGGAATCCAATTTTTTGTCTGGCTCACTATTTTTACTTTCATTGGCTTCTGTGCTTGATTCATTATCAATTAAATCATCCGCAATTTGTTCTTTTTGACTGCGTCGTCGTCCACCCCTTCTTCCTCTTCTTCGTCGTCGGAGGCTGCGGTTTTCTTTATCGTTAGGCGTATCTTCGGGATTGTCTTCTTCTATAGATTTCGTTTCAGTTTCGATATTTGCAGTTGAGCTATTGTCTTCTGATTTTTTAAGTTTTGTATTTTTTGAATGTGTTTTTTTTCGTCGCCTTCTAGGGCGTCTTTTTCGCGTTCCGTTCTTCTCTTCGTCTGATGGAGTATCGCTTAGCTCTGTCTTTTTATTATCCTCATTATCATTTGTGGGTCGGTTTTGGACCCTCTCAAGACGCATATCAGGTGGAACTAAACTGTCATCGCCAAAAACCTGAACGCGGAAATCGTAGCGTTTTTCTATCTGGTTTAATGATTCTCGTTTTTGATTAAGAATATATAACGCAATCGCTGTTGGAACGGTGATAGCAATTTCTAAACTTCTATTACGAATTCCTTCTTCTTCAATCGAACGTAAAACATGAACTGCTGTCGACTCAGTAGATCGCACATAACCTGTTCCTCCGCAATGTATACATGTCTCGGTGCTGTTTTCCACGATACTTGGTCGCATGCGCTGTCTAGATAGCTCGAATAAACCAAAATTACTTATTCGCCCCAGCTGAATACGGGCTCGATCGGTTTTGACGGCTTCTTTTAACCGCCTTTCCACACTACGTTGATTTTTTGAAATATCCATATCAATGAAGTCGATCACAATTAGACCAGAGAGGTCTCTTAGACGTAATTGGCGAGCCACCTCGCTGGCGGCTTCCAGGTTAGTTTTAAAAGCAGTTTCTTCAATATTTCTCTCACGGGTAGAACGACCGGAATTTACATCAATAGCCACTAATGCTTCGGTTGGATTTATAACAATATAGCCGCCGGATTTGAGGCTAACGATGGGGCTATGCATAGATTCAAGTTGAGTTTCCACTTGATATCTATGAAAAAGTGGTATCACCTCATCACGGTATGGTTGAACCCGCTTAGCATGACTTGGCATCATCATTTTCATAAGTTTTTTAGCAGCAGTATATGCGTTGTTTCCTTCTACTAGGATTTCCTCAATATCCCGATCGTATAGGTCGCGTATGGTACGTTTTATTAAGTCTCCCTCTTCATATACTAGTGCAGGGGCAGCCGATTGTAGTGTAAGCTCTCGCACATTTTCCCAAAGTCTAATTAAGTAATCAAAATCTCGCTTAATTTCCGATTTATTGCGTTTGACACCTGCGGTGCGCATGATTAAGCCCATACCTTCCGGAGTGTCTAGATTGTTTAAAAGTTCACGCAGACGTCGGCGGTCGTTTCCATTTGTAATTTTACGAGAGACGCCCCCACTGCTGCGAGCCGTGTTCGGCATGAGAACACAATATCGACCAGCAAGCGATAAATAAGTAGTAAGAGCAGCCCCCTTGTTGCCGCGTTCCTCTTTTATTACTTGTATTAGAAGTATTTGATTTCTTTTAATAACTTCTTGAATTTTATACCGGCGCATCGGATTTTCGTATCGGTTTGATTTTTCATCTCCGACGTTATTATTGTCTGTTTCAACGACTTCAGTATTTAAAGCACTATTTTTTTCTGCGAGGGCAGTTTTTGAATAATCATCATTATCTTCGTTGATAGAGTTACTCGCGGTTTCGGTTTCCAGGATCTGTTTGTCATCGACTGTATCGGTGGTATTTTTCTCTTCCAACCCTTTCTCAGTCTCAATATTTAGATCGTCTGAAGAAATATCTCCAGGTTCTTCGTCCTCGGCCTGTTCAACTTCACCATCAATTTCATCAATATGAGCCTGAGCACCCGAAGCATTAGCTTCAAACTGAGCGACATCTCGTTTTAAAGCCTCGCGATCTTCGATAGGAATTTGATAGTAGTCTGGATGAATTTCGTTAAATGCGAGGAAGCCATGCCGGTTTCCGCCGTAGTCTACGAATGCAGCCTGAAGTGAAGGTTCTACACGTGTAACCTTTGCAAGATAAATATTTCCTTTATGTTGAGATTTTGTCGACGTTTCTACGTCATATTCTTCAAGCCTGTTACCATTTGAAATTACCACCCTCAGTTCTTCCGGGTGGGTTCCGTCTATTAACATCCTTTTTGTCATCGAAAAATTCTCCACAGTCGTTGCTACGGCTCTGAACGAGCGTCGGGTGCAACCACCGTTTTATTTCGAAGTCTGCGGTGCTAGCGTCAACCTGTTATTTTCTGCAGGGACACTCTGCTAAAGCCGCAATTAACTTCAAACTTATTAAAAAAAAACTGTGAAAACAAAGCGCAATCACACGGGTCGTAATAGTCAATCTATCTCGCCTGATAGTCGCGCTCCCAATTTAGAACTTTTCAGCCCTAGTGGATGGCCACAGTCTGTTCACTACTAACTATAGGATACGCGTGCTTCGCTAATTCTACAATGAGTATATTAATTTAACACTTGAATAATTTCATGGTTGTTACAGAAAGTGTAATCTTCTAATGAAGTTTATTGATGTTTAGAGCTAAAAAATCTATATATGGCCCTGCCATGATCATAAGGCACAATATGTATCTTCGCTCTAAAACTAAAGTTATAACAATTTTGGTAACATTTTGGAGTATTGTTTGTTTGCAACCCGCAAGCTCTATGCCAATTGTAGATGCCATAAGAATCGGGGATTACAAGAATAAAACTAGATTTGTGATGGAAATGAACAAAAGGGTCAGGTTTAACGTTTTCACCCTCGGGCGGCCTTATAGAATAGTCATTGAGCTACCTAAAATTAAATGGAAAATAAAATCCTCAAACTTAAAGAAAAGTAGAAGAATTATTGGTTATCGTTTTGGTTTGTATAGGCATGAAAATTCACGATTTGTAATTGATTTGGGAAGGCCAATCAGGGTATCTAAAGCATTTCATTTATCCCCGAGTGGCAATAGAAAACATCGGATTATAATTGACCTGTCCGATACATCTCCGGCGGACTTTTTTAAAAACATCAAACGTGGAATACCAAAAACATTTAATAAAACCATTTCTCAAAAGAATTTCAAAGTTAAGAACAAAACCTTAAAGAAAGAAACACCCCTAATTGTATTGGATCCAGGACACGGTGGAATTGATTCAGGTGCGCGTGGACTTAGAGGGACTTTAGAGAAAAAAGTGGTGCTTGCGCTCGCTTATGAACTTAAAAAACAATTGGTTTACAATAATAAATACCGTGTTCTACTTACTAGAACTCGTGATGTATTCGTTAGACTTAGAGAAAGAATAGCAATCGCTCATCGAGCGGGAGCAGACTTATTTATTTCCTTACATGCAGATTCCATAGGAAAAAAACATGTCAGAGGTGGGTCAGTATATACATTATCTGAACGCGCCTCAGACAAGGAGGCGGAGGCCTTAGCTCGACGAGAGAATAAGTCCGACATTATAGCCGGTGTTGATTTAAATGAGCAGAGTAATACGGTGGCAAAAATTCTAATAGATCTAAGGCAGCGACTGACAAAAAATAATTCCGTAATGTTTGCCAAATTATTAGGAAAACAACTTAATAAAAAGATTCTTATGTTGCGTCGAAATCACCGTTTTGCCGGTTTTGCTGTCCTTAAAGCACCGGAAATTCCATCGGTGCTAATAGAAATGGGGTATCTTTCAAATACCCATGATGAGAAACTCATTCGTTCTCCTCGTCATAGGAGGAAAATAGCCAAGGCCATTAAAATTGCAATTGATAAATATTTTACCATCCGAAAATCTATGAGAAGGCCATAAATTCGTCAAAATCTCATTGTTATGTCTTAAATAAATACAGCTTCTTTTCCCATAGAACGGACTAATGAAAAAAATATATAAAATAATATTTTTATTTGGGTCCTCCGTCCTCATATTAGGTCTGTCTGGAGTAGTTTTGCTGGTTGTCGTTTTATGGAATTTTGGTCGCGATTTACCAGATTTTAATCAGCTTGCTAATTACCAACCACCGACGGTAACACGTATTCATGCTGGAGATGGAAGTCTTCTTACTGAATTTTCCAAAGAAAAGCGAGTTTTTGTTCCGATAGAGTCAATACCCCTATTGGTAATACAAGCTTTTTTGTCCGCGGAAGATAGAAAATTTTTTGAGCATCAGGGGATAGACTTTCTTGGTATAGGAAGGGCAATTTTGATCAATTTAAAGAGATTAGGAACTAGTCAACGATTAGTAGGTGCTTCAACAATTACCCAACAAGTAGCTAAAAACTTTCTTTTGACCAATGAAGTTTCCATAGATAGAAAAATTAAGGAAGCTATCCTAGCGTTCCGAATTGATCGAACTCTTTCAAAAAATCGCATTTTAGAGCTTTACTTAAACCAGATATACCTTGGTTTTGGTTCATATGGTGTGGCTGCCGCTGCTCTAAATTATTTTGATAAGCCACTCGATAAATTAAGTTTACTAGAAATTGCTTTCCTTGCTGGTTTGCCTAAAGCTCCTAATAACTATCACCCCTTAAAAAAACCTAAGGCTGCAAAAATTAGGCGCAATTATGTTATAGGTCGGATGATAAAAGATGGACATATAACAAGAAAATTAGGGGAAGAGTTGAAGAATTCACCAATCGTTATTAGAGAACGAACCGGACCGGCAATTGCGCGCGCAGACTATTTTGTTGAAGAGGTTCGCCGAGAATTGAGACAAAAATTTGGAGAGGAGGATCTTTATGGCGGTGGATTATCAGTCCGAACTACTCTAGTTCCATCTTTGCAAATAAAGGCTGAGTTAGCTCTCCAAGAAGGGTTAATACGTTATGATCGTCGGCACGGGTGGCGGGGTGCTTTGAGAAAATTAGATTCTATTGAAAATTGGCAAAAGTCCATTTCTGAGGCACCGATTCCGAGTTGGCTTGCAGAGTCACGGCCGACCTGGAAGAAGGCGGTGGTGTTAGCCTTCAAAAAAAATAGTACCATCATTGGTTTAGCTAGCGGAAAAAAAGGTGTGATACCCCTCGAGGAACTGAAATGGGCCCGTGCTATGCGTGTGGACGGGCAGCTTGGGATTCCAATCCAGAGACCGGACCAAGTAATAAGCGTTTTAGATGTAATTTATGTAGAAAATCTAAAATTAAATAAAAATGGAACAAGAAAAAATTATGATACATATGGTTTGAGACAAATTCCGGAAGTAGAAGGAGGTCTTGTGGCCATTGATCCACATACCGGCCGAGTTCTTGCTATGAGTGGTGGTTTTGCATTTGGGAGGAGTGAGTATAACCGAGTAACTCAAGCAAAGCGGCAACCTGGATCTGCCTTCAAACCATTCGTCTATTTAGCCGCAATGGAAAGGGGTTTTACTCCCGCAAGTATAATACTTGATGCTCCTTATGTAATTGATCAAGGCGGCGGAGAGCGCCAGTGGAAACCAGCTAATTACACCAAAAAGTTTTATGGTCCTAGTCCTCTTCGGCTAGGTGTTGAAAAATCGCGAAATTTAATGACGGTACGGTTAGCTCAAGCCGTTGGAATGGAAGTGGTGTCCACTTATGCTCGTCGATTCGGAATTTCAAATAATGTATCTACTTTTTTATCTATGTCTTTAGGAGCGATGGAAACAACACTTATTAAACTTACATCAGCATATGCAATGTTAGTTAATGGAGGAAAAAAAATTGTACCTACCTTAATTGATCGTGTCCAAGATAGATTAGGGAAAACCGTCTTTCGACATGAAAAGCGGGAATGTCCATTTTGCAAAAATATAAAATGGGATGAGCAAGCAGTTCCTCGAATTAAAGATGATCGGACAATATTAACTGATCCCAGAAGTGCTTTTCAAATAGTATCTATGCTTGAAGGGGTTATACAAAGGGGTACGGGAAGAAAAATAAGGGTTGTTGGAACGCCATTGGGAGGCAAGACAGGCACTACTAATAATAATATAGATACATGGTTTATTGGGTTTTCACCCGATTTAACTGTCGGAGTATTTGTGGGTTTTGATAAACCAAAATCTTTGGGTAAAACGGAAACGGGTTCTTCTGTCGCTGTTCCTATATTTCGTGATTTCATGAAAGCCGCATTAATTGGAAAGCCATCGATTCCATTTCGTGTGCCGAATGGTATTCGTTTGGTCAGGGTAAATCCTTTAACAGGTAAGCGCGCTAAGCGAGGTGATAAGTTTGTGATTCTTGAGGCATTCAAGGCGGGTACAGAGCCTAAAACAACTATTCAAAAAGCATTCACACCGGGTTCGGAACAGCTAGAGATTATAAGAAAACCGGTATCTCCGCTTGGAGAAATCCATGGATTATATTAGTTTTGGATATAAACAATCATATCCTATTTTTTTATATGACAAGCTAAGGTGAAAATTAATGAGGGCTGAGAATCAGGTTTTAATTGATGAAATTCAGCAATCGATCGTATTGCTAAGGAGGCACCTTTGACTGGGACATTGCCCTTAGAAGATTAGATGAACTTAATGCTGAAGCCGAGGATCCTGGCCTTTGGTCTGATCAAAAAAAGGCCGAATCTCTTATGCGTGAGAGGACACATCTTGAGCAGTTTATTAATAATGTAAAAAGAATTGAACAAGATCTTGAAGATGGTGTCACACTAATTGAACTAGGTGAAGCAGATTCTGATGATAGTGTTTTAGAAGAAGCGGAAGGGCTTCTTAGGGCTTTACGTGAACGTGTCGCTAAACAAGAGCTTGAGACTCTTTTGTCTGGAGAAGTAGATAGTAACGATTGTTTTTTAGAAATTCATGCTGGAGCTGGTGGAACGGAATCTCAGGATTGGGCTCAAATGCTTACGAGAATGTATCTTCGGTGGGCTGAGGCGCATAGATATAAGGCGGAGTGGTTAGAAGAAAGTCCTGGAGAAGAGGCGGGCATCAAATCAACTACAATAAAAATATTAGGTCATAATGCTTATGGTTGGCTTAAAACTGAGAGTGGAGTACACAGGCTTGTTCGAATTTCACCGTTTGACTCTAATTCTCGTCGTCATACTAGTTTTTCGAGTGTTTGGGTTTATCCGGTAATAGATAATTCGATTGAAATCGATATTGACGAGAAAGACTTGCGCGTGGATACGTACAGGGCATCTGGAGCGGGAGGACAACATGTAAACAAGACGGATAGCGCTATTAGAATCACCCATGTTCCAAGTGGAATTGTCGTTCAATGCCAAAATGATCGTTCACAACATCGTAATCGAGCGGCTGCCCTAGATATGTTGAGAGCTAGATTATATGAACGCGAATTACAAATTAGAGAGGAAAAGGCCCAAGCCGAGCATGATTCCAAAACTGAAATCGGGTGGGGTCATCAGATAAGGTCTTACGTTTTACAGCCCTATCAGATGGTGAAAGACCTAAGAACTGGGGTTGAAACAAGTAATGCTCAAGCTATTTTAAATGGTGATTTAGATGAATTTATGGCAGCTTCCCTGGCACAAAGGGTCGGAAACAAAGCTGATTGAAAGAAACATTTAACAAATGCAGGTACAAAAGTCTTTAGAAGAAAAACTTAAAAATGCTTTTCAGCCAACATGGCTCCAAGTTTTAAATGAGAGCAATATGCATAATGTTCCACCAAATTCGGAATCTCATTTCAAGGTTATAGTGGTTTCTGCCGCCTTCAATAAGAAATCACGAATTGAAAGACATCAAATGATAAATTCTATTTTAAAGGAAGAATTGGATGGGTCAATTCACGCCTTGTCAATTCAGGCGCACACTATCGAAGAATGGGCGCAGCGTTCCGGCAAAGTTATCGGGTCGCCAAATTGCGTTGGAAAATAGAAAATTATGCCTATAAAACTAAAGTAATTTTGTTAGCGATTTTCCCCAAGGACATGCAGCGTTAATACCCCCTTTTTCGTCTATTGCCTTTTGTATTTGCGATATTCGACTTTCTGAAACATTACCCATTCGAGCAACTTCTTTCAATGGGAGGTTACTAGCCCGACGCAATAAATAAACAGCAGCCCGGAAGCCATCTTGTGAGAATTTTCTGTTCAGCAATTCTTTTTCTGTGATTCCACTAGCGACAGATAAAGACTTCAATACCTTTTTTGGACTAGGACGATTCGGTCTTACTACCGTTTTTGGGACTTGTTCTAGAGGTAAATTCATTATTTTCTTTGATATATTATTGAGATATTTTTCATCCCCAAGGTATTGTCCCGAGCGAATGTTGTCCCATGGTGACAAATTAGATTTGTCCTGTAATACATAATTTTCCCAATGTTTATTGGAATAATTAGAGTTTTCGTCAAAATGCTCGTCTAACCAATTGCGATTTAGCCATTCGGGTTCGGTAGAGCCATAAGCAAGGGGACGGTAACTTGACCAACGCCATTGGTCAGCACGTTTCACTAACTCCAAACGGACCGGATTTAGTACAACGTGTCTGCAAACCTCCTTTAAATAGCGTTTTTTTTGAAAAAGTATTGTTTTATAACGTCCGTTAAACAAATGACCAGGTTGTTGATATTTGCGACCGAACCATTGGGAATAAGTCATGTTCAGCCTTCCCATTCCGCGCCCGAGATTTGGTTCTGTCGTTTCTATAACAAGGTGGTAGTGACTTTCGATTAGGCAATAGGAATAACAAAGCCATTTTTGCTGTACTATCTCTTTTTCGAGCAAATCCAGAAAGTAGTTTGCGTCACGTGGACTTGTGAAAAGACGCTGTTTAGCATTTGCGCGAGCAGTTATGTGGTAGGTAGCACCGGGAAATTCTATCCGTAAGGGGCGAGACATATCTAAATTTAGACGAATCAATTAACCTTAGTAAAGAAATCCATTAATTTTATAATTAATTATAAGATGAGTAGTACATATAAATTATTTAAGTTCTTTAATTTCAATGGTGGTTTTCGGTTTTCTTGAAATATCTTTAACAAGTTTCTTATATTTATTTCAAATAAAAATGGCGTTTACTGTCTTGGAAGGAGCTAATAAGTTTGGTTGTAGAAGGTGGCTCAGTAAAGCAATCTTTCGAATATCTAAAAATTATTTATGGCGATAAAAGTGATCATTGTTTATGAGGTTTACAACTTTCGTTGCGGATTAGGGCCCTAAATTAAAGAAACGACTGCTTAAGCTTAGGGATAATTTTTCGAAATTTTTGTTCAAAGATTTATCGCTTCCTCTAAAACATTATTAATATGACCTTTTACGCGGAGTTTGCGCCATATAGCGGTTACTATGCCGTCTGTATCAATTAAAAAGGTAGATCGAACAATACCCATGTAGGTTCTGCCGTAATTTTTCTTTTCCTGCCAAACTCCATATGCCTTACAAATTGATCCGTCCTCATCAGATACTAAAGAGAAGGGCAGTTTAAATTTTTCTTTAAANTGTTTATGACGTTTGACGNTGTCTTTAGANATNCCAACNATTTCAAAATTNATATCGAGAAACTTTTTATANGAGTCCCTGAANTCACATGCTTCATTAGTACANCCAGGTGTCATATCTTTNGGATAAAAAAATAAAACGACNGACTTNCCNNNCAANTCACTTAAAGAGAGAGNTNGNTNGTCATCTGTTAANGCAGNAAANTGNGGTGCNTTNTCNCCTANTTTAATATTCATTGCNTGATTTCTTAAATTTGGTATCACGGTATAGTTGNTATATTAATTNTNTCTTTTTATTTGTGGTNTTTTTGCTACACACTAANAAANACNTAGTATTANATTATGTAAACCACAGAATNAAATTCCTATGGNNAGACGTTTAACACGAATATTTTGGGAAGTAACCGGGATTATTGNTCTTGGTGCTATCTTATTTNCNGGAATAGCTACTTGGCGTCTNTCTCAAGGCCCGGTNCCTATAAATTTTTTAACTTCCCATATAGAAAGTGCCTTAAATGGTTTNAAAAGTCCATTTAAGGTAAAAGTTAAAGAAACTAATTTGATTTGGGCCGGTTGGGGACGCAACTTAGATATTAGATTAATAGACGCGTCAGTTGCTAGAGAAAATGGTAACGTCGTCGCAAAGGCCCCTGAAATATCTGTTGAATTTAGTTTGGCTGCTCTGATAGGCGGAACTTTGGCGCCAACTAAACTAGAGTTGATACATCCAACTATTAGCTTGTTTCGCAATTACCAGGATAATTTGATAATATCGCTTGGGCAAGAAAAAAACCTTTCCACTAAAATTTTTGACATTGTCGCTGCAATGAACGCGATAAAAAAGAATAATAGTAATTTAAAGCATCTTCGACAAATTAGCGTTGTTAGGGCAAAACTAGAGATTGATGATAAGGTTTCTGGCTTTAAATGGTATTCTCCCAAAGTCGACTTTGTTTTTCGTCAGGAGGANGAAGAGATAAAGGCAACACTATTTTCTGAGGTTCAAACAGGAAAAACTGGTTCGCATATAATCGCTCAAGTCAGCTTAAAGTCGGAGGCAGAAGAGTTTGAAACACGAATTAAGTTGAAAAATTTTCCTGNTAGAAAAATTTCAGAATTATCCAAAAACTTTAAATTTTTACAAAATGTAAATCTGCCTTTAACCGGAGAAATAAATACAAAACTCTCTCTTATTGGAGGGATCCTGGAATCAAAATTTAATTTATTCAGCAATAACGGGTTTATTAAACCCGATAAGTTATGGCCAAGAGGACTAGATATATCCGATTTAGAATTAAGTGGTACATTTGATAGCGCTCCTAAATCATTAGAAATAGAAAAATTGAATGTTAACCTTTTCGACACAAGGGTTAAACTNAGCGGAACAGTAATCGAATTAGGTGAAGGAATAAGTGCGGCAGGGCGAGCTCGTATAAATAGTATTGGGTTGGCGCAATTGAGGAATTATTGGCCACCGAGGCTTGCAACAGCTGCGCGAAATTGGGTAACTAGTAATATTCAAGACGGTAAAATTAAAGGCATTGAATCTTTATTTTCGATCAGAATTCCGGACCTTGATAATTTAAAAATAGTTTTTGATTCTCTATCAGGAAAGTTGCTGATGGAGAATGCAACTATTCGATTTCATAAACACTATCCTTCATTAAAAAAGGTCAATGCTACGGCCGTATTTTCCAAAGACCAATTTATCGCAAAACTTTCTTCCGGTTTCCTTAGGGACATTAGGGTAATGTCGGGTAAAGTAAAATTGATAAACCTAGGTTCAAAAAATGATAATATCAACATTGAGGCGACATTATCTGGCCCTCTAAAAACAGCTTTCGTTATTTTGGATAATAAGCCTTTCAATTTTTTATCCAAATTTGGTTTAATCTCAGAATCTGTAAAGGGGTGGACAAAAACAAATTTGAAGTTTTCATTTCCTATTACTGATGACCTTGATGTTCAAAGAATTAGATTCAGTTCTAACTCGAGAGTTATTAATGCTAGCCTGCCGAATAACCCATTAAAAGAGTCCATACAGGCAGGTAATTTTAATCTTAATATCGATAAAAAAGGCTTAAACCTTATAGGCAATGCTTCAGTCAATGGTTCCGAGATGAAGATTTCTTGGAAAGAGAATTTTTCAAAAATAAACCTGGATAAAAGACAAATAAGATTGAGCGGTAAATTTCATGAAAGATTACAAAAACGAATTTTAAATAATATACCGGTTTTTCCTTATATTGATGGACCAATTCAAGTTGATATTTCTTTAGCTGAAAATTGGTTAGGAGAAAAAGTATTAACTTCGAAAATTCTACTAAATGAAGCTACTTTAAAAATTCCTAAAATTAATTGGAAAAAGCCTCGTGGGGAATTAGGGGTAGTTCGGGTATCAGCAATAGTTGGAGGAAATGGGGAAGTAGAAGTTNAAAANTTAGATCTTAAGGCTAAGGGTTTACAAGCTAAAACCAGTTTTCATTTAGATCACAAAGGTANTTTAATAAGNGCTGTTTTTCACAAAATTAAATCNGGCCGCTCAGATTTTTCAGGCCATTTAAAGAAAATTAAAGAAAATGACTACGAATTAAAGCTAAATGGGAAGTCCTTAGATTTAGAACGTTTTCNCAGTTACTTAAGAGAGGGAAGTAAGGCTAACCTACCAAATTTTCGTTTAATGGCTAAAGTTGGAACGGTCTGGGTGGAGTCTAATGTGCCGGTCGATAAGTTAATGGGTAAAATAAAATTTGAATCCGGCTTCGTTCAAAAGGCCGATTTGAGGGGGAGCCTTCCAAATAATCAGCCTTTTCTTCTAATTATTGATACTGTCTCGGATAAACAAAATATATTACTTCAAACAAAAGATGCAGGAAAAGTTTTTACCTTATTAAATGTTACTAAAACTGTTAAGGGAGGAAGCTTGAAACTCAATGCCTCAAGAAAGAAAATAGATGGCGCACCTTGGAGAGGGAATCTTACCGTAAAAAATTATACTGTGGTAAAAGCGCCTGTTTTAGCGCGAATGTTGACNCTTGCATCGTTGACAGGAATTTTGAACAGATTAACCGGGAAAGGAATAGCATTTAAAAAGTTAAATATCCCGTTTGCATATCTAAATGGCAAATTGAAAATCCATAATGCAAGAGCTATAGGGGATTCATTGGGTTTGCAGGCAAAGGGGTATGTAAATTTTTATAACAACAAAGTGAATCTTGAAGGAACAATGGTACCAGATAATTTAATCAATGTTGTTTTAAGTGAAGTTCCAATTGTTGGCCCAATTCTTACTGGAAAAAGTGGCACGGGTATTTTTGCCACAAAATATAAATATTTAGGGACACTTGATAATCCGGAGATATTAGTGGCGCCCCTTTCAATTTTGGCGCCAGGAGTACTCAGAGACATCTTTGACCTAGGAAGTACTGCAGCAGAACCCAGAGGATTAGATCCCAATAAATAATTTATAGTGGTCGTGCTAAAACATGGCGTTTTTTTCCTGCAGAAAACTTTATTACGCCCTCTTTATTGATATCATCTAATCCTATCAACCGACCTTCATCAATAATCACCACATCATTGATGCGTCCTCCACCCCCTCTAATTAGACGTCGCGCTTCGCTATTAGTTTTAGCTAAACCTGCTGTTACTAAAGCTTCATATGCCGGGATTCCTGTTTTAAGCCTTTTTTCTTCGATTTCTATAGTAGGCAAGGCCGAACTATGCTTACCATCTTCAAAAATCGATTTGGCGGCTTTGCTTGCCAAATTTGCTGATGNCTCTCCATGGCAAAGTTTAGTCGCNTCANATGCAAGAATNTTTTTTGCTTCATTGATTTCATTATTTTGCAATTTTTCAAGTTTGATAATTTCGTTAAGAGGGAGTTCCGTGAAGAGCTTTAGAAAACGACAAACATCTGCATCTGCAGTATTTCTCCAGAATTGGTAATAATCGTATGGGCTTAATCTATCGCTGTCGAGCCATACTGCTCCACCAGCCGTTTTACCCATTTTTTCTCCTGCTGAAGTCATTATTAAAGGCGAAGTTAGGCCATATAAAGAATGTCCGTCAATTCTGCGTGCTAGTTCTATACCGTTTACGATATTTCCCCATTGGTCTGATCCCCCAATCTGTAAAATACAATTTTCACGACGATAAAGCTGCAGAAAATCATAAGCTTGTAAAATCATGTAATTAAATTCAAGAAAACTCAGTGTTTGCTCTCTCTCCAGTCGGATTCTTACCGANTCAAATGACAACATTCGATTGATGGAGAAATGTTTCCCAAAGTCTCTGAGAAATGAAATGTATCCTAATTTATCCAGCCATTCCGAATTGTTTATCAACTTAGAATCGGTGGGACGCTCTCCAAATGTTAGAAATTTTTCAAAAGTTCCTTTAATTCCCTTTATGTTGGTGTTGATGGTGTCTTCATCAAGAAGTTTCCTTGTTTCATCTTTTCCAGAGGGGTCTCCAACTTTGGTAGTGGTGCCACCTAGTAAAACTAAAGGTTTGTGACCACAACGTTGATACCAGCGCAATGTCATGATTGGCATTAAATGTCCAATGTGGAGGGAGTCGGCGGTACAATCAAAACCTGAGTAGGCGACTACCGGTTCTTCACTAGCTAAAATTTTATCTAGGGCGCTTTCATCCGTTGTTTGATGTATGAAACCACGTTCGCGAATTGTATGTAAAAATTCTGATTTTAAAATTGTCATTTTATCATTTTTACCATTACTAAACATTTTTTAGGTCCAGCAGTGTTAATTAACATGTACTCCCTGCACATGCGAGTACTGAAAATGCCTTATTAAATATCTGCAGATAGTGATGTTTCTCGTGGTTCNTCTCCCCAACGTTTTATGAAGGTATTTAAGTTNTCTATATGNTCGGGAACATCATTATATGACTTGGTGAAAAGCAATATTCGAATAAGGTGACGTCTATCTTCTTCCTTTTCATGGTCTTCATATTCTGTTCNACTATGAACCATGAAGTGGTTA
The DNA here is from genome assembly GCA_002719885.1 of Rhodospirillaceae bacterium. Lineage (GTDB taxonomy): Bacteria > Pseudomonadota > Alphaproteobacteria > MPNO01 > UBA2964 > UBA2964. The sequence continues at coordinate 5,709 of PBFH01000042.1, read as the reverse complement.
TTTAAAAGTTGAAGATCGCCAGGTTTAAACTCCATATCTAGGCGAAACTCTTTACTCAAAGCCAAATCACTGAATAGGTTCATAGCTTCTATTTGTTTTTTTGTGAGACGGGGTACCTCAGAAAATCGCTGGGCGCTTTCTACATACTTTTGTCCGAACCGAGCAAAAAAACGGCCTTTATATATCGAAAAAACTGGCGAAATGTAAAATGGGTCATCACCCTCGAATTCTTCACCGCGATGATCAATATAAAATGGTTTATATAATTCATCGAGTAAATCAGGCCTTGTCCTGAGTATTTCATTATGTAGAGAAATTGAACTAGCTATTGAGCTAATACCACCCTCCTTTGCCGCTTTGATACACAATAGGCCGACAATNTCCGACTTGTCGCAATGATATGGAAGATGAACCGGTGTTTGGTAGCCACGTAAATTAAANTTTTTATTCCAGTTATTACCAACTGCTTTCACGTNACCCAATAACTCACCCATCATATTTTGAGCGACTGCCTTCCCCAAGTAACTGCATAGACCCCAATAAATAATCAGGGCATCATCCACTTCAAGATTCTCTACAGGAATACCCCGAATTAATTTTATTCCATGACCATTTTCCAACTCTTCAAGAATTTGAGTCAAAAAGTTTGATAAACACGGCAAAGGAAAATCTTTTTTTGAGAAATGTGGAATTTTTAAATTTTTTGATTTCACGTATGAAAGGGCTTGATAAATTTCCCTGATATCTGAGGCATTTAGATTGTAAGTCCAGTCATCTGTTTTAGATAGGCAAGGGCCTTTCCAAGCGGCTTTCGATTCGTAATTACGAAATAATAAAGGTTTAGTCATAACGTTACCATCTAAATTTCGATTTGAACAAATTACAAGTATCGGGTCCAATAAGATTGAATGCAATGATAGAAAATAAGATAAATAAAAACACGTTAGCCCTTGGTCTGATGAGTGGGACTTCTCTTGATGGCATTGATGCCGCTCTACTTGAGACTGATGGGGACCGCTATGTTAAAGCNGGTATGTTTATATGTTTACCATATGATTTAAATTTTCGTAAAAATTTAAGGTCAATACTCTGGGAAAAGGGGTCGATAGAACCTGTCGAAAACAAATTAACGCTATTGCATGCCGAGGCAGTCCGCATTTTATTAAAGAAAGCAGATTTAAAAAGCGATGACATTGATGTGATTGGGTTTCATGGTCACACAATTCTGCATGAACCGGATAAAGGCCGAACCTACCAAATTGGGGATGGGGCTTTGTTAGCATATGAGACAAATATTGATGTTGTTTCTGACCTGAGGACAAATGATATAAAAAACGGAGGACAAGGGGCTCCGCTCGTCCCACTTTACCATTTGGCTCTAACACGTGGAATGGAAATGCCAATAGTAGTTCTTAATATTGGGGGGGTAACTAATATCACATATATAGATGGTGATGAAACGTCCTTGATTTCATTTGATGTTGGACCAGGAAATGCGCTCATTGATGACTGGGTTAACTGTAAACTGGATAAGTCCTTTGATTATAATGGTGAAATCGCNGCGTCGGGTAAAATATGTGAAAAGCTATTGAATGAATACCTATCTTGCGAATATTTAAAAAGATTGCCGCCAAAATCAATGGATAGGAACGAATTTGATATTTCCGTTCCTAATGAGATGATTGTGGAAGATGGAGCAGCAACTCTAACTGCATTAACTTGTGAGACAATTATAGAATCTGTAAAATTTTTACCAAAAAAACCGAAAAGATGGCTTATCACCGGGGGCGGAAGGCACAACAAATACCTAATGCAGAAATTGACATCGTCTTTAGGTGAAAAAGTTGAACCTATTGAATGCATTGGTTTNCAGGGAGATGCATTAGAGGCTCAGGCGTTTTCCTATTTAGCAGTACGAAGTAAGAAGGGCCTCTANCTGACTCTTCCCAATACNACCGGTGTTAGAATGCCAGTTTCTGGTGGCATATTTTATCCTAAACGCCGGCGCTAACTTTCCCTTAGATTCGTGTTTTGGCAGTCTCGATTGCTTGCATCTGAGTTTCAAGATAGTCATTTACATTATTGGTAAGGTCNTCAACCTTATTATGAAAAAAATGGTTAGCTCCTTCTAGGAATCGGAGGTCGACCTGAATTTTTCTTTGTGCTTCTAATTTTTTTGCCAATGCTTCAACAGAATCTCCAGGAACCATAGAGTCATTTTCCCCATGAATAAATAAGCCCGATGCTGGGCAAGGAGCTAGAAAGGCAAAGTCATATTTATCCGCAGGTGGAGAAAGAGCAACAAAGCTATCAATCTCTGGCCGACGCATTAACAGTTGCATACAGATCCATGCGCCAAAAGAAAAACCACCAATCCAACATTGTGACGCATCAGGATTGGTAGATTGCATCCAGTCCAAAGCGGAGGCCGCATCACTTAACTCTCCCATACCCTCATCATAATCTCCCTGAGAACGTCCAACACCGCGAAAATTAAATCTTAGAGTCGAGAACCCTTTTTTNACGAAAGTCTGATATACTTCAAACACGACACGATTATTCATTGTTCCACCCTGCTGGGGGTGTGGATGAAGAACGAGAGCAATCGGAGCATTCGCTTCACTAGAATGATGATAGCGGCCTTCTAGGCGGCCGTCGGGCCCGTTAAAAATAACCTCAGGCATATAAGAATTTTCTCCTTGTTTATGGCTTGGTAGGTTGCATTCAGGTTATTGACGCATCTACCATAGCAACATACATTTCCCAACCTTAATTAATTTAAGCCAATCAATTAATGTTAAGCGCGTGAATATAATGATTTACGTATATAAAATACAAGCTTCTCGATAACAGGGTTCCTATATAGTTGAATTATATAAATTATTCCAAACTTTAATGAGGAAAATTGAAAGTTATGAGAGTTAGTAGTAAAGGAAGATACGCTGTTACAGCAATTGTTTTTTTGGCAAAACAAGATCGAAATACTCCGATGTCTTTNTCACAAATTGCAGATTTGCAAGAAATTTCTTTATCATATTTAGAACAATTATTTTCTAAATTGAGGGTTGCCGGTATAGTCAAATCTATTCGAGGTCCGGGAGGTGGTTATATTTTGAGTAGATCTCCAAATAAAATCCTTATTTCAGATATAATTGGCGCAGTTGAAATCCCAACCCCAGAACGCAAACTCAATAAAACCGATACTAATGTTTTATGGGAAGCTCTTGGTAATCAAGTTTTTGGTTTTTTGAGGTCTATTTCAGTCGAAGACATATGTGAAAAACGTATCGAAGCGACAGAAACGGAAGTCTATGACAACTTTTCCTCATTAGCTGTTGCTAGGTAATTTACCCCTGTGACTTTGAAGCAGAGAACTTATTTAGATTTTAATGCTACGGCCCCAAGTCGCCCTGAAGTTATAGATGCTGTTGTAACCTCGATGCGTAGATGGGGCAATGCTTCCTCGGTTCACAAGGATGGCAGGGTAGCTCGTTCTTGTGTNGAAAAGGCTCGAGAACAGGTAGCAGCTCTAGTGGGCGGTAGTGCAAAAAACATTATTTTTACTGGTAGTGGAACTGAAGCAAATAACCATGCACTTCGTTCGGTTGATTCTGAGAGGATAATTGTTTCTGCAATAGAACATGAGTCTATTATCAATATACGTAAAGATATTGTAATTTGTCCGGTAGGAGAAAACGGCATTCTCGATCTTGGAGCTTTGGAACAGCTATTATCTGATAGTAAAAAGCAAACCACTGTATCNATAATGTTNGCAAATAANGAAACGGGTATAATACAGCCGGTAAAAGAAGTTGCTCGTTTAACCCAAAAATTTGGAGCTTTTTTCCATTGTGACGCCGTTCAGGCAGTTGGTAAAATTCCCGTGAATTTTGAGTCCTTCGGCGCCGACAGTTTAGCTATTTCGGCGCACAAAATTGGTGGTCCACAGGGGGTGGGAGCTCTGGTTTGCAGAAACCTCAAAAATATCTCAAGTTTTATACATGGGGGTGGGCAAGAGAGTGGTTTGAGGGGAGGTACAGAGAACGTACCAGGCATTGTAGGATACGGGGTCGCGGCGGATACCGCTTTATCAGGGCTACCCTCTTTTTCCCATTTGGCGAAACTGAGGAATGCTATGGAACGTCGTGTTTTAAAAATAAAGCCGGACGCGATGGTATTCGGTCGGGCTCTTAACCGGTTACCCAACACTTCGAAATTTGCGACTAAAGGCCTTAAAAGTGAAGTGCAGGTTATGGGCCTTGANTTAGATGGTATATCNATAAGCGCNGGATCNGCCTGCTCGTCAGGAAGAATAGAGACACCTTATGTNCTNNCCGCAATGGGNGTTCCGGAAGAANTNGGNCGATGTGCNATTAGGGTTAGNTTAGGCTGGACAACTACTGNNGATGATATCGANCGATTTATCGCGTCTTGGAAAANTCTCTGTGATCGCAAATTGGTCAATAATTAAGAGNTAAATTGGTTTCCATAATATTTAAATTACCAGACGGTAAGTCTTTANCGGTGAAAGNAAAACAGGGAATGACTTTGCTGGAGGTNGCNTGGGAAAATCNNATNAAAATTGANGGGGTTTGTGGCGGNGCAATGGCCTGCTCCACTTGTCATTTGATAATNTGTCCANGTTGGGCCNAGAANTTGCCAAAAATTAGTGANGAAGAAAGTGAAATGCTAGATCTAACTTGGGGTCGATTAAATACTTCNAGATTNGCNTGTCAAATAANAGTAACTGATGAACTTAACGGGNTGGTAGTTTNGGTTCCTGNGGAGCAAAAGAACCTACTAGATTATTAAACTCTTTTTATNTAAAAAATCCTTTNAATCAAAANTAGTCGTTTTATATTTCGATACATGAAAAAACCAATTTTGGATACAGTCCCTANAAATGGTAGGGTGGTGGTNGCTATGTCGGGGGGCGTAGANTCTTCAGTTACNGCNGCCTTNCTAGCNGAGGAGGGATATGAGGTCGTAGGTGTTACACTTCAGCTTTATGATCATGGGGTTTCATTGCAAAAGAAGGGAGCCTGTTGTGCCGGTCAAGATATTGAAGATGCGGCAAATGTGGCTGATAAAATTGGCATTCCACATTATGTACTGAATTATGAGAATCAATTCCGAGATGAGGTCATTGATGTTTTTGCGGACTCTTATATTCGTGGAAAGACACCCATTCCATGTGTGCTTTGCAATCAAACGGTCAAATTTAGAGACCTTTTGGGAGTAGCTCGCGATTTAGGAGCCGATGCCTTGGCGACGGGGCATTATATTAGGCGCGTCCAAGGAAAGAATGGACTAGGTTTGTTTAGAGCAATCGATAAAAAAAAAGATCAGAGTTATTTTCTCTTTGCTACCACACCAGATCAACTAGAATTTTTAAGGTTTCCACTGGGGGAGTTAACCAAGGAAGAAACAAGGAAATTGGCAGAACGTTATGAATTGCCGGTTGCTGCGAAGCCAGATAGTCAGGATATTTGTTTTGTACCCAACGGTGATTATTCATCTGTAATTAAAAAATTTGAACCTAATGCGTTTGCAAAAGGAAATATCAAGAATATTGATGGAAAAGTTATTGGGGTTCATGATGGTATCGTAAATTTTACAATCGGACAAAGAAAAGGAATAAAGGTCTCTAATAAAGATCCATTGTATGTAATTGAAATTGATCCAAAGAATAATGAAATAATTGTTGGG
>PBFH01000041.1 GCA_002719885.1 Rhodospirillaceae bacterium | reverse complement strand
TTGGGGAGTAGCAAAGATTTAAAAAATTGCCGCAAGATTCTCTAACAGCCCGGTATTCTTCCAAATATCTGCCAGCTTGTCGCATTAACCAAAAGGGAACGATTTTGACATCTTTTCCATTAAGAACATTTACAATGGTTGGGTTGGATGTATTCAATTTACGGCCCCATGTAGTTTATCTTTTGTTATCTTCTTTCACTAATATTATATTAATATAAAAATAGTAGTAGTAGTAGTTCAGGGGATAATGGGGATTAAATTTTTTAACCATTTTTATCCACCGTGGATATAATTGTTGGTAAGTTGAATTACCGTTGTTGACATAAGCAATTTCTATGCCAAATCTTTCCCAAATACATATGTTTATTAGCATAAAAATTTAAAGTGCATTTTAATGTGGATAATAAAAATTCCTCACCCTGTGCAATCTAAATCCACAACGTTATTTCCTGTGGAGGTAATAGTGCTTATGGGGGCTAATTATATAAAATATTCTGATAAAGCTAGGTTATCCCCATTAACGTGAAAGTTATAAAGTTATGATCGTTTTAACCAAGTTATATGGAGTGTTGAAAAATGAACGAGGTGGTACTGGCATCAGGCAGTCTCACAAGGAAAAAGATTCTGGAAGATGCTGGCTTGGTTTTTGGTGTAGACGTGCCCAATGTAGATGAAGAAGAAATAAAAAGCGCTTTGTTATTAAAGGGCGCTTCAGGGGAAGACATAGCCGGATTTCTTGCAGAACATAAGTCATGCACAGTGTCGGCAAGAGCGCCTGGCGCTCTTGTTATCGGCGCTGATCAGATCCTGGAGTGCGAAGGGAAAATTTATAGTAAGCCTAAAGATGTGGAGGCGGCAAAAGAACAGCTAACTTTATTGCGAGGTAAGAAACATACTCTTATAAGTTCAGTTGTCGTAGCTGAAGGAGGAAGAAGAGTATGGGAGCATACTGATAGGTCGCTTCTTCACATGAGAAAATTCTCAGACTCTTTTTTGGATGATTATATTCTGAAACATGAAAAAACGGTATTAGATAGCCCCGGTTGTTATCAGGTAGAGAGCGCAGGAATACAATTATTTACTAGTATAGAAGGAAACCATTGCACGATTCTCGGACTGCCTCTTTTGCCGGTTCTCGATTATCTTCGTCTAAGGGGCGTGGTAGCGGCATGAATGACTACCAACCAATCCCAATAGCCGGAGTAATGGGGTGGCCGGTGAGCCATTCTTTATCACCAGCTTTACATGGGTTTTGGCTAAGGGAAAACAAAGTTGTTGGTAATTATGTTCCTTTAGCGGTTCGTCCTAAAAATTTAAAGGACGCGATTTTAGCCTTACCAAAACTTGGGTTTTCGGGAGTTAATTTAACGGTACCCCACAAAGAAGCCGCTGCTTTGCTTGTTGATAGAGTCGAGGGGGCGGCCAAAACATTAGGCGCAATAAACACCGTGGTTGTAAATAAAGAGGGTTTGATAATAGGGAGTAACACCGATGGTTATGGTTTTATAGAATCCCTCAAAAGAAGCCTGAATTTTAATACATTAAAAAAACAAACTGCGGTTATTCTAGGGGCAGGCGGAGCAGCTAGAGCTATAGCCGCGGCGCTTCAGGAAACAGGATTGTCAGAGATTAATATAGTGAATAGGACGCGTGAAAATTCCGAACGGTTGTGTGAAGAGATCGGGGATAAGCTGACAGCTGTCGATTGGAAAGAAAGAAACGAGGTTCTTGAAGAAAAAAAATTGTTAGTTAATGCAACGATTTTGGGAATGGTTGGGCAGCCAGCCCTTGACATTAATTTATCAGCGCTGCCCTTATCAGCAATCGTAAGTGATATTGTCTATGCGCCCCTAATAACACCGCTCCTAAAACTTGCTAGCGATCGAGGAAATACTATCGTTGACGGGCTCGGCATGCTTTTGCAACAAGGCAGGCCGGGTTTCAGGGCTTGGTTTGGTGTTGATCCACAGGTCTCTGGGGCTCTCGAGGCTCACCTTCGGGGAAAGATAGGGGGTTTGCAATGACTTTAATTGTTGGGTTGACGGGTTCCATAGCAATGGGAAAGACAACAGCGGCAACAATGCTTTCTAGACTAGGTCTCTGTATATGCGACTCTGATAATTTAGTTCATGATTTGCTAAATTCTGGTGGTGCTGCCGTGCCGGGGATAAAGAAAGAGTTTGATGGCGTGGTGATCGATGGGGCAGTCAATAGGAGGGCCCTGGGACAAAAAGTTTTTGGTGATGCGGCGGCATTAGCTAGTCTTGAAAAAATACTGCATCCGCTAGTAAGAGAAGCTCAGGAACTTTTTATAAAAAGGTGCCGAGCGCGCAGGTCTCCAATAATTGCTCTAGATGTTCCCCTTCTTTTTGAAGTAAAAACCGACAGTATTTGCGATTACACATTAGTTGTTTCCGCGCCGAGTTTCGTTCAGCGCCAGCGCGCAATGGCTCGCCCTGGTATGACATTACAACGTTTTAAGGCAACGCTTGACCGCCAGATGTCCGATACCGAGAAAAGAAAAAAGGCTGACTTTGTTGTATGTACAGGTTTAGGAAAAAGGCATACCTTTAACCAGCTTTTTAGGATAGTAAAGCGGATTACAAAGTAAGGGCTTAGCGGTTATGAGAGAGGTCGTTTTAGATACAGAAACAACCGGGTTGTCTGCTAAAGACGGAGACAGGTTAGTAGAAATTGGGTGTATCGAATTAGAAAATCATTTGCCAACCGGAGGAGTGTATCACCAATACATCAACCCAACTATACCAATGCCGCCCGAGGCACAAAAGATCCATGGTTTGAGTGATGAATTTCTCAAGGGTAAACCGGTATTTTCCAAAATCGCAGAAGCTTTTCTAGAATTTATTTCTGATGCAAGGCTAATTATTCATAATGCTAAATTTGATATGAGTTTTATAAATGCGGAACTCGAGAGGTGTGGGCTAAACGCAATATCAATTGATCGGACTGTAGATACAATAGCAGTTACCCGGAAAAAATTTCCGGGCGCACCCGCTAGCCTGAATGCATTATGCCGGCGGTTTAATATAGACAATTCGGCTCGGACACTTCATGGCGCCCTCTTGGATGCAGAGTTGTTAGCAGAGGTCTATTTGGAGTTAATTGGGGGTCGGCAGCCTGGCTTAGTGCTTGAAACTAATGAGGAAAGTGACAAGAGTTTCGAAGCCGTAAAACGAAAAAGTTTGGCACCCCGACCACATCAACCAACCGAAGGAGAGTTGGAAAAACATAATGGATTTGTTCAGAAACTTCAAAACCCGCTTTGGAAAATTAGTTAATCTTTAAAATCATTCAAAGACCGCCGTCTTTATTCCCAGGTTCTTCAACGACGTGTTGGTCTCTATATAATTGGACAAAATCAATAGGATTTATAAATAGCGGAGGAAACCCTCCGTCTCTGGACACATCGGCAACAATATTACGTGCAAACGGAAACAGGAGTCGCGCACCTTCTATTAATAAAATTGGGCCGATAGCATCTTTGTGCGCGTTGGTCACTTCTAGGGTGCCGGCATAGGTTAATTCCAGAATAAAAATTGTATTTTCTGCTGATTTAGCCTCTCCCCGGATTACCAAGGTAACCTCGTACTTATTCTCTTCTAGGTTGCGGGCACTAGTGTTTACTTCTAGATTTACCTCTGGTGATTGCTCCGCGATCGCCACACTATTCGGTCCGGCGAGATTTTCATATGACAGGTCTTTTATGTACTGGGCCTCAATTAAAATATTTGGCTGAATAAACTCCTCGCCCATTGCGTTGATATTTTCGTTCTTGGTTACACCGTCGGAAGGAATGTCTGGCATGGTATTCTCCGATAATTTTGATCGTCGCTAACACGTATTCCCACAAGAAACAAGGAAGCGAGAAGTATTAAAATACAAACTAATTTTAATTTTCGTTCTTGTCGGACAAGTTATTTTTGGTTGCATTCAGCCCTGTGTCGGGATTTATCTCACGAAAACTACCATCAATCGTTTCTCGATTACGATATGATCCATTGGGAGATTTTTCGTGTTTAGTCCATTCGCTGTGAGTACTAGAGCGGCTAATAGTTATCCATGCCCAATTACGCAAGACTCTGCGTACTAGAGGTATGCAGATTAAAAAACCCAAAGCATCGGTTACAAAGCCAGGGGTTAAAAGGAAGGCGCCCGCTAACAGCAGACAAACCCCATCAAAGAGAGCAGAAACGGGGAATGTTTGCTGCCCAAGGGATTGGTGGGCGTCTCTAAGCGTTGCAAGTCCTTGTTGTCGTAAAATCCACGCACCAATTAGTGCGGTCACTACAATCAGAATAATTGTGTTCCAAATACCAATTTCACCCCCTAGGGCGATCAACACCGCAATTTCGATTATTGGCAAGAATATTAAAGCTATAAGTATTGTCAGAGTCATGCTTGCGATTTTGTTCAGGAGACCCTAGTTTTTTGATGTAAAAGTTAACATTTATATATATATAACAAAGTCTATCGATAAAATTTTTTTGGTTTATATGGTATAATGATATGGGCGACGGTTTCCAAGCACTTGATATAATTTTATTTGCTATGATCGCGGCATTTTTGGTGCTAAGGCTGCGCAGTGTTCTGGGGAAACGCACTGGTCATGAAAGGCGAAGGCCGAGTTTTTCTTCAGATAATATGAAGTCAACAAGTAAGGATGATAAGGCAGTCGAAATAGCACCTGCGATTGAAATGGATTCCGAGAATACTGAAGACACCACAGATTCCTCTGACCCTATTGCCACTGGTCTTTCTGCTGTTAGGGAGGTTGACCCAACATTCGATACCGAAAATTTTATTTCTGGAGCAAAAGCAGCTTTTGAAATTGTAGTCAATGGTTTTGCGAGTGGAGACAAAGGTGCACTACGCGGTTTATTAAACAATGAAGTATTTGAAAATTTTTGCGAAGCAATTGATGAAAGAGAAGCAGCAGGGAACAGTTTAGAAACGGTTATTGTGGGAATAAAAGAAATAAATGTTCTTGAGGCGCGCGTAGATAGGTCTACCGCATTTGTTACTGTCAAGGTATTATCAGAACAAGTCAATGTAACAAGAGAAAATAGTGGAACGGTGGTTGACGGTGATGAAAATCGGGTGGCACCTGTTATCGATATTTGGACCTTTGCTAGAAATACCCGGGCACACGACCCTAATTGGACTTTAGTTGAGACTAGAAGCCCGCAATAAATACCTAAATTTCTCTGCTGCGATCCTAATTGCAGGTGTTTTGGCGAGCTGCTCTTTGTTGGTTTTGGAGCAAGATGAGAAGCCCGTTTCTCTTACCCATATAAAAATCAATTCCTTGCCGGGCTGGGTCCACGGCGAGCAGGGAGATGCTCTTTTACCTTTTTGGCTTAGCTGTCAAAGGTTGATGAGGCCTGCGAATCTCAAATCCCACGTTTCGGTTAAATTTGGACAAATGAATCTATGGCGGCGCAGCTGTCGTAAATTAGACCAGAAAAAGTTTGGAAACCATATCTACGCAAGAAAATATTTTGAAAAGAATTTTCGTGCTTATCTAGTTGGACAAAGGTTTTCTGGCAAAACCGAAGGCCTATTCACTGGTTATTATGAACCGCATTTTGATGGTGCTCTAAAACGATTCGGCCAATATCAAACCCCCATTTATCCCCCTCCAGACAACCTCAACCAAGCCACCGGGAGATATTTTTCCCGAAAACAAATAAATAATGGAGCACTGCAAAACGATGTTGAACCAATTGCATGGCTAAAAAATCCCGTAGATGTTTTTTTTCTACAAATTCAGGGGTCGGGGCGCATTAAGCTACCCAATGGTGAAATTTTGAGGGTTGGTTATGCTGGGCACAACCGTCATCCCTACACTTCTATAGGTAAAGTTTTGGTTGATCGTCAGGAACTCTCACAAGAGGCCCTATCAATGCAAGCCATTCGTTCTTGGCTTAAGAAAAATCCTATGAAAGTGATTGATTTATTGGAATTAAATGCTCGTTATATTTTTTTTAGTCGAGTGATTGGTTTAGGCCCACTCGGTGCCCAAGGTGTTGTTTTGACCCCGGGACGAAGTCTTGCTATCGATCCAAGGTTCTTAACTTATGGCCTTCCGGTTTGGATTGACACAAAGGATCCCTTAAACATTGATATTGCATTTCAGCGGTTACTTATAACTCAAGATACCGGGGGGGCCATAAGGGGTGCTGTGCGCGGAGATATTTTTTTCGGGCATGGTTTATCTGCAGCCAAGAATGCCGGGCATATGAATCGTCGGGGTCGCTATTTTGTGTTTATACCTAAATAAGGCTTAATCAACAGGGCTAGGGCACATGCGGTATTATTCTAGCGCAAAGTATTCAGATCCTCTATTGTTGTCTAATGTCGAAAAACAAAAACAAACGGTGTGTGGAGCATTCAAAGGCTTTATCGTTATCGCCTGAAGATGACGCTATTTTTCTTGAAGCAATGAGGGAAACTAAAGAAATTCCCTGCACAGTTATTAAAGAAAACATTGGGATAAAAAAAAAACAACTATCTGGGAATAAGAGCTATTCTGCAAGAAAGCGTCCCTTAAATCTAAGGCCTCTCTCCTTAGAACAAGCCGGTGATGTTGATAAACGGACCCTTGCCCGTTTAAGGCGTGGCCAACTCAGACCGGATGCTCGGCTAGATTTGCATGGAATGACTCAAGATCAGGCTTATGAAAAATTAATGGATTTTTTGCGGGAATCTCAAGCTTTGGGAAAGCGCTGCGTTATAATTATTACAGGTCGAGGCCGACTCAGTCAGGGCGGTGGTGTATTGAAGAGGGAGACACCGAATTGGTTAAATTCACCACAGGCGCGTCCACGGGTTCTAGCCATTTCAGAGGCAGCGCCTTCCGATGGCGGGGCGGGCGCCTTATATGTTTTGCTGCGACGGTTGCGCTAACTATAAAATAAATTTGCTCAGGTCTGCATTTTTTGCAAGGTCGCTTACGTTTTCTTTTACCATTTGAGCATTAATGATGATTTTTTCGCCACTTCTATCGGTCGCGGTAAAACTTATATCATCTAATAAGCGCTCCATAACAGTTTGTAATCTCCTAGCCCCTATATTTTCAACGGCCTGATTTATCTCGGCGGCTATCGATGCAATTTCATCGATGGCGTCTTCGGCAAACTCTAATTCTACATCTTCGGTGCCTATTAGCGCTACGTATTGTCTTATAAGGCTAGCCTCGGGTTCAGTAAGAATCGCTTTAAGATCCTCCACTTCTAGGGCCTTTAGCTCTACCCTAATAGGTAAACGACCCTGCAGTTCCGGAAGTAAGTCTGAGGGTTTGGCAATGTGAAAAGCCCCTGACGCTATAAACAGAATATGATCAGTTTTAACCGGACCGTGTTTGGTAGAAACCGTTGTACCTTCTATTAATGGAAGTAAATCCCTTTGTACCCCTTCTCGACTAACATCGGCGCTATGACGGTCATGATTGGCACAAATTTTGTCAACTTCATCTAAAAATACGATGCCATTCTGTTCAACCGATTCTATGGACTCCCTTAAAATTTTTTCTTCATCGAGAAGTTTATCACTTTCATCAGCAACAAGAAATTCATGGGATTCTTCTACGGTGCACTTGCGTTTTTTTGTCTGCCCCCCAAAGGCTTTGCCGAGCATATCATTGAGATTGAGCATACCCATCTGTGCTCCGGGCATTCCGGGCACATCAAAAGTGGGCAAGGAAGTACCTGAATTGTCGGAGAGGTCAAGTTCTACTTCACGATCATCTAATTCTCCCTCGCGAAGCATTTTACGGAACCTTTGACGGGTTTCTTCGCCCGCATTCTCGCCAACCAAGGCTTCTATCACCCTTTCTTCTGCGGCCAGCTCTGCTTTAGCGAGCACGGCCTTTCTCATTCTTTCTTTTGTCTCGTGAACTGCAACTTCAAGCAAGTCCCTTATGATTTGTTCAACATCACGCCCAACATAGCCGACCTCCGTAAATTTAGTTGCTTCGACTTTTACAAAGGGGGCCTGGGCTAAACGAGCCAACCTTCGGGCGATCTCAGTTTTACCAACCCCCGTAGGACCAATCATTAAAATGTTTTTGGGAAGAATCTCTTCTCGCAGGTCTCCTTCTATTTGCTGCCGACGCCAGCGATTTCTCAACGCTATAGCTACAGCTCGCTTAGCATCACGTTGGCCGACAATGTATCTATCAAGCTCCGATACAATTTCTCTTGGACTGAAACTAGTCACTTTTTTTTAGGCTTTCTATCGTTAAATTGTTATTAGTATATATACAAATTCCCGCGGCGATATCCATAGCCTTACGCGCAATATCCTCTGCCTCTAACCCGTCTATGTCGTGCAATGCCCGTGCAGCGGCAAGTGCATAGGAGCCCCCAGATCCTATACCAATGAGGCCCTGATCTGGCTCAAGGACATCGCCGGTTCCTGTTAAAACAAGAGAAACATCCTGATCAGCTACAGCCATCATTGCTTCTAAGCGGCGAAGATATCTGTCAGTGCGCCAATCTTTGGCAAGATCCACACACGCTCGGGTCAACTGGCCAGGGTGTTGTTCTAATTTGGCTTCAAGACGCTCAAACAAAGTGAACGCATCCGCTGTCGCTCCTGCAAATCCTGCGATAACTGAACCGTTGCCGAGTGGGCGGACTTTACGAGCGGAAGCTTTGATCACAGTTGGTCCCAAAGTTACTTGTCCGTCACCGGCTATCACGACAATATTTTTTTTTCGAACAGACAATATCGTTGTTCCATGCCATTGCAGAGAGCTATTTTTTTCCATTTATTGCCTCTTAACTATACAATTCCATAATCAGTTTGAACTAAATTTGGAAGTATCAAATGTGGTGATTGCAACTCGGTGTTCAAGTCTTACCACTAAAAAGATTGTCTGGGCTAATTTAAAAGATTTAAAGGCCATATTAAAAATAAGTGCTAATTTTGAACTTTTTACGATTAAACTTTAATACCAGCTTCTTTTCTAAAAAGTACCAAGAAAATTATTTGAAGCAAAGTGTCACCCGCATTATCGCGCAAATAGTACAGCGATTGAAAGGTAAAAGCTGGCAGTAATATATTTAGCCTGTTAAAACATTCTGGTTTAAAAAAGGATTTTCCAAATGCGTGAAGCAAACGTTAACCGAAAAACCAATGAAACATCTATCGATGTTCGTATAAATTTGGACGGGTCTGGTCAATACGATGTTTCAACAGGGATCGGGTTTTTGGATCATATGTTAGAGCAATTGTCCCGACACAGCTTGGTGGATTTATTTGTGAGGGCAGAGGGGGACTTGCATATTGATTTTCACCACACTACCGAAGACACGGGAATTGCAATTGGCCAAGCAATAAGTGCAGCGTTAGGTGATAAGTCTGGCATTGTGCGTTATGGCGCTGCATATGTTCCGATGGACGAGACCCTGTCGAGGGTATCTCTAGATATTTCTGCCAGGCCTTATCTAGTGTGGCGAGTACAATTTTCTAAACCCAAGCTTGGTGACATGGATACCGAGTTGTTCAAGGAGTGGTTTCAGGCCTTCGCGCAGGCGGCGGGGATAACGTTGCATGTTGAAAATTTATATGGGGAAAACAACCATCATATTGTTGAGTCATGCTTTAAAGGTTTAGCTAGATCTCTGCGAACAGCTATTGAAATTGACCCTAGGGCATCAAACGCAATTCCGTCGACAAAGGGAGCCCTAGGAGGCTAAAAGTGAAAATTTTTTTAGTGCATACCCTACCAGGGCATGACCCCAAAGTAGTGAGGGATGGATTTTCGCTTACTGCTTTTATTTTTACGGGTTTTTGGGCACTTTGGAATCGAATGTGGTTTCTAACAATCATCATATTTCTCGGCTGGGCATTTCTGTGGGGATTTTTCCGGTTTTTGGGTTTGTCCAATGATTGTTTGTTTATAGCGTTTTTAGCCTTATCAACCTTTATAGGGTTTGGCGCCAATGAGTGGGTTAGTTTAAATTTTCTTAGGAAGGGATACACGCTTTCTGGTATTGTCGCCGCTCGACATCGTGACGCCGCACTACGACGTTGGTATGACCTTGGCGGCAGCACTTTGATGCAGTAATCCCATAAGGGAATAAAAATGAAAGTTGTGGTTATTGATTACGGATCAGGAAATCTAAGGTCTGTCTCAAAGGCGCTAGAGTTGGCTGCTTCAGAACTCCGCGGAGGTTATGAGGTGATAGTTTCAAGCGATCCTATAGAACTCAATGATGCAGATTATGTAATCTTGCCGGGGGTTGGGGCGTTTGGCGATTGTTTTTTGGGTTTGATGGCTATTGAAGGAATGGGGGAGGCGTTGAAAGAGGCAACCCATTGTCGTGGTCGGCCTTTTCTTGGTATTTGTGTTGGTATGCAGTTGATGGCGGATCGAAGCCTAGAGCATGGCGACCATGCGGGTCTTGGTTGGTTAGCGGGCGAAGTTTGTCCCATGAAGCAGACCTCACCCGAGATAAAAATACCACATATGGGTTGGAACGAGCTTACATTAAATGAAGTGGACCACCCGGTTCTTTCTAGGGTAAAAAATGGCGACCATGCATATTTTGTTCACAGTTTTTCAATGGAGTGTACTAATAAAAAAAACATTTTGGCAACAACTCACTACGGGCGCAATATTGTCGCAATTGTTTGTTCGGGAAATTTAATTGGTACCCAGTTTCATCCTGAAAAGAGCCAAAATACCGGAATAACAATTCTAAGAAATTTTCTTGATTGGCGCCCTTGAATTAAAAGCGGAATATTTGATGGTGTTGAGATGAATAAAAATAAACCCAACAGTTTTGTTCAACATATATTAGCACTATCTGAATCAGAAGTTGTGGATCTCTGTGATGCCGCAGAATCCGCTATTCTCGATGGCGGTGGTTTCGGTTGGTTAAGTCCGCCCCCAAGAAATGTTCTGGAACGCTATTGGCGTGGAGTAATTGTGGTGCCTGAACGTGATCTTTTTGCAGCTCGATTTAATGGCAGAATAGTGGGGTCAGCACAGCTCGTCATAGCTCCCGGAAATAATGAAGCTCAGAAATACATTGCCAGTATAACGACAAATTTTGTTGCTCCGTGGGCTCGAGGTCATGGTCTTGCTCGACAGTTGACTCTGGCCTGTGAGCTCAGGGCTAAAAAACGCGCGATCAAATTTATAAATTTGGATGTGAGAGAAACTCAGGAAGCAGCCATTCAAATGTATGAAAGACTTGGTTATGAACGTTGGGGTACCAATCCAAATTATGCAGTTGTAAATGGGGAAAAGATAGCCGGATATTATTACACCAAAAAGCTAGGAAGCCAAAAAAGGGGGGGGAAATCAAAAACATGATTTTATTTCCAGCGATTGATCTAAAAGATGGTCTTTGTGTTCGATTGCTGCGAGGCGATATGCAACAAGCGACAATTTTTAATCCGGACCCCATCAGACAGGCCGAGGATTTTGAAACGGCCGGGTTTCAGTGGTTACATATGGTTGATCTTAATGGAGCAGTTGAAGGAAAGCCTGTAAATACAGAAATTGTGAGTAAAGTTGTCTCATCAGTTGATATCCCTATTCAATTGGGTGGAGGCATTCGTAATAAAAAAACGCTTGAACATTGGATAAATATTGGCGTGAACCGGATTGTTCTTGGTACAGCAGCCTTGTCCGATCCGGAATTTGTTTTTCAGGCATGTGCCGATTTTCCGGGAAAAATAGTAATCGCAATCGATGCTCGAGATGGAATGGTTGCTATAGACGGTTGGACCAAAGATTCTGGGGTGCGAGCCTTGGATTTAGCATTGCGTTTTGAAGACAAGGGGGCTGCTGCAATTCTATTTACAGATATAAATCGTGATGGCGCTATGGGCGGGGTCAATATTGAAGCTACAGTGGATCTAGCGTTTTCATTAACTACGCCGGTGATAGCTTCAGGTGGTGTTTCATCGCTGAATGACCTAAAAGAGCTTAAAGAAAAAGCGACCGCAGGTATACAGGGAGTAATATGTGGTCGGGCACTATATGATGGTAGAATTGAACCTTCTGACGCTATTGCATTGTTAAGGGATTAACACGAAGAAAGCTTTAAAAATGCTAAAAATGCGAATTATACCCTGCTTAGATGTAAAGGATGGTCGCACTGTTAAAGGGATTAACTTTGTAAACCTTGTAGATGCAGGTGATCCGGTAGAGCAAGCAAGGCTATATGATAAAGCAGGCGCTGACGAGTTGTGTTTTTTGGATATTACGGCTTCTCATGAAAATAGAGATACATTATTTGAAGTTGTTGGCCGCACCGCGGAACAATGTTTTATACCATTGACCGTTGGTGGTGGCGTGCGAACTAATGAAGACATTCGAAAACTTCTCCTTACGGGGGCTGATAAAGTTTCGATTAACTCCGCTGCCGTTCAAAGGCCCGAATTTGTCGGAGAAGCAGCAGCCAAATACGGATCACAATGTATAGTGGTGGCAATCGATGCTAAAAATTGTGGGCCCCAGTCATGGGAAATCTTTACTCACGGGGGTCGGAAACCTACTGGCATTGATGCTGTAGAGTGGGCGAGAAGAATGGAAAAATTCGGTGCAGGTGAAATTTTACTCACCTCTATGGATCGCGATGGTACTAAAAAGGGATTTGATTTGGAGTTAACTCGCGCTGTTTCAGATGCTGTATCAATTCCAGTAATTGCTTCTGGCGGCGCGGGAACCATTGGTCATTTGGTGGCCGGTATTCAAGAAGGGCATGCCACTGCGGTGTTGGCAGCATCGATATTTCATTTTGGAACTTTTGAGATTGCTCATGTTAAGGAGCACATGGCGGCTGCCGGCATTGCTGTCCGAGAGGTGTAGTCAGCACTTTAATCCGAAAAACGGAGTTGTTTAATGGGCGAGTTAGATAAAGATAGTGAAGTTTTACAAAGGCTTTATGACTTAATAGAAGTTCGTAAAGAAGGTAGCCCGGAGGCATCGTACACTGCAGAGCTATTGAGTACTGGTGTGGAGAGGGTGGCGCAAAAGTTGGGCGAAGAAGCGGTCGAAACTGTAATTGCGGTCACTCAGGGAAAACCTAACTTAGTTGTCTATGAAAGCGCTGACTTGCTATACCATTTACTGGTAGCATGGGCTCTCACTGGTGTTAGACCAGAAGATGTTTGGGCGGAATTAGCTAAACGAGAAGGTAAATCTGGAATAGTAGAGAAAGCTCTACGGGGAAAGTAGATTGAAAATTTAATAGCAGAAAGTACTATGGAAAATTATAATGAAAATAATATCTTTGCAAAGATATTGCGCGGGGAACTCCCCTGTCAGAAAGTGTTGGAAACAAAACATGCTTTGGCTTTCCATGATATAAACCCTCAAGCACCAGTTCATGTATTAGTTATACCTAAAGGAGCATATATTTCCCTGGATGATTTTGTTTCTAAAGCAAGTAATGATCAAATTGTTGAATTCTGGAGGACCGTGGGTGAGGTGGCACGACTTCTTAATCTCACTGGCAGTGGGTTCCGAGTTCTTTCTAATCACAGTGCTGACGCTCACCAAGAGGTTTTTCACCTTCATGTCCATATCTTGGGTGGGCGGCCACTTGGCCCCATGTTGGTGGGGGGCGATATCCCGCCAGATGGAACGTGGGAGCCTTTGGGCTAGTTTTGATCGTTGGGATTGATTGATGCGGATTTATTTTTTTGAATTTAAATTTTATTCAGAATGTTAATTCTTTATGACGGTACGACTTCGGTTTGTGCAATTAAAGTCCGTTTAACTCTATTTGAAATGGGCATAGAATTTCAAAGTTATAATGTTAATTTAAGGGATGGAGAACAGTTTTCCCCAGATTATCTTAGTCTGAATCCAAACGCCGTCGTTCCTACTTTGATAGATGGGGATGCAGTTGTTCTAGAATCCACTATAATTATGCAATACATCGAAGAGTTAAATGAAAAAATTTCTTTGGTGCCGCAAACCCCGCAAACTCGAGCGATCATGCGCATGTGGTTAAAAAAAATTGACGAAATTATCCACCCAGCCACCGGTATTCTTACCCACGCTACGGCATTTCGACCATCCTTCCTACAGAAATCAAAACAGGAACAAAAAGCTCATTTAAATAAAATACCAGATATTGGACGCAGAAATCGACAGGAAGCAGTTTATAAAGATGGTCTGTCTTCCCCATTTGTTGAAAACGCGGTGTGGGCGTACGATAAATTCATTAAAGAGCTTGATGATGTCTTGAAAAGGCATGATTTTATTGCTGGCCGACTATATTCCTTAGCTGATGCTGCGGTGACCCCCTATATTAATAGATTGTCAGCGCTTAAGTTGCTGACGGTATGGAGAGAGAAAGCACCAGCGGTTTGTGATTGGTATAAGCGCATCCATTCAAGACCATCGTTTGACTTGGCCGTGACGAATTATCTCAAGCAGGGTGACATCAAACAATTTTCTCAGGTTGACGATAATATCTCAGATGTAGCAAGAAGAATTTTAAACCAAAAGAGGGCTTATTAAGGCTGTCTGGTTTTCAGATCTTCATATCGCTTTTCAATAGCGTCCCAAATACGCTGCTCGATGTGTACTCCATCAAGAGCATTAATTTCTTGAATTCCCGTCGGTGATGTCACATTAATCTCTGTTAAATAATCACCAATAACATCAATACCTACAAAAATTAGTCCTCGATCTTTTAACGTTGGTCCGATCATTTTACAAATTTCATATTCTTGATGTGTCAATGATGTTTTCCGCGCTGAACCCCCCGCGTGAAAATTAGCCCGGGCATCTCCTGAGGCTGGGATCCTTAAAACGCCACCGACTGGAGCGCCGTCTACTAATATAATTCGTTTATCTCCTTCCCTTACTTCGGGTAAATATTTTTGAACTATTATTGGCTCCCGGTATTTTTCCGCAAACATATCCAATAGCGCCCCCAAGTTTTCGTCCTCAGGCAAAATGTGGAAAACATCGGCCCCACCATTCCCATACAAAGGTTTTACAATTATATCTCGGTGTTCTTCACGAAAGGTAGCAATTTGCATCCTATTGGAAGTAATTAAAGTGGGCGGGAGAATCCCCTCAAAATGAGTTGCGAGCAATTTTTCAGGCGAATTTCGCACTTGTATCGGATCATTTACAACAAGAGTGTTGGGGTGAATGTGTTCCAAAAGGTGTGTTGCAGTAATATATGCCATATCGAATGGAGGGTCTTGTCTCATTAAAACAACATCTAGCTTAGAAAGGTCGGTGAACTCTGATTTTCCCAGAGAGTAATGGTTGTTTTTTTTTCTCCTTATTTCGGCCGGCTTAATTTCGGCAAATAATTTGCTATTAACAAGGGTTAGGCTAGAAGGCAAATAATAAAACAGTTTATGTCCCCGTTTCTGCGCTTCAATTGCTAGCATGAAGGTGCTATCAACATTAATATCTATATTTTCGATAGGATCCATCTGGATCGCGACAGTCAAACTCATTTGGTTCCTTTGGCGTTAGCAGATTAATAAGGAGCTTAGTGAAGGTGTTGCTTTACCTTATACAACATAGTTTCGGCTTCCCTGCGTTCAAAGTTATGGACGGCTTTCTCCAAAAACCCTTCTAATATTTCAGTAGATTTTTTTAAGTTTCCTATTTTGTAATAAAATAAACTAGCCTCTTGTAAAATCCCCCATTGGCCTGGGGCTATTAAGAGCATCCTTTCCATAATTTGAATGGCTCTTTTTAAATTATTTGATGATATGGCCCGAAATTTAATATTATTTAGCAATCGAATCAGTGTTTCTCTAGAGCTTAGAGAACAAGAATGTTGTGGTAAAAGTTCTGAGTCCATTCCATTGATTTGCTTTAGGATTTGTCTTAGATCCGGCGTGTCTCTTTCAATCCCGTTATTAAATGGATCAATGATTTTTCGTTTGGAGTTATGCTCTAGGCGGATTAGAAAATGTCCCGGAAAATTAATGCCGGTTGCTTGCCAGCCCAATCGATGGGCTACGTCCAAATATATTATTCCTAATCCCACAGGCAAACCTTTTCGACGTTCAATGATATTTATCATATTTGCGTTTTGGGGATCATCATATGTGTCACTATCACCGATATAACCGCGATTTTTCACGATTATTTCTTGCAGGCAATTTATTTTATTATCCAAGGTTGCTTTCTTTGTTTTTTCAATGGTATCGCTTACGTCACTGGCTATTTTGATTAGGTGATCCAGATAAAATTCTATTTTCTTATTCGGGTTGTCCATTGCACCTAACAACAGAGCAACTCCCCCTATTTCAAATTCTTCGTCACACAATTTGCCTATTTTTCTCAGCGTGTTTTCGATATTTTTAGATGATTTGATAGAAAATCTTTTCATTGGTTTAACTGGAATGAATTTTTTGTCTTTCTATGATTACATAGCTTAAAACCCGCCTTACGTAATTAATTTGCCTCGCATGGGTCAAAACCCGTTCAAGCTCATCGGCAGTATCAGCAATACCTAAAAGGTAAACAGTACCCCTGACAACATTTATAGAATAGTTTATCGCAGCTATATTTTTGTCTAATGCTATGGAGGTCTTTAGTTGCGCGGAGATCCAAGTATCTCTTGTAAAACCTGCGAGACTATTAGCTTTAAAAACTTCTAATTCATTAATGACTTCTTTAGCCCCCCCCGCTTTCCATGCTAAACGCACCGCATCCTGGCGAAGCTGGTCACTGGAAACTATCCCTGTCAACAGAACGCGCCCGTTAAATACGGCTATGTTAGCCCTTGTTATTATTTCTTCATTGTGATCAAGCCATAAATTATTGATACGGGCCCGAATACCTAAGTCAATGGCGGCTTTTTTTAATCCTCGTTTGTCTGATGCGGCATTGGCAACCCAGGCGCCTGTTCCTACGGCGGCGCCAAAACAACCACTAAGCAAAACACCTATAAAGCATGTTAGCGTGACAATAATTGCCATGTGTTTTAAAGACTTAAAGAGCATTTCAATTTTCCATTTCGTTCTCAGCCATTTTGCACAGCGAGTTTGTGGGTGCCAAGATCCAATTTTACTAAAAAGAAAAAAGTATTTTATGGGATTATCTCTATAATTGGTTTTTTTCCGATTTTAGTAAAATAGCTCTTTGGTAGAGGGCTCTGCGCGGCAGGCTCGTTTCTAATGCTACAGCGTTAACCGCATTTTTGACACTGTGTTTGCTCAAAGATTCTATCAGCATTTGGTCTATTTGACCTTGTGGCAGGCGTTTATTATTTTTTTCTGGGCCAATTACCAAGGTTACTTCCCCCCTTGGCAACCGATTGTCTTCGATATTTTTTACCAATGATTTTAGATTTCCTCTCCTGATTTCTTCATGTCTCTTGGTTAATTCTCGGGCTATTATAGCATCCCGGTTCCCTAAAATATCAATCATATCTGATAAAGACTTAATTAAACGGTTAGGAGACTCAAAAACTACCAATGTTGATCCAGCTTTGGCAGCATGCTCTAGAGCCTTTCTGCGTCCGAGTGTTTTTTTTGGCAGGAAGCCCTCGAATAAAATTCTGTCTGTTGGTAGACCTGAGACGCTGAGGGAGGCTAATAAAGCTGATGCACCGGGTACCGGACTGACCACCACATTGTTTTCTATAGCCGAATTAACTAGTTTATAGCCGGGATCAGAAATTAGTGGGGTGCCGGCATCTGAAACTAACGCCACAATTTTGCCAGATTTTAAAAGTTTAATTATTCTTGAGGTTACTTTATGGGCATTATGTTCGTGATATGAAATTAAAGGAGCAGTCAAATTAAACTCAGACTTGATTCTTCCTGTAACCCTTGTGTCTTCGCATGCTATAGCATCTGAACAGCGCAATACGGCGATTGCACGGAGAGTTATATCATTCAAATTGCCTATAGGTGTTGAAACGATATGAAGTCCTGGTTCGACAGTGGTATTCCGTAGTTTGTCCTCTAAAAGCGCGCCTATAGATTTTTCCAACGATTTGACTCATGTATTTTTTATACCGATTTCAATTTTTTAAGCCTAATTTGCAACTCTCCGCTAGAATAAATTGCAAATTATTTGGTGCATTAATTTTGATGACCCTCACTGCTTGTGAACCTTATAAAGTTAAAAGCCCGCCCGTTAGTGCGCAAGGGCCAAAAAAATTTATTTTGTCA
The DNA here is from genome assembly GCA_002719885.1 of Rhodospirillaceae bacterium. Classification (GTDB taxonomy): domain Bacteria; phylum Pseudomonadota; class Alphaproteobacteria; order MPNO01; family UBA2964; genus UBA2964. Next base: position 27,858 of record PBFH01000041.1, on the reverse strand, counting down.
CCATTTAAAACAGAGACTGTGTCAAGTTCCACTGCCCCTGTCGGCATCCAAAGTTTTTTCTTTCGAAGGCCTACCGAACATCAAGTAGTAAAACTAAAACCACCGAAAAGTATTTTAGATCAAGTGAGAATCGGCTTATTACTTCCATTATCAGGACCCAATGCTGCCCTGGGTCAAACAATGATGGAAGCGAGTTTTTTGGCGATTTTTGATGGCGCCAATGATAAATTTGTGGTTCTTCCTAGAGATACTAGGGGTACCCCTCAAGGTGCTAAGGCGGCGGCGCAAGATGCAATTAATTCTGGTGCTAGATTGCTTATAGGACCTGTTTTTGGAAAGTCAGCAAAAGAAGTAGCTCCTTTGGCAGCTGAGGCGTCAATTAATTTAATTTCATTCACCAATGACCGCACTGTTGCAGCGGAAGGCACATTTGTTTTTGGTTTTCTGCCGGAGGATCGCCTGCATCGAATTGTTGGTTATGCGGCTTCAAAGGGGATCAAGAGGTTTGCTGCTTTGGTTCCGCATGGAAAATTTGGTGAAAAACTTTTGGCTGATTATGAAAGAACTATAAAAGCATTTGGCGCAACTTTTGTAAGCTATGAGCGTTATTTACGTAATACAAAATCTATAACTTCTGCAATTAAAAGGCTGGGTGACTTTCAGACACGGAGAAAGGCATTAATTTTAAAACGAAATATTCTGAAGAAAAAGAATGATCCACTATCCAAAAGAATTTTAAAAAAACTTGCAGAAAAAACAGTATTAGGATCATTGTCCTTTGATGCTGTTTTGATACCGGAGACAGGAAAAGATTTAAAAGCGATAGTATCATTACTCTCTTATTATGAAATCGACAGGAAGCAAGTAAAGTTTATTGGTATTCATGATTGGTCATCACGCTCTCTGATAAAAGAACCTTCATTAGCTGGTGCGTGGTATGTGGGTCTTTCACCCCAACCCTATTCAAACTTTGTTAGGCGTTTTGCCTCTGTGTTTAAAAAATCACCACACCAGTTGAGCGCTTTGGCTTATGACGCCATGGCGTTAAGCTCAATAAAGGCTAGGGAGGGGCCTCAGGGCTTTAGCTTGGACAAACTTACTGCTGAAAATGGATTTTATGGTAGCGCAGGTTTGTTTAGACTTCGGCCCACTGGTGCCGTCCAACATATGTTTTCTGTGATGGAAGTAACCCCGAAAGGAGTAGAGGTAGTGAGCCCCTCACCAATTTCATTTTCAGTCTCAAAAACATCACCAAAAAACATCAAGTAAAGTATATAAATTCAACGAATACGAATTAGCTCAGCATTGCGGCTAAAACTGAGTTGAGCCGCAAGAGTCCTTTTTTAGTGGCCCTTAAACCTTTTTTATCCAAGACGAGATAATCTTCAACTAAAAGCGGCCTCAAGCGTTTTGGATCTAGCACATCTTCAAAATCCAGCCCGGTATGCTGTATAAAATGGTCTCGCGATATCCCGTTGGTAAGTCTTAAGCCCATGAGTAAAATTTCATCAATCCTGGCATTGAAATTAATTTTTTTAAATTTTCGGGTTGCATGACCTTTTTCCCTGACAGAGGAAAACCATGTTTCGGGTCCCGGAATCTGTTCTGTTTCATAGGTTTGATTATCGATGGTTATTCTTCCGTGTGCACCTGGACCTACCCCAATATAGTCTCCACCGGTCCAATATGTGAGATTGTGTATGCATTCTTGGCCAGGTCGTGCATGGTTTGATATCTCATATGGTAGGAGGCCTTTTTGCTCACAAATATCTTGGGTGAGCTGAAATAACATGGAGCTGATTTCTTCATTGGGAAGCATCAAGGTTCCGGATCTTGCCTCTGCATAAAAGGGCGTGCCTTTTTCTATCGTTAATTGATAAAGAGATAAGTGGCCCGCTGACATCTGAATAGCCTCATGCAATTCAGATGTCCAATTGGTCGTGGTTTGATGAGGTCGCCCATATATCAAATCAAATGAGAAACGGGGAAATATTTTGTCGGCCAACTCTATGGCTAAAATGCCAACTTTACGACTGTGTGTTCTTCCTAGAAATTTTAACGCGTTGTCATCCAACGCCTGCAAGCCAATAGAAACGCGATTTAAACCAGCACTGCGAAATTCCCGAAAATTTTTGATCTCTACTGATGTGGGGTTAGCTTCAAAGGTGATTTCAGTTTCGTTTTCTAAGGACCAAAGTTTGGATGCTTTGCTTATTATGTCGGCAGCAATAGAAGGTTTCATCAATGATGGCGTGCCGCCGCCAAAAAAAATACTTTTTATTTTTCTTTTAGACGTATTTTTAGCCCAATATTCCATCTCTGACAATAAAGCTTTGCCCCAATCTGCTTGTTCTATATCTGGGCGCACATGAGCGTTAAAATCACAATATGGACAGCGAGACAAACAAAAAGGCCAATGAATATAAAGAGCGATCTCGTCACCTGATGTTAATTCTAATGGTTTTTTAATGGGCAAAACAAAATTCTACTAATTTTGTAAACGCTTTTGAACGATGGCTTATGGCGTGTTTTAGTTCTGGCTCGAATTCACCGAATGTCTTTTTAAAACCGGCGGGGATAAACATAGGGTCATAACCAAACCCTAATTTTCCCCGGGGTGGCCAGGTTAGTTCCCCATCAATGCGACCCGTGAAAGTTTCGCAATGACCGTCCGGCCAACACAAAGCAAGGGCTGCAAAAAAATAAGCCCGTCTGTCTGAAACATTTTGAAGCCGTTCTTCGACGAGGCGCATTGCAAGATTAAAATCTTTATCTTTTCCAGCCCAACGAGCGGAATAAATTCCCGGGTCTCCATTTATTGAGGGAATTACAAGACCGGAGTCGTCAGAAAGAGAAGGTTGTTTAGTTGATAATGCTGCGGCACGTGCCTTAATTTCGGCATTAGCTGTAAATGTTTTTCCGTTCTCCACTGGTTCATCTAAATTTAGGTCTGCTGCGGAAAAACACTTTATTCCATATGGTTTTAATAAATCCTCAATTTCAACCACTTTGCCTGAATTGTGGCTTGCAATGACAATTTTAGAACCAAAAAATTTTCGGCGGTTGCTCATTTTTTATCAAATCATTACAACAAAGCATTTTTTTGTAGTTTTGTTAATTCTTCGATTCCCCTGTATGCGAGGTCTAAAAGTTCATCAAGGAGTTCGCGACTAAATGGTTTCTTTTCCGCGGTGCCTTGAATTTCTACAATACCGCCACTGCCCGTTAAAACATAGTTTGTATCTGCATCTGCATTCGAATCTTCCGTATAGTCAAGGTCTAACGTGGCCACGCCCTGAAATATTCCACAGGAAACGGCACCAACAGAATCTCTAAGGGGAACTTGATCAAGTTCCCCGTCTCTTACCAATTTTGAGAAAGCATAGTGCAAAGCAACCCAAGCGCCGGTGATGGAGGCCGTGCGGGTTCCACCGTCTGCCTGAATTACATCACAATCGATCCGAATTTGTCTCTCGCCTATCAATGATAAGTTCGTTACAGCGCGTAGGGACCTTCCAATAAGCCGCTGTATTTCTTGTGTCCTCCCACTTTGTTTTCCCCTAGCGGCTTCCCTCGCAGTTCGAGTGTGCGTAGATCGTGGCAGCATCCCATATTCGGCGGTAACCCAACCGGTTCCAGAATTCCGTAAAAATGGCGGTACTTTTTCTTCTATTGTTGCTGTACATAGAACGTGGGTATTCCCGAACTTTGTTAGACAAGATCCCTCGGCATAAGGGCTGAAATTTGGTTCTAGACTGACTGTTCTCATTTCGCCAGCTTTACGACCTGAGGGACGAGTGCTCATTTGAATTGGGCTCCTACTTCTAAAAAACAAAAAGCTACATGTTAAAAGCTAACGTGAACGAACATCGGCGTCCACTGGCACTTAACTTCAATCAGCTTATTGACCTTGAAAAATTGCAACATTACATTCTATACATAATTGCAGAAGATCAGAAAGAAATTTTTGGTCCAGAAAAAACAATGAATTCCAACCAAAGAAACATAATTGGTGAACTAAACGAGCGGTCTCGTAGAGTATTTTCGGAACTTGTTTCCTCTTACCTAGATGACGGCGAGGCTGTCGGATCGAGAACATTGTCACGTCGTTTGGATAGGCCGTTGTCCGCTGCGAGCGTAAGAAATGTTATGGCAGACCTTGAAGAACTTGGTCTCCTGTATTCCGAACACGCTTCCGCTGGGCGTCTTCCTACCGACCTCGGGTTGCGGCTATTTGTTGATGGTTTACTTGAGGTTGGGAGTATTACCGCCGAAGAACAAGAAACCATCGAGACACAATGTGCGATCGCGGGTAAAACCATTAATGAGGTTTTAGAAGAAGCTTCTGGCGCACTGTCAGGATTATCGCGCTGTGCTGGTTTGGTTTTAGCGCCTAAAAGCGATCGTGCACTTAAGCATATTGAATTTGTAAGTCTGGGTGATGGCCGTGCGCTTGTTGTAATGGTCGCCGAAGATGGGTTTGTTGAAAATCGTGTTATTGATGTTCCAATTGGCACCCCCCCTTCGACCTTAATTCAAGCGACTAATTATCTCAATGCACGCCTTGCAGGAAGAACATTGGCAGATGCTGAAACAATGATTGAAAAAGAGATAGCGGATCATCGAGCTCAAATAGATGAATTAACGCGCGATCTTGTTGAGGCGGGGATTGCTACCTGGGCGGGTGATGATGATCGTGGCGCGCTAATTGTAAAAGGGCATGCACGGTTATTAGACGATGTCAGTGCCTTAACAGATTTAGAGCGGGTTAGAGCCCTTTTTGAGGCCCTCGATACGCGAGATCTTATGGCTAATTTGCTTGATAGAACCCAATCGGGCGATGGGGTGCAAATCTTTTTGGGGGCAGAGAATGATCTTTTCAATGTGGCAGGTTGTGCCATGGTGGCAGCGCCATTTACTGGAACCCGAGGTGAAATTGTCGGGGCAGTAGGTGTAATCGGCCCATCACGAATAAATTATGCTCGAATAATCCCAATCGTTGATTATACAGCACAAGTAGTTGGCCGAATACTTAGTTAAATATAGGATAAAGCAGTGGAAAAAAAAGAAATTAAAACTTCAAAAGAGACCCCAGAACTGGAAGATTCAAATCAATCCGCCATAGAAGAAGAGACCACGGATACTACCTCAGCGGCAGAAGAAAAATCCAGTGATTTTCCAGATGATGATAAAAATTCACCATGGGGTGAAGAAGGACCGGAAGCGGAAATAGCTGATCTCAAAGACAAACTCTTGCGTGCTTTAGCTGAAAACGAAAACACCATTCGCCGAGCCAAAAGAGAGCGGGAAGACACAGCAAAGTATGCGACTGCAAATTTTGCGCGTGATATGCTTACAGTGTCTGATAATTTGGGCCGGGCGATAGAGGCAATTCCGGAGAGCTTACAGACTGCAGATGACACAATAAAGGCATTTCTTGAGGGAATTAATCTTACTAGTCGAGAGTTGCTTGGTTTGTTAGAAAGGCATGGTATCAAGAAGATTTCACCGTTGGGCGAAAAGTTTGATCATGATCAGCATGAGGCCCTATTCGAAATTCCAACTTCGGACGAAGAGCCCGGCACAGTGGTTCAAGTTATTGAAGATGGATTTATGATATATGATCGATTGCTTCGACCAGCTAAAGTTGGTGTTTCAAAAGCCGATTTAATCGAAAAGTCTCCAGAGGATGAGAAAAAAAAGGAATAAGAATAGTTTTTTGTGATGCTGTTTCTCGAGAAGTTTTTATTAATATTTCTTGAAAAGATCAAAATCCGATTGAAACATGAAGCAACAATGGTTGCAGCGTTGGTAGTTCATACCTATATAGACTCGTGAAGGCCTCTTTTTAGGCCTGCAAACTTTAAATTTATAACAGAATAACAAATCATTTTTTAAGCTTAGTATTTAATACAGCTTAAATACTTTGTTAAATAAGAGGGCAAAATGGCCAAAGTAATTGGTATTGATCTTGGTACTACAAATTCTTGTGTAGCTGTCATGGAGGGTAGTGACGCTCGTGTTATTGAAAATAGTGAAGGTGGACGAACCACACCATCGATGGTTGCCTTTACAGAGGACAATGAACGCCTTGTTGGTCAATCTGCTAANCGNCAGGGTATCACNAACCCAGAAAATACTCTATTTGCCATNAAAAGATTGATAGGTCGGACCTTNGATGANCCAATGACNTCCAANGATATGGATCTNGTTCCATATTCTATTGTAAAGGCTGATAACGGTGANGCGTGGGTGGANTCNNGAGGAAAACANTATTCGCCTAGTGAAATTTCTGCTTTTATTTTAATGAAAATGAAAGAAACTGCCGAGGCGCATTTGGGGGAGACTGTTAAAGAAGCGGTTATTACCGTGCCGGCATATTTCAATGACTCGCAACGGCAGGCTACGAAGGACGCTGGTCGGATTGCTGGCTTAGATGTGCTCCGTATAATCAATGAGCCTACTGCTGCGGCGCTAGCCTATGGCCTTGATAAGAAACAGAATGGAACGATTGCGGTTTATGATCTAGGTGGAGGTACTTTTGACGTTTCAATCTTAGAAATAGGAGACGGAGTTTTTGAGGTAAAATCGACTAATGGTGATACCTTTCTCGGCGGCGAGGATTTTGATGCGAAAATTATCGATTACTTAGCAGAGGAATTTAAAAAAGAGCAAGCGATAGACTTGCGCAATGACAAGTTGGCTTTACAACGTTTAAAAGAAGCTGCAGAAAAAGCAAAGATCGAGCTTTCATCAACAGCACAAACGGAGGTTAANCTGCCATTCGTTACTGCTGATGCGTCAGGCCCCAAACATTTGAATATTAAACTTACCCGAGCGAAGCTAGAGGCCCTTGTCGAGGACCTAGTNAATAGTACGATTGATCCTTGCAAGGCNGCATTAAAGGATGCTGGTCTATCTGCTGGTGAAATTGATGAGGTGATTTTGGTGGGTGGAATGACCCGCATGCCTAAGGTCATTGAGGCCGTGGAGTCGTTCTTCGGGAGAGAGCCCCATCGCGGCGTTAATCCAGACGAGGTCGTTGCTGTTGGCGCATCAATTCAGGCGGGGGTACTGACAGGTGATGTCAAAGACGTGTTACTGCTTGATGTTACTCCCCTTTCTTTGGGGATAGAAACGCTNGGGGGCGTNTTTACTCGTCTAATTGATCGTAATACGACAATACCGACCAAAAAAAGTCAGACATTTTCCACGGCAGAAGATAATCAGAGCGCGGTTACGATTCGAGTTTTTCAAGGCGAACGTGAAATGGCAGCCGATAATAAAATTCTGGGAAATTTCGATTTGGTAGGTATACCTGCGGCACCTCGAGGTATGCCTCAAATTGAAGTTACTTTTGATATTGACGCCAATGGACTAGTAAATGTGGCTGCTAAAGATAAAGCGACTGGTAAAGAGCAACAAATACAAATTCAAGCCTCTGGTGGCTTGGATGATTCAGAAATCGAAAAAATGGTAAAAGAAGCTGAGACACATGCCGCTGAGGATCAAGCTCGAAAGGAAAAAGTTGAGTTAAAGAACCAAGCTGAAGCTATAATTCACTCAACAGAGAANAACCTTCAAGAGCATGGGGATAAAATAGATGGTGGNGACAAAGCNCAGGTAGAAACTGATATAGAGGCTCTCAGAGAAGTTATGGAGTCCGACGATAGTGAANTAATCAAGACAAAATTAGAAGCATTGTCTCAGTCGGCTATGAAAATAGGTGAGGCAATGTATAAAGCAGAACAAGAAGCCGCCTCTGCAGAAAATCCCGGAGATATAAACCCCGCTTCTGGTGATGTGTCTGGCGACGATTCTAAAGTTGTGGATGCCGATTTTGAAGAAGTCGAAGGCGAAGAGAATAATAAAAATAAATCATCTTAGGTCAATTATAGCCGCCTTTGGATAGTATTGGATATTGCGTAATGGCCAAAGAAGATCCGTATAAAGTATTGGATGTCTCTCAAAGCTCGTCAGCGGATGAAATAAAGAAGGCTTTNAGAAAAAAAGCCATGCAATATCATCCTGATCGAAATCAGGGTGATTCATCAGCAGAACAAAAATTCAAAGAAGTTAACGAAGCCTATGATATTTTGAAGGATGATCAAAAGCGTGCAGCTTATGATCAATTTGGTCATGCCGCTTTTGAGGGCAATAATAATGCGGCTAGTGGTTTTAGTGCCGGTGGTTTTGCAGATATTTTTGATGAAATGTTTGGTGATTTCACCGGTCGCGGCAGAACTAGTAGTGGTAGTANNCAAGGGTCTGATCTTCGCTATAATCTCGAAATTTCTTTAGATGACGCTCACGTAGGNCTTGAAACGCGTATACGGGTTCCCACTTCAGTGATTTGTGATTCCTGCAACGGCTCGGGTGCTAAGAAGGGGACACAGCCTATAACGTGTGGGACTTGTCAGGGCCGAGGCAAGGTGAGGGTAAATCAGGGTTTTTTTACAATTGAACGCACTTGTCCGAATTGTAATGGCGCGGGTCGTATAATAGAGTCCCCTTGTGAGGTTTGTGGCGGCACATGCGCCATACGNAAGGAAAAAACCCTAGAGGTGACAATTCCTGCTGGCGTGGAAGATGGCATGCGGATTCGTCTTTCTGGTGAGGGNGAGGCAGGCACCCGGGGAGCTCCACCTGGCGATTTATATATTTTTATTTCCGTCGGTTTACACCCTCTCTTTTCTCGGGAAGATTCGGATATATTTTGTACGGTTCCTATTCCAATGACTACCGCAGCCTTAGGTGGAACTGTTGAGGTTCCCTCAATTGATGGTAGTCGCGCTAAAGTTACCATACCATCGGGGGCCCAAAGTGGTCATAGAATGCGGTTACGGGGGAAGGGCATGAACGGATTACATGGTAAGAGCCGAGGTAACATGTATATTGAGCTGCAGGTTGAAACCCCTGTCAACTTGTCAAAAGAACAAAAACAAAAATTAGAAGAGTTTCGGGAAACTCTAAAAAACAGGGGTAAAGTGACTGGAAAATCTACTAGTCCGGAGTCCGAGGGGTTTTTCACTAAAGCTAAAGAATTCTGGAATGATCTTACGGATTGAAGCTTGATTGATCGGCGCTTCCAGATCTTTTAATTAGTATTTTCCGATAAAAAAATTGGGTTTTATGTATCCCCGATGTATTGTGAGTGTAATTTATAAAAGGAAACTCACATGGCGGAAATGAGAATAGGAGTTGTAGGAGCCTCTGGGAGAATGGGTCGNGCAGTTATTCGGCAGGTGACTAGTACGCCTGGCTGCGCAGTTGTAGCTGCATGTGAGCATTCTGCCAGTGAAGATATTGGAAGGGATGCTGGAGATCTAGCGGGCTGTGGTAGTCTTGGTGTAAAAATTGAAGAAGAGACACCAAGTCTTTTCGGCCAAGTTGATGCAATGATCGAATTTTCAATACCTGAGGCAACTGTCGCCCACTCTGTAGATGCGTCTAACGCAGGTTGTATTCATATAATCGGAACTACAGGTCTCACGACGGATGATGAGATAAAATTGAGAGAAGCAGCCGAAAAGACGACCGTTGTTTATGCACCTAATATGAGTATGGGTGTAAATATCTTATTTGCATTAACTAAACAGGTATCGGCAATATTGGATGATGACTTTGATATCGAAATAGTTGAAATGCATCACCGGTATAAGGTAGATGCACCTTCAGGTACCGCCTTAGGGCTCGGTCGTGCTGCCGCAGCGGGTCGTGGCACGACATTAGAAAAATCTAGCGTGTTGTCTCGGGAGGGAATCATTGGTCCACGGAAAAATGGGAAAATTGGTTTTGCAACCTTGAGGGGTGGTGACGTTGCGGGAGATCACAAAGTTGTTTTTGCTGCCGATGGAGAGCGTCTTGAACTTAGCCATAAGGCAGGATCAAGACAAATTTTTGCTCGGGGAGCCGTTCAAGCCGCACTCTGGGCTCGCGATAAGGATTTAGGGTTGTACACAATGCTGGACGTTTTAAGGCTCGGATAAAAGAGAGTGTTTTATCAATAACACAAAGTTTTAAAATTTTTAAAAGCCGGNAAATACAATTCAGAANTTATAATCAAATATTTTAATTTTTTTTTCGAATTGCTTTAAGTTCACGTTNTAATCTAATTGCCAAACTTTTTTTCTCTCTTGTTGTTAAAAAGCGACCGATCTCTATAGCCTTACCGTGACTTCGTAGTATTAATTCACCGCATCGGGTGGTTTTTGATAATCTGTAGTCGACTTTTATCCAATACGTTTGCAGTTCGAAAATCCTACTTTCGCCCTTATAGTTAACGCTTTCGATAACGATATCGTTGTCTGTTAATTTTATATTCTCAATTCTTTTTGAGTCGCGGTAATTATATTTAAATGCTTGATATATTATGAAAATTTCAAGCCCAAAAAAACCAAGCACCGGCCATGCGCCCAAGATAGCGAAAGCTATGCCAATTGAGCAGCTTACAGTAATCAAAATTAACATAAAGGTTAAAAACCCATATGAGGATAAACTCGCATACGGTTTTAAGATGGCATCGAATATTATTGGGGGGGATTTCTCGTTCTTTGAAATATTTTCAAAAGGGTTTGATCTCAAATTCATAAATCACGAGGTATGTTACTGTTATTTTGTGTAACGACTTTCTTTTATAATATTATGCTAAATCTAGACTAGGGACAAATTATTATGAAAATGATCCTCAAAAACGTTCATGAGTTTTACAGGCGCCTAGAGGAGGCAGAACCTAATCCAAAAGGCGAACTCTATTATGTTAATGATTATACTTTATTAGTAGCAGTAGTGTTGTCCGCCCAAGCAACTGACATAGGTGTAAATAAAGCAACAAAAAATTTATTTCAGNNGGTTACTACNCCGGANGNCATGGTTAAGTTTGGNGAAAAAAATTTAGTGGNTGAGATAAAATCNATAGGACTNTATCGNACTAAGGCAAGAAATGTCATAGGGCTTAGNAAAAAACTTATTNCAGAATATGATGGAAAGGTGCCGCAAANNAGAGATCAACTTGTCAAATTACCAGGTGTGGGCCGAAANACAGCTAATGTTGTTCTTAATATAGCCTTTGGCCAACCAACAATTGCTGTCGATACACATATTTTTCGTATTGGAAATCGTACAGGGCTAGCGCCAGGTAAAGATGTAAAAGAAGTGGAGTTGGCCCTTTTGAAGCGTACGCCTTCTGTTTTTTTACGCCACGCTCATCATTGGCTTATTCTGCATGGCCGCTATGTGTGCAAAGCGAGAAAACCGGAATGCTATCAATGTTTGGTTTTTGATCTTTGTAAGTTTAAGGATAAGGTGAGTCTGACTTCTTAGGGTTTTCCATATAGGTCTTTGTAATATTTAATTATTTTTCATTTCTCTCAAGCAACGATTAAATTCGGTTTTTGTGCCGTTAGTTGATCGTGTGTCTATAAAATAAACATTAAAAATTTTTTCTGTTTTTGTGGTGTATAAATAAATATCTAGCAAACAAAATTTATTAGTATACCTCAAAAGTTTTGAAGGGGGATCAGTGCGCTGAAATTGCGGTTTTCCAAATGCTTTTAATATAAAAGTTGAATTTTTTCCAATAAGGTCAGCTTTCAGATATGCTGGTTTTTTCTTTGTTATTGGCTTTGAATCTGCCTTGGTTAAGGCTGTGTGTTTTTGTAAAATTGTCCGACTTTTTAATTCGGGGGCTTTTGACTGAAGGTTCGGTATTTTTATTGAGGGTTTCTCAACAATCATGCAACCAGTGATATTAATAAAGAAAAACACTATTAATATATTTTTAAATGTCTTTGAGNGGCACATGGTTGATGAGAAAAATNAATCTCTCTGCTTTTCCAATTCCATTTGGACTTGGCCGGAGATTTTTCCACCACGCTCAACTTCTATTCTTTCTGCACGNATTGTACCTTTTATTATTCCCGTAGATCTAACCACCAAAATGTTTGTAGACAGTATTGTGCCCTCAAAATTTCCCGCAATTTCTGCAATCTCGATTTCAGCCTCGCCCTTAAAAATNCCCCCTTCTGCAATTTCTATTTTTCTGCAGTCCTTTATCTTTGATGTTTCAACACAACCCTCTACAATTAGCGTTTCGCAGGCGCTAATTTCGCCGCTTAAAACTATTTCTCGGCCTATTATGAGTTTTTTGTTATCACCATAGGCACTAACACTCCTCTCATCTGAGGGTTTTCCGGGAAAGTTATTTGTAGGGCGGATCCCTTCATGTCTAGGGGGCATTATTGGTGCCTTAGTGGGAACCGATCCATGTCCCTCCTTTTTTTGCTTTAAATCGCCTTCTTCTGTGCTCTTTTTAAACATTAGTTGATCCTTTGTGATTTNATCTTGATCTAGGTTTCTTTATTGAAGAATCTCATTAACGAGTACAAAAGTGGTGTTAAAAGATTTTAATTATCCGCAAAAAACACTGTAATAAATCTCTCAAAAATATCTCAAATACGTTAATAATACAAAGTATTTGCGTATTAAAATGAGATATTTGTATTAAAATTCAGTTTAAAATTATCCTCGGTAGTATAATATTTTTGTGATAACCGTAACAGTAAATTTAATAGTATAAACATGTCTAACGCACTCTTTGACGTAATTGGTATTGGTAATGCGATCGTTGATGTAATTTCTGCNGTNCCTGAATCTCNAATAANTGATTTTGGAATAAATAAAGGTGCGATGACAATCATTGATATTGAGCAGGCCGAAAAGATTTATGGGTTGATGGATAAAAAAGTTGAGNCATCCGGCGGTTCTGCGGCAAATACCTTGGCAGGTTTGAGTTCTTTAGGCGGCAAGGGTGCATATATTGGAAAAGTTAAAAATGATTCTTTGGGTAAAATATTTTGTGAAGATTTAATGAATGTAGGAGTTGTTCATAAAACAATTCCGAGTTTAGAGGGTCCCCCTACGGCCCGTTGTTTGGTTTTTGTAACACCTGATGCAGAGCGAACAATGCAGACCTATCTAGGAATTTCAGTCGAATTAGGCCCGGATGATATTGACCATGATTCTATAATCTCTGCAGATATTACCTATCTAGAGGGTTATCTGTTTGATCCCCCTAAAGCTCAGAAAGCATTTATTTTAGCTTCTAAAATAGCCCATAATGCAAACCGTAAAGTGGCNCTGTCATTNTCAGACGCATTCTGTGTNGATCGACATCGATCTGAATTTATANNNTTTATTTCCGATCATGCNGANATTTTATTTGCCAACGAAGCAGAAATAANNTCTCTCTTTGAAGTTGATAGNTTTGAAGANGCAGTAAAATTAATNCAGAGTTTTNGTAAAACGGCTGTACTTACTCGTGGTGNTCAGGGTTGTACNATCGTTGAAAGCGAGAAAATTTTTGAGGTGCAAGCTTGTCGAGTGGAGAATGTNGTTGATACGACNGGTGCGGGNGATTTGTTTGCTGCGGGCTTTCTTTTTGGACTTTCTACTGGTCAGGCATTGCCCGATTGTGGCAAATTAGGTTCAATAGCGGCGGCGGAGATCATAACTCATTTCGGCGCCCGACCAGAAAATTCTCTTGCAAAACTTGTGTCAGAGAATCGATCTTGATCATTAAAAGCTAGCGCAATCTTAGCGGAAAAGCATTACAAGCCATGATCAGTGATCAAAAGATTACAAGCTGGAAAGCAGCCCTGGCAATTTATTGGGATAGAAGACAGCTAGTAATCTTTATGATGGGACTTTCCAGTGGTCTACCTTTGCTTCTGGGCTTTTCTACCTTGTCGTGGTGGCTATCGGGCGAAAATATTTCAAAGACGATGGTTACTGGATTGCTTATCGTAGCAACACCTTACGCTTTTAAGTTTCTTTGGGCCCCATTATTCGATCATGTGAAAGTACCAATAATCACAAATAGGCTAGGCCAGAGACGGAGCTGGTTACTTGTCACACAAATATGTTTGATTATTTCGATCATCTCCCTTGGTGCGAGCGACCCCGCTAGCGGTTTAACTTATATGGCTTTTACCGCGCTTCTAGTAGCTTTTTTTTCCGCAAGCCAAGATATAGTAGTGGATGCTTACAGAATAGAAATTCTTAGAGACATTGAACAAGGTGCTGGTGCAGCGGCTTCTCAGGCCGGATATAGAGTTGGCCTATTAATAACTGGAGCTGCTCCTTTAGCACTGTCCGACTTTATTTCTTGGTTCATGGTTTATTTAGCAATGTCTTCTCTAATTTTGATAGGGATTTTGGCAACATTTTTGGCACGAGAACCTATTAAAAATACTGCGGTAGAGACCGCTATCAAAACATTCGGCGGTTCCTTAAAAAAAGCAGTACTGGATCCATTAACTGATTTTTGCAAGCGAAGAGGGTGGATTTGGGTGCTTTTATTTATACTTCTATATAAATACGGAGATGCAATAGCCGGTGCTTTATTTAATCCTTTTTTTCGTGAGATTGGATTCACCGGGACGGAAGTTGCACTTATCGTAAAAACCTATGGGGTACCCGTGACCATTGCAGGCATTTTGGTTGGTGGAGTTGTTGTTGCCCGCTTAGGTATTATTAAAGCCCTTTTTCTTGGTGGTGTTTTTCAGGCGACAACAAATCTTTTATTTTTTTGGTTGGCTAGCAAAGAAAATTTAGCTACGGAAACAGATTTATTTGTTGTAATCGCTGCAGATAATTTTTCAGGCGGACTTGGATCAACGGCTTTTGTAGCATTTCTCTCGTCCTTGTGTAATTTGCGTTTTACAGCAACACAATTCGCTCTTTTTACTTCATTTATGGCGCTAGGTCGCACTTACATGGCGGTTCCCTCAGGTTGGTTAGTTGATCAAATTGGATGGGAAGATTTTTTCATAGCCTCTACCGTTATTGCTATTCCTGCTTTGTTATTATTAATTGTTATTAAGAAATATTCTTCCGACCTGTACCCTGTTCGTGGATAAGAATATTTAGTTAAAGTTTTGTGTATTTTAATCAGCTACCCCCATTTAATTTGGGGTTAGGAGCTTAATTTATTCCATAAAACCATTAATAGTGCATTAAGTGCTCATTTTTTTGAGTTGTTTTGGGCTTGATGAGCGGCTAGTACAGCGTCAGTGACAATATCAGATACCGTTGCATCTAATCTGACTATTTGTGCCGGCTTGCTTAGGCCGACTAGCAAAGGCCCTATTACTGTTCCTCCGCCAAGTTTCTGGAGAAGACGCGAGGAAATTGCGGCAGACGCTAGATCTGGCATGATTAATATATTAGCTGGGCTATTGAGCCGACTAAATGGATATAGCAGTTTCATCTCAGGGTCTAGCGCCACGCTTACGGTCATTTCTCCTTCATATGCAAAATCCCTTTTTTCTGAGTCTAGGATATTAACAGCACGTTTTATCTCATTTGTGAGAATACTTGACCTTCCTCCGAAGCTTGTATGCGAGAGTAGGGCAACTCGAGGCTCGTGCCCTAATTCTCGTGCTTTGGCTGCAGATTGGAGAGCAAAATCGGCTAGCTGTTCGGCTGTAGGCTGTTCGTGCACTAAAGTGTCGGCAATAAAAACGGTTCTTTCTGGCGTGGACACGATAGTAAGGCCGAATAATTGTTGGTCTTTTTCTATTTTAATAGCACGAGCTAAATCATTCCAGCATGTTGGTGAATTTCGGGTAAGACCGGTGACCATCGCGTCTGCATCACCGCATGCTACCATACACGCTGCAAAAATATTGCGATCCTGATTAACCATTCTCTGACAGTCACGGAACAAAAATCCGCTTCGTGCGAGTCTTTGGTACAAATAGTCGGTATATTGTTTGTTTCGTTTCGACAATCTAGCATTGTGTGCTTCGATTTTTTCGGTGCCAACGAGTCCTAAATCCGCCATCTTTTCACTAACAACAGAATCACGGCCAATAAGAACGGGCGTTCCATAACCGGCATTTCTGAATACTTGAGCGGCTCTGATCACCTTTTCTTCTTCTCCTTCTGCAAATACAACCCGTTTTGGCCGCTTTTTTACCTGCTCAAAAATTTCGTTAAGGCTGCCAACAGTGGGGTCTAGTCTTGCTTCTAAGGAAGTACGGTAATTCTTAATACTTCTAAATTTTCTTCTTGCTACACCTGTTTTAATAGCAGCCTCGGCTACTGCTGGGGGTACGGCAGCGATCAGCCGGGGATCAAATGGGGTTGGAATTAGATAGTTTGGGCCGAACTTCAATCGTTGACCAGAATAGGCGCCACTGACCTCATCAGGTACATCCTCTTTTGCCAGAGCCGCTAACGCTTTTGCAGCGGCAATTTTCATTTCGTCATTAATGCGCCGGGCGCGCACATCGAGAGCTCCTCTAAATATATATGGAAAACCAAGTACATTATTAATTTGATTAGGGTAGTCGGAGCGGCCAGTTGCTATAATAGCATCTTTGCGGACGGAACGTACATCTTCTGGCATAATTTCTGGATCTGGGTTGGCAAGAGCAAAGATAATTGGTTCGGCCGCCATTGTTTCAACCATCTTTTTTGTAACAGCATTTGCCACTGAAACGCCAAAAAAAACATCAGACCCTTCAATCGCTTCTGCAAGAGTACGAGCTGGGGTGTCTAGTGCGTAGGCGGACTTCCATTGATTCATTCCTATGTCTCTGCCTTGAAAAACAACCCCCTTTGAATCACACAATGTGATATTTTTTTTCGAAAAACCCATACCTAACAATAATTCTAGGCAGGCAATTGCTGCGGCACCGGCTCCGTTTACTACCATCTTTGTGGTTTTTGGATCACGACCAGTCAGGTCTAGAGCATTCAACAGTCCGGCAGCGGCAATAACAGCGGTTCCGTGTTGATCATCGTGGAATACCGGAATATCCATGATCTCTCTCAGTTTCTGCTCAATTACAAAACATTCTGGTGCTTTGATATCTTCTAAATTAATACCCCCAAAGCCGGGACCTAAAAATTTTACGCAATTAATAAATTCTTCTACATCGCGCGTATCTACTTCTAAATCGACAGCATCAATATCTGCAAAGGTTTTAAATAAAACGCACTTACCCTCCATTACTGGTTTGGCCCCTGCAGCACCTAAATCTCCCAATCCTAGCACAGCGGTTCCGTTAGAAATTACGGCAACCATATTTCCTTTATTGGTGTAATCGTATACTGATTCCTCTTCTTCAAAAATTTTTAAACAAGGGGCTGCAACGCCGGGGGAATATGCCAACGACAAGTCTCGCTGGGTCGTAATTTTTTTGATTGGGGAAATTGAAAGTTTTCCGGGAGGTGGGCCAGCATGCAATGCTAAAGCCTCTCTTTCCAGATTGCTTATTCTATTGTGGCCGGTACCGTTACTATTCGCCATTTCTTTTTCTGGGGTTTTTATTTTTCTGCTAGCCATTGCCTTCCCTTTACCAAAGATANNTTGTTTAANANGTTATTGGTGGACTTAAAATNAATTTGNTTNCAGGATAGAATTTCTTCNTTTCTNCCTAGTTTGTCTACAGNCNATCAGATGGTAANCTGATTTTATGATAACTGGTANAANNGCCCAGANAAAACCGGAAATGTCAAAACNGTCGANGTCAGNGGNTANAATCACCCCCATGATGGCNCAATATTTTGAGATTAAAANTNGCCATCCNNATAGTCTCTTGTTTTANAGAATGGGAGATTTTTATGAATTATTTTTNGAAGATGCTNCGAAGGCATCNGNAGTNCTTGACATTACCCTCACNCATAGAGGNAAGCANATGGGTCANAAAATCCCGATGTGTGGCGTGCCAGTNCACGCTTCTGAAAGTTATCTTAATAAANTGATTAAAAATGGATTCCGGGTNGCTGTNTGTGAACAAANGGAGACNCCAGAGGATGCCAGGAAACGTGGAACTAAATCTGTAGTAAANCGAGNAGTTGTGNGNGTNGTCACGCCTGGAACGATTACAGANGANGGTCTNCTAGACTCCAAAGANAACAATTATTTGGCGGCGTTGGCNGATTTACGGGGTAATATGGNTCTNGCNTGGNTAGACATNACAACAGGCTCATTNCAAACCTGTCCNGTCAATATTGGATCGTTGATGGCAGNGTTGGGTCGGATNGAACCCGNAGAGTTACTNGTCTCTGATCATCTTCTCCAAAATNAGTCCNCNANAGGTAAATTAGAAAATTGGGAAAANTCTCTAGTATCTCTTNATAANNGCCAATTTGATAGCGAAGTTGCCAAAAAAAAGTTAGAAAAAACCTTTAAAATTATTTCTCTNGATNTTTTGGAGAATTTTTCACAGTCNGAAATTGCCGCTTGNGGNGCTTTNATAGCTTACATAGAAATNACACAAAAAGGGCGNTTGCCCCATCTTCAAAAACCACGTCGAGTATTAAACGATACAGTTTTAGGGNTTGATTTTGCTACGCGACGCAACCTNGAATTAACACAAACATTATCTGGNGAAAATAANGGGTCCNTNTTTTCTGTAATGGANCATACCACAACCGGAGCTGGGTGTCGNATGCTCAAAAGTTGGCTNTGNTCNCCTCTGACTAGTGTCTGTGATATNAAAAAGCGGCAAGATGGTGTGCAATTTTTCTTTGACCGTNCNGATTTGCGAGATGAATTGCGAANANTTTGTAAAACGGTAGCTGATATAGAGCGNCCCCTCTCNCGCTTAACATTGGNGCGCGGNGGTCCTAGGGATATNNCATCTATACGNGANAGTCTNAAGGCNGCCCAGACNTTAAAGGATTTATTAAGAACCCCTGCAGAANTNTCCTTACCTACCTTAATTAGTNNTATNATAAACNATCTNGGAGGGCACCAAAAACTAGTTGANCATCTNGANCGTGCNATAATAACTGANCCCCCTCTTTTGNTNCGTGATGGTGGNTTTTTTGCTNCTGGGTATTCTNCAGAATTAGATAAATTCCTTGGTTTGCGTGACAACAGTAGAAANTTGATTGCAAGNCTCCAANCNAAATATTGNGANATTACAAATATACCTTCATTGAANATTAAAAATAATAACGTTCTTGGATATTTTGTAGAAGTAACCCCGTCTAACGNGCAGAATATNCNTGATAANGATNNNTCNCCTTTTNTACATCGTCANACTCTAGTGAGCGCTGTTCGNTTTNGTACANTAGAGTTAACCGAATTAGAGACAGAAATTAAGAATGCGGCNCATCAAGCTCACCAATTAGAATTGGCACTTTTTGAANCATTATTAGAAGAAATNTTAAAATTTGCNGANGCTATTGCGCTGACAGCCCAAGCTACGGCGATGATTGATGTGGTTCTATCATTGGCCACGCTAGCTGAAGAAAATAAATATGTGNGACCAGTAATAGATGNCTCTTTATCATTTAAAATTTCTGGGGGCAGGCATCCAGTTGTTGAAAAAATGCTTAATGAAAAGTCTGCTGAGGGTTTTATTCCAAACGATTGTGATTTAGCCGAATACAGCAGGCTTTGGTTACTTACTGGGCCAAATATGGCTGGAAAAAGTACTTTTCTGAGACAAAACGCTCTAATAACTATNATGGCTCAAATGGGCTCTTTTATACCTGCCGACACCGCGCATATTGGTATTGTTGATAGAATTTTTAGTCGCGTTGGCGCTGCCGATGATCTGGCTCGGGGTCGCTCTACTTTCATGGTAGAGATGGTGGAGACGGCTGCAATTTTAAATCAGGCTAATGAACGTTCTTTGGTGATCTTAGATGAAATTGGACGTGGGACTTCTACCTTTGATGGCTTATCAATTGCTTGGGCTGCCTTGGAGCAGATTCATGACAATAACAAAAGTCGTACTCTATTTGCTACGCATTATCATGAATTAACCTGTCTTGAAACACGTTTGGCTGGAGTGCACTGTTATACTGTCAAGGTAAGGGAATGGAAGGGTGAGGTAATTTTTTTGCATCAGATCATTGCTGGTTCAGCAGATCGTTCTTATGGAATTCATGTGGGCCGGCTCGCCGGGCTTCCAGCGCCAGTTATTATTAGGGCTGAGGAGATTTTAGAGGAGTTGCAATCAAAAGGCTATGGAAAAAAAGCAGCGCGGCTTGCGGAAGAACTGCCGCTGTTTCAATCAACTTATAAGCCTTCAAAAAATGAGGTCTCTGAGATGAAGTTATCGGCTGCGCTAGAGGCAATTGACCCGGACGAACTGACGCCACAAGCCGCGTCAGAGTTTGTTTATGAACTAAAATCTCTTTTGGGAGAAAAACAAAAAAACAAGAAGCCCTAACTATCAAATCGATTAGCCACACTGGTTATGATAGGGATACTTTAATGTATCAAAAAATAAGATATTTTTTATGACCGAATCTTTCAAAAGTCGCGATGTTTTTAATCTAGAGTCTATGTGGTTTGGATTAACCGAAGAGTTGGAAGAAGAAACTCCACCCAAGGTTGTTCGTGCGGCTTTATTAAAAGCATCTCATAAAGCCTTAGAAACTGGACGGCTAAAAATTCAGAAACGTTTCGAGGGGGATAAACAGCTCGGCGAAGAAACAATCNGCGCTAACTCTCTATTAATAGACCAGCTACTNAAATTCGCTTTCGAAATTACGACTACCCGAGTTTATCCCACCGCAGAACCGACCGAGTCCGAGAAAATCAGTATTGCCGCGGTGGGGGGGTATGGTCGCGGTGAAATGGCACCCTATTCTGACATTGATTTACTATTTTTGCTTCCATATCGACTAACGCCGCGTGTTGAACAAATCGTTGAGTCAATGCTCTACTTGTTATGGGATCTAGGTTTGAAGGTAGGGCATGCCACTAGGACAATCGATGATTGTATTCGCTTATCACAAAATGATATCACCATANGAACNTCCATTTTGGAGGTGCGGTTTATATCAGGAAACAGGCNCCTTTTTAATAGCCTAAAAAAGAAATTTCTTGAAGAGGTTATTAATGACTCCGCTCTAGCGTTTGTCGAAGCAAAGCTCAACGAGCGCGATTATCGACACCGGAGAATGGGGGACTCGCGATATGTTTTGGAACCAAATATAAAAGAAGGGAAAGGCGGATTGCGCGACCTACAAACGCTTTTTTGGATAGCTAAGTATTTGTATCAAGTAGATGAGGTTGACGATCTTATAACGGAAGGTGTTCTGACCACACGTGAAGCAAAAAGGTTTCAGCGCGCCCAAGTCTTTCTTTGGACTGTTCGCTGTTATCTCCATTATCTTTCTGGACGTGCTGAAGATCGTTTGACCTTTGATCTGCAAACGGAAATTTGCCAAAGGCTGGGTTATAAGGATCGTGCGGGGACACGGGGTGTTGAGCGCTTTATGAAACACTACTACTTAACAGCTAAAGAAGTAGGAGATCTAACTAGGATATTTTGTGCTGCGCTAGAGTCCGAGGAGCGTCGAAGTTTGCCATTAGCCTTTGTAAATTTAGATTGGTTTCGGCGTGATATAGAGGGGTTTCCGATTCAGTCGGGGAGACTTTCCGTTTCTTCTGAAGAAGATTTTGAGGCCAACCCAGTACGAATTTTGCAGCTGTTTTATGTGGCACAAAAACGGGGAATTGATATTCATCCGAACGCACTGCGCCTTATTACCAGAAACCTCAAAAAAGTGGACTCAATTCGGACGGAACCCGAAGCTAATGATTTATTTTTAAAAATTTTAACGGCATCCTCCGGTGCTGAGGCTACATTGAGGCGTATGAATGAGTCGGGGGTTTTTGGACGATTTATTCCTGACTTTGGTCGAGTTGTAGCCCAAATGCAGCATGACATGTATCATGTCTATACAGTGGATGAACATACTATCTTTGCTATTGGCATTCTCCATAATATCGAACAAGGTGGTTTCAATAAGGATATGCCAGTTGCTAGTGAGGTTATTCATAAAATAAGTTCGAGAAAAGCCCTATTTGTAGCATTGTTTTTACATGATATTGCAAAAGGGCGTGGCGGCGACCACTCTTTATTGGGAGCAGAGNTTGCAGACAATTTATGTCCACGTCTTGGCCTTTCCTCCGAAGAGACGGAAACAGTATCATGGTTGGTGCGCCATCATTTGCTTATGAGCCGNATAGCCTTTCACCGTGATTTAACCGACATAAAAAGTATTAGGGATTTTTCTAATACGGTTCAATCTCTTGAGAGACTTAGGCTACTCTTGTTACTCACTGTCGCCGATATCCGCGCTGTTGGACCTAATGTTTGGAATAACTGGAAAGCTTCTTTGTTGAGGGAGCTGTATTTTTCTACCGAAGCTGAATTATCGGGGGGCCATAATGCGACTGGTCGTGAATATCGAATTGAAGCCGCAAAATCCTCTGTTAGGGATGGTTTGGAAGACTGGGATGANGATTCCCGTGAAAAATTTATAGCACTTGGTTATGCTTCATATTGGCTGTCAATCGATACTGGTGCTCATTTAAGGCATGCTAATATAGTTAAGGCTGCAGAAAAAAAGGGTGAAGAAATTGCTTTGGATGTTAGAGTAGATAACGAAAATGATATAACCGAGATAACAATATTTACCGCAGATCATCCAGGTCTATTCTCTAGAATAGCTGGCGCAATGGCTGTATCTGGAGCCAATATTGTTGAAGCAAAAATTTTTACCATGACCAGCGGTATGGCTCTAGATATATTTTCAATCCAAGATTCCAGAAGACAGGCGTTTGAAGAAAAATTATCCATCACCCGGTTGTGTGATCGAATCAAAACCACTCTTACAGGCGATTTTAATGTGTCAGAAATATTGGAAAAAGACTCATTTGTGCCGCGACGGTCTAATGTTTTTAAAGTTCCTCCAAGAGTATTGATAAATAATTCCGCTAGTAGCACTCACTCTCTTATTGAGGTAAACGCTCTGGATCGAGCCGGACTGTTACACCAAGTAACTCGAACATTAACACAACTCGGTTTACAAATTTCTAGTGCTTTAATTACGACATATGGAGAGCGGGCGGTGGACGTGTTTTATGTCAAAGATGCCTTTGGTATGCAGGTGACTCACAGTGAAAAGCTTAAACAAATCCGTGAAACTGTTTTAGGAATCATTGCTGGCGGTGATGAGATGGTGCAAAATAACTATGTTCCGATCTCAAAAAATTAAAAGTCTTTTTCCCACGCCACCCCCGTTTTGCACCTTCCTAGCGAGCCGCAACTAGGGGCCGCTTATGGTGTTATTACGTTCAATTATCACTGTTGGCAGCTATACTTTCATTAGCCGTATATTTGGTTTTATACGGGACATCCTAATTGCGGCTTTTCTTGGTACTGGTCCAATAGCTGATGCGTTCTTTGTAGCTTTTAAGATACCAAATTTTTTTCGCCGGCTTTTTGCAGAAGGTGCCTTTAGTGCGGCCTTTGTACCACTTTTTGCTGCCAAATTGACGGATGAAGGAAAGNAGGTCGCTCTGAGATTTGCTAGAGCTGCTCTATCGATCATGGTTGTCTTTTTATTTTTATTCGTGACGTTATTACAAATTTTAATGCCATGGTTAATGTATTTCTTCGCGCCCGGTTTTGCNGATGATGCGGCAAGGTTTCCTCTTGCGGTTGAACTGAGCCGTATCACATTTCCTTATTTATTATTTATATCGTTGGTTTCCATACTTGGAGGGGTGTTAAATTCTCTCGGACGCTTTGCGGCTGCGGCTGCTACACCAATTAT
This sequence comes from Rhodospirillaceae bacterium, assembly GCA_002719885.1. GTDB lineage: Bacteria > Pseudomonadota > Alphaproteobacteria > MPNO01 > UBA2964 > UBA2964. The sequence continues at coordinate 4,257 of PBFH01000041.1, read as the reverse complement.
ATTGAATATTACTCTAATTGGAATGATACTTTTGGCGGCTCCCCATTTGCAATCTGCGGCTCACTCTCTTGCTTGGGGGATTTTTCTGGCAGGAATAGTGCAACTTATCTGGCTGGCGTATATTTGCAAACGCGAAGGCCTTTTTCTGCATTTACCTCGCCCCCGATTATCAAAGTCTATTCGCCATCTTTTCAAATTAATGGCACCTGGAGTTTTGGGAGCAGGAGTCTTACAAATTAATCAGCTTGTCGATGTGGTAATAGCATCACTATTACCCACCGGCGCGATCTCTTTTCTTTATTATGCAGATCGAATTTGTCAATTACCGTTAGGTGTCGTAGGTGTTGCTATTGGAACGGCATTACTTCCTGTTCTATCTCGGCAAATACGAAATGGTAACGATGGTGGGGCCCTGAATAGCCTCAATCGCTGCATTGAGTTTGCCCTTCTTTTAACTATCCCTGCGGTGGCAGCATTGTTCGTCATTTCTCAACCTATTGTCAGTGTGTTATTTGAACGCGGAGAATTTGGGCCTTTTGCGACCCTTGCCACAAGTCAAGCCTTAATGGCATATGCCACAGGATTACCTGCTTTTGTGCTTATAAAAGTTTTAGCACCTAGTTTTTTTGCTCGCCAGGACACAGCAACCCCGGTGAAAATAGCCCTAGTTTGTGTCTTTATTAACCTAGTCCTGAATATTGTATTGATGCAAATTCTCAGCCACGTTGGAATAGCACTGGCTACCTCTATTTCCGCTTGGGTTAACGTTTTTCTTCTTTCTATTTGTTTGCGTGCCCGGTGCCAGTTTGCTGTTGATAAAAAGCTTAAGAAAAGATTTTTTCGTATTTTGCTTTCTACGTTGGGAATGGTATTTGCATTGTGGAGTATTTCCGAATTTTTTAATCCTCTGGAATTTAATGGAGAAGGGTTTCGAGCAGGAATTTTGGCAATACTAGTCTTTAGTGGGGGTTGTATTTATTTTTTGTTAGTCATCTTGTTAAAAGCCGTTGAAATAAATGATATAAAAACATTGTTCAAAAGTAATTCCGCGGATTAAATGGCCAAGCTTGACGTTATGCNCCAATGGAGGGATAACCACACCCCCAAGGGGGGATNAGATTATGGCAAGAGTATTTTCAGGAGTTCAGCCCACCGGTAATTTGCATNTNGGAAATTATCTCGGAGCCATACGGAATTTTGTCAGATTGCAAGAACAAAATGANTGTCTTTACTGTGTAGTTGATATGCATGCCATAACAGTTTGGCAAAATCCNAAGGAGCTNAAGNAAAATACTAGAGAGGTTGCTGCGGCATTTTTAGCTTCGGGAATTAACCCAGAAACACAGATAATTTTTAATCAGAGTAGTGTTCCGGAACATGCCGAGATTGCCTGGGTTTTTAATTGCATTTCGCGTATTGGNTGGCTTAATAGAATGACNCAATTTAAAGAAAAGGCGGGCAAGAAACGAGAAAATGCGAGTGTGGGCTTATATGTTTACCCAAATTTAATGGCCGCAGACATTTTATTATATAAAGCAACTCACGTGCCAGTTGGCGAAGACCAAAANCAACATCTNGAACTTACACGCGATGTTGCGAAAAAGTTTAATAGCGATTTTGATTTAAATTATTTTCCAATAGTAGAACCTATCATTTTAGAATCGGCAGCTAGGGTAATGAGTTTGCGTGATGGTAAATCTAAAATGAGCAAATCCGATCCATCTGATTATTCTAGATTAAACTTAAATGATAACGCTGATATGATATCTAAAAAGATTCAAAAAGCGCGTACTGACTCGGAACCTGTACCCGANGGGTCGTTGGAAGGAGGAACCAGTGAGACTAGGCCAGAGGCCTATAACCTAATGGAAATTTATGCTGCCCTCGCGGATAAGTCTTTGATACAAATACAGGAACAGTTTGGTGGTAAGCAGTTTTCTGAATTTAAAAAATCCTTAATAGATTTAGCAGTAGAGAAACTTAGTCCTATTAGTTCAGAGATGCGTCGTATAGGTGAAGATCCGAACTATATTGATGAAGTACTTTTAAATGGTGCGAAACGTGCTAGTGCTATTGCAAGACCTATTAGAGACGAGATATTTGATATTGTAGGATTCATCAGAAATTGATGCGCTTATAAAAATGGCAGAAAATAGTTTGATTAATAATAGCCTCAGGGCATACGAGCCTCGTGAGGTATGGCCACGGAAAGTTCGTCGGCGTGGATATCAACAATTATTGTTCCTACAGGCTCAATTCAATCTCTATTATTTTTGGGAGAAACGGTGGTTCTTTATAGCTATGGCCGTAGGATTAGTTTTGTATTCCATGCCCCCACCGGCAGATTTGTCTAGAGAGGGGCAAATTGTTTTGACGATGTCAATTGTAGCGATAATTCTTTTTGTTACCGAACCTATTCCGTTACCGACAGTTGCTTTGTTAATTATTGTTGGCCAGGTATTTCTTTTGGGCCTTGGGTCGACAACAGTTGCTAAATCTTTGATGACCGATTCTGTTTTGTTTATTATGGGGTCCTTGATGCTGGCTGTTGCCGTCGTTAAACAGAAACTGGATATGCGCATTGCATGGTTAATTGTTCGTGTAACCGGTACAAAAACAACGAGAGTATGTTTCGGTATTTCACTTGTTTCAGGTGTTTTGGCCTCCTTTGTTGGCGAGCATACGGTTGCGGCGATGATGCTCCCTGTTGGTATCACGCTGATAAGCTTAACGTCCAAGGACCCTAGACAGGTAGCAAGTTTAGCCGCCGTGCTTTTATTTTCAATTTCTTATGGATGTTCCGTTGCTGGGATTGGAACTCCTTCAGGGGGCGCGCGTAATGCGATAATGATTGGTTATTGGAAAGAATTCTTTTTTGATCCTAGCAGTCCGGAAACCTATAAATACCTAATCGATTATCTCACTTGGATGTTTTATGCTTATCCAATATTTTTGATTCAATTACCATTTGTAACACTGATATTACATTGGACATTTAAACCAAGACAAAAAAATTTATCGCGAGCGGTTTCTAAACTTCGTCGGCAGTTATCAGAACAAGGTCCTATGTCCCCAACTGACTGGCTGGCAATACTAATATTTGTTTTAATTCTTTTAGGATGGATATTGTTTTCGGGGGAAGTAGGTCTCGGAACCGTTGCAATTACCGGGGCTGCAGTATTTTTGATAGCTGGACTAGTGAAATGGGAAGAAATTAATTCGGGAGTTAATTGGGGTGTAGTTCTTTTGTATGCAGCGGCAATTTCCTTGGGCCTTCAAATGAAAGATACCGGAGCTGCAAAATGGGTGGCAGAGAGCTTTCTTGATTTTCTGGCGCCAGTCGGGGCGGAGTCAGGTCTCGGGTTATGGGCCTCTATTTCCGTGTTGACTACGATCGTAACTAATACGATGTCAAACGGAGCTGCAGTGGCAGTACTGGGACCAATTGTGCTGAATATGGCCACAGTTGCGGGGGAAAACCCTATACTTATCGGATTTATTACGGCTGTCTCTTCGGCATTTGCATATCTTACGGTGATAGGAACGCCAGCATGCACTATTGTATATGCCTCCGGCTATCTTAAAACTACGGACTTTTTAAAAGTTGGTTGGCGTATGGTTATTATGTCCACATTATTATTACTTATCGCCTCTTCAATTTACTGGCCTTTTTTATTAAGTTGATTCTCCATGTTTCAGAATTGGCCAAAATTACATTCTAACAAAACTGATCAATCTGTATTAGCCAGATTGAGAGAAGAAAGAAGAAAAAGATTTAGAATATTGGTTTGTCTTGATGGCTCTCTAGAATCTCTAAGGGGCCTTAAAGTAGCTAAAGAAATCAAGCCATCTGAATATTGTGATATAATACTTCTTTATGTGAGATCTATTGATCAGGGTTTGCGGACCGGAGGTCTTGAAATGAAGATAGCTAGGGAAAACATGCTTGAGTGGGGCTTGGAACTTCCGGGAATAGGGTTTCTCAAAGAAGGTCTGTCCAGGCTGGTAAACGATGAGGAACTGACATCTACCTGGCAGACCCATTCTAGTCATACAGATAGCTGGGGTGACCCTGTGGGCGATAACAAAGTAGAATACAGGCATCCTGACGGAAGATCTATTGTTTTAAAATTAAAAACTGCTCCTGATCCCGCTAGTGGTATATTGGATCAATATGAACTTGGTCCTTATAACCTGATAATTATGGGTGCCCCAAAAACATGGCGAAGTGAATTTGGAGCTTTTTTTGGTGCACCT
>PBFH01000040.1 GCA_002719885.1 Rhodospirillaceae bacterium | reverse complement strand
AATGTTTTATGTTTTTGAGCAAACCTGCTATAGACTCTGAAGATATGATAGAGATGACAAAAAGTTTAGGAGTGGTCCATTCAATCACTTCAGAACCTCCAAGAATTAGGGGTTTGTATGGAGATCCAATAGGGTTTGCTCAAAAACATAAAACATTCTCAGCACTCTGCTCACCCCATTTTGTTGCTTATGAACACCAGAGGAGAATGAAAAGAGCAAGGCAATTATTAAATCAGGTCGAAAAGAATTTGCGTTATAAAAATTGTATTGGAATTGGAGAGGTGGGAGTTAAACATTTTAATAAGTCCGATAAATATTATGAGTTTTCTGACTCAACCCATGTTCAAAAGAATGTAGAAATTTCTTTTGAAAGCACCAATCTAAAAAGGGCATTGCAACTTTCACATATTTATAAAGTTCCTATCCTATTGCACTTAGAACCTCGGCACACATTGCGCCGCATTGATAATGTAGAGGAAGCGAAGAATTGGTATAAAAGGATTTGTCAAAAATACCAAAATTCCAAGATAGTTCTCGTTCATAATGGAATGTTTGAACCTAAACATCTCGGATACGTGTTTGATCATTGTCCCAATATGTATTCGTCTTTTAAGATCATGAGACCATCATGGAATTATTATTGGAAAAATCATGACCTCCACATCGTCAATAATATGGATCCGAAATTTGCAGAAAGGTGGGCTAAATTTTTGGAAAGATACCCTGATAGGATGATGTTCGGGTCAAATATTTTCCTTAGGAAAATGAGAAAAAGACGAACCCAGAATACTTACCGGGAGATAATACATAGTGTAAGGATGATGATTGGTAGCCTATCTAAGGAAGTTCAAAGGCAAATAATGTATGAGACCCCCGTTAAAGTATTTAGGTTGAAATTGAAAACTCATCAGTAATGATAGTGGTATATATATTATCACCCCAGTTTAAGAGCTAAATCCTCAGCTTTAAGATGTGTATAGCGTTTAAGCATCTTCAGGTCTTTGCGTTCTCTAATAGCTAATACTTCCATGATGTTTAATCTCTTCTCAAAGAACCCAGATGTTGCTTCATGTCTCAGGTCATGAAGTTTTAGATTTTTTATACCTGCTTTCTTGATAGTTCTTCTCCATTGTCCCCTTAATGCCGTCTCTGAGATTGGAAAAACTTTTCCTGAAATATGTGTTGGTATTTTATTCAGGGTTGCCATGGGCCTTGTGGATAGGGGCACAGTTCTTGGTAGTCCGTTTTTAGTTTTTGGTAAATTAGCAGTGCGGTTCTTTAAATTTAGGTGCATCTTTCAAGGCTGAGAAGCTCACCACGACGCATTGCCGTTTCTATGGCTACTTTCACCAATGCTTTGAAGTAGGGATTCAGAGCCATTCTGCAGCCCTGTAGGAGTAAGTCTTCTTCACCTTCCTCTAGTCTCCCGTCTCTTGGTGGGGTTTGTTTAGGTTTGGTTATTAGCCCAACAGGGTTTTTATCTAGTTGTAGACCCTATTCTTTAATACCAATTTTAATGACATGACTGAGGGATTCTAATTCCCTCAGGACTGTTCCGCTGGTTACTTTCGTTAACCGCTCATTTCTTAATTTGATTACATGTTGTGGCCTCAGATTACTGAAATTAGCTACGGCAATGGGGTCTCTAATCAGATTTTGAATTCTATTTTCTTCACGATAAGGTGATCTGTTGGTTTATCGCTAAAATTAAGATCCCCCTTTTCTAATTGTATTTCTGTTTATCTTGCAATTGAATCTCATGGGATCTTAGGTTGAAGGTTTTAGTTAATCTTGGATGGTTAGATACACGTACACGAGCCTGATACTTAAATGTGGTTTCGTTAACTTTCTTTCTGATAGTTGCCATTTTCTATCCTCTCTGGAGCAATAATGGCCCAAATGAAGTTTTGAATGGTTGAGAGCTCGCATAACACCATGGAATGATTGCAAGCAATCCCATAGTTTGTTAGGACTTCTGATGCTAAAACATTTTAGAAGGCCGCCTTAGCTCAGTTGGTAGAGCATCGCATTCGTAGTTTTAAATTGCGTCCTCATCGGGAAACCGAAGAGTGAAAACCCATCAAATTCGGGGAAACCTGTAAAATGGCAATCCCGAGCCAAGTCCCGAAAGGGAAAGGTGTAGAGACTTAACGGTGGGCATCTAACCCAACTTCGGTTGGCATGATGAAGAGAAAGTCCAGACCACGAACATCCAAATGGGATGGCAATGAAAGTTGTAGTTGGTATGAATGCGGGGGTCGCGTGTTCGAATCACGCAGGCGGCACCATGTTTGTGATGGGTCCGTAGCTCAGCTGGATAGAGCAACAGCCTTCGAAGCTGTGGGTCGGGGGTTCGAATCCCTCCGGACTCGCCACAAAATTTTAGATTTTATGGAGTGTTATTTAATTTACCTCTTTTCTTTTGTTTGGCATTATAAAGCCGTGCTCTTATTTTGAGGTACAGGAATTATAAAAATGTTTTTCTTTAAAACACATTATGCTGTGAGATTGGTCGTTGGCTTTTTTTTAGTATGGTTGTTGTCCGTAACACTTTTTCCCAGTGTTCCGTTGGCTCAGCCAGAAAAGGTATCTAAAACCTGGTTCAGTAAAATAGCAAAAAAATCCAACCCTCGTTTAGAGAGCTGGCAAAATCCAAAAGGTTTCTTGATTGGGAAAAATTTATTAACAAATATAGCTAATAGAGATGTTGTAGGTGCAGTAAACGTTGCGATGCTTGCTACGAAAAATGCTGTAACTAGATCTGTTAAAGATCGCGGCCCTGACTGGCTAGGGAGAATAGAGTTAGAATTTAACTATGAGACCGCGGGTGACCCCGCTTACTCAATCATGACCATTCAACCGATTTATCAATCCCAAGGAAAAATAAATACCATTTTTTCTCAGCTGAGATATTCGAGACACAGACAATTTGGAGAAAATCGTAATACAACCAATTTAGGTTTGGGATATAGAGAATTAGTAAAGAATAAAACCGTACTTTTAGGTGTTAACTTACACTATGATCGTGAATGGAAACGAAGTCACAATCGCCTCGGTATGGGACTAGAGGCTCGCTGGAATAAGGTGGATTTATTTTTGAATCGTTACCAGGGGTTATCTGGAAAAAGAACGATAACAGGCTCAAAAACAGAAGAAATCATAAATGGGTGGGATTTGCAGGGGTTAATTCAAATGCCCTATGTTCCTAATGCTAGGATAAGTTTGACGGGCTCCAAATGGCGGAAAACCTCGAATGAAGACATTACAGGATTTCGGGCTGGTGCGGAAGCAGATTTATCTTCGAATTTCACAGTAGAGGTGGGCGCAGCCAATGATAATGATGCAAATGATATGGAAATGTTTTTAGGTCTTAAACTGCGACTTGGCGGCTGGCCGACTCATCAAAATCTGTTTTTAGAAAAAAACTTTTTTTCAAGGTCGGCATGGAAAATGCGTGACATGTCGGATTATACTTTGGATAAGGTCCGGCGGGAAAATAACATTAGACTTAAGCGCACCACGACTGGTGGCTCTGTAACGGTACAAGTGTCTAGAGGTTAGAACAGGACAGAATTTTATTATGAGAAAGAACTTTCTGCATTTCTTAATTTTTATTTTTGTTTTTTGTTTTTCCAGTTTTTCCAAATCAGAAACCTGTGGCGGGGCGGATGGGCTTGTTTGCTGTAATACTATAACCTCAACTAGTGGATCGGTTTGCGCTATTCCTGCAAACAATAAATACATCTTTACCTTACGGCGATTTGGGTTTGAAAACTCCGCTGGTGAGGTGACTTGGGTAGGAACAGAGACTTCTTTTAACGCAGCGCTATCCTCAGTGGGGGCTAGCATGGGTAATTTTATTAGTGGGCAAAGTTTGCCCGAGGGTACTTACGTTGCCGTTCGCCCAGAGGTAAAACTTGAAATGACTGTAAATGGCAGTGGTGTTTCTACTTCGGATTCTGTGGCTTGCACATCAGGTGGTGACCAGACGGAAAACTTGGCTACGGTTATGAATAATCTCAGTGACCCTATTCCAAATTGTAGTTCTTCACCAAATGAAGATTGCAATACTGGTGATGGATATATGAGAATTAGAGATACACAACTTGGCAATTTTACAGTTACCGCTGCGACTGCCCGAACAATTAATTTTGAATTTGATGTAGGGAGCGGTGTGTTATTCACTGCCTCTGGAGGAAATTGTGCTTTCCGTTCTATGGGACCGCTCGATGTTACCATGTCTTTTTCAAATTAAATTTAGTGATTGATAGTTTTAGCCAATTATTAAAATCCCATCGCTATCCATATGAGGCGTAAAGCCAGAAATGTGCATATAGTCTTAAATATTACCCGAAAATTTCTTTCCTTCATGTGATGGAGGGCTTTGCTTCCCACGTAGCTTGCTGCTACTGCTGCGCAGACCATGGATAGCATTAAAGGCCAATAGTCAGCGAGAGCAAAACCGAGAAACCCAAATGCGATAAGTTTTAGGATATGAACTATCGCCATGAGGGTAGAAAATGTTGCTACATGGTTTCGTCGGTCTTGGGCTTCACTTGCGACAAAAGGTGCTACTAGCGTGCCGGTAGCACTGACAAAGACACCCAGAAAGGTTGCAAAAAAACCGATAATTGCAAAGCGATGCCGCCTTCCACCCATCTGATTTATTACCGGCATCCATAAAAAAATAAGAACGGAGATCCCCAGCAATCCCTGAAGAATTGCTACTGGTAAAGATATAAAGATATTTGCACCAAGCACACTTCCTAAAACTCCCCCTATAACAAAGGGCAGTAGGACGGGCCTCATAATATATTTCCACATAAAGAGGACGCGGCTTGCGTTACCGCCTAGTTGTACAATTGTGTGCAGAGGGATAGAAATTACTGGGGGAAAGATTGAAGCGAGTCCGACCATCATTACAAGCCCTCCTGCGGCGCCTGTTGCAATGCCGACAAATGCCGTAAAAGCAGCAAATAAGGTGAGGCCCGAAAACATCCAGAAATTGACATCGGGGACACCAAGAAATGAAGGATCCATCAATTACTCGTACCTCTTTAAATTTTTTAAATAGAAAAACAAGTTACCTTTAAAAGATCGAAAAATTTTTTCTATTTTTATCATCTGAAATTTTTCGTTGCTAATGTGAACGACCCTCTATTGCTAATGAGTTCTTTAAACTATACACATGCCCCACTCGCAACAGTCATCATCAAAAGCGCTGGTCAGCAATTGAATGTTTCAAAAAGAGGAAGCACAAAATATCCGTCTTGGTATCATCCTAATGATGATGGGCCTAGCTCTATTTGCTGGCGGCGAAGCCATCGTTAAAGCGTTGGCACCCAAATTTGATATAACGCAGGTAGTTTGGGCGCGTTATATCTTCCATGCACTGGTAACCTTCGTGCTTTTTTTCCGATCAGGGATCTTCCGACTAGCAAAGACCTCTCGGCCATGGTTGCATATTACTCGCTCGGCTTTGATGTTGATTGCCACCAGCCTGTTCTTTTTTGCGTTGAGGTATCTGCCCCTTGCTGATGCAGTGGCTATCCTTTTTATATCTCCTATTTTTATTGCCGCTCTATCCATTCCTATCCTGAAGGAACATGTAGGGTGGCGCCGTTGGATAGCAATTTTTATTGGTTTTGCCGGTGCGTTGATCATTATTCGACCGGGAAGCGGTGCTACCCATTGGGCAGCTGTTTTGCCACTAGGATCCGCCATATGTTATGCCTTTTATCAAATATTAACACGAATTGCTTCCCGGTCAGACAGTACACAAACTAGTCTTTTTTGGACATCGGTGTTTGGGGTTTCTGTTACCTCGATGTTTGTTCCTTTTGTGTGGATCATGCCAACTTTGACGGATTGGTTTTTAATGATGGGCCTAGGGGGCCTATATGGAATCGGTCATTATTTGTTGATAAGAGGCCTTGAGATTGCACCGGCTTCCCGCCTCTCACCGTTTCTTTACACCCAAATAATTTGGGCGACAATTTTTGGATTAATATTTTTTGGTCAGTTTCCTGACAAAATAACTATTGTGGGTGCTGGCATTGTTATCGCTAGCGGCCTTTATATTTGGTGGCGTGAAACCAAAAAAGATAAAGAAAAGTCACTGTCAAAACGTTAAGGGGTAAAACGAAAAAACTGCTAAGAGTAAAGTATGATTTATGACATCGTTTGTTGCTATGTCTTTATCTCATTATTTCGGGTTTAGGATTAAAAACTTTAGCTGCCGGGTACTGATCAGGCCATTTTAAGTCATAACCAATCTCGCGTGCGGCATGTCGGACAAAGTATGGGTCAAAAAGATGCCCTTTGCCAACACAGCAAAGATCAGCACGCTTTTCTGCAATGACGCCGTTAATTTGTTCGGCTGTAGCTAGGTTACCCACAGTCATTGTTGGTATACCTGCCTCATTTCGTATCTGTTCGCTGAAGGGTGTTTGAAAAAGGCCCGGTGTCACCGGGCGACGAACATTTGTGACGTTGCCACTCGATACATCGATAATATCTAGTCCAGCTTCTTTGAATAGTTGGGCCATTTTTACCCCGTCTTCAATTTTATTCCCGTTGTCATCCCAATCGATCGCGGAAATCCTAGCAGATATTGGTTTTTCCTCCGGCCAGACCGACCTGACAGCATCAAAGACCTCCAATGGTAATTTCATTCGTTGTTTTAGAGATCCGCCATAGGCATCCGTCCGTTTGTTTGCCAGCGGAGACATGAATGATGAGAGTAGATATCCATGTCCAGCATGGAGTTCTAAAATATCGAAGCCCGCGAGGTTAGCTCGTTTAGCTGCGTTAACAAAATCGTCGATGACCTTTGCAATATCGGTTTGGTTCATCTCTCGTGGCATTTCACTATTTGGTCCGAAGGGTTGTGGGCTAGGCGCAACGATTTTCCACTTCTGATCTTGGTTTAGGGGCGTATCCCTTTTCCATGCAATCGGCTCGCAGGCCTTTCGGCCAGCATGACCAAGTTGTATGCCGATTTTAGAATTGGTGCGAGAATGAACGAAATCTACTACCTTTTTCCATGCGGTGATGTGCTTGTCATCGTAGATTCCCGCATCACCGGGAGATATGCGACCTTCACGCGAGATCTGTGTCATTTCGGTAAAGACTAATCCAGTTCCACCCATAGCCCGACTTCCGAGATGGACTACGTGAAAATTTGTAGGTGTGCCATCCAAGTCATCAGCAGAATACATGCACATTGGTGACATCACAACGCGGTTATTGACAGTCATTTCCCTGAGGGAAAATGGTGTGAACATTGGTGGGGTTTCTGCAGGGCCACTCATTTTTTTCTCCAAAAAAAGACCCGGAGAGCTTATACAGGAATTTTTCTATGGCAAGTAGGTGGTGGTTTATTGCTATTGTTTGGAATAACATTCAATCGCTTCATAAATATCATCTCATCCCAAGAGGCTTAAGAATTAAAACTCCCGGAAAGAGTCACATGGCCACACCCCCTCGCGGTCCAATCTCAACTACTTCGCAGGCCTTGGTTGCCACAAGTTTTATGATCCTCGCCGGTGCAATGTTCGCTTTTATGCATGGCACTGTGCGCTGGTTGTCTTTTGATTTACATCCCTTTCTCATAGCATTTTTTCGAAATCTATTTGGATTTTTAGTTCTTATCCCCTTGTTGATTAGAGGCGGAATGGGCAGGTTTAAAACGACGAGAATGGGTCTGCACACATTTCGAGCCTGTGTTAATTCAATATCAATGTTGACCTGGTTTACGGCGCTGTCACTAATGCCATTGGCAGATGCAACGGCCCTGGCGTTGACAGGACCACTTTTTGTAACACTAGGAGCTATATTGACCTTTGCAGAGCGCGTAAGGTTTTGGAGGTGGGCAACCTTAATAGTGGGCGCAGTTGGAGCATTAATGGTTATACGTCCGGGTTTTGAAGCGGCAAATATTGGGGCGTTGTTAACAATTGCAGCTACCGCTACGGCCGCTGTTTCTAAGCTTTGCGCAAAAAGCCTTACCAAGACCGAGGATCCAGCTACCATTGCAGCTTATGTACAGTTTCTAATGACACCAATTACCTTTTTTGCAGCTTTATTTTACTGGCAATGGCCCACCATTGAACAAATCATTGGTCTAATTGTAATCGGAACACTTGGAAGTTTGGCTCATCTTTTTACTGCTAAAGCCTACGCAATTGCTGATCTAAGCTTTGCCGAGCCGATTTCCTTTACCCGCATGATTTGGGCGACAGCATTTGGGTATATTGTGTTTTCCGAGGTGCCAGACTTTTGGACGTGGGCGGGAGCGTTTACGATTGTCTTGGCAACGTCCATAATTTCATATCGAGAGCGTAACCAAAAATCCTGAAAAGTTTTTTTTAATCGTGAACGTCTATTGATTGGTTTATTTTTTTCGTGGTTTAGTGCGCTTGGGGGTTAAAAGAACTAAATGAACAGGGAAAAACTTTCCTATGGTCGGGGTTATCCAGATCTACATGACCACATAGAAAATTTGCGTGCAGCCGATTTGCTATATGAAATTGATTGTCTGATCAATAAAGATACCGAGCTTATGCCTCTAGTTCGCTGGCAATTCAGAGGTGGAATATCTGAAGCACAACGCAAGGCATTCCTGTTTAACAATATAACCGATAGCAGGGGGAGAGACTATACAATTCCACTGGTGGTCGGAGCCTTAGCCACTACGCCGGAAATTTATGGAGTTGGAATGGGTGTTCCCGTATCCAAAATCGGTGAGCATTGGGGGCAGGCATTAGCCTCTCCGATCCCACCGGTAGAAGTTAATGAGGCGGTTTGTCAGGAATTATTTTTTGAAGGGAATAGGCTTAATGGCGAGGGCAACGGTCTAGATGCTTTGCCAGTACCTCTTTCTACCCCCGGGTTTGATGTTGCCCCTTACTTGACTGCGACAAGCTGCATATCTCGGGATCCTGAAACTGGCATACAAAATATGGGTACCTATCGAGGAGGTATAAAGGCTTCAAACCGGATAGGGTTAAAGATGTTTGTTAATTTAAGACAAGGGGGACACTCACACTGGAGTAAATACAAGCAGCAGGGTAAAAAAATGCCTATGGCAATAATAGTAGGGTGTCCACCAGCCTTGGCCTACGTTAGTCCTCAAAAAGTCCGTGAGAATGTTGATGAAATATCAGTGGCAGGGGCACTGGCTGGCTCACCCATTCGCGTTGTAAAGGCAAAAACTATTGATTTATTGGTGCCGGCTGACGCTGAAATTGTCATCGAGGGTTTGGTAGATACAAATATGCTCGAGCCAGAGGGGCCATTCGGGGAAAGCCATGGTCACATTAATCTTGAAGAATTTAATTTTATCTTTGAAGTGACTGCAATAACCCGGCGAAGGAATGCAATCATGACATCGATCATTTCCCAAGTTACCCCTTCAGAGTCGAGTGTGATTAAACGTGTGGCAATGGAACCTAAGTTTCTTCATCACTTAAAAGAGCATATAGGCATAAAGGGTCTCAAGCATGTTTCTTTGCACGAGCCGCTAACCAATATTCGACGGCTTGCTTTTTTGATATTCGAGCGTGGTGTCCCAAGCACAGAGGTATGGCGTGCGCTTTATTCTGCGGCACATTTCGACTCTGCGTGTGGAAAGTTTGTTATTGCTGTCAACGAGGACATTAATCCCGCGCAGGGGGATGCAGTATTTTGGGCTCTCGCATATCGCGCAAACCCCGCGTTGGATGTCGAAATTTTGAAACATCGTGATCGCGGTCATGGACCGGCGTTGGAAAGGGGCGACGGCGAGGATACAACCATGCTAATTAATGCGACACTTAAAACAGATATGCCACCAATAGCCTTGCCAACGAAGAATTTTATGGAAGATGCTAAAGAACTGTGGGAAAAACTGGGTTTACCAGCCCTTAAGCCAGAAAGCCCCTGGCATGGTTACTCTCTTGGGGATTGGTCGCAGGAGTGGTCAGAAATGGGTCAGCGTGCTGCGGATGGGGCCTATATGGAGAATGGTCGCCGTAGCGCACAACTTAGAAAAAAAGATGTGTTTCCGAACACCTCAATCAGAGATGTTGGCCAAGACTTAAAGGATGAGTAGATATACCAAATGATTGAAAACTTAAGTCAAAGCTTAAACGCCGAGGGTTCATTAGTTAAAATTGGAGACACTGGTGAAGTACGATTAGTGGGATCCCGGTGCAGCTCATGCGGAAAAATAGTATTTCCGCGAACCGACGTCTGTCCTGCATGCATGTCCGAAGAAATCTCTCCAATTAAACTGAGCTCGCAGGGTACACTTTATTCGTGGTCAGTGGTTCATGCGGCGCCTAAGGGATGGAACCTCCCTTTTATTGCCGCATATGTTGATCTTCCAGAGGACATCAGGGTGTTTGCACATATAATAGATGCTGATCCGTCTAGTCTTGTAATGGATATGCCGGTTGAGGTGTGTATGGCATCCCTTGGTGAAAACGAAGAAGGGGAGCCTCTTCAAAGCTACGCCTTTACTCCCATAAAATTTGGAGAACAATAATGCGCAATGTTGCAATTGTGGGGGCTGGAATGGTGCCCTTTGGAAAATTTCCGGAGAAGCATTTGGCAGATATTGCATGGCCGGCGGTAAAACAAGCAGTGGAAGATGCCGGTATTAAAAAGACCGCTATCGAGGCTACCTATTGTGGAACCGCCTTGGGGGGGATGATGGCTGGTCAGAGAATTTTGAAGAAACTGGGTATTACAGGCTTGCCTATTATAAATATTGAGAATGCTTGTTCTTCAAGTTCGACTGCTTTTCGTGAAGCGTGGATTTCAGTATCTGCCGGCGTTTATGACGTGGTGCTGGTTATTGGGGTTGAAAAACTCACTAAGTTCGGCGGCGGAACACTCCCGCTAGAAAAAGAAGACTGGGAGGTATCACACGGTTTGGTAATGCCAGCTTTATATGCAATGCGTGCAAGGCGTTACATGTATGAATATGGGTTGACAGAAAATGATATCGCTGATGTTTCCGTTAAGGCGCGAAGGCATGGGGTGTGGAACGAAGATGCCCAGTTTCGAAAGGAAGTTACGCGTGAAGAAGTCTTGGCTTCTAGACAGGTTGCTGATCCCTTAAGGTTGTTCCACTGCTGTCCGTCCGGCGATGGGGCGGCAGCCGTTGTGGTTTGTTCAACTGAAAAAGCTAAACAATATACTACAACTCCAGTCAAAGTTATTGGATCAGAAATTAATTCTGGAAAATATATGACGGGGTATCGCGATATGACTTCCCCTGAAATTACATTGAGAGGTGCTCAGCAGCTCTATGAGGAGGCTGGTATAGGGCCTGAAGATATAGATTTAGCCGAGGTACACGATGCTTTTGCCATTGCTGAATTGCTTTATTATGAGGCCCTTGGCTTTTGCGATAAAGGTGAAGCGGCTAGGCTTTTAGCAGACGGTGATACTTCAGTTGGCGGCAGAATTCCTGTTAATCCAAGCGGAGGATTGTTATCCAAAGGTCATCCGATTGGGTCAACTGGGGTTGCGCAAATTGTTGAAATTGTGCGTCAACTCCGTGGACAATGCGGACAAAGGCAGGTTGAGGGGGCAAAGGTAGGGCTGACACACTGCACCGGGGGTGGGGTGTCAGGTTTTGATCATGGTGTATGTTCGCTACATCTTTTTGCACGTTAACGAAACCGGAAAGAGATAAGTATGGGCGCTAAGTTATTTGGAGCTGCGGTAAAACGTCTAGAGGACCCTGATCTTCTAAAGGGTAATGGCACCTATACGGATGATGTCCAATTTTCTAATACATTGCATGCGGTGTTTGTTAGAAGTCCTCATCCCCATGCTAGATTTACCAAAATTGAGACTTCTGCGGCAAAGGCCATGGAGGGCGTTTGTGGTGTATTTACATTGGAAGATTTTCCAAAAGACATCCAAGATAATAAATTACTGCTCTTGTTGCCAAATCCTTCGATTGTGCAACCGATGATGCCTTACTTACTGGCGCGAGATGAAGTGCACTTTGCCGGAGAGGCTGTCGCGTGNGTTGTTGCAGAAAGTCGCTATCTTGCCGAAGATGCGGCTGCTGCGATTGCTATCGACTGGGAGATGCTTCCGAGTGCTTCAGATGCGCGCGAAGCGGTGAAATCCGGTNCTCCGTTATCGCATAGTGATGGGAAGGATAATATTTCTGCACGTTTTGTTAATGAATACGGTGACGTTGCGNGTGCATTTTCAGGTGCTTCACATCNGGTNGTGGTCTCAATNCGCCACCACCGAGGNGGCGGACATTCCCTAGAGGGTAGGGGCACATTAGCTGTTTACGATCCAGATGAAGGTAGGACTATATTNTGGTCTGCTACTCAGGCCCCNCACCAGGTAAAACGTAATATAATAGGCGTATTAAACTGGAACGAAAACGAAATTGATGTGATAGCACCGGANGTNGGGGGCGGATTNGGTCCGAAAGCTATGTTCTACGCGGAAGAAGCGGTTATNCCGTTTATNGCGCGGCAATTATGCCGNCCCGTTAAATGGATCGAGGATCGTCGCGAGCACTTTTTGTCTGCTAGTCAGGAGAGAGANCAATATTGGGATTTAGAAGCGGCTTTCGATGGTCGTGGTAAACTTCTTGGTGTTAGGGGCACGATGATTCATGATACAGGCGCCTACGTTCCATGGGGCATTGTAACCCCTTTAATCGCTTCTACAACAGTACCAGGCCCATATGTCCTGCCAAATTTTCGGCTGGAAACAATTGTAGCCCTAACCAATAAGGTTCAAGTTACACCGGTCCGCGGCGCTGGGCGGCCACAGGCAGTCTTTGCGATGGAAAGATTGATGGATAAGGCNGCTCAAGAAATCGGCCTTGACCCNGCAGAAATNCGCAGCAGGAACCTGATCCCCNCGGAAAAAATGCCCTATAAAGTTGGNTTGGTTTTCCGTGATGGAAAGCCTGTANTATATGANAGTGGAGATTATCCTCGTTGCCAATCNGAAGCNCTTNNGAAAATTGGNTATTCTCAATTCAAGGATCGTCAGAAGAGTGCCCGACAAGAGGGGCGCTATATNGGAATTGGCATTGGAAATTATGTTGAAGGTACCGGCCTTGGACCCTTTGAGGGNGCGACTGTGCGTNTNGGNCCTTCNGGCAAGATTTTCCTGATGACGGGTGCCGCGCCTCAGGGGCAAGGGCACCAGACCACGATGGCTCAAATTTGCGCCGAGAAATTTGGTGTAGATATTGCTGATATCGAAGTTCATTTGGCTGATACAACAAAAATTGCGCATGGCGTTGGGACCTTTGCGAGCAGNATTGCCGCTAATGCTGGACCATCAGTGCATTTAGCCGCACAAGATGTTCGCGATAAGGCGATTAAAATAGCGGCATTTCTTCTGGAGGCTGCTGAAGAGGATATTGAACTGGAGGACGGTAAGGCGTTTGTTAGGGGTGTTCCAGAAATAAATAAAACACTGGGTGAAATATCTCATGCGGTAGCAGGGTCACCGGGCTTTGCAATGCCTCCAGGTTTTGAACCCGGTTTAGAGGCCACACATTATTTNTCACCGGAGCAATCAGCATACTGTAATGGAACGCATATTGCNGAAGTGGAAGTCGATATTGAAACAGGCAATGTCGAAATTTTGCGTTATGTAATCGCGCACGATTCAGGTAATCTTATCAACCCCATGATTGTTGATGGCCAGGTTCAGGGTGGCCTTGCACATGGAATTGGGAATGCATTATTTGAGGAACAGCACTTTGACTCCGATGCGAATCCGTTAACGACAAATTTTGCTGAATATTTAATCCCCGGGGCTGGGGAGGTTGTAGATGCGGAAACTATTCATATCGAATCACCCTCCCCTCTCAATCCTCTTGGCGTTAAGGGAGCTGGAGAAGGGGGCACTATTCCGGCAGCTGCTTCTATTATAGCGGCGGTAGAAAATGCGCTTCAGCCATTTAAAGCGAATTTTATGAATGTGCCTCTAACACCGGCTAGTGTCATTCAAGTTGTAGAGGCCAGTAGAAAATTAAAGGCAGAAATATAGCTATAAAACAATGAAAAATAAGCAAGAGCAACAAAGTCGCCCGGGTCCATTGAATGGCATCAAAGTATTGGATTTGACACAGTTTCTGGCCGGTCCTTTTAGTGCACAAATTTTTGCCGACCTTGGTGCTGAGGTTATTAAACTGGAAGCCCCATCTGGTGATTGGTCCAGAACTCTTCCCCCTAATTTTATTGATGGCGATAGTTGCTATTACCTCTCTATTAACCGAAATAAGAAAGCCGTGGCTATAGATATGAAAAAGCCAGAGGGTCTTGTTTTGGTAAAAAAGCTTGCTGAAAAATGCGATATAGTTATGGAAAATTTTCGGCCAGGTGTGCTCGACCGGCTGGGCTTTAAGTATGAGGATTTAATATTACGCAATGAAAAACTGATTTGGGCTTCGATTAGTGGTTTCGGACAAACGGGTCCCTACCGCGAGCGGCCCGCCTACGATATGATTGTACAAGCAATGTCCGGGGGAATGAGTTTGACAGGAGAGTTTGGTCGTACTGCTGTGCGGGCGGGTATGCCTATAGGGGATTTAACGGCAGGTATGTACGCGGCGATTGGTGTTTTAGCAGCTCTTGAGGAGAGGCGTCGTACAGGTAAAGGAAAGTTTGTTGATATATCCATGCTTGATTGTCAGGTNGCGTTATTAACCTATCAAGCGGCGTATTATTTGCATTCGAATGATGTTCCTGGAAGGCAGGGTAGTGGACATGAGTCGATCCCCACTTACCGATCATTTTGTGGGGCAAATAATACCGAGCTGGTGGTTTGTGCTAATACTGAACGGATGTGGCGAGGCCTATGTGAAGTGCTCGGTATGGATTTCCTTACGAAAGATGAAAGATTTTTAACCAACGAGTTGCGNCATAAAAATCGGAAAGAATTGTGGCCAATTTTAGAAAAAGCATTTGTGGAAAAAGATGCGAAATACTGGGTACAGCCACTTCTAGACGCCGGTGTTCCTGTTGGTGAAGTAAATGATTTGTCTGATGCTCTTTCGGACGAGCAGGTATTAAACCGTCAAATGGTTCTGGATCTTGAAGGTGGTGGTAATAGGATTGCTAGGGTAGCGGGTAATCCTATCAAATATAGGGGTGAAATAGAGACGTCGCATATCTACCCTCCCAAGCTAGGTGAACATAGTCGGGAAGTATTGCGCGNGTTACTAGATTTAAATGATACGGAACTGGAAAAATATTTTAAGAATGGCATCATCTTCGAGACAGATAATCAGAAAGAGAAATTCTAATTTTGAAAAGTGGGAGAGAGAATGAGTGACGGATATTCAGTAACACAAGATGGTGCTATTGCTCGATTAACCTTTGAACGGCCTGAAAAAGGTAATCTTCTAACCTTGTCAATGTTGACTCAGATTGCGAATGATATACGAGACGCGGCTTCAACTAGTGTTACTAATGCTTTAGTTGTTAGAGGGCGCGGAAACGATTTTTGTCTGGGTCGCGATCCTGATGGTGCACCAGAGGGAAAATCCAAAACAGCCCTAGAGATGCGAAAGGCGCTAATTGAACCTATTCTTGGGGTATATTCAGCAATCAGAGATGCAGAGGTGCCAGTTGTTACAGGAGTTCAGGGTTTGGCCAATGGTTTGGGGTGTGGCATCACAGCAATCTCCGACGTATCCATAGCAGCAGATAACGCGCAGTTTGCTATGCCGGAAATGCGTGCCAATTTACCCCCTACCCTTGCTATGCTGGCACATCTTGATCGNATCCCGCCTAAATCTTTACTAGGTATGGTNTATTCCACAGATAAAATNGATGCTACTCGCGCGGTTTCAATTGGGCTCATCAGCGATGTTGTTACTTTGGATGAACTAGATAATNAAATTGAGAGCCTNTTGGNCAAGCTCGCNGCCNATGAAANGGCGNCGGTTGTGNCTTGTAAATCATACTTGAAAGGTGCAAANCATGCAGACTATCCGACTGCGAATGATCTTGCAGGAAATCTTCTTTCGGTTGTTCTTTCTTCACGAAAATAAANATCATACGCTGAAGGGATAAAAACTTATGATATTAGGTCGTCGAAAGGTCTCCGAAAACATTGTTAACCAATTAGCCGAGAGTGGTATTAGTCTAATTGCGAGCCTACCAGATGATTGGGTGGCAGATCTAATCAAAGTCGTTGAGGTTGATAGCCGTTTTAAACATGTTCCGGTAAATCGAGAGGAATCAGCAATTGGTTTGTGTTCGGGTACCTATTTCAGCAAAACTTATTCTGCTGCTGTGATGGGGGCATCGGGCATGCTGACTTGTATATATGCTATTACAAAGATCAACTATACATATGAAATACCCATGTTTTTTTTGGTGTCAATGCGAGGAGCAATCGGGGATACAGCCAAGTATCAAATTTCTAACGGGATTTATTTTTTTGATGTACTAAATACCATAGGGTTGCCTTACAAGGTTTTGGAGAGCCGTGAACAACTCTCAGAAATACCACGCGTCCACCGTCATTCACGCGTTTATAATCGCCCTAGTGCTGTCATCTTGAGCCGGGAACTTTTAAACGGAGAAACTTGAGATGACTATGAATTTGCGCGAAACCTTTGCATATATGGTTAGTCGCTGGACAGATGAGTTGGTAGTCACTTCTGCGGGGCATAGCTCTGGAACTTGGTGGGACCTAACTCACGAACGGGATCGGGTGTTTTATCTGACTGCATCCATGAGCTTGTCATCTATGTTTGCTAGTGGCATCGCGGTGGGCAATCCTGAGATTAAAGTTTGGGCTATGAGTGGGGATGGTGCCTTTGTCATGAATCCTGGCATGTTATTTGTTGAACGACAAATGAATTTGCCTAACCTGACTCATTTTTTAGTTTCAAATAAATGTTATGGGTCGACAGAAGAGGTCGATATTCCATTTAGTGAGCATGCAGACTATAAAAAATTGGCGCACGGCAGTGGTATCGAAAGAGTTTATAGTTTTGACAAGTTAGAGGATTTTAAGGACCGGTTTGATGAAGCAGTTATGGAAGAAGGCCATAGTTTCGTTGTGCTAAATGTCGAAAAAGTAGGCAAGGAGATACGAACAGCCACAATGGACGGCCCCGAAGTAAAGTTTCGATTTGGACGCTATGTTGAGGAACGGACTGGAGAGGCTATTTTTAACGTTCTTCCTTAAAAACATATTATCTTCTTTTGTGAGACTATTTTTTAATATTTTTGCCTGGCACCCATAATGGTTCGCTCTTTCCGAAATCATTTTTTGTCCTAGCCAAAACAAAAAGCAAGTCAGACAACCTATTTAAATATTGTAAAGCGAACTGATTGACGGCTTCAGATTCTGCTAGGGCAATCAAAGAGCGTTCTGCTCTGCGAACAATAGCACGTGCAGCATGGATGTGGGCGGCAGACTTGGCCCCCCCCGGTAAGATAAAAGATTGCAGTGTTGAGAGATTTTCGTTGAGTGAATCGATGTCCTCTTCAAGTCGGGTCACCTGTATCTTTTGGATACGCAGGTTACCATCATTTATATCTGCCCCTGGTATAGCTAAATCGGCCCCTAAATCAAAAAGATCATTCTGGACACGGGATAAAACTTTTGCAGCTTCTTCCTCCGGATTTAGGATTGTGAGAGCTAGGCCAATGGCGCAGTTAGTTTCGTCAACATCACCAATGGAACTTATTCGCATGGAATTCTTGGACAATCGCTTGCCATCCCCAAGAGATGTTTTCCCCTTATCTCCACCTCTAGTATAAATTTTATCTATTTTGACCATTTCTGCTGTTCAATAATTTTGTGATGGGTAAATTAAAGTCCGGTCAGACTAAAATTCAACTAATATTTAAATTTACTATCTGTAAATTGGTATAAGCCTCCGGGGTTTTTTGTTTTGTAATAACAGGTCACAATGCATCTAATCTTTCTTTATTGTTCACAATTTAAGTAATTCAGTGTCACTCGTCGTCCAAATAGTAAGTATTATTGCCCCACTGTTTGTAATAGCAGGGATAGGCTATGCGTGGGGTCGGTCAGGAAAACCTTTCGACACCACACTTGTAGGAATGCTGACACTGAATTTTGGTGTGCCTGCTTTAATTTTTTCTACTTTGACAAAATTAGATGTTTCTCCGGCTGAATTTGGGGAAATTTTTGGTATTTTTGGTATTTTTCTCGCAGCTAATCTCATAATTGGTGCCATTCTGCTTAAAATGTTTAGGTTGGAGATAGGCGCTTTTTTACCGGCACTTTCTTTTCCTAATAATGGAAACATGGGCCTGCCACTCTGTTTATTCGCATTTGGTGATGTAGGTCTGGCCCTTGGCATCAGCGTATTTGTGTTGATGTCGACGGCAAATGTGACGATCGGGTTCGCTTGTGCCTCAGGTAAATGGTCACTTATTTCGATGCTCAAAACACCCTTTATTTGGATAATTGCTGCTGCCTTAATTTTTATGTGTACGGAAACAGCGCCACCGAGATGGGTCGCAAATACCGCTGAAATCATCGGCGGTATGTCCATTCCACTAATGTTGGTTGCACTTGGTGTTTCTTTGTCGCGCTTAGAAGTTAGTGATTTTAAAAAGAGTTTCTGGCTAAGTTTTGTTCGTCTTTTCATAGGATTCGGTCTGGGAGTTTTACTCGCTGAACTTTTTGAACTCCAAGGCGTTGCGCGCGGTGTACTAATACTTCAATGTGCTATGCCCACCGCAGTAATGAATTATCTTTTAGCAGCACGTTTCGATCGCGAAGCAAATGGCGTTGCAGGTATAGTGGTTGTGTCTACTTTTATGTCTTTGGCTACCCTTCCCTTTCTGATGTTGTTTGTATTGCAGGGTTAGTCTATTGGGGATTATTGCAGAGCTTGCGGCCATCGTACTACCCGTATTCTTATGTGCAGCAATTGGTCTAGTTTGGATCAGAACTGGGCGTGATTTTGACTCAGATCTTGTATCTACACTCGTTTATAAAATTTCGGTGCCTTGCCTTATTATTGCTACATTTAGCAAAGTTCGTCTTGAATTTTCGGCACTTACCGAAATTGCCATTGCGGCAACCATAATTTATCTGATTACGGCCCTTTTCGCTGCAATCTTTTTGCGATTATGGAGATTGTCCTTCCCGGCCTACCTCCCGTCAATGATTTTTCCATTGGTTGGTAGTATGGGACTACCCGTTTCGCTTTTTGCTTATGGCGAGGAAGGTCTGGCTTTGGCTCTAGTATATTTTACAATAGGTGCTGTTGGCACCTTCACAATTGGAGCTGCTATCGCTTCGGGTAAGTTATCACTAAGTAATTTATCCCGTGAGCCCGCATTGTGGGCAGCTTTCGTAGCGATATTAATGATGTGGTTAGACATAACTCTCCCAAAATGGGCATATGACTCTACGAAGCTTTTGGGTGCCATGGCTTTCCCATTACAATTAATTGCTCTTGGGTGTTCTTTGGGTCGTTTTAAGATTTCCTCACTTCCTCGGGGAATTGGACTAGGTATATTCAGACTTGGCATCGGCTTTATCATAGGGTGGGGGGTCGCCGAATATCTTGGGCTTGAGGGAATGGTGCGAGCAGTTGTGATACTTCAAAGCAGTATGCCCGTTGCGGTCTCTAACTATCTCTTCGCGGTCATTTATAAACGTGAACCAGAAGAGGTTGCTAGCATGGTTTTGATTTCTGCTGGTCTATCGGTAGTTACGCTTCCTATGTTGTTGTTCTATTTACTTTAGTGTGTAACAGAACCTCCATCTACACAAAGCACCTGACCAGTAACAAAGTCCGAATCTGGCGATAGTAAAAACACCGCGGTTCCGATCAAGTCTTCTGGTTCTTCTGCCCTTTTGATACATCGACTACCTATATTTGCGTCAAAATGTTCATCTGAAAATTGTCCCTCGTTTAGCACAGCTTCGCTTCGCGTAAGTCCAGGCGCAATTGTATTGATACAAATATTATCTTCTCCGACCTCGCGGGCCATTGCTCTGCTGAGGGCAATAATTGCACCCTTGGATGTAACATAGTGTAACTGCATTGGTGTTCCCTTAAATACTGTTCCAGAAGCTATATTGACAACCTTGCCATATCTTTGGTTCCGCATAATATTTATAACAGCGCGTGAAACTTGCCATACTCCGCGGATGTTGACGCGCATAACAGCATCAAATTCTTCAATATCAATTTCTTCAAATCGCCGTCGGGCAATTTTACCGAACAGGGCGGCATTATTAATTAAACCATCAATACGTCCGTATTTTTCAACGGTTTTGGCTACCATACTATCAATCTGATCGTCATCAGTAACATCGGCAGTTATGCCAATGACGTCGCCGCCAGCGGCGGTTAATTCATTTACGAGCGGGGCTGGGTCTATAACATCGTTAATGACAACATTAGCACCCTCTGCAACTAGTCCACGTGCGTAGGCAGCACCAATCCCCTGAGCCGCGCCTGTAACAATGACTGTCCGTTTATCGAGTTGTCCCATCTTAAATCCTTTATTTGATTTATTGTTCTGTATTGTTAAAACTCAATAGGCTCTCGTCAAGCATTGGCCTGGTCTGGTGATCCGGCTATCTTTTAAGGGTAATAATTTTTGACAGTAAATATGAATAGTAAATTCGCACGTTATGTCATCATCTGGTCTTTAATAATCGCAACGGTATTTGTTGCCGATGAATTTATTCGTAACGTCTTCTTAACGGGCGACAAACCCCGTTTAGTGACGCCGCGGGGCTCATTGACCAACCTTGAAAAAAGCACGATAGAAATCTTTAATGCGACAGCTCCATCCGTGGTATATATTTTCACTCAAGGTGATTACACTGGAAGAAAGCGGGTCGGTGGGACTGGCTCAGGCTTTATATGGGATCGCGCCGGGCATGTTGTGACTAATCATCATGTTATTGCCGGTGCGAACGATATAGCCGTGCGCTTAGAAAGTGGAGAAGTGGTTCGAGCAAAATTTGTAGGTTCCACTCCGGATTATGATCTGGCTGTTATCCGTTTGACTGGAACCCGCTCTGGCCGAGCTCCTATTCCTTTGGGTAAATCGAGTTCCTTAAAGGTTGGACAGTCGGTATTTGCGATTGGTAATCCATTTGGTTTAAGCCGGACCCTCACTTCCGGAATAATAAGTGCATTAAATCGTCGTTTGCCAACATCTAATAACCGTGAGGTTGATGGTGTTATTCAAACTGATGCCGCCATCAATCCGGGAAATTCTGGAGGCCCTCTTATAGACTCCGCTGGAAGGCTAATCGGGGTTAATACCGCGATAATTTCTGGCTCTGGTTCATCGGCTGGTATCGGCTTTGCTGTACCGGTAGATGTAGTAAATAGAATTGTGCCGCAGCTTATTACAAGTGGTCGGGTCCCGAGGCCTGGGATTGGAATAACTGTATTGCCTGAAGAGATGGCGGCCCGTCTTGGAATTACAGGGTTGATAATTGCCGATGTTTTACCGGGCACATCTTCAGCCAAGGCGGGTTTAGTTGGTCTTGTAAATGGGCGGACACTTGGAGATATTGTCACTCATGTTAATGGTGCAAGAATAGAAACTCTGGCGGGATTCACGAAGGAGCTTCGAAAGGTGGGTATCGGCAATCAGGTGAATTTGACTATTGAACGTAATAAGATTTCCCGCCAAGTTAGCGTTCAAATAATGGATATATCCTAAAATAGGGTTGCCAATAAAATGGTCGGGTGCTTGATTTTAATCGCTACAGGTCTAATTTTTGTATGGGTATGTAATATACTTGGTTAAATAAGTTTGGGAGAAATTTATGTTTCCTCGTAATTTTTGGTATGTGGCAGCTTGGGATACAGAAATTCGACGTCAGGAGATGCTTAGACGTACGATTTGTAATGAGCCAATTGTTTTTTACCGTCGCGGAGATGGCGCGCCAGTAGCGTTGGAGGATCGTTGTTGTCATCGCCACATGCCTTTGTCCGATGGGGTTTTGAAGGGCGATAACGTTGAGTGTCTATATCATGGTTTGACCTACGACCCCTCGGGTAACTGCGTTCACATACCAAGCCAAACCAACATACCTCCGGAAGCAAAGGTCCGCAGCTATCCGGTTTTTGAGAAATATCACTGGATTTGGATTTGGATGGGCGATCCTAAACTTGCAGATCCAGAAAAAATCGAAGATTTTCATTGGCTTGATGATCCTCATTGGCGGGCAAAAGGAGAAAAACTTGATTTGCCGGGAAACTATCAACTTCTTACCGATAACCTCCTTGATCTTACACACCTGCAATTTGTCCATCCAACAACGTTAGGTACTGACGCTATAGCTTCAAACCCTATCAAAACTAAGCGCGAAGGCGACCTGATAAGAGTTACTAGACTGATACCAGATAGTCCGGCGCCGCCATTTATACAAAAGGCGGGTGGTTTTAATCCGGAAGAACATATCGACCGGTGGCAGATTATTGAATTTACGCCGCCTGCGTTTGTGCGTTTAGATGTTGGCGGTGCGCGAGCGAATACTGGTGCATTTGATGGTGATCGGTCGCACGGAGTTTCCATGCGAAATTTAAATGCTATAACGCCTGAAACTGAGACCACAACTCATTATTTTTGGGCGCAGGCCCACAATTTTCAAATTGATGATCCCACTGTAACAGAACTAGTTTATCGCCAGGTTCATACAGCGTTTTTAGAAGATTTGGCAGTTATCGGCTCTCAGCAAAATAATCTAAGAGCTTTTGAGAATAATTTACCAGAGCAGGTAGACTTTAATCAGGATGCAGGGGGCATTCAGGCGCGAAGAATTATTACTCGAATTTTGGAAGAAGAAGCTGATGTTGCAGGCTTTCGCGCAACGGCGTAGCTAATTGTTTTACACTGTTCAACTGTCTCTATTAAAAAGGGTGCCGTTTGGCACCCTTTTTTCTCGGTTATTAGCTAGGTTTAGTTATCGGCGATCTCCGAAAAGATGCAGTAACATAATAAAGAGATTAATAAAATCGAGGTACAATCGCAGAGCTCCTGAGATTGCTAATTTACCACTCGTTTCCTCATCATGATATTCGTCATACTCATTTTTAATATTTTGTGTGTCATACGCAGTAAGTCCAACAAATACGAGCACTCCAATAACAGAAATAGCAAATTGTAAGGCTGAACTTTCAAGGAAGATATTTACCAGAGAAGCTATGATAATTCCAATCAGTCCCATAAAAAGAAACGAACCAAATTTTGAAAGATCTTTCTTCGTTGTATATCCGTAGAGGCTCATTGCTGCGAATGTTCCGGCGGTAATAAAAAACACGCGAGCAACACTAGCACCGGTAAAGGTCATGAAAATGGTAGCCATAGAAACACCCATCAGCCCTGCATAAATCCAAAATGTCGTTTGCGCGCCGGAAAATGACATCGAATGCAACTTTGAGGCTAGGAAAAAAACGAGACCTAGTGGTGCGAGCATAACGACCCATTTTAATGGAGTATTAAAAAGAGTGTGCCCCAGTTGTGTTAGGCTAGTAATTTGACCCGCATCGTTAAAGTTTACTGACATTTGTGCAATTACAAGTGCGACGATCCCTGTTAATGCAAGCCCAGAAGCCATATAATTATATACCCGTAACATATAGGCTCGTAGGCCTTCATCATAGGCGGCCTGATCTGCGGCGCTGCCAGTAAATACCGCTTTACGTTCTGTTCCAAATGCCATCATAACCCTCTTTAAGATGATTTATGTTTTCGAACTTAGTATGGTTATTGAAACGGGGAAATCAAGACCTTCTGTCAATTGTCATAAAAAATTTAATTGGCTATGCAATCACTCATTTCGAAGAATAGCTGCCGGTTTCTGAGCCAAGGCCCGCCAGGTTCCTAAAACTGAAATACTCACCATAAAAATAGTGGCCCCAAACGTCGTTAATAAAACAACATCGAATATGGGTATCCATTCTGCCTTCATTATGATGCTAATCACCGCCCATCCTGCCAATGTTCCGAGGGCAGCAGCAATTATTGCGGTAAGAAACGCGATAAATATGAATTCTATAAGCATTGTCATTACAATGTCCCGTTTTCGTGCACCCAATACTTTTAACACCACAGAATCTATAATACGCCTTTGTTGACCAGCCGCTATTGCGCCTGCCAGAACCATTGTTCCAGCTAAAATTGTCACTAGAGCGGTTATCTGGATTGCGCCGGCAATACGATCCATCAGGCTGCTGATAGCCTGAAGCACATACCGCACTCTAACGGCACTAATATTGGAAAATTTTCCCGTAACGGCATTTTCCACTGCATTCTCATATTTGGGGTCAAGGTGGATAGCAGCAATATGCGTCTGCGGGGCATTTGTAATAACACCTGGAGAAAACACCATGACGAAATTGACTCTTAAGGATTTCCAATCTACGGCACGCAGATTGGCAATGGTTGCTGTGATTGGACGACCTAAGATATTGACTGTGATTTTATCACCGATGCCAACCCCGATTCCCTTTGCAGCTCCGGCATCAAAGGACACAAGTGGCGGGCCCTCATAATCCTGATTCCACCATGATCCATCTATAATTTTTGCTTCTTTGGGAGGGTGTCGGCTCCAGGTTAATCCGCGATCACTGCGCAAAACCCATGCAGTATTAGATGCAGATTTCACCTTCGATGCAGGAACCCCTTTAACGTGGGTTATTCTGCCTCGAAGCATTGGGACCTCAATAATTTTTTTTATTGGTCTGGTTTGTTGCACTATTTTTTTAAAAGCAGAAATTTGGTGAGGCTGAATATCAATAAAATAAAAAGCCGGAGCTGTGGATGGCATTGTCTCGGTAATTTGACGTTTGATATTGCTTTCCACCACTACAACCGCAATTAATACCGTAAGACCTAGTCCCATAGAAAGTACAATATTGGCTGTCTGTGACCCGGGTCGGTTTAAATTGGCGAGAGCAAGTCGCAAGCGCGCGTTTTTTACCGTACCAACAATTCTAGAAAATCTAATAATGATATGCCCGGCTCCAAAGAATAATAGAAAGGCTGCTGCTGTCCCTGCTATAAAGCCTGATGCGATTTTTATATCATGTGAAGTGAATATAGCTAACAGCACAAGGGCTATGAGAGATAAAATGGTAACACAGTAAATAGGTAAATTAAAGCCAACTTTAATTGGTATAATGTGATCCCGAAATAAGTTGCCGGGTTTAACTGAGCAGGCACGAGCTAGCGGAAGCATTGAAAAAAGTACGGCGACAAGGATGCCATAGGTGGCGGCTATAAGAAGCGGGCCCGGATAAATTCCCAATTTTAAGGGTACAGTCAGCAATCCTGACAATCCTTTGGAGATAACTGCGGGAGCTGCACATCCTAAAACAAGGCCAATAGTGATAGCGCCTAAGGTCATGATAGCTATTTCTAAAAGCCATGTCATAAAGATCAGACGTTTCTCAGCGCCGATACATTTCAGAGTGGCAATAATTCTCATTTTACCATCGAGGTAACCACGAATTGCATTGCCTGCGCCTACTCCGCCGATAAGGAGTGCAGTAAGTCCCACTAACGTCAAAAATTGTGCTGTGTAATTGATAAATTGTTCGGTGCTAGGTGCTGCGGTATTCCTGTCACGCATACGCCAGCCGGCATTAGGAAATTCTTTGGAAAGAGCATTTTTGAACTCCTTAAGAGAATAGTTTTTTGGTAACCTCAATCGATAATGATAAGATATTTGGGTTCCTGGCTGGATCAAACCAGTACTATTCAGGCTTTTTGCCGATATCATAAGACGCGGTCCACGTGTTATTGCCCGAATACCTCCAATACTGTCTGGTTCAGATACTAGGACGGCATTAAGGCGGTAAAACGCATTTCCAATCCTAACAATATCACCAATTTTGGCTTTTAATCTTTCTAGGATTGTTTGTTCGGCAATGGCCCCCCAAATACCATCTTTTCGCTTTAAAAAGTCTTTAAGTCGGCCGTTGCGGCTTAGCGATAGTGAGCCAAAAAGCGGGTAATATGAGTCAACTGACTTTAGATTGATGAGAGTTCTCTTTTTCGTGTTCTTATTATGAACCATTGACCTCATCGAGGTCACTCGAGAAATTTCTGCCCTGTCCTTTATCCAGTTATATTGGACTGAGTTTATCGGTCTATGTGCAACTCGAAGTGCAATATCTCCGCCTAGTAGGTTCCTACTCTCCGCTTCTAGACCTGCAAAAATCGATGATGATGTGGATCCTATTCCTGCTATAGTTCCTACACCTAAAACAAGGCAAGCAAAAAAGATCTTGAAATTTTTGTACCCACCGCGCAAATCACGCCAGGCTAGTCGTATTGGTAACATGGGTTTCAAGAGTTGTCCTCATCAGAGATTCTCCCGTCGATAATCCGAATTTCTCGCTGGCAACGCCTACCGATAGCCGCATCGTGCGAAATAAGTAACAAGGTGGTATTGTGCTGATCAGTAAGTGAAAATAATAAATCTATAATTGCATCACTTGTGTCTTGATCGAGATTTCCTGTCGGCTCATCCGCTAGTAATATACGAGGATTAATAGAAAATGCCCGAGCTAACGCGACGCGTTGCTGCTCCCCGCCTGATAACTGGCCAGGATAATGATGAATTCGATGACCGAGTCCTACCGAGTCGAGGCCCTGTAGGGCTCTTTCAAAAGCATCATCGACCCCTGAAAATTCAAAAGGTATGGCGACATTTTCAAGCGCTGACATTGTAGGAATTAAATGGAAGTTCTGAAAAACAATTCCCATTGTTTCTCGACGAAATAGCGCGAGTTGATCCTCAGTTAGGCTGTCTAAATCAATATTATTAACGCTAGCTATTCCGGAAGTCGCACGCTCTAGGCCTGCAATAACCATCAGCATTGTCGTTTTTCCAGAGCCTGATGGACCAACTACACTAACGGTCTCCCCTTCGGCAATGGATAAATTAAGGCCGCGAAGCACTTTAACCGGACCCGCAGGACCCTCCAATTTTAAATGAATATCATTCAATGTGATCATTGAGGTGAAACCAATAACAATTATTTTAATTAGGGTGGAAAAAAATCATAGAAACTATAGTTATACAATTATTCAATTGCGTTATCTTCAATAGATATGATCTATCCTACAAAATAATCAAGTTGAGTGTTTTTATGCCTATTGTTTTATTTTTTATATTGTCTATTGCTACTGCAGTACAGGCCACAGATCTGAAAAAGATACTGGTATTGGGTGATAGCCTTACAGCAGGGTACGGGTTGCCAGCCGATAAAGCCTTTCCGGCATTGTTGCAGAAGAAGTTAGTCGCAGAGGGTTTCAAAGTTAAAGTTCTTAATGGCGGTGTCTCCGGCGACACAAGTGCTGGGGGTAGAGCCCGCCTTGAATGGACACTTGCTGATAAGCCTGAATTTGCAATTATTGAATTAGGGGCCAATGATGGATTGAGAGGCTTAGATCCTTTGGCTATGCAAGATAATATTGAAAATATCATTGTCAGACTGAAGGCGGCGGACGTAAAAATATTGCTCACCGGTATGAGAGCCCCTCCTAATTTGGGGCCTGAATATGGGAAAATTTTTAATAGGGTTTTCCATGCCCTTGCTGAAAAGCACGAGGTCTTACTATATCCGTTTTTTCTTCAGGGTGTTGCTGCAAAACCTGCACTCAATCAAGATGATGGAATACATCCAAATTCACGCGGTGTTGCGGAGATAGTTGACCGCATAGTGCCGTATGTTGTCCTTTTATTGCAGGGTAGAATCCCGCAGGGAGTAACAAAACGTGACTGAATCGAGAGTGCAATCAGAAGGGTTTTCCGTTTCCCACGCAACCGGTGGTGATTGGAAAGAATTGACGGAGGCTTGCTTATTGGCACTGGGAAAATCAGTGAAGGGGTCTAATCTGGGTTTTGTATATGTCTCAGACTCTCTAGACGAAGACTTGCACATGATCTTGAAACGACTGAAAGACGCTACCCGAATACATGATTGGGTCGGGACAATCGGATTTGGAGTGTGTGTTTCTAATGCTGAATTCTTCGATATGCCCGCAATGGCCCTTATGGTCGGCACGGTACCACCAGAAAATTTTTGCATTTTGCCAACCATAAGGCCGGGAGATCGAGATTTGCCCTTAGAGGTTCTGGAGTGGGCAAGAAAACATCATCCTGTATTTGGCATTATTCATGCCGATCCGAGGGTGCCAGGGCTAGAAAAAATATTTTCCCGTATTCAGGGGCAGACACATTCTTTTCTGGTTGGGGGCATGACGGCCTCACGTGGTTCGATGGACCAGATTGCGGGTGAGGTAACCGATGGTGGGGTCTCAGGTATATTATTTGGTAGTGATATTGGCGTTGCCACAGGTTTAACCCAAGGTTGTTCTCCAATAGGATCATTACATCGCGTTAGTCGGGGTCGTGATAATATTATTTTGGCCCTAGATGGCCAGCCGGCATTTGAAGTATTTAAGGAAGATATCGGGGAACTGTTGGCTCGGGACTTAAGCAAGATTAACGGTTACGTACATGCGGCACTTCCTGTGATTGGATCAGATACAGGCGACTATGTTGTTCGTAATCTACTGGGAGTTTATCCAGAGAAAGGGTGGGTTTCAATCGGTGAACGTATTGCGGCTGGTGATCAGGTTATGTTTGTACGACGCGATGGAGCAGCTGCAAAAGCCGACTTGGAAAAAATGGTTTCGGAAGTAAAGGCGCGTGCGGGCAGATTACCTCGCGCGGCGTTTTATTTTACTTGTGTTGCCCGTGGGCCAAATTTGTTTGGCCCAAGTTCTGCCGAACTGGCGACAATTTCAAAAATTCTCGGAGAAGATGTTCCACTTATAGGGTTTTTTGCTAATGGTGAAATTTCCAATAGCAGACTTTATGGATATACGGGCATTCTAGCAATAATACATTGATCCGTCTTTTTGGCGCCCTGTCTATACCTGACAGCCATCGAAGAAGTCTGAGAACAATTTGCTGTGGTGTTCAGTCTGCACGCTGGATTAATGAGGAAAGTTTTCACCTAACTTTGGGATTTATAGGTGAGGTTGAAGAGCCAGAGTTGGACAACTTTAATTGAAGTTTTCGGGTGTAGGTTATTTTAAAACTGGTAAAAATATTCATTTGCTTTGGGCAAGGGTAGAGGCAAATGATGGATTACTTACTTTGTGCAAGCAGATTAAGGCGGTTCTTAAAGAAGATGGTATACGGGATTTAAATAGAAAGTTTGTGCCTCACGTTAATTTGGCTAGGTTAAAGCGGACTTCGGCCACCGAAGTTAGCCAATGGCTTGCTAAAAATGGTTTTTTCCGGATGCCACTCATGAATGTTGGGAGTTTTGAGTGGTTTGAAAGTTAAATTTCAAAAAGCGCACTAATTTATACCTCAATCCAAAAGTATCCACTAGTGTTAGAAAAATTAGTATGACAGTTATTTACCAAAATTACGATCAAAGAGCTCTTGATTACAATTATAATGCAAGGGCAACGGTGTCTGACGTGGAGGAATATCTGGCAGACTATACCAAACGAAGTGCGCACGCTCGGGGTATACTTGATTGCATGGAGGATATTTCCTACGGCAATCATGAAGACGAGGTTATGGATATATTCCCCGCGGGTATTAACTCTCCTATTTTCGTCTTTATTCATGGAGGATATTGGAAGGCTTTAAGCCAGAAGGATTCAGCATCAATGGCTCCTGGCTTGGTTGCTCGTGGTATTACTCTCGTGACATTAAACTATTCCTTAGCACCATTCGCGTCGCTCGATTTGATCGTCGCACAATGTCGCCGGGCGTTGGCGTGGGTATATAACAATTCAAATCAGTTTGGTGGTGATAACAGTCGCATATTTTTAGGAGGGTCATCTGCGGGAGGACATTTAACTGGAATGTTGCTTGCCGGCGGCTGGCAGTCGAGATTTGACGTACCTTTAAATATTGTTAAAGGCGCGATAGCTTTAAGTGGCTTGTATGATTTGGAACCAATTCGATTGTCAAATATCAATGAATGGATAAAACTCGATCACGCGTCAGTTGAGAGGAATAGTCCGATTCGCCATTTACCTGATGATGGGGGTCGCTTGGTTATATCTTTTGGAGAGAACGAGACAAATGAATTTAAACGTCAAAGCATTGAGTATGCTAAAGCTTGGAGTTTGAAGGGTATGGTCTGTGATTTTTTTGAAATGAAAGGGCGTAATCACTTTGATATAATTCTTGATTTAGATGATTTTTCTACTCCGATCGGTAGGTCTTTATTTGGCATGATTTTGGAAGAAACAATATGATTTCTTATCAAATAGATTATTTAAAATTTAATCCTGGAGAATAACCTAATTTATTTATTAAGTTGGACTGATCATCTCAATCATGTGGCCCGAAAGTTAAACAATCTGGTAAGTCGACAAATGAAACCCTGCCTTAAACGTATGGGTATCAATTTATTGTCTAAAAAAGTGTCTAACGACTAATCTGAATTGGCTTACCTGGGAGTGAAAAGTAAAAGATGCGTTTTGAACCACATCAAACTTCGTGATCAAACTCTCTTGTCTAAAAATTAGTTGAATGAATTTATGAATAGTAAATTGAAACGAGCGGTAGCGGTCTTTGAGGCATTACCGGCATCTACCCGGGGTATCTTTTGGATGATTTTTGCCAGTTTCAATTATGCAGCGACATATGCTGTTGTGCGTTATTTGTCTAATGATTTTGGCGTTTTTCAATTAGTATTTTTCCGTTCTTTTCTAGGCGTGATACTTATGGCGCCGTGGATTATGAAGGTTGGTATAGGTATTCTCCGAACCAATCACTTTAGCGCCTATTTAGTCAGGGGGTCCCTAAACTATGTAGGAATGTTATTATTAATCTTCGCACTTGCTTCCCTTCCTTTGCAGGACGTTACCGGACTGATGTTTACATCGCCCCTTTTTACCGTTTTATTTGTTTCGATATTTCTTGGTGAGCCTACCGGCCCAAGGCGCTGGGCAGCACTGATAATTGGATTTGTGGGTGCCATGATTATAATCCGCCCTGGCTTTCAAGAACTCACCCTAGCGGCTTTGGGGGTGTTGGGGACAAGCTGTGCCTATGCGATCATTAACGTTTCTACAAAGACATTATCTAAGACAGACAGCTCCAATAAAATTATTTACTATGATTTTTTGATGATGACGGCCCTGAGTATCATTCCGGCCATCTGGTTCTGGAACGAAATTAGAACCGAACATTTTTTATGGATTATAGCGATGGGTATTTTTAGCTCGCTTGCGAGGCAGGGTATAATTCGTGCCCTGGCGGTCGGAGAGGCTTCAGTTGTAATGCCTTTCAATTTTCTGAAATTACCATTTAGTGCTTGTTTAGGTTTAGTATTTTTCCAAGAAAACCCTGATTTGTGGACAGGTGCGGGTGCGGCGGTTATTTTTGCTAGCAGTTATTATATTGCCCGTCGAGAAGCCACTTTAAAAAAGAAAGATTGAAAACAAGCTGGTGCATCATTCCTCCGGGCTTTAACGATCACGATTGCGACCCCGAGCCTCATCTCTTGCAATATAAATGGTAGAAACGATAATTATAAATGCTCCCGTAAAGGTCCAATAATCTGGAACTTCTCCAAAAATGGAATAGCCAAGGATAACAGCGTAAATCAGGCGAATAAATTCCATCGGACCAACGGCATTGGCTTCGCCGGCGGAGAAGGCTCTTATAAATCCGCTCATGCCTATAGTCGTCATTATACCGATGCCAGCTAGTAAAAACCATTCTGAGCCAATCGGGGTTTGCCACAAGATAATTGTCGGGATGACAAAAATTAATGACCCTCCAGCATGATAATAAAAAAGAATTCTATTGGGTGGTTCCGTAGATGCCATCATTCTAATGAGAACGTTTGCAATTGCAAAAGTGCAGGCGCTGATGAGTGCAATGAGGGCAACTGGATCGAAACCACTATGACCTGGCCGCACCATAATTAACACTCCAATGAAACCAAGCCCAGTGGCTATCCAGCGCCGCGTTGTTACTAGTTCGGATAGAAGTAAAACAGCAACAATTGTGGTGAATAAAGGCCGTGAAAAAGCGATAGCGGTTGCATCAGCAAGGTAGAGGTGAATTACTGAATAAAATACTCCTAACTGTGCGATGCATGCAATTACAAGGCGGGTTAAATGAATTGCCGGTCGACTAGTTTTCAATTCAGACCAGCCCAAACGGATGAAGATTGGAGAGAGGATCAAAAGCCCAATCGAGTAGCGGCAGAACGCGAGCTCCATGGGCCCAAATTTTTTACCCAATAGTTTGATAAGTACATCGTTAAGTGCAAATGCTACTGTTCCCATGGTTATCCATAAAATACCGCGAAAATTGCCGGGAAGCGCAATCCAACGATTTTTTAGGCGTTCCATCATGAAAGGATGACTAATCTCTCACCTTGGTGGCTTTTTGGGCTTCGTCTCGCGCTATATAAATTGCACTGGCAACTATTAGAATAGCTCCTAATCCGGTCCAGAGAGAAGGAACCTCATTGAATAAAAAATATCCAAAGAGGGCGGCATAAATTAACCGAATATATTCTATAGGTCCCACGGCGTTAGCTTCTCCTGCTGAAAATGCGCGGACAAAACAAGTCATACCCAATGTTGTCAGGACAGCTATTGAGATGAGGAGAACCCATTCTATACCTGCTGGCATGGTCCAAAACCAAATTGCTGGTCCGGTAAAAACAATGATACCGCCTATATGATAATAGAATAAAATTCGATTGGGCGGCTCAGTTCTGGCCAGTACCCGGATCAAAACATTTGCCGTTGCAAATGCCAATGCGGAGGCTACCGCAATAAGAGCAATTGGATTTATTGTATTAGCACCTGGTTGGATCATAATTATAACACCGACAAAACCGACAATAGTAGCCATCCACCGTCGACCACTCACTACCTCTGAAATAAAAATCACGGCAACTACGGTAGTGAACAGTGGCTTGGAAAAATAAATAGCGGTTGCATCTGCTAGGGGCATATTAATTACAGTGATGAAGATTCCGAGCTGCGCGGCCAT
Source organism: Rhodospirillaceae bacterium (assembly GCA_002719885.1). GTDB lineage: Bacteria > Pseudomonadota > Alphaproteobacteria > MPNO01 > UBA2964 > UBA2964. The sequence continues at coordinate 25,543 of PBFH01000040.1, read as the reverse complement.
GGCAAGAGACATTCTCACGATGTGAAGTCCAATACGCTGTGTTTTCAATTCTGCGACGCCCATTTTGATAAAAACGGGAGCGAGGATAATCATGCCAATGCCATATCTAAATAGAGCTAGCTCGGTCGGATCAAATTTTTTACCCAATTGTTTGACGATGACATCAGTAACGGAGAATAGGAAGGCGCCTATACTTAGCCACACGATACCACGAATGTTCCCAGGCATTTTTAGCCAAGCGCTGGACAGCCGTTCTGTAATTATGGGTGTTTTCAAGTTGGTAAAAGGTCCCCTGAAGAAGTCTATTTAAGACAAGATCTTCTGTAATGCCTGATATTACAATTACTTACAACTAAAACCAATTTCACAGATCATTTAATTAATCAGTAATTCACGCTATTACTTGTTTGACTTGATTGTACGATCTGTTTTTATAAGGGCATAAAGAATTAAACTAGGTAAATAAGTGAAGCCTCCACCGCTAGACATTTTAACACCGACCACGATTGAGGATGCTGTCTCGTTACTCTCGAATTATGGGATGGAAGCCAGACCCTTGGCAGGAGGGCAAAGTTTAGTGCCGCTATTAAATTTTCGTTTAAGTCGCCCCGGGGTTTTAATAGATTTAAATAAAATTCCTGAACTGGACTATATAAAAGAAGTTGGGGGCCAAATAGAAATTGGCGCTATGACCCGTGAGAGGAGCATTGAATTTAGCGAGCTTATTCGTGATTGCGCACCGTTGTTGTGGGAGGCAACAAAAAATATTGCCCATTTGCCAATCCGCAGTCGAGGAACAATTGGTGGAAGTCTTGCGAATGCGGATCCAGCTGCAGAGTATCCGGCCGCCGCACTTGCGTTGGAAATGGTATTTTTAGTGCAAAGTATTAGAGGCGAACGACTTATCAAGTCATCCGATTTTTTCCAAGATGTTCTAACAACCTCCCTCGAGCCAGACGAGCTTTTAACTAAAATTATTATTCCAAAAATTCCTGAAAATTCGGGTGCAGCATTTGAAGAAATTGCTCGAAGGCACGGAGATTTTGCAATTGCGGGAGTAGCGGCTCAAATCACGTTTCGTGATAAAATTCCTACGGCAGTCAATCTTGCAGCATGCGGAGCTGGCCCGGTAGCTATGCGCTTGCGTGCTTCAGAAAAAATCATTCTAAATGAAGGTGTCGGTAGAGATGCTATCAAAGCGGCGGCCGCCGCTGCCGCCGCGTCGATAGATCCAATGTCTGACCATAATGCTAGTGCATCTTATCGACGGCGTTTAACCGGAGTTGTAACAGCACGAGCAATAAATAAGTGTTTACATAATGCAGGTGTGGTCGATGTCTGAAAGGCGCAAAGTAGCTGTTAAAGTTAATGGAAAGCTACTAAATGGTACGGCTAGTGATCGCATGTTACTGTCGGATTTTTTGCGTGATGTTTTGGGAAAGACGGGTACGCATGTAGGCTGCGAACACGGGGTATGTGGTGCATGCACAGTAATAGTTGACGGGGTTGCGGTACGATCTTGTCTCATGTTTGCTTTGCAGGTTGACGGCGCGGAAATAAAAACAGTTGAAGGGTTAGCGGATGGGGAAGAGTTACACCCTTTGCAAAAATTATTTTCTGAGAACCGCGCCTTACAATGTGGTTATTGTACGCCGGGAATGTTGATGACAGCCATTGATTTGGTGGAGAGCCATAGTTCACTTAGTGAAGAGGATATTAAAGTTGGAATGTCGGCAGTACTCTGTCGTTGTACAGGCTATGAAGGTATTATCAAGGCCGTGACAGAGTATGCAAAGCAGGTTCACGGCGAGCCTGTTTTGCGGGAGGATCCCAGTGGCTGAGGCAATGCCGACCTATATTGGTCGTTCTGTGGCACGTCGAGAGGATAAGCGCCTTATCACAGGAGCTGGTACCTTTGTAGGGGATATGAAGATGGAGGGTATGCTGCATGTTGCTTTCGCTCGCAGTCAGTTGCCTCATGCTCAAATAACTAAAGTTAATCTTGAAGACGCGCGATTACAGGCGGACGTGGAACTTGCATTATCTGGAGAAGATCTTCAAGGGGTCTTGCCACCAATAAGTGGCATGCAGGTCACGGCGCCTAAAACGTGGCGTGAGGGAATGGATCCTCAAATTCAAATTCCAGATCAGACGCTAATTCCTTACGATAAACTTCGATATGTGGGTGAACCATATGCCCTAGTTGTCGCTAAGGATAGATATTCCGCCGAAGACGCGGTTGAATTGATTAACACAGATTTTAATCCATTAGAACCGGTGCCAAATGCTGAGGCTGCTATCGAGAAAAGCGCCGCACTAGTTCACGACCAGCTACCACAAAACATAGCGGCATCCCTACATGCAAAAACAGGAGACAGCGAGTTGGCTCTTCGAGAAGCGCCACACCGAATCAAAAGGCATTTTTTTCATCATCGATATGCAGCTATGCCTATGGAGTGTCGTGGGGTGATTGCTGATTATGATTCTCGTACGGACACCATTACGGTCTGGTCATCCACGCAAGTGGTCCATTGGGTTCGCCGTGAAGTGGCGAATGCGCTGAATATGGCAGAGGAACAGGTCAGAGTTGTAGCTCCAGATGTTGGCGGCGGCTTCGGAGGAAAAGGGCATGTCTATCCAGAGGACATTTTGATTGCATATCTTTCTAAAAGGTTAGGCCGTCCTGTAAAATGGGTAGAAGATAGGCACGAGCATATTCTCAACGCAGCACATTCTCGCGACATAGTTTTCGACGTAGAGGTGGGTTTTGATGATAATGGAAAAATAATTGCAATAAAAAATGAATTTCTCGTTGATTCAGGAGCTTATTCGCCGGTAGGAGCGGCAATTGCAGGAAATTCGATTGTCCATTTTACTGGCCCATATGACATTCCTGTTTATGAGGCGGATTGCAAGGTTATGATGACCAACCGAACGCCAAATGCTCCGTACCGTGGTGCAGGGCGTCCCGAAGTTACTTTTGCAATGGAACGTTCCATCGATATTGTAGCTAATGAGCTAGGCCTTGACCCGGCAATTGTGCGTTTCCGAAATATGATTCAGCCAGAGCAGATGCCATTCGCTATTGGTTTGCCATATCGTGATGGTGTCATGGTCGAATATGATAGTGGTGATTATCCCGAGGCTTTACGCAAGGCTTTAAAGGGTGTTGGCGGTCTGGAGGCCTTCCGCCTGCGCCAGAAGGAAGCGTCAGAAAATGGTCAATATTTAGGTTTGGGTCTCGGGTGCTATGTTGAGGGTACTGGTATTGGACCCTTTGAGGGAGCAACAGTTAAAATAGATCCTTCCGGGAAAGTGATGGTTGCAACTGGAGCCTGTCCACAAGGACAGGGACATGAAACGGCTTTTGCTCAGGTTGCTGCTGATATTTGGGGAGTTTCGATAGACGATGTTGTGGTCACATTAGCAGATACATCTCATGTCACGATGGGATATGGCACTATTGCGAGCCGCAGCGCTGTAACGGCGTCAGGCGCTATCAAGGATTCGAGTGAAAAAGTAAAGGAGAAAGTGTTCGCTATTGCTGCTAATATATTAGAGACGTCTGAGGCTGATTTGGAATTACGCGATGGCTCTGTTTGCGTCAAAGGAATTCCAGAAATGTCTGTAACTCTGAAAGAGGTTGCAAAAGCCTCTTTACCCGGTTGGATACACCAACGACCAAAGGGAATGGAGGCGGGGTTGGAAGGGACGGCTTATTTTGAGCCACCTACCGTCACGTGGGCGTATGCAGCAAATGCTGCCATAGTTGAGATTGATCCCCAGACCGGAGAGGTAAAAATAGAGAAGTATGTGGAGGTACATGATGCCGGCAAACTGATTAATCCAGGAATTGCAGATGGCCAAGTCAAGGGAGGCCTGGTTCAGGGTATTGGTGGAGGTTTGTTGGAAGAACTTTGTTACGATGAGTTTGGCCAGCTTACAACCGGAAGTTTTCTCGATTATCTGTTACCAACTGCGGCTGATGTCCCCCCCATTAAGGTAATACATATGGAGACGCCTTCCCCTAGAAATGCTTTTGGGTTCAAAGGGTTGGGAGAAGGCGGTGCAATAGCTCCACCCGTCGTAATAGCAAACGCAGTGTGTGATGCGTTAAAGCCTTTTGGCGCTGAGATAAATAGTACTCCCGTAAGGGCTGAAGAGATCATCGAAATTTTAGATGGTGTCTAGTATTTTTAATTTATTAAAAAGGTTGATCGCCTAAAGTTGATGTACGATGTATCCTTCGAATGTCGTCAGTCTTGTAGCCACCGCAAGCGCGATGATTCAGGCTACGGTTATCCCACATAACCAGATCATCAATCTTCCATTTATGTCTATAAATATGCTCTGGTTTAATTTGATGGGCAAACAATTCATCAAGAAGTGGCTGTGCCTTTATATCCTCCATGTTCTCTATACCAATTGTAAATCTTGGAGATAAATAGAGTGATTTCAGGCCTGAGACCGGATGGGTTCGGACTAAGGGGTGGCTTACATCCGGGATCTCGTTTTGTTTTTTGTAATAGGCTCTGCCTCCAGGACGAGTAACTTTGACACGGTGATTGCGTAATTTGCTGATGCAATGAATGCCCCTCAGGTTGGCAATCTGTTTTCTCATTTTGGTTGATAAAGTTTGATAAGCCATGTGCATGTCAGCAAATTCGGTGTCCCCACCTTCACTAGGTAACCTTCGGGCATAGAGTATCGTGGCAAGCCCTGGATTATTACTTGGCGATAAGTCCGAGTGCCAGTAGTCACCCGCAGCTACAACTCCAACATGTTTCCCATTTATTTGCTCATTGGATAGAACAACAACCTCAGGGCAGTCAGGGATCCGATGCTCCTCAGCATATAATTTCTGGATAGGGCCGAAATGTTTGCTCCAAGTCAACTGGTGTTTAGGTTCCAGCTTTTGACTAGGGAAAATTAAGAGTTGGTATTTAACAAAAGCCGTTTTAATTTTTTCGAAGTCTTCGCGTTCAAGGTTTGATTTCAGGTCGATATTGCAAACTTTTGCTCCAAAGGACCCTTGAAGTTTTTTGATTTTCATGACGGTATTTTAATCCATGTATTTTTTTAAGGATAGTTTCACTTCCCAACCTAATCGTGGTATTTATTTTAATCATATAAAGTTAATGGATTTTACGATATGCCAATAACAGTTCAACCGCTCTCAGACGCATGTGGTGCCGAGATCAAGGGTGTGGATCTTCGTCAGCCAATTGATGAAGAAACCAAGAGACAAATAGAATGCACATTTCACGAGCATGTTGTCGTCGTTTTTCGTGATCAGGATATTTCCGAAGAAGAGCAGATAGCATTTGCTAATACCTTCGGGGGGCTAGGCGAAAGACGGCGCTCGCCGAACGGGTCCACGCCCGGAGGGAGTTATGAAACCCCATTTATGTTTGTAACCAATATTCGTGATGAAAAAACAGGAGAACCCATAGGGGCCTTTGGCGATGGTGAAATGTGGTTTCATCATGATACCAGTTATTATAAAGAACCTCATAAAGCGACATTACTTTATTCAATTAGATTGCCAAGTTGGGGCGGAAATACGTGTTTTTCTAATATGTACAAGGCCTACGAGAATATTTCGGATGAATTGAAACAAAAATTAGATGGTCGCAAGGTTCTCCAAATTCATGATTATAAAAGAAGAGAAAGAATTGATATATACAACTCAGATATTTCTGGCATGCTCCAACAAGAACAACCCATTTTTGTGACACATCCAGCCACTGGTCGCAAAGCGCTGTATATAAGCCGTCTTATGTCTGCTCGTATCGAGGGTCTGGAGCCTGAAGAAAATGAAACAATATTGAATCACCTATTTGATATTTCCGAGGATCCTTCGATTGTTTTTGAACATGAATGGGAACTTGGTGATCTGGTGATGTGGGATAACTATGCGTCTATTCATATGCGTAAGGACTTTCCGCGGGAGGAACCGCGTTTGATGAGGCGCCTTACCCTGGGCGGTTATGGTCCTCTCAGTTAGAGCCTGTCCGACAATTAATTTAAACCAGCGGATTTTTAAAATTGGGGGTAAGAGTTGTCATCATCAAAAAAGATACAATCCAAATTTCTTGTCAATAAAGCAAAGGACAATCCTTTCGTAAGTGGCGGACTTCGGACTTATAGAGAATACCGCGACTTTGGCATTTCGGATGTTACTGACGGTCGGGTACATATTCATTTGATAAAGACAACAGCCCCCTGTCCTGAAGGCGGGAGTGGCTTGCATTATCATGATCTCGAGTTTCAAATGGTTTACTGTCTTAAGGGGTGTTCTACAGTGTGGTTTGAAGGAGAAGGCGAACAACATTTCGAGGAAGGTGATTGTTGGGTTCAACCCCCGGGAATTAAGCATAACGTTTTAAGTTATTCGGAGGACTACCTTCTTATGGAAATGACTATTCCGGCCGAATACAAAACCATTCAAGTTGAAGGATAAAAAATATCTTAAAGTTCTCGGTCTATCCTCTGCACTCGGCCTAGTTCGGGAAAGGCAGCCCAACAGAGTCCAGCAATAAAAAAACAACCAATTCCGCCAAATAAAACCGCAGGGATAGCCCCAATTGCATTTGCCATCATTCCGGCACGAAATTCTCCTATCTCGTTCGAGGCTCCAGTAAACACCGAATTAACAGCACTAACTCTGCCTCGCATTTCGTCTGGAGTGGCTATTTGCACCAAGGTGATCCTAATATAGACACTTACCATATCGCCGAGTCCTACGATCACCATCGCCACCATTGAAAGCCAGAATACAGTAGACAGACCAAAAAGTATTGTTGCCGCTCCAAACACTAGGACACTAATGTAAAGGATTTTTCCGACAGACCTTTTCATGTTGACTTGTGTTAAGGCGAGCCCGGTGGCTAATGACCCTATTGCTATGGCACTCCGCATTAAACCGGCCCCAAGTGCACCAACGTCTAGAATATCCTTGGCGAAAACAGGAAGGAGTGCTGTAACCCCTCCGAGGAGGACAACAAAAAGATCAAGCGTAATGGCCCCAAGAATGATTTTTTTTGATAAACATATTTCAGACCACTAAGAAGAGCGGCCCAACTGGTTGGTTCCCGATCTTCTCTTTTTGTTTTCGTTTTAATTAAGGAGGTTAATAATGCCCCTATCAACATACCGGCAGCGGCGGCTAAATAGACAACTTCCGGGCTAATGAGGTAGGTAATACCGCCAAGCGCGGGCCCAACCATTTGGGCTATTTTGTTAGTGCTGGTATGCCACGCTACTGCGTTTGGAAAGATTGATGCAGGGACTAAATTTGGTACCAAAGAATTAGTGGCAGGTTGATAAAATGCCCTGCCAGTGCCAAATAGGCCCAATATTAAAAAAACTGGCCATATCGCCTCTTTCTCGCCTAATGACCACCAAAAAAACATTAGGCAAGATATTGAAATTATACAATAACAGACGACTATGACAGATTTTCGATCAAATAAATCAGCGATATAACCGGTTACCAGCGCAAAACCAAAAGCAGGGGCGAAAACGGCTAAACCGATATAGGCAAGATTTTTTACGTCTCCGGTTACATCGTATACTTGATAGGCTATCGCAACCAATACCATATGGAGTGATACCCAACCAAAAATTTTACCCACAATAAGAAACCGCATGTCTCTATATTTCAGAGCCACTAAGCCAGTTGTAAGCTGTCTGTTTTTGGTATTCTCTTCAGGCTTTGGTCTTCTGGAAAGTTTACGGTCAGTCAAGTTAAATTTTCCAATCCCTAAACTAGCAATCCTGTCATTAACATAGTTTTTATTCTTGATTGTCTGCTAAAATTATATCGGCTGCTTTTTCGGCAATCATAATTGTTGGCGCGTTAGTATTTCCACCCACGAGCGTCGGCATTATCGACGCGTCTACAATTCTTAAACCCTTTGCACCCCGTAATTTAAGTGACCCGTCTAGAACAGCCTTCTCGTCTGTTCCCATTCTACAGGTGCCAACAGGGTGATATACTGTTCCNGCAGCCCCGCTTATGAAGTCATCAATTTCATCGTCTGACTGTATGNCCGGCCCTGGCCAAATTTCACCATGGCTATATTTAGTTAGCGAAGGTTGCGACATCAAATCTCTTGCAATCTTGAACCCTGCACGCATTGTAAATCGATCGTGCTCAGAGGATAAATAGTTGGGGTCTATTATCGGGAGTTGTCGCGGATCAGGACCGTGTAGACGAATTTCCCCACGGCTCTCTGGTCTTAGCTGACAAGCATGACACATAAACGCGTCAGGCCGGGTATGGTCGGTTGCTGGTTTAGCAAAGGGCTTGCGGTGTATAGATAAAAGATTTCCGGGGCTAAAGTGGATCTGTATATCTGGTATATCAAGCGAGGCATTGGTTTTTAAAAAGGCACCACCTGCCAGTGGAAAGCCTGATGCGGGCCCATTTCGAAATAGTACACCCCGGATTACAGCTGCAATACCGCGTTCAAATTTACCTAGTTCATCGGTGATTGTACGAATCTTGGAACGATGCATGACCCTTATTGAAAGATGATCTTGCATATTTTTTCCAACTTCGGGAGAATCAATATGAGGATTAATTCCTAGGTCTTTTAAAACCTTTGCATCACCAATGCCGGAGAGCATTAATAATTTTGGCGAATTAATAGAACCTGCTGAAAGTATGATTTCCCGATTTGCAAAAACTTTTCCTTCCACACCTTCATGATTTATGACGATGCCTTTTGCACGCTTCCCTTTAAAGATTATTTTACGAGTATTAGTATTAGTCTTTACCGTTAGATTTTTGCGAGATCGGGCCGGGCGCAAGTAGGCTGCTGCTGTGCTCCAGCGCCTCCCTTTTTTTATTGTAAATTGAAATCGTCCAACACCCTCTTGTTGTGCTCCATTAAAATCATCATTAAAAGGGTGCCCGGCTTCAATGCCGGCAGAAACGAAGGCATCATAGAGGTCATGATTAAGCCCTCCTTCTGTGACATTCAGTGGCCCTTTAGTGCCGTGGTATTTGTTTTCTCCACGTTCATTGCTCTCGGCTTTTCGAAAGTAAGGCAGAACGTCCTCATATGACCATCCGGTCAGCCCGCGTTGAGCCCATAAATCGTAGTCACGTGCATTACCACGAATATAAACCATACCATTGATTGAAGATGATCCTCCTAGAGTTTTTCCTCTAGGCCAAGGTATTCGGCGTCCCTTTAAATTAGGCTGTGGTTCGGTTTCATAGCACCAATCGTATTTAGGATTGTTAATAATTCGCGCGGGTCCTATGGGGAGATGTATCAGCGGGTTGCGATCTATTGGCCCAGCTTCAAGGAGTAAGACCTGGTTCTTCATATTGGCAGTTAAACGATTTGCGAGCACACATCCCGCCGATCCCGCGCCAATAATTATATAGTCGTAATTGTTATTATTATTAGTCATAGGTCTTCCCTGTTATATACTTCTCATACTATTACGTGTTTGGCTTTAATAGTCACCTTCTTGACGTTTCAGCTCTCAACCTGCGTAGGTAGTAAGATTTGAAGGAGAAAATCGTCTTGAGTACAAAACTGTGGGAACCTGATCCTGTAAGGGTTTTATCAAGCAATTTAACTGTCTTCATGAAGTTTGTGGAAGAGCGCTGGGACATCTCGTGTCAGTCCTACGCTGCCTTGCACCAATGGTCTGTTAAAGAACAAGAAAAATTTTGGTTAGCAGTATGGGATTTTGCGGAGATTATTGGAGATGGGCCCGGTGATACAATAATAGAAAATAAAGGGAAAATGTTCGGTGCGAGCTATTTTCCTGAGGCGCAGTTGAATTTTTCTGAAAATCTTCTTCGAAATAGGGATAACACATCAGCCTTGATTTTTCGCGGTGAAACTGGTGTTGAGCGTACCCTAAACAGAAGTCAATTGTATGATCTCGTCTCACGAATAATTCAAGCTATGAAAAATGCTGGGGTTAATCCCGGTGATCGTATAGCTGGTTACCTACCTAATTTGCCTGAATCTATAGCGGTGATGTTAGCCGCTGCAAGCTTGGGTGCTATTTGGTCATCTTGTTCTCCGGATTTTGGTACGCGCGGCGTCCTTGATAGATTTGGTCAAATAGAACCAAAAATATTGTTTGTTGCAGATCGTTATTTTTATGGAGGAAAAACCATCCACTATAATGAAAGGATTAGAGAGGTAAGAGCAGAGTTAAACTCTATTCAAGAGGTGGTAGTTATTCCTTATGATTCTTTTAACCCGTTAATAAAACTTGAAAAGGGTGTTAAGTCACTTGCTGATTTCATAGGTTCTTATGCTCCAGAGGACATTAAGTTTGAAAGATTTAATTTTAATCACCCTCTTTATATATTGTTCTCATCGGGTACTACCGGCGTTCCAAAATGTATTGTACATGGGGCTGGGGGAACTTTAGTCCAACATCTCAAGGATCACATTTTGCAAACTGACGTAAAATCAGGAGATCGGATTTTTTATTTTACGACGCTTGGTTGGATGATGTGGAACTGGCTAGTTTCTGCTCTTGCGGTGCGGGCTACAATCCTACTCTATGATGGTTCCCCATTTTATCCAGACGCTAATAGCCTTTTTAACTTTGCACAAAGTGCTAAAATGACCCACTTTGGAACTTCAGCGAAATATATTGATGCTTTAAAAAATGAAAAATTGTGTCCAAAAAACACTCATGACCTTTCAGATATGCGGACCGTGTTGTCAACCGGCTCACCTCTTATGCCGGAGAGTTTTGATTTTATATATAAAAATATTAAAAAAGATGTCTGCGTTTCATCAATTTCGGGAGGTACGGATATTGTAGGTTGTTTTGTCGGCGGCAATCCCAATGGACCAGTAAGGCGTGGAGAAATTCAGGCTGTCTGTCTAGGTATGGATGTTTCCGTTTTTAATGAAGCAGGTGAACCGGTTATTCATGATTTTGGAGAATTGGTTTGTTGCAGTCCTTTCCCATCAATGCCAATTAAATTCTGGAATGATAATAATGATTTGCGCTACAAAGCCGCCTACTTCGAGAGGTTTCCTGATGTTTGGTGTCATGGTGATTGGGTTTTAATGACTGAAATGGGGGGTATTCTTATTCAGGGGCGCTCTGACGCAACGCTCAATCCCGGGGGCGTAAGGATTGGTACGGCAGAGATTTATGGTGAAGTCGAGCAGGTTGATGGAGTAGAGGAAGCAATCGCTATTGGTCAAGATTGGAAAGGGGATACGCGAATCATCCTCTTTGTTCGGATGAAAGACCGCCGCGTATTAAACTCTGATTTAGTAAAAAAAATTAAGACACGTTTGCGTAAGAATTTATCGCCTAGACACGTTCCTGCAAAAGTTCTGCCGGTTCAGGATATACCAAGAACTAAATCAGGTAAAATTACGGAATTAGCAGTGCGCGATGTTATTCATGGTAGAATACTAAAAAATACAGAAGCACTGGCAAATCCTGAAGCACTTGATTATTTCCGGGCACGGGTCGAGCTTGAATAAGTTTTTTTCAAACACCTTAGAAGAACTCTCATGGCAACCATCTGTGCGGATATCAAACTTGGAGATCAAAAATGACAGATGATCGTTGGCGGCTCGCGGAATTTCGCCGTATTCTCGATAATAGCAAAAGGGCTGTTATATTTACAGGAGCAGGCATAAGCACGGAATCTGGCATTCCGGATTTTCGGAGTCCTGGTGGAGTTTGGACCAAGTATACGCCCATTCAATATGATGACTATATTTCTTCTGAAGAGGCGCGTCGCGAATCTTGGCAACGAAAATTTGATGACTCTTATGGTTTTGCGGAAGCAGAACCAAATAGGGGTCATCGGGCCATAGAGAAGCTGGTGCGCGATGGAAAGGTTTCAGCGGTGATCACCCAGAATACGGATGGTTTACATTTGAAGTCGGGTGTTCCCGAAGAAAATATTATAGAACTCCATGGTAATAGTACTTATGCCTCGTGCCTTGCGTGTGGGTTGCGTCACGAACTGGAGCCAATAGCAAAAGCTTTTCTTGCGGAGGGAAAAATAATGGATTGTGAGGCGTGTGGAGGTTTGCTGAAGGCGGCAACAATATCATTTGGGCAACCTATGCCGGAGGCACCTATGCGACGTGCACAGGAGGAGACGCTGGCTTGCGATCTGTTTTTAGCGATTGGTTCATCTCTTCAAGTCTATCCAGCGGCCGGATTTCCACAAAATGCGGCAAAAAATGGTGCCGCCCTTGTAATTTTAAATCGGGAACCCACGCAGCTTGATAGCTTTGCTGACCTAGTTCTCAATATGGAGATAGGCCAAACTCTAGGAGATACTGTGGAGGTAAACTGATTTTGGTGGTGCAAAGATCAGTTATGGGCTTCTAACAGGCTGAAAAAGTATGACTACTTGATAAAACAGAATTTACAAAGAGAGGTTTAATCCCAATGCGAGGCTATTTTGGTATTGGCATAGAGAAAGTTTCCAAACCGATGAATGCAGGGAATTTATTCAGAACGGCCCACGGATTCGGCGCTAGGTTTATATTTACGATTGATGCACAGTGCGACCTTGACTTGATAAAATCTGATACATCCTCGGTAGGTAGCGAGGTGCCATACTATCAATATGATGATGTAGCGTCTTTGACTTTGCCAGATCGTTGCGAACTGGTTGGTATCGAATTAACAAAAGAAGCGATTGAGCTACCAAGTTTTAGACATCCCCGAGCTGCCGCCTATGTCTTAGGTATGGAACGTGGCAGTTTGTCTCCTAAGTTGATTGAATGTTGCGATTATATTGTCAAAATACCGACACAATTTTCACTGAATGTTGCCACGGCGGGTGCCATCGTGATGTACGATCGGTTAAATACCTTTGGACGGTTTGGTGGCCGTCCTGTTACTCCGGGAGGTCCGATAGAACCAATACCTGAACATGAATTTGGGGGGGCTGTATGGAAAAAAAAGAAAAATAAGAATACAAAATAACAATGGTTTTACTGCATTCTAATAAATTCTTGGAAGAAAGCTAAGTTATAAAATGCATCAATCTGATAAAAAAATATTTAATTTGTTTTATTTAATTTTAGTATTCGGGGCCTGTGTGTTGGCCCTAGGTTGGTTCCCGAATCTGGTTCTAGCGAGCGGTATCAAGGCTGAAAATACTTTTGGCGGCTGGTCAGTTCATGTTATGGGAAAGAAAAAGCAAAAAGTCTGTTATATTCATGGCAAACCGAAAAAATCTAGCGGAAATTATACGATCCGTGGAGATAGTTATCTGCAAGTTGTACACCGCCCTAAAAATAAAGTACGTAACGAAGTTTCCATAACAGCAGGGTATACTTTTAAAAAAGGGACAAATGTTACAGTTAAAATTAGTGATCAGACATTTAAGCTATTTACCGATGGTGAAACCGCTTGGTCTAAAACCGCTAGCAATGATGCTTCGATTGTCGCGGCTATGCGGGCTGGTACCAAAATGATAGTTACGGGCAGGTCTACAAGGGGAACCCTAACAAAAGATCACTATTCACTTGCCGGGTTTACTGCTGCAAATCGATCGATTGATAAGGCTTGTGGTTATAATAATTAAAATATGGGTTAGCGCTTTTTGTTGTGTTGGTATATGCATGGCATAAATGACGCAAAAGAAATCTTTCTTATAATAATTTATTGGAGCCCAAATGGGGGATAAAACCGAAAGTTCCGTATCGGGAAAACCCGGTATGAAAAAGAACGTAGCGCTTTTGGCGTTGTGCCAGGCTTTGTTCAATAGCTCTACGGGAGTGGTCCTGTCTGTTTCCGCATTAGTGGGTTTAGCATTGGCATCTAATAAGTCATTAGCAACGTTACCTCAGGCCCTACAGTGGGAAGCTACGGCAGCTTTTTCTATCCCGTTGGCTTTGATGATGCGTCGTTTTGGTCGCCGGTCTGGTTTTGTTTTTGGTGCCATGATGGGTTCACTCGGGGCAATTGTGGCCGCTATTGCAATTTTCCAGGGATCCTTCGAACTTTATCTTATAGCGATCATTTTTTTTGGGGCATTTACTATATCAGGCCAGACATATCGGTTTGCGGCGGTTGATGTTGCTGATGAAAAATGGCACAGCGTGGCAATTTCTTTAGTGGTCGGTGGCGGCGTTTTAGCAGCATTTGTTGGGCCAGAAATTTCTAAATGGACACATGACGTTGCAGGGCTATGGCTAGGTAACGAGACTTTTGCAAAGGCCGTAGAGTTTATTTGTGGTCCAGGGTTTGTAGTAAATGTAACGACGGAGGCAGGAAAAAACCCACCTTATCAGTTCGCAAGTACATTTATTATTCTAGCCTTTATACCGATTTTTTTGATTTTCTTAGTTTGTCAGGTTGGATTTCCTCCAATCCAAGAACATAAATTTGATAATACGGGAAGGCCTTGGGCTTTAGTTATTCGCCAGCCCGGGTATATTACTGCTGTTTTATGCGCGGTAATTGGGTGGGGAGTAATGGTGTTGATGATGGCAGCAACACCCCTCGCAATGGTTGGGGAGTTTGGACATACGTTCGAAGATTCGGCTTTTATAGCGCAGTGGCACATGTTTGGTATGTTTGCCCCGTCATTCTTTACTGGCTCATTGATTAAAAAATGCGGGTTGTTGAATGTTTTGCTAGCGGGCTTGGTGTTATCTAGTACAGCTGCACTAATCGGTATGTCTGGTGGCACCATGCAACATTTCTGGTTTGCTAATGTTTGTGTGGGTTGTGGGTGGAATTTCCTATTCGTTGGTTCAACACATTTACTGACCAAAATGTATCGTCCTGAAGAGAAAGCCAAGGCTCAGGGAATCAATGATTTTTTGGTATTTCAGTCAGTAGCGGTATTTTCGCTTTCCGCAGGTCTCCTGCATAATAATGTTGGGTGGGTAAACATTTGTGCTCTCCTATTGCCTTGCGTTTCGATTGTTTTTATAGCGGTACTATATTTAAAATTTAAGCCTGGTGCCGCGCCGCCGGGAGTGGGGGGGCGGGAACTCTTAAATGGTGCTAAAACGGAAAAAGTGGGTTAGAGCCTTTCAGTCTTTTGATAAGTAACCTCAAAAATACGTGTAATGAAAATTTTAAATTTAGCCACTGATAACTCAAGTGCCCAATACTGCAGAAAAAATTAATATTGTTGGTCTCAGCCGTGACGAACTGGAAAAATTAGCGGAGGGTTTTGGTTTGTCAAAATTCAGGGGAAAACAAATCTGGCACTGGGTTTATCATCGCGGTGCTAAGACATTTGATGAAATGACCACCTTAGCTAAATCCATAAGGGTTGGTCTCGCGGAAACTTTTAATATTAGTCGTCCTAAAATCACTAAAAGGCAGACTTCTGTCGATAAAACTCGGAAGTGGCTTCTAAGCGCTAATGATGGTGGGTACGTAGAGACAGTTTATATTCCCGAGGTAGACCGCGGTGCTCTCTGCATTTCTTCACAGGTTGGCTGTGCGCTTTCATGTAAATTTTGTCATACAGGGACGCAGCCCCTAGTGCGTAATTTGGGGGCTGATGATATTGTCGGACAGGTTCTTGTCGCAAGAGATGAGTGTGGAGAATGGCCTAGTCCAATTGGAGGTCGGCTTATCTCTAATATTGTGATGATGGGAATGGGAGAGCCTTTGCTTAACTATCAAAATGTCGCAAAGGCCATCAAAATTATAATGGATGCAGAGGGAATTTCTATATCTAAGCGCCGCATTACACTGTCGACGGCCGGTTATGTGCCAAATATTCGGCGCTGCGGAGATGAGTTAGGCGTAAATCTTGCAATCTCGCTTCACGCGGTTCGCGATGATTTGCGTGATGAAATTGTACCCATAAATAAAAAATTTCCTATTCGGGAGTTACTGACAGCATGTCGTGAATACCCCTCCGCTAATAATGCTCGTCGCATTACCTTTGAATATGTGATGCTAAAAGGCGTCAACGATACGGAGACTGATGCGAAGGAGTTAGTAAAGTTAATTAATGGTATTCCCGCGAAGGTTAATCTAATACCATTTAATCCATGGCCGGGTGCTCCTTTCAAGTGCTCAGATAACTCGACGATTGAGAGGTTTGCCCAGATCGTTAACGATGCAGGTTATTCTTCTCCGGTGCGTACGCCGCGCGGTAGAGATATACTGGCGGCATGCGGACAGCTAAAATCGGCAAGTGAGAGGGATCGAAGAGAAAGTATAAATTAGCCCGAATAGGTGCTAGTGTTTTTTTTATGTTTTTACGGTAAAAATTATTTATCCTTAGTAGACAGCGTCAAGATGAATTAAAAAAGAAATGATAAAGATACGGATTATAAAATCCCATTTTTCATTGTGGTCTTTTATCTAATTCCTATACTGCGCGCTCTTTTACTGTGAAGTTTGATTAAAGGGCAAAGTGATGCCAATAAATAAAAATAAAGATGTTAAAAAAGTTGTTCTCGCATACTCGGGAGGATTAGACACATCTGTAATTCTGCGCTGGCTGCAAGAAGAATATAATTGTGAGGTTGTCACTTTCACCGCTGATCTCGGACAAGGTGAGGAAGTTGAACCAGCGAGGGAAAAAGCAAAGGCCGCGGGTGTAAAAGAAATTTACATAGAGGATTTGCGAGAAGAGTTTGTGCGTGATTTTGTATTTCCCATGTTTAGGGCAAATGCCCTTTACGAGGGGGTTTATTTACTCGGAACCTCTATTGCCCGTCCTTTGATTGCAAAAAGACAAATACAAATTGCGCAGGAAACCGGAGCTGAAGCCGTTAGCCATGGTGCTACAGGCAAAGGTAATGACCAGGTGAGATTTGAGCTCGGTTATCATGCACTCGATCCAGAAATACGGGTTATTGCGCCTTGGAGGGAATGGAATCTCGATGGTAGGCAGAAATTACTGGAATATGCTCGAATGCATCAGATCGACATCCCCCGTGATAAAGAAGATGAACCTCCCTACTCGACAGATGCAAACTTACTACACATTTCCTACGAGGGACGAGCCCTGGAGGATCCGTGGATTGAACCTGAGGAAAAAATGTTTACCCGAAGTGTCTCGCCGGAGGTGGCGCCTGATAAGCCAACTTATATCGAGATAGCATTTGAATGTGGTGACCCGATAGCAATAAACGGCGAAAGCCTCTCGCCAGCAGCGTTGCTTTTTAAGCTGAATGAGTTGGGTGGTGCAAATGGTATTGGACGTCTTGATCTTGTTGAAAATAGATATGTCGGTATGAAGTCTCGGGGTGTTTATGAAACACCCGGAGGAACGATCTTACTAATAGCACATCGAGGTATTGAAAGTATTACTCTCGATAGAGGGGCGGCTCATCTGAAAGACGAGTTGATGCCTAAATATGCCGAACTTATTTACAATGGGTTTTGGTTCTCCCCGGAACGAGAAATGATCCAGCGAGCGGTAGACGAAAGTCAACGAGACGTATCAGGTGTGGTTCGTCTAAAACTTTATAAAGGCTCGGTTACAGTGGTAGGACGGCAATCGAAAAAAAGCCTGTATTCAGAATCTCACGTCACGTTTGAAGCTGATATGGTCTATGATCAGAGCGACGCGCAGGGTTTTATAAATCTCAATGCCTTACGCTTAAAACTTTTGCAGGCAGCACAAAAACGTTTTGGTGATTAACAGAGTGACTACCTATTCCTGTTGAATTTAATTAAAAAAGGCAGAGTTTGGCTATGATAAGATATGAGCAGGATGGAAAGGTTGGGCGGTTGTATCTACAACGCAGCTCACATGCTAATGCATTTACATCTGAGATGTTAGAACGTGTTGCGGAATTAATGGAGTCAGCCAAGAATGAGGCTGATATAATTGCGATACACGCTGTTGGCGAAGATTTTTCAGTGGGCCGGGATCGTGGAGAACCAAAAGTCGCCGGTGGGCCATATGATACTTTTAAAAAAATAAGTCGTGTCAATGCGGCTTTCTCCGATTTTCCTGGGATCATTATATCCGCGGTTAAAGGTCGTATTTATGGATTTGGCTTAGGAATTGCGATGCGCTCTGATGTCGCGATTGCGGCTGACAGTTCCAGGTTTAAACTAGATGAGGTTAGTCTCGGGTTTCCACCGATGTTTCTAATGGAGGTAATTCTCGATCATTTGCCTGCTAAACGTGCACTCGATTTAATTATTTCAAGCCGAGAATTTGGCGCTGATGAAGCACTCGAAATGGGTCTTATATCTCGTACAGCTAGAGCACCGGCATTGGAAAATGAAGTTGATGAATTTGTTAAACTACTAGCCAGTCGTAATTCCAATGTGTTAAAGAGTTGCAAGGCTTATCTGAAAACCATCATAGAAATACCGACTTCTGCACGGCCAAATTATGCATTGGTTGAGCAAGTACAATTTACTTCAGAAGACCATTGATGGAAGAAACCAACCATACTTGGCCAGAGAGTAATGATAGGGTGCCGTATTGGATTTATACGGATCAGGCTAACTACGAGCGTGAACTGGAGAAAATCTTTTATGGCCCATTCTGGAACTATGTTGGACTGGAGTGTGAAATTCCGAGGCCCGGTGATTTCAAGCGCACGCAGATAGGTGACCAGTCTATAATTGTTGTTCGAGACCAAAATGATGAAGTTAATGTACTTGTTAATCGTTGTGCCCACCGGGGAGTAAAAATCTGTGAGCATGACAAGGGATCTTTTAAGGAAATCATGTGTCCTTACCACCAGTGGACCTATGACTTGGATGGAAAATTACTAGGTGTGCCTTTCCATAGAGGTGTCAGGGGCAAGGGCGGTATGCCGGACAATTTTTCTTTCGAAGCAAATGGATTGGATAAGCTAAGGGTTCACGTTCGAAACGGTGGAATCTTTGCCACCATGTCGGATGCTACACCCTCTTTCGAAGATTATTTGGGACCACGCATTTTAGGCTATTACGATAGGCAACTTGATGGTCGTGTTCTTAAATTACTTGGTCATTCGCGCCAAAGGATTGGAGCTAACTGGAAGCTGATGCTCGAAAATATCAAGGATACACATCATGCTAGTCTTTTGCATGTATTTTTTGTGACTTTCGGCTTATTCCGTGTTGATAACGAATCGCGTGTAGAAATGGATAAAACTGGTTTGCACACGGCACTCAGTTCCATACGTGGAGAGCAGGAATTAAATGATGGCACCGCTCAAATGAGATCCTTCAGTTCGGAACTTACTTTAAATGATCCAAATTTTCTCGATTTTTCGCCTGAATTTTCCGGTGATCAAACTGTCGTGATGCAAACCTTGTGGCCTAATGTTATTTTACAACAACAATCGAATACTCTTGCGACACGACAAATCGTGCCGCAGGGACCTAATGCTTTTGAACTCCATTGGACTTTTTTTGGATACGAAACAGACGATGAAGAAATGACTATACGGCGATTACGCCAAGCAAATTTAATGGGTCCCGCCGGATTTGTATCTATTGATGACGGTCAAATTCTTGAACGCACCCAAGAGGGAATACTAGCCCATCCGGAAAAGCGAGGTGTAGTACAGCTGGGTGGTCACGAGACAGAAGACACAGATCATATGGTCACAGAGGTTGCTTTGCGAGCATTCTATAAGGGCTATCGCAAAGTGATGGGACTATGACAATAGATCCCATAACCTATCGTGAAATAGAAACATTGATGAACGATTATGCCCTAGTAATTGATGATGGGGAATTGGAAAAATGGCCTAGTTTTTTCGTATCAGATTGTTTGTATAAAATAATTTCAAAAGAGAATTTTGATTCGGGGCTGCCATTATCAATATTGCTTTGTGATTCAAAGGGGATGTTAAAAGATAGAGCTAAAGCATTTTCTGAGTTAAATGTATTTGCTCCCCGCACTTGGCGTCATATGCTTGGGGCTGTTCATGCTTCAGGATCTGAGAAAAAATATTCAGCGCGCACTAGTTTTGTCATTTTTGAAACTCTGGTAGGAAAAGATACCCACATCCTGTGTGCTGGTGAATACAAAGATGTTATAATTCGTGAAGAAAAAGGTTTACGGTTCAAGGAGCGTTTATGCGTTTATGATACGACAATGATACCTAACTCGATTGTATGTCCGATCTAGGTGGTAATTTTTTAAAATGATTGTTTCTCAATTTTGGATATGTAACTAAAAAATTTATGGAAGTAGAGTTTAAAAGTTTTTAACTTATTATTTAGTGGTAACCGTATGTTGTGAGGAATGTTTTGGATAAATATTTTGGTTTGAAGGATCGCGTCGCTATTATTACTGGGCCGGCAAAGGGTATGGGTGAGGCGGCAACTTTAACATTGGCTGATGCCGGAGCCGATCTTGTCCTTGTGGGGCGTGATCTTGCTCCAATTGAGAATGTTGCTAAAAAGGTGCGTAACCTTGATCGCAGGGCAGAGGTAATTCAATGTGATGTTACTAAACATGATCAGGTAGTGAAAGTCTGTGAAGCTACGCTGAAGAACTTCGGCAAAATAGATATATTAGTAAACATTGCGGGTGGAACTGGGCCACTCGGTAAATTCTCTTGGGAGACTACGCCTGAAGAGTTTGATCAAATAATTAATCTTAATATGAAGGGTTGTTTTTTAACTATGAAAGCAGCTCTGCCTAGTATGATTGAAAAACGTTATGGTAAGATTGTAAATGTTGGGGGCACTTTTGGGTTGAGAGGGCGCGCACTTCGTATGGCGTATAGTGCTTCAAAGTGGGGATTGCGCGGTATAACCAAGAGTACAGCCTTGGAAGTGGGTCGTCACAATATTAATGTTAATTGTTTGTGTCCAGGAATGGTGGACGGCCCTCGATTTAAAAAAGTTTGTGCTGAACGAGCTGCTAGCCGTGGAATAAGTGTAGAGGAAGCACGGGCCGAGCATGAAGATGAGTATGCTTTGCGGCGGATCTCAACAGCGCAGGATGTCGCAAATGCCATACTATTTTTTTCCAGTGACGCGTCGCAAAACATTACTGGTCAAGATCTTTCTATTGATGGTGGTTGGGTAATTTGATCTGAGGAGTTCACATCTTGAGTAACAATAATATTAATTTGATAATTCGTGGTGGAAAGGTGGTTTCTCCGTCTTCTACAATTGAAGCTGATGTTGCTATATCGGATGAAAAGATCGTTGCGGTCGTTTCTCCGGGGGTTTTGCCAAAAGCTGAAAGAGAAATTGATGCCGCGGGACATTATGTCCTTCCTGGAGCTATTGATAGTCATGTACATTTTCGCGAGCCGGGCTATGCGTATAAAGAAGATTGGGGAACGGGTACTGCGGCCGCGGCCTGTGGTGGTACGACTAGTGTTTTTGAAATGCCCAATACCAACCCTCCCACTGGCACTTTGGAAGCTCTTAAATTAAAGCAGGACTGCGCTGCAGCGCAGGCTTATGTCGATTATGGAATTTATGGGCTTCTTGACGAGGATAATATAGATGTCCTCGAAGATTTGATCGGTGCTGGTGTGAGTGGATTTAAATGTTTTATGGGAAATACCTTTGGTGATTTGCCTGCGCCATCGGATGGTGCAATGCTTGAAGGTTTTGAAATTTTGGCGCGGCATGGCTATCGGTGCACCGTTCATGCGGAAAACCCCTCAATTATGGCAAGGCGGCAGGAACGTATGGTCCAGGCAGGCCGAACCGATCCTTTGGCACACCTTGCAGCCCGCCCAGAAGTTTGCGCTGTAGAGGCCGTTGGTCGCGCTGTTGCTTTTGCGGAGTGGACTGGTGCTAGGCTTCATATTGCACACAAGAGTTCTAAGGATGCACTCTATATTTTAAAAGATGCAAAAGCTCGGGGCGTTGATGTTACTGTCGAAACATGTCCCCACTATTTGTTGATGAGCACCGATGATATGACAACACTTGGCGGGGCACTCAGGGTCAATCCACCGGTCCGGGAACCGGGCCATGCCGAAGCCTTATGGGAAGCGCTGCATGAAGGGACAATAGACATGATTGCTACCGATCATGCCCCTCATCAACCCGATGAAAAAAGTTCTAAAAATATTTGGGAATGTGATTGCGGTTTTCCGGGTGTTGAAACGCAAATGCCGATCATGTTGACACAAGTAAATGCTGGACGGATGACACTCAACCAATACGTAAAATGGTCAGCTCATGCTCCAGCCCATGCTTGGGGTTGTTATCCTAATAAGGGAGTAATACAAGCAGGGTCAGATGCCGATATCGTTGTCGTCAGCCTCGACAAAGGCTACATAATTGATCGTGAAAACTTACATTCTAAAAGTAAGATGACTGTATGGCATGGGTTTGAGACCACAGCGACAGTAGCGTGGACACTGGTGCGAGGTCGTACCGTGGTTGAAAATAGTGTTTTGATTGGTGAAAGTGGTTGGGGTAAAAAAATCGAGCAAAAAATGCCAGAACCCGCACCTCAGAATATAGAAAAATCTATGGACGCGATTGTAAAGGCCCCACGATTTTAATTTTTCAGTCCCAAAATTTCTTCTATAACAGCAAGCTGAATTTGCGCAGCTTTTTCTAAATCACCGACCGGCACAAACTCATTTGGTTTGTGTCCGTCTTTTGCATGGCCCGGTCCAAACGTCATGGCTACAATACCATCATCAGCAAAATATCGTGCGTCGCTTGCTCCAATCGCTACAACATCACGGATTGGCTTACCGGTAATTTTGGAAATGGATTTATGAAAAGCATTAACGCTTGGTGCATTGGCAGGAGAAGAGAACCCTTTTGTGCCTGTGAGTAGGTTTACTGACCAACTTTGGTCTGGTTCATCTGAAGCTATTAAAACATTTTCGATTTCTGAGACAGCTTCGCTTATTGGCTCTTCGGGCAGTAGTCGCCGATCAATTTCTATCCGGCAATGACTTGGAACAGCATTGGTATTTGTACCCCCCTTTATTGTTCCAATGTTCATGGTGGAGCGCAGAGCACCGCGGCGTCTTTGTGCTAGAATTGGTGATAGATCTCGTTCAAGTAAGTTCACAATACGAACCATCCGGTTTATAGCATTGTCTCCGTTCTCAGGTTCGCCAGCGTGAGCCCCCGACCCTGTTGTAATGATTTCCACCCATATCACGCCGCGTTCCTCAAAGATGGCCTGCAGCTGGGTCTGAGCTCCACAAATTAACACTTCTGGTTTGATAATTTTTTCGTCGCGTAAATAGGACAAACCATCCGGGCCAAGATTTTCTTCGTCGCCGACGAAGGTAAAAACAATCTCACCAAGTTTCGGCCCCCCGCGCCGTGCGATCTCTTCTGCAAGCCAAATTTGAACGGCCATTGACCCTTTGCAATTGCCTGCACCAACGCCATAAATATTATCACCAACAAGGGTGGCTGAGTATGGGTCAGTATTCCACTCACTTTGGTCGGCTATAGCTATGGTATCGGTGTGTGCATTAAATACTATAGACGGTTTACCCTCTCCTATCTTTGCAACAACATTATCGATGGGAGGCGTCCGGGTATGTATTTCTGTTTTATAGCCGACTTTGCGGAGGCGTTGAGACGTATATGTCGAAATCGCTTCCGTATCTCCGGGTGGGTAGCTAGAGCGCAATGCGACCAGATCATTGAGTATTTCTACTATTTTATCCTTGCAAGTCATTTTACTATTCTTCACTAACTGCTATTTCGGTCCTAAGAAGGCCAATCTGTGGGGAAATAATGTCTACCACATCACCCGGTTTTAAAAACCTATCTAATAAGGGCTTGCCATTATCTCCAATTTTTGAGGAGTCGGCTGCGGTACCGGCACCAGTTCCCCCGCTGATAATATCGCCGGGATATAACGTAAAATCACGAGAAAGATATTCTAGGTATTCACCATATGAAAAAGCCATTTCCCCCGATTGAAACTGTTGTCGTACTTCATTATTTACTCGCGTTTCGAGACCAATTTCCATGCAATTGATCTCACCAACCAATATGCAGGGCCCAATAGAACAACTCTTATCAAAATTCTTTTGCATGGCAAAATTCATCGGGCCTCCTTCCGGTGACATTCTAATGCTCCAATCGCCCAGAAGTGTCACCCCCCAAATATAATCGTTAATTTGCTTTTCTTGTATGTTTTTGCCAGTTTTACCAAGCACTATGGCGACCTCACCTTCATAATCAAGATAGGTGGCTCGAGTGGGGAATGGAAGAACCGCATTGTGTCCAATAGCTTCTCGGCCTACTTTCCAGAATCCCCAAAATCCCCGGTCACGCACATAATCTCGCGGGTCGCCCTTGATAGGGCTGCTTTCTCCTCGTTCTATTCTAAGTTTTGCCATCGCAACAGCGTGTTCGGCATAGTTACCGCCAGCGCATGCTATCCTTGCAGAGGGAATATTGGGTGCATGTAGAATGGTTTTATCCGCTGCAATAAATAATTCATCACCAACTTCACCTAAATTTTCTATCGTTGTTTGTATTTGATCAATTATTCCCTGCCCGCCGTATATAATGTTTTCTAGGCGTGCTAAATTTGTTGCACCAGTCTTATTCTTTTTAGTCATCACTTTGGCAATATCAATGATCGTGTCTTCCAGAAGAATACCTGTCCGCTTATTATCCCCATATACGACAATTTTCATCTGTTTGTACTCCTAAGACAAAGACATGTTCAAAGTTTAAAGGTAGTGGATCTAAAAAGAAATTTTGTCCAAAAAAGTTATTGTCTCTGTATTTTGTATAAATTTTCTGATTAGGTCCTAAAATTTTATCGACACTATTCTCGGCAATTTTGCGATTTTCGCCGAGCATTCTGAACGCCTCTGTTTTTGCCGATGTATCGGTATGTCCATAATCTGTTCCAATCAAGAAATTATCATCACCCACTCTATCAATAAGGTATGGTATATTCTCTGCCATTACCAATGTTATCCAAATATTATTATCCTTAAGTGGGTTGTTGATGCGTTTTTTGCCTTTGCGAGACAGACGGCTCTCTGCATCTTGCAGCGCATATGGTAGCCAAGAGGCAGCAGCCTCTATAAATGCCCAGCGAATCCTGGGGTATTTAGTTGGAATCTCATTTTCTATCAAATAATGAAATTGCGAAATCATTGCCATTTTAAAACGGCCAAAATTATGGCGTTCATGGAAAACATTATTTTGATAGCTAGCGTTTGCAGAATGAAATGCTACCGCTAAATCAATTTCCTGAGCTGCTTTAAATAATGGATCAAAGTAACTGTCACCCACGTACCTATCGCATTCGTATGGGCGAATAAATATTGCGCAGGCCCCGTGATCTTTTGCAAATTTTAGTTCGTCACTGACGAGATGCATGGACCAAGTTGGAACGCAAGCCGCCCAACGCAGTCGTCCATTACCTAATTTCCAAATATCCGCTAGCCACCGATTATAAGCGCGGTATTGGGCGGCTTGTTGTAAGGGGTCATTGGCACATGGAACCAAAAAAATTGTTGGGTATAACACCTGCATGTCAATGTTAAGCTCGTCCATGTGTTTGAGGCGCGCTTCCACACTACCCATTTCACGGGAGTTCCTATCCATTGATAACGTGTCCGCATTATCTTTGGGTTGAATCTTGTCTCCACTAAGCCAGAATTGATTATTTGGTGACGGCTCTTCCCCAGTCTTGTGAAGG
>PBFH01000039.1 GCA_002719885.1 Rhodospirillaceae bacterium | reverse complement strand
CCTGAATTAGCCGCTGATGAACTAAAGCGTTGCCACCGGGAACTTGGTTTCCATGGAGCAATTGTCCATGGTCTTACAGAAGGTGAGTTTATTTATATGCCGAGATTCTGGCCTATCTTTGAAAGAGCCGAGTTTATTGATATTCCAATTTAATTTCATCCCGGCCGGCCTCACCCAGCAGTCATCGATGCCTACTACAAAGATTATGTAAAACAATACCGGTCCATTTTATCTGCGGGGTGGGGCTTCACTGTCGAAACCGCAACGGCCGGTTTGCGAATGGTCTTGAGNGGCATCTTTGACAAATACCCCAACCTTAAAATNATCTTGGNCCATATGNGAGAAGGNCTCCCATTCCTAACGTGGCGTATTAATCATTCATTTGGAGAAATCATTCCTAACCAAGGAAAAAGGCTGGATTTAGTGAAATTTTCAAAAAACATTTTCATATAACTACTAGTGGTAATTTTTCCGATGCCGCCCTTTTATGTACAATTATGGAAATGGGTGCAGATCGAATTATCTTCTCAGTTGATTGGCCCTATGTGGATAATAAGCCGGGCTCAGAATGGATCGAAANTATTGCGGTTAGNCCANAGGANAAGNAAAAAATTTTAAATGGAAATGCAAAAAANATTCTTAAGCTTCCATAATAATGACTTTAGTTAGTTGCATTGGGCCGAGTGAGTCTTATTAAAGAAAACATCATAAGGGTTGCCATAATCAGAGGGATCAGAGCGAAGGTATAAGCGGCCGTAACAGCGGGGCCGACTTCCGAAGCTGTGGTCGCATTTCCTAACCCTGCCAGATTAGTAACCAATCCAGCGATAGCGGCACCGAACGCAGTACCAAGAGAACGGATAGACGTCATCGCAGAGGAAGTAGTCCTCTCTTCACCTTTCACAGCCTGTGACATGGTCCTTGCTATAAGATGAACATTTTGCATACCCATACCAAATCCCATTACAAAAGAAGCCACCGTCAATACAACTAGGAGTGGTTGCATGGCCGTAATTGAGACGCCTANTAACCCTAATATCATAAATATGGGTCCTAACCTAAGGGCCACCAACTCCCTTGCGCCATTCCAACCTGAAACAGCAAAGGTACCAGCCGTCCAGCCTCCAGAAATAACCAAACTGATCAAACTTACGAAAATTGGATCTACCCCGTGGACAACCTGCAATAACAACGGCAATAAAAGAGGTACGGTTGTATAAACCATGCCAACCAAGAGTATTATCCAGAGAGCTAACCCCACAGGAGAAAATATTGATAAGGCACGGCTAGGGTAGAGCTTATTTTTTGAGCGCTGATCTAGTTTAAACGCCAANCAAATCAAAAATAACGACATAACAATCATAATAAAAATAAAATAAATATTGTTGTCTCTNCCGGCCAAGGCCACGCAAAACACTCCACCGCTGAGGATTAAAAGCCGGAATAATGGCAAATGATTCTTTTTATCCGATTTTTCTTCATTTGGTAGTTGGTCAGGTAGGTACCTTAGGGCAAGAAATGCAAAGACTACTATAATTGGAACCATACTCCAGAAAGACCCTCTCCACCAATCTATCTGAGCAAAAAGTCCGCCCATTACTGGACCTAAAAGCTGCGCTGCCATCCATGTTGCCTGATAAGCAGCAAGCATTTTTTTACGAAGTGANTCATTAAACAAACCACTTATTAAAACCATTCCCCCNCCAACAACTAATCCGCTAGCTAGTCCCTGAAGACCTCTAAAAATATTTAGAAGCAACATATCTGGAGAAAATGCGCAACCAATGGTGCCAGCTAAAAATGCTAGAGCACTGGCACCATAACCTAAGCGAACGCCAAGCCAATTCCACAGGGGTCCAACACATGCCGCCCCAATTATTGATCCGATAGTGTAGAGCATAGCCGGCCANGTGTAGTAGCCAGCACCTCCGATNTCGGCCACAACAGTTGGCATTATAATAGCAATTACGAGTATCTGCAGGGCATGCANGCAAACACCCAGTATTATTAAAACAGAGTAAATACTTCGACCATCGCGAAATAAATCACCCCAGTGGGCCTTTGGATTTTGATTTTCAGCCTTTATCGTGTTCCTGTCGTTCATCATTCTTGGAATTTTTTAATAATGATGCCTTCAATTGGATGGTCAGGAAAGAGTATATGACGAATAGGAGAATNAAATGTTCTATGACACAGAAAAAAATNATCACGGTTTGGAATATAATCCATTCAAATCACTCGTTGTTCCTAGNGCAATTGGCTGGCTTTCCACNCTGAGTCCAGAGGGNGTNGTCAATCTCGCTCCTTTCAGCCAGTGGACCATGCTAAATTTTGATCCTCCACATGTAATGATTTCAGCTGGAGCCCACCCAGACCGTAATCGTTTAAAAGACACCGTTTGGAATATAGAGCAAACGGGTGAATTTGTCTTCAACATGGCAACTTATGAGCTNCGTNAAGAAGTTAATCTTTCTTCAAACTTTGTCGGCCCGGAGGTAGATGAACTCGAAATGGCTGGTCTAACACCAGCTCCATCAAAGATGGTCCAACCGCCACGAGTTGCGGAATCACCAGTACATATGGAGTGTTGTTGGTTTACAACACTAACTCTACCAGCCAATTCACCAGGCCATAATAGTAGTCTAGTGATTGGCAAAGTATTAGGTGTTCATATAGATGACGAATACCTTAATGACGAAGGAAAAGTTGATGTAATAAAAATTCGTCCACTTGCGCGGATGGGATATTATGATTACACATCGGTCAACTCGATATTCTCAATGCCCCCCTTGGACGACGGGGAACTAGCCAAACGCCGACGTGTCGGACTAGTTGGAGAGGCAAGCCCAAAAAAANATTAACAGATTATTTTACTCAACATCAGNCCGCTTGTATTTCAAGTTTGGACCCCCTTTTTGTGAATTCAGGTAANAATCAACATCANCTAGTGGGTCCATTGCACGCCTCAACCGTTGGCCTACCAATTGATCTAGCTGAAGTGCCTGTGATAGAGACAAATCACGCCCCATCTNCACTGTAATTTTGGAATGTTCTAATGGCGCTAAGTGTCTAGATCCTAAACCACGAGCTATATCCGTCACAGTTTCCTCGAGTTTACTAGCGGGTACGGATTTAGAGATGACGCCCCAACGATCAGCCTCTGNGCCAGAAATATTCTGGCCCACNAGTTGCATCAGTGTGACCTTTTTCAGTGGTATAGAACCGTGCACTAGCGTGCTGGTCACAAGCTGACCAAAACTCCCTCTTAATATCTCCGGCATACCAAACTGCGCATCATCCGCTGCGAAGACCAAATCATGACAGTTCATAATTCCAAGAGCACCCCCCAAACAGTATCCATGCACTTGTGCGATCAAAATTCTGGGAAACGCTCGTAACGCCTCCGCAAGCTATATCGTTGGCGTTGGACGGTCCCAGTCAAGTAATCCGGAATTACTTACTGACCTTAAAAAATGTAAATCTAGCCCGGCACTATAAACAGATCNCGCGCCACGAGTAATGACAGCTTTGATTTCTCTATCAGCACGAATTTTCTCAAGCGCCTCAAAAACAGCACTAANAATAGATTCATTTAATNCGTTACGTTTTCTAGGTCTATTGAAAGTTATACGTGCCACCCCGGCTTCCTCAAGGCTTTCCAGAAACAGTTCCGGCCACTCTTTCGATTTTATCCAGTTATTCAGCATAAATAACTCCTACTACGTGCTAACTATTTTTGATTGCCTTTCCATCCGGCGTACTTCGTCGACCGATCAGTTTTTCACCGGTTTTGAAATATTGTCCAGTAACCGCAAACTCTGCTTCCTCCTGATTTTCGTCGGTCCATTCTGTTAAGGGATAACCGAACCATGGTGATTTTAGATCAAGCNTGGGAAGGTTAAGTTTATCCCACCGATCTTTAGCCGCGCTCATAAAATCTTCCCTAGGCAGCGAAACAGGCAAGTAGGGGTGCTCTCTGCACGCATTTATCAACATTGTCGATGTGCCCTGTCCATCCGGATAAGCAAACTGCCNTGGGTTTTCTGATGGNGTCACTGACGGNTCTAGCCTTGGCACCTTTCCNCTTACGATTTCAACATCACGGTGTGGCTGCATGCTATAAGATAGTGCCCATAAAACTGAATCCATTGAATCTGGATCGACATCAGAGTCAACAGCGATAAACATTTTACCCAAAGAGGCATCAAATGCGGCAGCAGCCCGCAACGCCTGCCAAGGCTGTCCCAGTTCAGGTCGGTCTAATTGTATGACGAAGAGCATATTACAGCTGGCCATTTCATGACATGCTACTTTAACAACCGAAGGGATATTACATGATGTCCGCAAATGATTTGTGTAAATACCATCGAATGCTGCCTTGCGCATAACCGTACTTTCACTAGGTGGAAACTCACTGACGATACCCTGATAGATCGGGTTTTTCCGATGGCTTATCGCTTTAATTTCAAAAACTTTTTCCATCTTNCTTGGGCCAAGATAGCCGCTGGCCTCACCGAATGGCGCCTCTGGTTCAAGAATATCGGTTCGGATAATACCCTCCATAACTATTTCTGCATGCGCTGGAACAACACAGTCGAAAGTCTCGGCTTGAACGACCTCTATAGGCGCCCCATTAAGGGCTCCTGCTATTCCAAATTCATCAACACCGTAGGGTACTTTTGCTGCTGCAGCCATTAGCAAAGCCGGAGGTCCTCCAATAAACACCGCCACCTCAAGATGCTTTCCCATCCTTCGCGCTTTCTCCCATTGAATTGCAAGATGCTGGGTGGACACATCCGTAGCACACCCAATTCGATCTGGCGCTTTAATCATACCGCGGTAAATTCCTGTATTGTAACCGCCATTTTCTGGATCTCGACTAACCCAGACACCTGCGGTTAAAAATGGAGCAGGATCAAACCCCGGTGTAGAAACCAAATGTGGAAATCGATCTGCACCTTGGCCCAGATTGGGTTCTTTCAGGATCACTTCCTTTACAGTTGCATCTTTGCTATCAACGAGAGTGGGAACTAGATGATTCCCGTGTACAGAGGCCCATTTCTTGCCAATCTCATCCGGGCCAACACCTAGAGCTGCCCCATAGATAACGCGAGAACTACCAAGAGCACCTAAGAGAACAGAGGCTTCAAAATTTATGCCACGCGCATCAGTGACATTTTTGAACCAGAATGCTTTCCGTTGAGGCTCCGCCAAACCCCGGAACTGCAAACGCACGAGGGGTACAAGTTCAGTGTCTTTACTAATCTCATCCTCAATTAAATAAAGTAGATCGCGACGAGTGAGTTCTTCAATGTAGTCGCGTAAATCACGATAGGGCATTTGGGTAACCTGTATTAATTTTTGAAATTAGATTAATCGATCTTAAGCCGGCGTTGGATGCATGTCACACATTTGATATATGAAATGCAAGGCATGGACACAAAGTAAGTTCGTTTCTACAATACCACTATTAAAATTGTGGTTTTAATATTTTATAGCTTAAAAAAAATAGAGGCAGAATACTTGAACAACAAGCATGCAGATAAAGCACGTAAATAGTAACTTCCTCTAGCAGTTTTGGAGATTTGAAAGTGTCTATTATTGATGCAGATACCCACATAGATGAATCCGAGAGCACCTGGGCCAAGTTAGTCGGTACCGAATACGAAAAATATATTCCGGTAACAGTCAATATGCCCTCAGAAGTAAAACAGCATGCTGGCTACCGAGGACTAGACACGCGGATGTGGCTTGTTGAAAACCACATGCAAAATCGAGCAATTCGGGACGAGATCAACCACCCTCTTCGTGTCTATCGAGAGCTTGAAGATGTGCCTGGAAGGATAGCTCATATGGACCAAATGGGTGTCGAAGTTCAGGTAATTTTTCCTACATTTTTCATTCGATATACCACCGAAAATGCTGAGGCAGAATGGGCGCTCACCACAACATATAATCGCTGGCTTGCTGAAAAATGTTCCAAGACGGATGGCCGACTTCGCTGGGCAACAATGCTTCCATTTATGCGTCCCGAGGCTGCCGCGGAGGAACTCCGTTGGGCTAAGGATAATGGTGCCTGTGGTTTTTTCAAGCGTGGTTTTGATTTAAATCGTACGGTTGTTGACCCACATTTTTTTCCTGTATATGAGGAAGCAAGTGCACTTGATTTACCCATGTGTATTCACACCGGACACCCGATAACTGACGATGAATGGGACCGAGGCTTTCCCATAATGCATTCATTTACAGAGATCGTAACTTCTAATTTACCAGAAAGGTTCCCCAATCTTCGTTTCGGTTTTATTGAGGCTGGTGCCTCATGGATACCCTACATGGTTTCTCAGGTGGGTGCTCGGACGCGACAAGCAGAACGGGGGCAGGAGAAGGTTCTGCCTGAACTTTATGATCTTGCACCGGACCTTTTTCAGAAAAACAGGGCCTTTATCACAATAGATCTAATCGACGATGTTGCAAATATTCTTAAATTTGGCACTGAAGACAATTTGATGATTGGCACTGACTATAGCCATACTGATATTTCAGCCAATCTTGACGCCTTCCAAGGCGTCCAAGAATGGGTCAACGACGGCAGAATAACTGACAGTCAAGCCCGTAAACTTTTGATTGATAATGCAAAGGGATTTTATGGAATTTAAAAACAAACATTAGGCCACCGTGTACCCATACTCTAAATAGAAAGTTGCAGAGCCAACTTCCTTAATCTCAACGAATTGGTTATTACGAAGACACTGGAGATGCTCATCGCTGCTGCCGCCAAAATAGGGTTAAGAAGCCAACCAAAGAAGGGAAAAAATAGTCCTGCCGCCACCGGAATTAACGCCACATTATACCCGTATGCCCAAAAGAAATTATAGCGAATAGTGCGCAGGGTTCCCCTCGCAAGCATTATGGCCTTTGCAACACCGCGAACATCACCCGACATAAGAACAAGTTCAGCTGCATCAAAGGCTACGTCTGTCCCGGTACCTATAGCAATTCCAGTATCCGCTGTAACTAAGGCTGGTGCATCGTTAATACCATCCCCTACAAATACTATATTNAATCCCNCTTTTTNTAACTTTTCGATCTCGCTAGCCTTTTCCCCCGGCAATGTTTCAGCAATCACNCNGTCAAGANCCAACTNCGAAGCNATGAAAGTGGCGGTTGCCTTGTTATCTCCTGTTATNATCCCCACTGCCANACCAAGATGCTTTAGAGCTTNAACAGTANGCTTGCTTTCTGGCTTCAGCNCATCACCNAAACCCATAACCGCAATAACCTCGCCATCGCAAGCTGCGATAACCGGGGTTTTGCCCTTGTCTGTAATGAGTTTGATAACGTCCCTCGGATCTTCTACCTTAATCCCTTCCTCCTCTAAAAAGCTCTTGGTACCGACAAAAAAAGTGCTGTGCTCAACTGTCGCTGAAACTCCCTTTCCCGGTAACGCCTTAAAATCATGAGCTAATGGAAGGTCAAGATTTTTTTCAAACGCCGCTTCGACAATCGCCTGAGATAGGGGGTGNTCACTATGTCGTTCAANCGCTGCTATTTTTGCCAAAACCGCATCGGGCGCCTTAATTTTTTCTCCTGTTTTAGGATCTAGAAAATCAAGTAATTTGACCTTACCAGTGGTCAATGTACCGGTTTTATCGAATAATATCATATTTGCCTTACCAAGACTTTCGAGCGCACTACCACTCTTTATTAGAATACCTGTTTCGGCGCCACGATACGTTCCCACCATAATTGCCGTCGGCGTGGCGAGTCCCATTGCGCATGGACAAGCAATTAATAAAACCGATATCGCAGCTACAAAACCGAATGCTAACGCCTGCTCATCTCCCAAAAACATCCAAAAGCCAAAAGTGAAGGNAGCAACAAGTATTACAATTGGAACAAAGATAGATGCTACTTTATCGGCCACCCGCTGCACTCGAGGTTTATCATTCTGTGCTTGTTCTACCAAATCCATAATACGGCGTAATACAGTATCATTACCNATGCTCGTANTTCGATAGGTGATGGACCCAGCGAGATTAATAGTACCAGCGATAACTTTTGACCCCATTGTTTTTTCAGATGGTAATGTCTCACCTGTTATCATCGCCTCATCCACCTGGCTTTCACCTTTTATAACAACACCATCCGCGGCCAATCTTTCTCCGGGTCGAACAATCAACTCATCCCCAACTTGGAGCGAGTTAACTGATATTTCGATTTGATCNCCATTCCTAACAACACAAGCCANCTGTGGTTCCAAAGCCATCAANCCTTCGATNGACTTGGAAATACGACNCCGTGCTAATTCTTCAAGATAACGGCCAATTAGAATCAAGGTAANTATCACAGCCGAGGCAACAAAATAAGATTGCACCGTACCTTTTGGAAACAAGTCCGGCCAAAACATCCCAACTACCGAGTAAAAAAAAGCTGACCCTGCTCCGATCATCACTAGACTGTTCATTCCTGGGCTAAGGTGAAAAATTTCNGTCCACCCTGTCCTTATAAAACGCCAGCCAGCAATAAAAACGACTGGTATTACTAAAATGAGCTCCAGGAAGGACCACACCTCCTTGTTCAAAAACCCATACATTGTCGTCGCCACAACTGGGATTAAGGGCAGTTTAGCGATGACCAATAACGGCAACGTAAATGAAATCGCGCAAGCAACATCCCTTATTAGTCCACCGACCAATTTGGAATGTTTTTCATTTAAGTTTCTTAGGCTAGAGACGCCATAACCAGCCGAGGTAATGGCCCTTTGGAAATCTTCATCTGAGCAAACATTATTCGTGTAGGTTATTGAGGCCCGACCAGTGGCCAAATTAACGTTTACGTCTTCAACACCTGGAACTTCGCCAATAACAGATTCAACCCGAGCGACACAAGCCGCGCAGCTCATACCTTCAATATGGAATACTGTTTGTACTGTCATAGTAGTATAATATTGGTGGTANTAGGTAAAACAGCAATAAAAATTGTGAGTTAAAAAAACAAAAATCGAGTTATAACAATTGTCGATCGGGTTTTGTATTCAGGTAAAATACCGGGGACTGACAAATTTTATAGTCAGTCCCCAGATATCAAGAAAGTCGATTTAAGTCTGCCAAAACCTCATCTGGATGTCCGGCTTTATCTTCCACTGCATATGAAGCAGANACCTTACCATCGGGTCCAATTAAAACAGACACTCTGCTNGGTCGAGCAGAATCCGTTTCTGCTGCACCGTAAGCAATAGACATCGATTTTTGTGCATCTGTAAGGAGATCATATGGAAATTCATATTTCTCTTTAAAGGCACGGTTATCATCCTCAGAATCGAAACTAACCCCAAAAATGACGGTATTTTTTTTCTCGAAGTCTTGGATTCTATCACGGAACCCTTGTCCTTCGATTGTTCAGCCCGGTGTATCAGCTCTNGGATACCACCAGAGAAGGACATATTTNCCTGCAAAGGACGATAGGGAAACAGTCTGCCCATCTTGGTTGGGTAACTCAAACGCCGGTGCTTCATTACCTAATTCAATAACTGACATAATTGCCTCTTTATAAAATGTATCACAAGTGACATTACAATTTTAACAACCTGAAGAGTCGTGTCACCCCTCAAAAATTTTTTATAAGCTCTATTTTTAGAAAGATTTACCTGTAAGATTACTTTTAGAAATATTTGGAGCTTCTTGTGAACGCAGCAAAATTCTTTTGCTGGCATTTTATGGCATACCCATACCTGCCAGACGACTTTGATGAAAAATATGAATCAGCGTGGGTGACTGTCCCAAACTCCCTGTGGGATAGCGAGAAAGCGGATGGTCTTTATCAGGAGTATATTGATCAACTCGTTTATGGTGAGGAACTCGGATTTGATGGGCTCGTGCTAAATGAACACCATCAAAACGTTTACGGTTTGATGGCTTCACCCAACCTTATTGCTGCAGCATTAACCCAACGGACCGAGCGGGCCAAAATTGTCGTTCTCGGAAGCCTATTACCTCTCAGAAAAAACCCACTCCGTATCGCAGAGGAATATGCGATGATTGATATGATGAGTCGAGGGCGGCTAATTGCCGGCTTTGTTGTCGGTGGAGGTTCCGAAGCATTCAACTATAACATCACTTCAGTAAAGGCTCGAAGTCAATTTTGGGAAGGTTGTGACCTCATTACCCGGGCATGGATCGAGGAGGGCCCCTTTGAGCATGAAGGAGAGCATTACCCTCTTCGCTATGCCAATATATGGCCAAAACCACGCCAAAAACCCCATCCACCAATATGGATACCCGGTTCTCTTAGTATCGAGACTATGGAAGAGTGCGCAAAACGCGGCTATAACTATTTCCTATCATCGAGGGTACATGGATCTGCAACCAAGGCGGCCGTCTCTCGTTTTACGCAAATCGTTGAGGAACAAGGAGGGTCCTATCACCCATACCGTATGGGTGTATTATTATCAGTATATGTGGCAGAGACTGACGAACAGGCACGAGAAGAAGCATCCGACGGCGTATGGTATTTTTTACGCAACTGTTTAAAAGGTCATTTGCGCCGTGAAGGTCGAACNCAGACTTTNGGCCCGGGAATACCGTCACAAAGTAANCGCTCCTGGGAAAATTACTTNAAAAATTCTAAACCCGGGCAAGACCTATTAGGAGANGCGAAAGACTGGGATACATTGGATNCGGGNGGATCTATTATTGCAGGNAGTCCGGAAACTGTTCGACATAGACTAATGGAGCTAATCGAACTTGCGGGCGTGGGTAATTTCTTAATTCAGTTCCACTTTGGAAATATGAAGCCGCAGCTCGCTCGCAAAAGTATGCACCTATTCGCCACAAGAGTGATGCCATCACTTCAAGAACAGTCAGCAATATTGTTCTCAAAAAACTTCCCTCACTTAGACGAACAACTTGCTGAACTAACATGACAGTGCAAAACGTCCATCTTTTTGGCAACAACGTCGAGTTCACTGATAAAGGTGAAGGCAACACCGTTGTATACCTCCATGGAATCGCCGACATTCCGGGGTTACACGAAGGTANGCCATCTTTGTGTTCCGAATTATCAAAAAATTTTCGTGTTATTTCCCCGGCTCACCCTGCGTGTTGTGGTTCAGATGAAAGGGAAGATTTAGACAACATGGAGGATCTTGTTTTTCATTACCTTGATTTATTCGAGACGNTAGGTTTAAACCAAGTTCATCTAGTAGGAGCATGTATGGGTGGATGGGTTTCAGCTGAAATTGCCGTTCGCTACCCAGAAAAANTAAAGTCTTTAAGCCTCATCGGTGCAACAGGATTATTTGTAAAAGGGCATTCAATTGCAGACTTATTTTGGGTGGCCCAACCCGAAGATGGCATTTACTATAATGANCTAAGAAATNTACTTTTTTTTAGTTCAGATTNAGAAATAGGTAAGGACCTTTTTCCAGATGNCCGGGGAGACTTAGATAAAGAATTATTACGGTATGGTATGTTTCGGTTTGCCTCACGTTTTGGATTTTCACCGCCNTATATGCATAATANAAAACTAAGGGANAGATTGAGGCGCTACAAAGGTCGTNCTTTAATTATTTGGGGCTCAGACGACCGNTTGGTNCCAAGGGAACACGCCGTNGCNTACGCAGAGGGTCTGAGCAACTCCTCCATAGAAATAATAGAAAATTGTGGTCACAGCATTCAGGTTGAAGCGGTAGCAAAAACAGCAACTTTAATTAAAAATTTTATTAGCTAGAAACCCAAAATGGTATAGACATGATCTAAACTAGGACACAGAAATATATAGGCAATCAATTAAAGTTTTTGATCTGGGATGCCTTACTTGAGTTTAACATCCCAATACAATCTGCCTGCACGTCCCAAACCAGTCCGATGTGTTGAGCGACAGCATGAATATCACGCCAAGCTCGCTTCATCAGATAACATACCGGCCATCCACCCATNGCAGNCTAGAATTCCACCAACCCAGGCTGAAGATNCACATGCACGACCAAGTTCACGTGCAAACATTATCTGAACACCGTAATCAAGCTCCAAACCCCCATAACGGGAGGGCTGTAAGGCACGATAAACCGNCTTCGCGGAACTCCTGATCGGTATCTTTAGGCATACATCGATCACGCTCAGCACGTTCCTTTAAGACCGGAATTAGGTTTTTTGCCTTTTCAATTAAGGCCGCTTCCGGTGAGAGATTCTCAATCATTAAGTTTTAATTTCCAGAACCTATCAACGGTAGGATTTAGGATATCATTATGAATTTCATTTTAAACCTTTTCCAGTGATACCCTTTATAAAATTAATTTNAAAATNAATTTTAGTCTGGTCGAACNAATCTTCTAAAAGAATGGTCACGTTTGAGATACCATTCCCGGCTCATTGCCTCAGAACGGTTCGAGTAACGCTCAGCATATAGTATAACCCATCGCCGTCCACGTGTAGAGCGTGCGCCCTTACCTGTATTATGGGCCAACAATCTTTTTTCGAGGTTATTCGTCCAGCCAACATAAGTTCGCCACCCCCGAGAAGTTTTAGTACCGATAATGTAAACAAAATTATTCATGAAATAATAGCCTATTCAGGAACGTGCGAGCTCTACCAAAGTCTGTTACAATTATTACAAAAATTTTNAAGGGTACANNNAATGGTGTTAAAAGATGAAAAGTTTATCGACGTTGAAGGTATCCGTACTCGCTACGTTGATCGCGGCACCGGCGAGACGGTCGTGCTAATCCATGGAGGTAACTTTGGCTCCACAGGGAGTGCAGACGCATTAGATGACTGGGGTCATACTATTGATGATATTGCAAAATGGGCTCGTGTTGTTGCAATTGACAAACTCGGCCAAGGGTATACAGAAAACCCAAAAACCGACGACGATTATACTATGGGTGCCGTCGTAAACCATATCCATAATACGTTAAAAACTCTTGGTATTGAAAATGCGCATTTGGTCGGCCACTCTCGCGGCGGTTATCTAACTTGTCGATTGACAGTGGATTATCCCGAAATCTCAAAATCTTGTATTATAGTTAGTAGTAACACCTGTGCCCCAGGTACTGGCGCCAATGAGAAGGTTTTTGCTAATAAACCAATACCACCATTAACAGCAGAAAGTCAGCGCTGGGTTTTGGAACGCTATTCCTATGACCCCAAATGTGTATCGGACGACTGGGTAAATGCTCTTGTCGCCATCGCACAACAAAATAGCTANGCGCAAGCTGTATACAAAATGAATGAAGAAGGATTTTTATGGACTAAATTTTTGCCGGGCTTACTCACCGATAAAGAAGAGATGTTCCAAAAAATTAGGGGCCGCGGCCTTCAAAGACCAGTTCTACAAATTTGGGGCCATAACGANCCGACGGTNTCCCATGCGCAAGCTCTAGAGCTTTATGAAATTTTAGCTGAAAAAGAAAGCCGCGCTCGTTGGCACATTTTTAATGAGGCTGGTCACTTCTGTTTTCGAGAACAGCGCCAGCGTTTCGATGCGGTCCTTCGAAGTTTTATAGCCAACGCCTAACACCCGGAGATCAATAATGAATTTTGAAGAAGCCAAGTTTATCGATGTTGACGGAATTAACACCCGATATTTTGACAAGGGAAAAGGAGAGACAGTTGTCTTATTTCACGGTGGAAATTTTGGATCCCCTCACGGTGCCGATTGTGCTGCAGATTGGAATTTAAATTTTTTAGGCNTAGCGAAAGAATGTCGNGTAATAGCCGTTGATAAAATCGGTCAGGGCTACACTGATAACCCTGAAACTGATGATGCTTATACAATGGCACGCGTTGTNCAACATGCCCTNNGTTTNTTAGAAGTNCTAGACNTAGAGAATTGTAACATTGTTGGACATTCAAGGGGNGCCTATTTGACATGTCGAATGACCNTGGAAGACCCGACGAGGATCAAATCCAATATAATGGTTGATACTTCGACATTGGGNCCAGGACAGGGTCGTAACCATATTGTCTTTCGGGATACGCCCATGCCCTTTTTAACGAGAGAGAGTCAACGGTGGGTAATGGAACATTATTCTTTNAATAGGAGATGTGTAACNGAAGAATGGCTAGATGAACTAATGCGGGTTGCCGCATTACCNAAATATCGCGAATCCTGTGAAAAAATGGAAGCCGGTGGATTAAATAAGTCTGTATTTCTACCAAGCCACGGTCGGCAAAAGTCCGAGACTTTTGATTGGCTAATGAACCGAGGCACAGGGCGACCAAACCTTTTAATTTGGGGCAAAAATGATCCGACAGCTACCGTAGANCAAGGTTTTTCATTATTTGATATTTTAATCCACAAAGAACCCCGTACCGAAATGCACATTTTCAATCAATCAGGCCATTTCACCTATCGAGAACATCCAGAAGCGTTTAACCGATTGATATTAGATTACATTAAGGATGTTCCGTAGGGGAAATTTATATTTCTAGGCGCCAACCAATCTTATGAAAAGGCTTGCTTAATATAGACGCCAATAAAAATATTGTTCGCATGATGCCTTTAATACTGCCCGGGTCCCGGGCACAAGCCGAGCTGATGCCGACCGTAAAGAGTCGCGACCGAATCCCAATTCATACTGATATGTTTGGAAGCTGCGTGTATATCTCGCCAGGCGCGTTGTAGTCGATTTTGATTCTCTAATCCCTGACCCCCAATAGATTCAAATAAGAGATCAACCGCCTTTACGCAGAGTTTAACAGCAAAGGATATGTTACCTTTGTTCTTAATTCTCTGCCCCTCAGTCAATTTATTCCCAGATTCGACAATGTCCATTAATTCTTTGGTGTCGTGTAAAACTAGTGTCTCAGCTGCATTAATACTTGATGCTGCCTCGGCGACACGCAATTGTATACTTTGAAAGTCGCAAACATTTTTAGCAGAACCCAGAGCAGCCCCGCGCGTCACACGGTTACGCATACCTTGGCAATATTCTTCTAAAGCACCTTCTGCCATCCCCAATATTGCTGAGCATAGACAGTAACTGATAGCGGCAAAAAATGGTATCTTAAATAGAGGTCCATCATTAATCTCGGTACCAGGTGATTTCCCGGATTGGGCTTGTTCATGTGTTAAAATTCTATGCGTAGGCAGAAACATGTCTTCAACAACTAAATCGTGACTACCTGTTCCGACCAACCCCAGAACATCCCAATTTTTTATTATTTGATAATCTGATTTCGGAACCAAGGCGAAACCGACGTGAGTCGGTTCTACACCNTCGGCGGGTGAAATTCTAATTCCGAGCAACATCCACTGACAAATATTAACACNACTGCAAAAAGACCACCGCCCGCTTATTCTATACCCTTTATTATCAGCCACCGCTATACCTGTTGGTGCGTAGGAGGAAGCCGCTAGCGCTAGAGGGGTTTGTCCCCATACTTCTTCTTGTGCCTCCGGTGGAAACATTCCAATTTGCCATTGGTGCTGTGCAGCGGTTGAAAAAACCCATCCGGTTGAACCACAACCCGAAGCAACTGTCTTGGCAACCTTTACGAAGGTATCAATTCCGTGTTCAAATCCTCCAAATTTCCTTGGTTGTAAAACGCGATAGAGACCAACATCCTGAAGTAATGCAATTGAATTTTGTACAATAAACCCTGCCTTCTCAGTTTCAGATTGCCTATCTCGCAGACCAGCAACAAGACTTTGCGCACTAGCAATTAAATTTTCAGGAGTTTGNAACTCATAAGTAGTTTCTTTACCCCTAGCAACTTGCATTATCATCCTAAAACAATTTTTTTTNGTAACTTTATTAGCATAAACCCTAAACTGTACTAGAAACAGCTCCAATATGGGTGCATATCAACATGTTATAATTTAACATGTGGTAACAGATTAGGCGTCGAATAAAATTATGTTACATAATGGGAGAACAAAGAGATGAAACTATTACATTTTGANGATTTTAGGTTAGGTGTCCTGAATGGTGACAATGTTGTTGATGTAAGTNATATTGCAAATGAAATACCCCACATCGGCCCCCACGACCGCATCAATGGGCTCATAGAGAACTTTGATAATTTCCGTGATAGATTAGAAACTGCTGCTGCCAGCGGCAACNGCACTTCTATCNCTAACGTAAGAATNNGACCTCCTTTACCGAAACCCGGCAATATTGATTGTATGGCCGTAAACTATATGGAAGATGGCACNCGNGATGCCCCTGCNCCTATNAATGCNTTTCACAAATCACCAAACNCTGTGATAGGAAATGGCGATACTATGGTNCTTCCGGATGTNCCAGCGTCGGTATTTGAAGGGGAAGCCGANGTTGCCTTAATTATTGGTAAACGCGCGAGCAATGTATCGGAATCAGACGCTATGGATTACGTCTTTGGCTTTACCAATTTTATTGACGGTTCGGCCCGCGGGCTACCGCCTACTGGGAATACTTTCTATCAGGCTAAAAGCCGTGAAACTTTTGCGCCTATGGGTCCCTACATTGTAACTAAAGACGAGGTTATCAATCCCCAAAACCTGCGTGTCCAATTGCGTAACAATGGAAATATTATGCAAGATTTCAATACGGATGATATGGCACATAAAATACCTCGTTGTGTTTCATGGGTTAGTGCGACGCATACCCTAGAACCTGGCGATGTATTAGCTACTGGTACAAATCACAGGGGCTTACATCCATTTATGGACGGAGACAAAGTAGAACTCGAAATAGAATCACTCGGTTGTTTGACCATAAACATTAAGGATGACCAGAACCGAACTTGGGAACGAATAACACGATTGCAACATGCAGAAAGCGGTCAGGACGGAGTCCATACCCCACAAACAGGTGGCAAATACGCTTGAAAAACTATCTTGGTTTAAAAATAGATTGATTTAGCTAAATTTGAGGTCACCCTTCCGATTTTGGTGACCTCAAATTTATTGGTTACTTTAGTCCCTCTTAACAGCTCCTAACCCAGGCCGGTAGCTCTTTTCATCAAGAAACTCTGACATACCTCTTTGACGTGTACCCTCCTTATCAGCCGCGCGAAGGGCACCCTGTTTGGCTGCCAAGTATTCGTAGGCCATATTCATATCCATACCCTGTACAGCCTTTACCGCCTGTTTGGTAAACGCAAGAACCGCCGGACTCTTTTCCATCAACTCGCGGGCAATGGCCACCGTCTCATATCGTAATTGATCAGTTGGAACCGCCATATTTACTATCCCCATATCAACTGCTTTCAAACCGTCAAAAGTACGCCCGGTCATCGCATAAAATAGAGAATCCCTATGCGAAGCGAGGTCACGAAATACCTTGCTAACATTACCACCTGGCAGGATACCCCAATTAACTTCTGACAATCCAAAGGTAGCATCTTCTGCTGCTATAGCAATGTCACAGGCCGCCAAGGGCGTAAACGCGCCGCCAAAGCAATAGCCGTTAACCATTGCAATGGTCGGCTTTGCCGAAAGCATCAAATACTGAGCCCAATGGCGGTGCGCCCATTGCGATTTAAATCTAACCTTCGGGTTGTTATCAGTTTCACGAAAATACTCCTTTAAGTCCATGCCAGCGCTCCAACTGACGCCTTCCCCGGTAAGTACAATGACCTTACTGTTTTCATCGGTCTCAAGATCGGAGATTACTTCCTCCATTTCAAAATGTAGAG
This sequence comes from Rhodospirillaceae bacterium, assembly GCA_002719885.1. Lineage (GTDB taxonomy): Bacteria > Pseudomonadota > Alphaproteobacteria > MPNO01 > UBA2964 > UBA2964. The sequence goes on along the minus strand of PBFH01000039.1, from coordinate 12,918 downwards.
TTGGGCTCATAGCATTACGTTTCTCTGGGCGATTAAATGCTACCCACGCTATCCCTTCCTCATCAACCTTCACCTTGACGCAGCTATAGTCTTTGTTCCCACTCATCTAAATCTCCTATTCAAAATTAGTAATTCGATACAGTATAGGAAAATCAGGCTTTACGTCTGGCACAACAAGTGCCCCATATGTAATATTTCAACACGCTTGTAATGCGAAGGGGGCCCACCTTCAGATGTTAAAACTCCGACAGCCTAATCTCGCCAAGTAAATAATAGCATTAAATTTGGATGTGCCTGAAATAGGAAATGAACCCATGAGCCGAAAACAAACCAGAATGCATAGTCCCAACGCCTTTAAAATAGGTCTTTTCGGACAAAACTGTTCGGGTGGTTTATCGATGTCAAAAGTCCCAGAAAGATGGGAAGCNAGCTGGGAAAATAACCTTNAAGCAGCAANGTTGGCGGATAGCGCTGGGCTAGAGTTTCTNCTCCCCATNGGCCGNTGGCACGGATATAAAGGGGAAACTGACACCGAGGGTACCACATTCGAAACCCTCACTTGGGCATCTGGTCTACTCGCTACAACACAACATATTTGTATTTTCGGAACGGTTCATGTTGGTTTCCTAAGTCCGGTCTTCGCAGCAAAACAGATGGTAACAGCTGACCACATAGGAAGAGGTAGGTTTGGTTTAAACATGGTCTCAGGTTGGAACGCTGGCGAGCACTCTATGTTTGGCGTTGACCTAAAAGCTCAGGAGGAAAGGTACAACTTCACGGAGGAATGGGTAACAATATTGAAAAGGATATGGTCCGAAAATGAATCCTTTGACTTTAGAGGTAAGTATTTTGATCTCAAGGGTGTTCTACTTAAACCAAAACCGTGGGGTAATGAAAGGCCAATTCTGATCAGCGCCGGAAACTCAAAAGCAGGAAAAGCCTTTGCCGCTCGACACGCCGATTGTCTTTTTACAGCAATTATGGATTTTGACTCCTTAGGGCATAGCGTTAAATCTTTGCGGAAATTATCCAATANTGAGAATGTAGGGGTGTTTGTAAGCGGACATATGGTAGCAAAATCAAGCCACAAAGAAGCGCAGGAATATTATCATTATTTGGTATATGAAATGGGTGATTGGGAGGCCGCCGAACATGCTGTGTCGATTAGGACCAAGGGCCGCGACACTCCACTAAAGCTTTTAACAACTCTCAAGGAAAGAATGATTAGTGGTGTCGGAACATATCCTGTTGTTGGCAGTTACGACGGTATCGCGGAACAGTTCCGTAAGATGAGTAATTGCGGTGTCAACGGCATAGCCATAGGGCTCACCAACTACATAACCGACTTTCCAGTACTACGAGACGAAATATTGCCTCGAATGGAACGGTTGGGATTACGCCAGGCGTTCAGCGCATGTTAAAAACTAATTTACCACGGAAATGGCGTGACTGGCTGAGTTCTTGTGCTTCCACAACTTCATCAAGAGAAAATAATTCGATGGCAGGGGGTATTACTGCACCAAGTTCAATCAATTTTAATACTCTTTCAAGATGTGGGCGGTCTCTATAGACATTAGGTCGTAGGGAAGCGAAATCACTGGAAGGTGCATCCAGACCTTTTGCTCCTGATGCTATAAATGCGACACGTCCACCAGTTTTTAAAACATCAAAAGCACCCTTAGCCACNTCACCNCCNACAGTATCAAAGACAGCATCGCAATTAGAGATTACATCTCGAAAATCTTGTTNATTATAGTCGATAACNTCGTCAGCCCCCAAACTACGAACATAGTCGACATTTGCGGCGCTCGTAGTGCTTACTACATAAGCGCCAATATGTTTTGCCAACTGAATGCCAAACCCGGCGACGCCTCCTGCTCCGCCTTGAATAAGGATTTTTTCTTTTGCTTTAAGATNGAGTGTATCTTCTATNGATATTACCGCTGTTAAACCAATTAATGCCAAAGCTGCAATATTTATATGGGACTGTGCTGAAGGTTTGTGGGCACATAAGTCAGCCTTCATAGCAATCTTTTCGCAATAGGTGCCTTCTTGACCAACATCACAAACCCCAAATACTTCATCCCCTAGAGAAAACTCTGTAACCCCCTCTCCAACCTCGCAGACCGTTCCAGAAAAATCCCTACCCAATATGTAAGGGAAATAAGGTACTTCCCTATATGCACCCTCGCGTACCTTCCAATCTGCTCCATTAACAGATGAAGCATGAATATCAATAACAATCTCGCCGTTACCAGCNTNTGGNTCNGGAAGTTCGCCAATTTTTATAACTTCTATTCCACCGTGTTTTTCAAAATAAGCAGCTTTCATTNTNTTCGCCTCTATATTTTTTTNAANTGTTTTCAGGANTGTTTGGTAGATGAAGGCAAAAANTCNCTGGACATCATTTTTGTAGTATTNGCCATCCACAATCGCAATAAGTGTCGGCGCTTTTCGACTTCAGGGTGGTCTTCATAATCATGCCGCGCATGAAANACTGTATGATTGTTTGCCAACAGCAGATCACCCTTTTCAAGATCAAATTCATGTGCAACCCCAGATCCCTCAGCAACCCTTTGTAGTTCCTCTCGAGCGTCGTTTTCAATTTCGCTATACACTACATCACTATGGTCCATCGCTCGCTGTACAACNTGAGAAATATAATAACCTTCAACTCTTGAACCTTCGCGCGTAAATACAGGAATNCGTTGATTTGACCGCCTCGACTGAGATTTAATATCATCATCAGCCTGCGACATATAGTAATAGCCATCCAACAAGGCCTTTAAATAATCAGGCTTAGTTCGTCCAATTATATTATATAATGTAGCTGCACTCACTAAGCGACTTGTTCCANCTTTTTTGGCCGNTCTTAAACAAAGTAAAGCAAATATGTCCGTTGTGTCAGTATGAAAATCAAGTTCTCCACCCCGATGGTTTGTGCGCAGTTTATCNCGTTTAAGAATATGCTCCAATTCAGGTTTTGGTGGCTTTTTCTGATCACTAACATCAATAACGTGATTTACCCAATCACCATGCAAACTTTGTGGCATCGGATTACCAAAATAAGAGCACAGNCCTAAGCCCAGTAATTTATTCTCGTGTTCAGAAAAATCATCAACCGGGATACCTTTAATAACAATGAAACCCCGNCCGTTCCCAACTTCATCCACTAATTTATTAAGCACCCNACTNAGGCAGGGAAGTCTAAACTCCTNACTAGTAACCTTTTCAAATGNGATGCANTNNTTTTGAAGTTTTGCCAAAGCAACTTTTATTTCATCGATTTCGATTTTAGACAAACAATAATTCCACCTTTTATTGCCAATAAAATCAGACCCATACCATGCCGCCAATCCCGTTACAGGCTCAAAATCATCACCCATCAATTTATCTCCTCCGATTGTTTCAGAGATGAACTTCCCCAAAGTAACCCCTTGTCCCAAATCCATGTTACCTGTTTGATATTTTTTAAGATGATTTTAGAGAATTTTTCTGATGACTCCAGACTAGTCTTAGATACAAANTCTGGTTTTAGCATTTTCTAACATTCATCATAAAATGCTTAAAGATTAACTATCTTCAACAAACCAATGGGGGCGATCAACTTAAAAAGATACGGAAAACTACTTGCAACCTTTATGCTATCTACCCTATCAACGTGACACCAAGTATGTACTCTTACATTTCATCAGCGAAAAATTATCTCAAGAGGAACATCGTATGTCACAACCTCCACTCTNGCCCGCCCACCTGCACCATTTCTGTTTACGAACCACGCAGTTAGAGTCACAGGCGGAATGGTACAGCAAACAGCTTGAGATGNACGCGGAAANACTNGCTGAAGGATCAGTTTGGCTNACAAGTAGCCAGCGCAACCTAATCCTNTCCNGCANTNGCGNCACCAATGNTGATNNGATTGAAAGAGGNCGTCTGCGNTTTGCTGCTTATGCGCTAGGTACNCCAGAGCAGGTTCCTTACTTTGATGCATGGNTAAAAAAACGCGGCGTTGAAAGATCAGAAAAAAAATCACCAATCTTCGCGAATGATCAAATTTCAATNNAAGANCCNGATGGTAACACCTTTGTCTTCGGTGTNCCTAATAAGAAAGAAACTAAAACTCCAGACCGGCTGCCGGGCAGNNTACAACATATCGGTATTTGTACACCNGATATAGATCGATTGAAGGANTTTTACATTNATGTNATTGGTTTCCGCCNCTCAGACGTCGTNAGTANCGATAANGGGNCCANTTCAGCGTGTTTTCTNCGCTCAGACCACGAACATCANGATCTGGCGCTTTTTAAAGCCTCAAGTTCGCGCTTCGATCACCAATGTTACGAAACCACCTGCTGGAACGATATCCGTGACTGGGGAGATCATTTCTCCAAGACCCAAACTAGGGTCGAATGGGGAGCCGCGCGCCATGGAGCAGGAAACAACCTCTTCATCTTTGTACGTGACCTTGATGGTAATCCAGTGGAAATGTCTGCCGAGCTTGAGACCCGAAGATACGACGACAAACCCGGCATTTGGAAAACTGAGGAACGCACGTTAAATCTTTGGGGCAGCGCCTGGTCACGGGACTAAAGGGCTTAAAGAAGGACGGGAGAGATAGAGGAAGTGGCAGACATATATGCTGATGTGATCATCGTAGGTGGGGGACCTACCGGCCTCACAACGGCGAACTACCTCGGGATGCAGGGTGTAAAAACCATTCTCGTCGAGCGGAATTCCGGTACAGTGCAAGAACCCCGAGCTGTATCTATTGATGATGAGACGATGCGGGGATTACAGACAATAGGGCTCGTCGAAAGACTCATTCCAAACACTCTTCCCGGTTATGGTGCTCGCTACTATTCTCCTAACCAAAAAGAATTCGCAAGAATCAAGCCAACAACACGAGAATTTGGACATCCGCGCCGATCTGCCTTCCATCAGCCAGAGTTGGAAGCGCTACTATACGAAGGATTAAAGCGGTTTCCCAGTGTCGAAGTAATGTATGAAACCTCTTTTGAGAGCTTCGAGCAGGATTCAGACGGCGTAACGGTTAAGGTCCGAGATAAAGGAAAAACCGAGAAGTTATTGCGGGGTGTATACCTAGCCGCCTGCGACGGCGGTCGCTCTAGCATTCGTCACTCTATAGGCGCAGTATTGATGGGCTCCAGCTTTGAAGAGCGCTGGCTAGTTTTTGATACCGTGAACGACATAGATTGTACGCCGGACTCGGTTGCATATTGCGATCATCGGCGCCCAGCAATCACCTTGCCGGGACCTGGAAATACTAGAAGGTGGGAGTTCCTTGTAAAAAAAAATGAAGACGCTGAAAAATTTTTAGAGGAAGACAAAATTAACGACCTCCTAAGGCCTTATATCGGTGACAAATCGGTCGAAATTGTACGCAAGGTGATTTATACCTTTCATGCTCGTGTTGCTGACAAGTGGCGTGAAGGACGTATCTTCCTAATCGGCGATGCCGCACACCTGACACCACCTTATGCAGGGCAAGGTATGAACAGTGGTCAGCGCGATGCAGCAAATTTTTCCTGGAAGGCAGCAGCTGTTATTCAGAAACGGTTAACAGAAAAAATCATGGAAACATATGAAAGCGAGCGGCAACACCATGCTTGGTCCTTGATCCAGATGGCAATCCAAATTGGTTGGGCAATGGTGCCGCGCAATTGGTTTCATACCTATGGTCAAATCACATTCTTCCGCATAGCCGGATTAATCCCGAAGTTGCGTGACTATTTTTTAGGTATGAAGTTCAAACCGATCCCGCGCTTTCAGGAGGGTTTTCTCCTGCCAGACGGGCGATCTCCTAAAAATACGCTTGTAGGCCGGATGTTACCCCAACCGACCGTAAGAACTATGGACGGGGTGGAACAAAAACTCGACGATGTCATGGGAACTGGATTTGTATTGTTAGCGATTGGAGGCAATGCCGCTGACACCCTCAGAGGTCTTCGTACCGAAATCTGGCAAAACCTCGCAGCAACCCGTGTAGCCATATCACTCGACGGCAATCCATCCAAAACAGTTGACTCGAACCCTGTAACACTAGATCCCGAGAAGATATCGCCACGTTTTCTGGAATATGATGGCTGGACCCTTCTGGTTCGCCCTGACCGATACGTTGCGGCGGCTTTTACCCCAGGAAACGTAGCTAAGATAGAGACAGCATTGCAGAAATGGATTCCCGACTAACGGAACGGCTATTGCACCGGATGCAAACTGTTTTCAATCAGAAACTGCACCATAAAACGATCGAATAACCAAGGTTGTTCCAGCTGACACGCATGCCCCGCACCGGGTAAGGTTTTTAAGTCACAATTAGGAATGCGCTCCTGCAGTGCGAAAGCTCTTTGGTGAGAATTATCCTCGCTACCAGTTAAAATGATAGTTGGGCATTTAATCCCTTTATGATGCTCTTCAGACTCTTCTGCCATCATAGCTTCAAACTGATAGATTATTGTTTGTGCGTCAGCAGTATCATTTCGCTCTGCAAAAAGGTCAGCGAAATAATGCGCCATAGGCGTAGTGCGAAAAGCTGCACTTAAATCTTGAAATGAGTATTCCCAACGATAATTCACACCTTTTGCTTCGTATTGTTTGATTCTATTCGGTGCGAATGGCTTCCCGGGATTATAGCCCGTACCCGATAAAATTAGGGCTGCAGTTTTATCGGGACGCTGATGATACATGTAAGGAGCAATTGCCGAACCGACTGAACATCCAACTAAGATGGCATCTTCATCACGACCTACGGCGTCATCGATTGCTTCCCAACACCCCTGCGCCATATCCGCCATTTTCAGTCCCTTATCTGCTTTTGGCGAACGACCATAACCGGGTATGTCGATCGCAACACATCGATACCATGTAGAAAAATGAGCCATCTGGTAAATCCAGCAAGACTGGTCCAAAGGGTTGGGATGTACAAACGCTATTACGGGGCCTTTGCGACCCATTTTCTCATAATATAAAGGGCCATGAATGTGATCTGCCATTATCGTTGCTCTCCCGGTAAAATATATTTATTTAAACCTAGGCTCCAATTATTGATGTCACAAGAGCTAATAGGTTATTGGACGGCCTTCGACATAAAGGTTACCGTTCTAAATTATATAAAAATTACAAACATATTTTCGGAGCTAAAATGTCCAAGTTTATGAATCAAAAATTTGATTATGTGGTCGTAGGTGGAGGTTCATCGGGCTGTGTAGTCGCTAGCCGTTTGAGTGAACGATCGCAAAACAAGGTATTATTATTGGAGGCAGGCGAAGACTTTGTTCCTGGCACCGAGCCAATGGAAATTAGAGATACATTCGCGGGCACGGCTCACAGTAATCCCCGTTTTACATGGACGGGTCAAACCGTTACCTGGGGCCCACGTCCTGGCAATAAACCTGATAAACGCAAGGCTGTTCGTTATGCACAAGGCCGAGTTATCGGCGGGGGATCATCCGTTAATGGTATGATATCAATACGCGGTGTTCCTTGGGATTATGATGGCTGGGTAGAACTAGGTGCGAAAGGCTGGGGCTGGGACGATGTACTGCCATATTTTAAAAAGCAAGAAACGGATTTGGATTTTGACGGACCGCTCCATGGAAGTGAAGGTCCTATGGCAGTAAAACGCATAGAAGCTGAACGTTGGCCAGGTTTCACAAAAGGATTTGTGGACGCAGTAGAGCAAGAAGGATGGGATGATTTAAAAGATAAGAATGCTGTTTTCGAAGATGGCTATTTTCCAATTGCTGTCGCAAATAAGGAAGGCAGAAGAACATCAACCGCCACGGCCTATCTAACGCAGGAAGTAAGGTCACGAACTAACTTTGATATTCTCGGGGAGGTTTTAGTGGAAAAGGTATTGTTCAACGGCACTAAATCAACAGGCGTCCGAGTGCATCATAAAGGAAAGGTATTTGATATTTGCGCTAATGAGGTAATTATTAGCTCAGGTGCCCTGCACTCTCCAGCTCTGCTTCTGCGTTCGGGAATCGGACCCGCGACAGAGTTGATAGACTATGGCATAGAGATAGTTGCAGATCGACAAGGGGTGGGTAAGCATTTAATGGAACATCCAGGTGTAAATTTTGGTTGCTATATGAAACCTGATTCACGCTTACCAATTGATCTTAGGTTGCCAATGTATGCCGGTATGAGATGGTCCTCGGAGCTAGAGGGCTGTCCACGGGGTGATATGTATATGATTCCTATGAACAAATCCTTCTGGCATTCAGTGGGATCTCGAATTGGCTTAATGATGCTTTGGGTCAATAAGTCATATTCAACCGGGGAAGTGCGGCTAAATCCTGCTGACCCGATGGGTGTTCCCTCAGCAGATTTTAACATGTGTTCGGATGAACGCGACCTTGAACGCCTTAAGATAGGTACTCGGCTTATGGCGAAAATATGTAACAACCCCGCCTTACATAACAAGCTCCATAACGTATTTCCAATAAGCTATAGCGACCGAGCAAGACGTTACGCCGTCTATAACACTTCAAACAGGTTTCAGACATGGGTTGGGGGGCAGATTATGGACATGTCTGGCTGGCTAAGAAAAAAAATAATTGGTAACTGGATTTCTGACGGTCTCACAATAAAGGATTTGCTAGAGGATGACGAAATTTTAACATCATGGATACATAACACAGTGTTAGGACATTATCATGCGTCATGTTCGAACAGGATGGGAGCCCCAAGTGACCCAGGTGCTGTCACAGATCCATCTGCACGTGTCTACGGAGTTGAGGGTTTACGCGTTGCCGATGCCTCAATAATGCCAGCAGTACCATGTGCGAATACAAATTTTCCAACAATTATGATAGCGGAAAAAGTGGCAGCAACTATATTGGTTGAAAATTAATAAAAGCCTCTAAACTTATGAAAAATTGTAGGATAAAAGTTATATGAACGATGAAACTAACAAAAACATTCCGGAATCTGGTGGCCGAGTGTCCGATCAATTGCTAGCTGATCTCGCAGCAGCGAGCCGTATTTTAGCAGCACGGGGAGTAGTTGATGCGTTTGGTCATGTTTCTCTGCGACATCCGAATACTCCAAACCGCTATTTTATGTGTTGTGCCAAAGCACCCGCCCTAGCGGAGCCTGAAGACATCATCGAATACAACCTTGATAGTAAACCCTGTAATGCAAATGGTCGCGGTAGTTTTCTAGAGCGGTTTATTCATGGCGAAATATATAAAGCCCGACCCGATCTAAACTCGGTAGTTCATAGTCACTCACCCTCTGTAATTCCCTTTGGGTTAGTTGATACTCAAATAAAGGCGATGTTCCATAACGCTGCCTTTCTTGCAGCGGGAGTGCCTGTATTTGATATCAGCGAAAAATATGGGGTGACCGATATGCTAGTTAGTGATGGTGACAAAGGCCAAACCTTTGCAGAATGCTTAGGTGATAAAGATATAGCATTAATGCGAGCTCACGGCTCTGTTGCGTGCGGCAGTACGTTGGAACTTGCAGTTTTTCGCGCAGTTTTTACGGAAGTTAATTCACGTATTCAACACTGGACGATGGACTTAGCTGGCGGCTCACACATTGCTTCTCTAAGCAGTGAGGAGGGAGCCTTAGCTGACGCTCTAAATAATGGTGCCTGCATGCGCGCGTGGGACTTGTGGCGCCGAGAAGTTCGATCAGAGACTAGTTGGTAAAAAAGGGGGACCTTCGATGAACGCTTTAGCAGATCAGAAAAATGATTTAGTTAAATGTATATTGATGCTCGAGCAAGCCGGAATTATTGATTATAATGGGCATGCAAGTGTACGCTTGCCCGACGATAGAATCCTCATAAATATTGGCAACCGTCAACGAAGCACCCTTACTATTGAAGACCTTTGTATTATCGATTTTGAAGGAAATTTACTTGAGGGTGACGGCAAACCCCCACTAGAGTTCCATTTGCATGCGGGTGTCTATAAAGCGAGATCCGATGCCGGAGCAGTAATTCACTGTCACCCCAAATGGTCAACGATTCTCACAACAGCAGGGCAGGAATACCTGCCGGTATACGCACAAGGGTCATTAGTTTATCCGCTGCCGATGTTAGATTCTCCAGACTCTATTAACAATGTCAGAATGGCCTCTGCATTAACAGATATTCTGGGTGATCGTCCTGCCGCCGTCATGAAAGCACATGGGGCGGTTACTCTAGGAGAAACAATCGTTGATGCCTTTGTTCTCATGAATTATTTGGAGGACAATGCAGAAAGACAGTATTTAGCAAGTCAGATTGGTAACCCCTATTCCTTCTCCCGGGAAGAGTTGGACTTATGCAGAGAAAAATTATGGACCCCTAGTCTTTTCCAACGCACATGGGATCATTTTAGCGCCAAAATGACTTAGATCGGTCAATTTTTAATAAGGCATAGCATTTGGTAGACAAAGAAAAATTTTATTTAGTAGGTGTAATGGGTTGGCCCGTTATGCACTCACGATCGCCCATGATGCACAATTATTGGATGCAGCAACAGGGAATATCCGGCACCTATGTATTTTTGGAAATAAAACCAGGAGCTTTGGAAGGTGCCCTGAGAGCCCTACACCCTCTAGGATTCTCGGGCTGTAACCTTACTATTCCTCATAAACTTGATGCGATGAAAATTGTGGATGAGGTCGACGATACTGCAAAAAAAATTGGAGCCATAAGTTGCGTAATAGTGAAAAAAGATGGAACTCTTTTGGGTACCAATAATGATTGGTTGGGATTTATAGGAAACCTTAAGCATCAACAACCAACTTGGAAAGCTGACGCGGATCCCTGTACGGTAATCGGTGCTGGTGGTGGAGGTCGGGCTGTTGTATATGGTTTATTGCAGGAAGGTGCGAGAGAGATACGGCTTGTCAACCGAACCGAAAGCAAGGCCGAAAAAATCGCATCAGATTTAGGGGGGGGCGTAACGGTTTATCCCTGGAAAGAAAGGCACTCACTGCTAGAGGGGGCCGCAACGGTTGTCAATGTGACTAATCAGGGTATGGTTGGTGAGCCTGCTTTAGACATTAATCTTGATAAATTATCTCCTGACGCTTTAGTAGCGGATATCATCTATACCCCACTAGTGTCTCCTTTTCTTGCAGCAGCCTCGGTGCGTCAAAATAAAACCGTTAACGGTTTAGGAATGCTACTCCATCAGGGACCACCCGCTTGGAAGAAGTGGTTTGGACTCGAACCAATTGTAACAGAAGAACTCGAAACAATGATGGTGGAGAGTATCTCGGAGGATTAGAAAATTTCCAATCATGAACCTAAAAAGCTCTCTTTTTTAAGCAGCAACTTGCCAGTTTTCAATGGAAATTGGATGCATGTCATATATAACCTGATATTCTAGCTTAAAAGCTAACTCCACAGAAATGCCATCTGCTTCTGCTCGATCAGATGCTAAATCCTGAGCAACTTTTCTTGCATGAACTTGACGTTCATCCTCGGTCCAACAGCGATAAAGTGGCCATTCTTCAGAAAATTCGTCAACCCATTTACATCCTGTCATTTCATAGAGTAATGCACAAACTAAATAGTCCTTCTCCTCCGAAAGCAATATTGCGCCCCGAATAAACCCCTCATCATCAGTAGAGGCAAGAAACGAAATTCCGCTGACCCGATCACGGATTGTGCAACCATGGTGACTTAAACTTAGCTCCAAAGGAAATACACGACTACTATTCCAGGCATAAAGCTGGCTTGCGGGGATTTTTTGAGTCGGCAAAAAGTCTGTAAACATTTTTAACTCCATCAATTTATATTGTTAATCTCTTTTAAAGTTGACCAAAGTATATAACTATAATACGTCATTTTTCGGGGTATAAGAGTTGAGACATTGAAATGGCTTACACGAAATTAAGAGATATGCTGGATCTTGTTATGGAGTTAAATTCTAGCTCATTAGGTTTAACGATAGAACAGATTATGGCTCGTACCGGAAGAAGTAGAAAGACGGCTGAACGAATGCTGCAGGGATTAAGCGAGCTGGGTATGGAAGTGGAACAAAGCCGATTGGAAAGTGATCACCACCTGACTAAACGTTGGCGATTGAACACAGGATTGCCGGAACCCCTTACAGCTTTAGAACCGAGCGAACGTGCTTCCCTTGAACGTCACCTTCAGTTCATAACGGATAAACAAACCTCTAAAGCCCTAAATAAACTATTAGCTAATCAGAAAACACTCTCCAATCATTTAGCAATTGATCAGGAAGAACTTATTCAACGCACAGCATATATCGGAAGGACAGGGCCTCGCACTCAAGCCAAAGAGAGTTATATGGCAATTTTTGAGCGGGCCATTCAGGGATTCGAAAAAATTGAAATTTTTTATCGATCACTGAATCATCAACGTGCAACGTGGAGAACAGTTAATCCACTTGGACTCCTATTTGGACGGTTTGGCTATCTCGTCGCTTCAAGACAAGAAAAACCTGCAACCTATCGACTGGATCTCATAGAGAATGTTCGGCCCACTGGATTAATCTTTGAGTCAGAGCCTGATTGGAATTTAAAAGATTGGGCCGCTCAAAGCTTTGGCATTTATCACGGTGATAAGATTTTAAGGGTCAAACTTCGGTTTTCGGGTGAAGCCGCCAGGCGCGCACAAAAGGTTCAATTTCATAAAAGTCAGAAAATGCGTCGTATCAAAGGTGGGCTTGTTGTCGACCTATATTGCCAAGGTCATCGCGAATTGATACACGAGTTATGCCACCCTGATTGGTTGGGTCAGGTAAAAATTATATCGCCTGACTCACTGCGTTTTGAATTTGACGAATATATCAAGAATTTAAAAAGCGTAACCTATTAACCGTCTTTATTGGTAAAATTTAGATTACTTATTTTCATACCGTTAGTAATCAAATACTCGTCAGATATTGGCGGAGGGAGAGGGATTCGAACCCTCGATACGGT
>PBFH01000038.1 GCA_002719885.1 Rhodospirillaceae bacterium | reverse complement strand
TGGTCCATTCTGGAACTATGTTGGGCTGGAGTGTGAAGTGCCAAGGGCCGGCGATTTCAAGGGCACGCAGATTGGTGATCAGTCTATAATTGTTGTTCGTGATCAAAATGATGAAGTTAATGTACTTGTTAATCGTTGTGCCCACCGGGGAGTAAAAATTTGTGAGCAGGATAAGGGATCTTTTAAGGAAATCATATGTCCTTACCACCAGTGGACCTATGACTTGGATGGAAGATTACTAGGTGTTCCTTTTCATAGAGGTGTCAAGGGCAAGGGCGGTATGCCGGACAATTTTTCTTTCGAAGCAAATGGATTGGATAAGCTAAGGGTTCACGTTCGAAACGGTGGAATCTTTGCCACCATGTCGGATGCTACACCCTCTTTCGAAGATTATTTGGGACCACGCATTTTAGGCTATTACGATAGGCAACTTGATGGTCGTGTTCTTAAATTACTTGGTCATTCGCGCCAAAGGATTGGAGCTAACTGGAAGCTGATGCTCGAAAATATCAAGGATACACATCATGCTAGTCTTTTGCATGTATTTTTTGTGACTTTCGGCTTATTCCGTGTTGATAACGAATCGCGTGTAGAAATGGATAAAACTGGTTTGCACACGGCACTCAGTTCCATACGTGGAGAGCAGGAATTAAATGATGGCACCGCTCAAATGAGATCCTTCAGTTCGGAACTTACTTTAAATGATCCAAATTTTCTCGATTTTTCGCCTGAATTTTCCGGTGATCAAACTGTCGTGATGCAAACCTTGTGGCCTAATGTTATTTTACAACAACAATCGAATACTCTTGCGACACGACAAATCGTGCCGCAGGGACCTAATGCTTTTGAACTCCATTGGACTTTTTTTGGATACGAAACAGACGATGAAGAAATGACTATACGGCGATTACGCCAAGCAAATTTAATGGGTCCTGCAGGATTTGTATCTATTGATGACGGTCAAATTCTTGAACGCACCCAAGAGGGAATACTAGCCCATCCGGAAAAGCGAGGTGTAGTACAGCTGGGTGGTCACGAGACAGAAGACACAGATCATATGGTCACAGAGGTTGCTTTGCGGGCATTCTATAAGGGCTATCGCAAAGTGATGGGACTATGACAATAGATCCCATAACCTATCGTGAAATAGAAACATTGATGAACGATTATGCCCTGGTAATTGATGATGGGGAATTGGAAAAATGGCCTAGTTTTTTCGTATCAGATTGTTTGTATAAAATAATTTCAAAAGAGAATTTTGATTCGGGGCTGCCATTATCAATATTGCTTTGTGATTCAAAGGGGATGTTAAAAGATAGAGCTAAAGCATTTTCTGAGTTAAATGTATTTGCTCCCCGCACTTGGCGTCATATGCTTGGGGCTGTTCATGCTTCAGGATCTGAGAAAAAATATTCAGCGCGCACTAGTTTTGTCATTTTTGAAACTCTGGTAGGAAAAGATACCCACATCCTGTGTGCTGGTGAATACAAAGATGTTATAATTCGTGAAGAAAAAGGTTTACGGTTCAAGGAGCGTTTATGCGTTTATGATACGACAATGATACCTAACTCGATTGTATGTCCGATCTAGGTGGTAATTTTTTAAAATGATTGTTTCTCAATTTTGGATATGTAACTAAAAAATTTATGGAAGTAGAGTTTAAAAGTTTTTAACTTATTATTTAGTGGTAACCGTATGTTGTGAGGAATGTTTTGGATAAATATTTTGGTTTGAAGGATCGCGTCGCTATTATTACTGGGCCGGCAAAGGGTATGGGTGAGGCGGCAACTTTAACATTGGCTGATGCCGGAGCCGATCTTGTCCTTGTGGGGCGTGATCTTGCTCCAATTGAGAATGTTGCTAAAAAGGTGCGTAACCTTGATCGCAGGGCAGAGGTAATTCAATGTGATGTTACTAAACATGATCAGGTAGTGAAAGTCTGTGAAGCTACGCTGAAGAACTTCGGCAAAATAGATATATTAGTAAACATTGCGGGTGGAACTGGGCCACTCGGTAAATTCTCTTGGGAGACTACGCCTGAAGAGTTTGATCAAATAATTAATCTTAATATGAAGGGTTGTTTTTTAACTATGAAAGCAGCTCTGCCTAGTATGATTGAAAAACGTTATGGTAAGATTGTAAATGTTGGGGGCACTTTTGGGTTGAGAGGGCGCGCACTTCGTATGGCGTATAGTGCTTCAAAGTGGGGATTGCGCGGTATAACCAAGAGTACAGCCTTGGAAGTGGGTCGTCACAATATTAATGTTAATTGTTTGTGTCCAGGAATGGTGGACGGCCCTCGATTTAAAAAAGTTTGTGCTGAACGAGCTGCTAGCCGTGGAATAAGTGTAGAGGAAGCACGGGCCGAGCATGAAGATGAGTATGCTTTGCGGCGGATCTCAACAGCGCAGGATGTCGCAAATGCCATACTATTTTTTTCCAGTGACGCGTCGCAAAACATTACTGGTCAAGATCTTTCTATTGATGGTGGTTGGGTAATTTGATCTGAGGAGTTCACATCTTGAGTAACAATAATATTAATTTGATAATTCGTGGTGGAAAGGTGGTTTCTCCGTCTTCTACAATTGAAGCTGATGTTGCTATATCGGATGAAAAGATCGTTGCGGTCGTTTCTCCGGGGGTTTTGCCAAAAGCTGAAAGAGAAATTGATGCCGCGGGACATTATGTCCTTCCTGGAGCTATTGATAGTCATGTACATTTTCGCGAGCCGGGCTATGCGTATAAAGAAGATTGGGGAACGGGTACTGCGGCCGCGGCCTGTGGTGGTACGACTAGTGTTTTTGAAATGCCCAATACCAACCCTCCCACTGGCACTTTGGAAGCTCTTAAATTAAAGCAGGACTGCGCTGCAGCGCAGGCTTATGTCGATTATGGAATTTATGGGCTTCTTGACGAGGATAATATAGATGTCCTCGAAGATTTGATCGGTGCTGGTGTGAGTGGATTTAAATGTTTTATGGGAAATACCTTTGGTGATTTGCCTGCGCCATCGGATGGTGCAATGCTTGAAGGTTTTGAAATTTTGGCGCGGCATGGCTATCGGTGCACCGTTCATGCGGAAAACCCCTCAATTATGGCAAGGCGGCAGGAACGTATGGTCCAGGCAGGCCGAACCGATCCTTTGGCACACCTTGCAGCCCGCCCAGAAGTTTGCGCTGTAGAGGCCGTTGGTCGCGCTGTTGCTTTTGCGGAGTGGACTGGTGCTAGGCTTCATATTGCACACAAGAGTTCTAAGGATGCACTCTATATTTTAAAAGATGCAAAAGCTCGGGGCGTTGATGTTACTGTCGAAACATGTCCCCACTATTTGTTGATGAGCACCGATGATATGACAACACTTGGCGGGGCACTCAGGGTCAATCCACCGGTCCGGGAACCGGGCCATGCCGAAGCCTTATGGGAAGCGCTGCATGAAGGGACAATAGACATGATTGCTACCGATCATGCCCCTCATCAACCCGATGAAAAAAGTTCTAAAAATATTTGGGAATGTGATTGCGGTTTTCCGGGTGTTGAAACGCAAATGCCGATCATGTTGACACAAGTAAATGCTGGACGGATGACACTCAACCAATACGTAAAATGGTCAGCTCATGCTCCAGCCCATGCTTGGGGTTGTTATCCTAATAAGGGAGTAATACAAGCAGGGTCAGATGCCGATATCGTTGTCGTCAGCCTCGACAAAGGCTACATAATTGATCGTGAAAACTTACATTCTAAAAGTAAGATGACTGTATGGCATGGGTTTGAGACCACAGCGACAGTAGCGTGGACACTGGTGCGAGGTCGTACCGTGGTTGAAAATAGTGTTTTGATTGGTGAAAGTGGTTGGGGTAAAAAAATCGAGCAAAAAATGCCAGAACCCGCACCTCAGAATATAGAAAAATCTATGGACGCGATTGTAAAGGCCCCACGATTTTAATTTTTCAGTCCCAAAATTTCTTCTATAACAGCAAGCTGAATTTGCGCAGCTTTTTCTAAATCACCGACCGGCACAAACTCATTTGGTTTGTGTCCGTCTTTTGCATGGCCCGGTCCAAACGTCATGGCTACAATACCATCATCAGCAAAATATCGTGCGTCGCTTGCTCCAATCGCTACAACATCACGGATTGGCTTACCGGTAATTTTGGAAATGGATTTATGAAAAGCATTAACGCTTGGTGCATTGGCAGGAGAAGAGAACCCTTTTGTGCCTGTGAGTAGGTTTACTGACCAACTTTGGTCTGGTTCATCTGAAGCTATTAAAACATTTTCGATTTCTGAGACAGCTTCGCTTATTGGCTCTTCGGGCAGTAGTCGCCGATCAATTTCTATCCGGCAATGACTTGGAACAGCATTGGTATTTGTACCCCCCTTTATTGTTCCAATGTTCATGGTGGAGCGCAGAGCACCGCGGCGTCTTTGTGCTAGAATTGGTGATAGATCTCGTTCAAGTAAGTTCACAATACGAACCATCCGGTTTATAGCATTGTCTCCGTTCTCAGGTTCGCCAGCGTGAGCCCCCGACCCTGTTGTAATGATTTCCACCCATATCACGCCGCGTTCCTCAAAGATGGCCTGCAGCTGGGTCTGAGCTCCACAAATTAACACTTCTGGTTTGATAATTTTTTCGTCGCGTAAATAGGACAAACCATCCGGGCCAAGATTTTCTTCGTCGCCGACGAAGGTAAAAACAATCTCACCAAGTTTCGGCCCCCCGCGCCGTGCGATCTCTTCTGCAAGCCAAATTTGAACGGCCATTGACCCTTTGCAATTGCCTGCACCAACGCCATAAATATTATCACCAACAAGGGTGGCTGAGTATGGGTCAGTATTCCACTCACTTTGGTCGGCTATAGCTATGGTATCGGTGTGTGCATTAAATACTATAGACGGTTTACCCTCTCCTATCTTTGCAACAACATTATCGATGGGAGGCGTCCGGGTATGTATTTCTGTTTTATAGCCGACTTTGCGGAGGCGTTGAGACGTATATGTCGAAATCGCTTCCGTATCTCCGGGTGGGTAGCTAGAGCGCAATGCGACCAGATCATTGAGTATTTCTACTATTTTATCCTTGCAGGTCATTTTACTATTCTTCACTAACTACTATTTCGGTCCTAAGAAGGCCAATCTGTGGGGAAATAATGTCTACCACATCACCCGGTTTTAAAAACCTATCTAATAAGGGCTTGCCATTATCTCCAATTTTTGAGGAGTCGGCTGCGGTACCGGCACCAGTGCCCCCGCTGATAATATCGCCGGGATATAACGTAAAATCACGAGAAAGATATTCTAGGTATTCACCATATGAAAAAGCCATTTCCCCCGATTGAAACTGTTGTCGTACTTCATTATTTACTCGCGTTTCGAGACCAATTTCCATGCAATTGATCTCACCAACCAATATGCAGGGCCCAATAGAACAACTCTTATCAAAATTCTTTTGCATGGCAAAATTCATCGGGCCTCCTTCCGGTGACATTCTAATGCTCCAATCGCCCAGAAGTGTCACCCCCCAAATATAATCGTTAATTTGCTTTTCTTGTATGTTTTTGCCAGTTTTACCAAGCACTATGGCGACCTCACCTTCATAATCAAGATAGGTGGCTCGAGTGGGGAATGGAAGAACCGCATTGTGTCCAATAGCTTCTCGGCCTACTTTCCAGAATCCCCAAAATCCCCGGTCACGCACATAATCTCGCGGGTCGCCCTTGATAGGGCTGCTTTCTCCTCGTTCTATTCTAAGTTTTGCCATCGCAACAGCGTGTTCGGCATAGTTACCGCCAACGCATGCTATCCTTGCAGAGGGAATATTGGGTGCATGTAGAATGGTTTTATCCGCTGCAATAAATAATTCATCACCAACTTCACCTAAATTTTCTATCGTTGTTTGTATTTGATCAATTATTCCCTGCCCGCCGTATATAATGTTTTCTAGGCGTGCTAAATTTGTTGCACCAGTCTTATTCTTTTTAGTCATCACTTTGGCAATATCAATGATCGTGTCTTCCAGAAGAATACCTGTCCGCTTATTATCCCCATATACGACAATTTTCATCTGTTTGTACTCCTAAGACAAAGACATGTTCAAAGTTTAAAGGTAGTGGATCTAAAAAGAAATTTTGTCCAAAAAAAGTTATTGTCTCTGTATTTTGTATAAATTTTCTGATTAGGTCCTAAAATTTTATCGACACTATTCTCGGCAATTTTGCGATTTTCGCCGAGCATTCTGAACGCCTCTGTTTTTGCCGATGTATCGGTATGTCCATAATCTGTTCCAATCAAGAAATTATCATCACCCACTCTATCAATAAGGTATGGTATATTCTCTGCCATTACCAATGTTATCCAAATATTATTATCCTTAAGTGGGTTGTTGATGCGTTTTTTGCCTTTGCGAGACAGACGGCTCTCTGCATCTTGCAGCGCATATGGTAGCCAAGAGGCAGCAGCCTCTATAAATGCCCAGCGAATACCAGGGTATTTAGTTGCAATTCCATTTTCTAATAGATAATGAAATTGCGAAATCATTGCCATTTTGAAACGACCAAAATTATGGTATTCATAAAAAAATATTATTTTGATAGCTAGCGTTTGCCGAAAGTAACTGTCACCTACGTATCTGTCGCATTAATATGGGCGAATAAATATAGCGCAGGCCCCATGATCTTTTAAAAATTTAGTTCGTCACTGATCAGATGCATAGACTAATTTGGAACGCATGCCGCCGAGCGCAGTCGCCCATTACCTTATTTTCAAATATACGCCAGCCACCGATTATAAGCACGGTATTGGGCAGCCTGTTATTTGCGCAGGACGAAAAAGATTGTTGGGTACAAGACCTGTACGTCAATGTTAAGCTCGTCCATATTTTTTAGGCGCGCATCAACACAACTCATGTTACAAGAGCTCCTACCCTTTGATAGTGTGTCCGCATTATCTTTGGGTTTAACTTTGTCTCCACTAAGCCAGAATTGGTTATTTGTGGACGGCTTCTCGTCCGTCTTGTGAGGGACAACGGGGGCAAAGTGTCTCTCATTTCCTGCTAAATAACACCATGTTTTATCTGTTTCTATGACGTGGGCGCTCGTGTCAATTGTCTGCACTTTCTTCTCCACTTAGAGCATTTTGAAGCATTTATTCTGAGTAAATTTAGAAATTTTATCAAATTAAGCTAATTTTTTATCGCTAGTGGCTTCGCTATTACCCACCCTTGGAAAAATTTTGGCAGCGTTTTTATGATTAATTCTTGCCAACGTAGGGGTATTGAATTCATTGCATGCGTCCAAGCTAGCAGTTTCCTGTCTAACCACGTCTTCTGAAACATAAGGATAATCTGAACCAAATAGAATATGAGAATCATCGACGACGGAAGACAGTCCTTTTAGAACAAAGGGATCTCCGGAGAGTGCTGTATCGAAGTAAAATTGTTTTATATATTCGAGGGCACCTTTTGGATACTTATCTTGGAAGTTGGTTTTTTTATCAAAGATGGCAATACGGTGTGCCAGGAAAGGCAGCGTCCCACCAGAATGAGATAAAATGAAACGTATCTCCGGCATTCTTTCCATCACGCCATTAAAAATGAGATTTGTTGCTACACGGGTAGTCTCAAAAGGGTAGTCGATAATCATTCGCGGGATATTCCATCCTTGTGCCTCCGCCCCAGGCGGGTAGCAGGGGTGTATGAATACTGCGGCCTTTCGCCGATTAATTTGAGCATAAATCGGTTCGAAATCGGGATGTCCAATATATTTTTGGTTAACTGAAGTCAGCAAGGCGAAACCATCTAATTTGAGTTCATCCAAGACTCTTTCTATTTCTCTGAGAGAGGCATCTATATCGGGTAGTGGCAAAAAAGCAAAACCCCCAAAACGGTCTGGGTGGTCAACAGAAAGTTGTGCGAGATAATCGTTACACCGGTGTGCAAGTTCTTTGGTTTTTGTAATGTCACCGAAATAAATTCCTGGTGAAGTAAATGAAAGAAGCGCGATAGATATTTTTTCAGCATCCATCAAACAAAGCGAGTGCTGTGGTGTCCACTCGGGAAACTCTCGATATGCGGTCTTGGTAATACCCACAGCACGCTGCGCATCCTTATAAAATTTTGGTAAAACATGATGATGTACATCAATTCTGGAACTGGACATATTTATAGCCTTTAACAATACTAAGTTGGTTAAGCATTCCATGTGTGGTGGGGTGGGTAAAGTATTGTCGTTGATAGTTTTTTTTAAGTTAATTAGTTTTATTTATTTACATCCCACTAAATAAAAGGTTTTTGTATTTTGTCCCCTGTCTATCTCGGCGCTTTTTGGATGTTACTGACGACCTTGTCATTTGTTGCATTGAGCCTAAGTGTTCGTGCACTCTCAGCGGATATTTCAGTAGTTCAAATTGTTTTTATACGCTGCCTATTTGGTGTGCTGTTGTTTCTACCATGGATTGCGAGTGAGGGTTTAGAAGCGTTAAAAACTAAAAAATTTGGGCAGCATTTTATTCGTGCCGTTTTTATGGGGGGTGGCATGATCCTGTGGTTTGCTGCTATTGGGTCTTTACCGCTTGGTGACGCTATTGCACTGCATTTTACCTTGCCGCTTTTCATGATAATTTTTGCTGCGATCTTTCTTCGGGAACATGTAGATACTACCAGGTGGCTAGCTACGAGTATCGGATTTGTTGGTGTGTTGATTGTCCTACGTCCAGGGTTTCAGATAATTGAATGGTCACATTATTTTGTTTTGCTATCTGGTGCCTTGTATGGTGCTAATCACGTCATAACCAAGTTTATGTCTGGAACCGAAACACCCAATGCAACGGCTTTTTATATGAACTTGTTAATTTTGCCAGGAGCTACTGTGGGGTTACCCTTCTTCTGGTCGATGCCAAGCTGGGAACATTTGGGTTGGATTCTGGTGCTGGGCATTACGGGTACAACAGCGCACACATGCCTTCTTAAGGCAATGCAACACGCCGACGCTAGCGCATTGGCGCCTATTGATTTTCTTCGCCTGGTTTTTTGTTCAATTGGGGCTTATTTCCTGTTTAATGACATCTCCGATTTTTGGACCTATATAGGCGCCTCAGTAATTTTTCTTGCCGCCTGGTATAACACTTGGTCGGCTAGCCGCTCAGAAATGCAGGTTACAGATAAGTGACTATTACCAAAAGCTGGAGGGGCCTGCTCTGGATGTTAGCACAAACCACCTCCATGTGTGCTATGATGGCTTCGGTGAGACATCTCAGTTTTGATGGGTTTTCCGGTCCACAATTAGTGTTTTTTCGTGGTTTTATTGGTTTAATGATAATGTTGCCGTGGTTGTTGCACACGGTAAAATTTGAACCCAAAATATTAGTGCCCGATCAATGGAAGCTTGTATTGTGGCGCAGTCTCATTTCTGTTGTGGGCATCTTATGCTGGTTTATGGCACTTACCGGTATGATGATTTCAGACGTTACCGCGGTCCAGTTAACACACCCTATTTTTGTTGTTGTCGGCGCGGCGCTGGTTTTGAGGGAAAGAGTTGATAGATGGCGTTGGATGGCAGTAGTCCTTGGCACGCTCGGGGCACTGGTTATTATACGCCCAGGTTACATCCCATTTAATCCATTGATACTTTGTATATTAATTTCCGCAATGTCCAATGCTTCGGTACAACTAATTACGAAATTTGTTTCGTTAAAAATTAGTGGTGCGGTGTTGATATTTTATCTAAACCTTACGTTGATACCTTTTACTCTAATTCTCTCTATTCCCCAATGGATTTGGCCTGAATGGAACCAGATAGGCTGGATTTTGGCAGTTGGCGCCTTCGGGACGTTTGCTCATATTTTTCTGGCTCGTGGTATGAAAGAAGCGGATGCGAGTTTGTTGGCTCCCGTCGATTTTTTGCGTTTACCAATTTCGGCCGTATTCGGTTGGATATTATTTAGTGAGTTGTCTGATATAGAAACTTGGGTCGGCGCAACAATAATTTTTCTTGCTGTACTTATTATTGCCCGGCATAAAATCTCGCCTACTACGTAGATTATAATATCATCTAACTTGACGTACTTTGATCATTAAGGGAACTTAAACTTAGTTAATTTATTTTGGAGAAATAATCTATGGGTGAATACCTTTATATATCTGCAGATAATCATCTTGATACACATTGGTGCCCAAAAAACTTATGGCAAGATCGGTTGCCGCAAAAATTTAAAGAAATTGGGCCAAAGGTTATTGAAGCAGAGAATGGCTCTCAATGGACCTGGGAGGGAAAGTTGTGGGACAAATCCGCTGACGGCTCTAATAGTGGCCAGTTTCTTAAACCATTTCGCGATCATGGCGTAAATCTACCGGATGGGGCGTTACCCCCAGCTGACCCTGAAATTCTTCTCAATCATATGGATCAGTCTAAGGTCTGGTCGAGTGTAATATTTGCTAGCGTTAGAAAATGGAATGTTAGTGACGCCGAACTTTTATTTGCAGTGTATAGAGCATTTAATGACTACGCGATGGAAGTTAATAAAATAAACCCTGATAGAATTTTCGTTTTACCGGCGTTACCGACCAAGTATCCCGAAGAATGCATAAAAGAGCTGGCGAGAATGATTAAAGCTGGCGCTAAGGCAGTCGAATTTCCACCATTTGATGTAGCCAAACCGGTTTACGACGAAGTTTGGGAACCACTTTGGGCCATGGCGAGTGAAGCCAACGTTCCACTTTGTATTCACATTGGTGGTGCGGCAGACGCGCCGTTGCCGCCATATCACCGCGGTGCACAGATTGCATTTCTGGCAACTGCGCCTTTCAATCTTTGTAATACGTTTGCCCAGCTCATATTCTGTGGAGCATTTGAGCGTAATCCTAACTTAAAGGTTTTGTTTTCCGAATGTCGCATTGGTTGGGTGCCTTTTGCAATTGAGTGGTGTGATCGACAGGTTAAGGAGCGTGCACCTGATCCGTCTGCTCCTCTTTCAATGCTGCCGAGCGAATATGCCAAACGAAATTGTGGCTTTACCTTTGAAGAAGATTATGTTGGCTGTGAAATAATGAAGCAGGATTGGTGTAGTCTTGGTGATCTTGCGATATGGGGTTCTGATTACCCACACCCTCAAGGGACTTGGCCGGATGTATCAATACCTATCGATAAAATGTTTGAAGGAATAGATCCAGCAGTAAAACAGCGCGTCCTCTGGGATCACGCTGCTGAAATGTTTAACATTCAGGGTCCAAAATAATGCCCACTGGTAAACTTCGTCATTTAGCTCTCTCGGTTGAGGATCCAGAAGAAACTGCTAAATTTTACATGTCGGTTTTTGGTATGGAGAAAGTAACTTCGATCTCCGCTCCGATGGCAGATGGTGTCTATCTAACCGACGGTACGATTAATGTCGCTTTATTAAGGTATAAAGATGATCGTCCGATGGGTGAAGGAAAGACGAAAGATTGGTTTGGCGTTCACCATTTTGGTTTCTGGGTTGATGATGTGAAAGATTGTGAACGGAAAATCAAAGAGAATGGCGGCCAGTGGTTCATGGGTGAGATGGAAGGAGATAACGTTTTTTATGAAATGAAGTTCTCCGACCCTAATGGAACCATATTTGATATTACCCACACAGGTTGGGGTGGTGCCCGAAAGGATGGGCCTCCGACAAAAGACGATTAATGGAATTCACGCGTCTGGGACTTTGACTCCATTCTGCAAACAACAGGCAATCAATGTATTTTCCAATAAACAAGCGATTGTCATAGGTCCGACCCCGCCAGGCACAGGCGTAATGGCTTCCGCTACCTTTAATGCTTTTTCAAAATCTACGTCACCAACTAATCGGTTTGTTCCGTTCTGAGTTTTCTTTCGGTTAATTCCGACGTCAATTACGATGGCTTTTGGTTTGATCCAATCGCCCTTTATCATCTCTGGCTGGCCGGCGGCTGCAATTAAAATATCAGCTGAGCGGCAAAGATCCGGTAGGTCTTTTGTATGAGAATGAGCGACTGTGACAGTACAATTGGCTCTGAGGAGTAATTGGGCTAAAGGTTTCCCCACAATATTCGATCTACCAACTATGACAGCAGTTTTGGAAGTAAGGTCCCTACATACACTATCAATTAGGATCATACAGCCCCGAGGCGTACAAGGTACTAGCCCTTCGTTGCCATTTGAAAGGGCGCCGACATTCAAGGGGTGGAACCCGTCAACATCCTTGTGGGCATTAATACTTGCGATAATATTTTTTTCAAAAATTTGGTGAGGTAATGGTAGCTGTACTAAAATACCATTTATATCGGGATTTTTATTGAGTGTGCCTATTACAGCCAATAAATCTTTTTCAGAAATATCCTTGGGTAGGCGCTTACCATAGGAAACCATTCCCACTTCGGTTATTCTTTTTTCCTTATTTTTTATATAAACTTCGCTGGCCGGATCCTCTCCAACTAGCACAGTTGCGAGACCCGGAATAATTTTGTGTTCTTTTTTCAAAATATTTGTGCGTTGCTTAATATCTTCCTGAAGCTCCGCTGAAAATTTTTTGCCGTCAATAATACAAGCGTCGGCCATTTGGGGGTATCCTAACATTTTAGGCTTTTTAGCCAGTTATTAGTGCATTATGGATATTACCTAAAACCATCTGAAGAAATACTAGACCTAAAATTAATATAACTGGCGAAATATCGATGCCTCCAAAATTTGGCATGAGCCGGCGAATCGGTCTTAGGGCTGGCTCGGTAATTCTGTATAGAAAGTCAGCTATAGTATACACTAGACTATTAGACGTATTAATAATTTTAAATGCTACAAGCCAACTTAAAATTGCACCTATTATGATAATCCAAATATAAAGATCTACCGCCATGATCGCGACACGAATTAGAGGGTCGATGATGATCATAGTTTTGGATCTCCTTGTTTGGTCAATAAATTAAAAAATACGGATATATAAAACAAATCTTAATCATCCAATTGCGCCAATTCAAGATTAGCTTGATGACTGCGCTGGCGATTTCTTGACATTGATCACTGTCTTACGTCATTTTCCATTTAATGGCAGGGGGTATAGCTCAGTTGGGAGAGCGTCTGGTTCGCAATCAGAAGGTCAGCGGTTCGATTCCGCTTACCTCCACCAATATTTACAGTGGTTCTAAAAGTTGCCAAANCCTNCTTAAATATTAAGCATAATGTTACTTCTTCGGACACTTAAAGTGTTACCAATCNCCAAAAAAAACAATTTAATGAAAATAAGAGAGTTCTATTGGGTTGTGTGTTTCTTAACGAAATGTTTCAATTGGACTGGTGTTTTATTNCAGGGGGACTTTTAGAATAAAACCTGTTGTCTGGATTTATTTAATCAATGCTATTTTGGCATGGGTCTTGCGTTATTTATATTTGTGGAGTGTCAGAAAGTTTGGCGTCCACTATGGTTTTGAAACTTTTCGTAAACGGAGGAATAAGAAAGATCATGGATATTAATAAAAAATCAAAAGGCGTTAGTCGTCGGAAATTTGTAAAAGGTACCGGTGTCGGTATGGCATCCATTTTAGCTAGTGGTATTGCGCCAATGGCGTATGCAAAGAAAATGAGAAATATTACTTTTACGCAGTCGTGGATTCCTAATGGCGGCAGTGCTTGGATTTATACGACCGCTGGAAAGGGTTTTTTCAAGAAACTTGGCCTAGATGTAAAGATAAGCCGTGGCTTTGGATCCACTGCATCTGCGCAAGCGATTGGGCAGGGAAAATTTAACTTTGGTATTTCTTCTGCACCGACGGCGTCTCTGCAGACAGTCAGAGGAATTAACTTGGCATATCTAGCCTGCTGTAGCTACAGCTCAGCGATGGGTGTTGTTTTTCTAAAATCTTCCGGCATTAAAACCCCGAAGGACCTTGAGGGTAAAAAATGTGGCTCTGTTGTTAAATCAGGAGAATATCCNTTTTTGCCAATCTTTGGAAATAATGCCGGGTTTGATTGGTCCAAGGTTAACGTGGTTCAGGTTGATAATAAAATCAGAACCGGTGTGATGCTTCAGAAAAAAGTGGATTTTATTTCTTGTTTTGCCTCGTCCGTTGTGCCCGATGTTGTTAATAAAGGGTATGACGTTGGTACTTTCCTCTATAAAGATTTCAATATGCCGTTCTATGGTTACATGTTGATTACGCAGCCCGAAATGTATGCAAAAGAAAAGGCAATGTGTGCAGATGTGACAGGAGCCATCATGGAGGGAATTAAGTACTACATGACCAACCATGACGAGGCTAAGGATATCTTTCTCAAGGCAGTGCCGGAAGCAGGTATTACCGCTTCAAAACGAAAGCAATTTGATATTGAGATAGACCTGTATACTTATATCAATACTACAAAGGAAATGGCTACGACGGGTCTAGGTAGTGTTGATCCCGCCAAGTATCAAAAGATGGTCGACCTTGTTGTTAAAAATCTAGCCAAGCCGGGTGATCCTGCTCCTGATTTGAGCAAAATCATGCACTTAGATGAAATGGTTACCAATAAATACAAAGTGAGCGGCAAAGAACTTGCGCTTATGAAGAAGTTGGGTGCACCAGGGGCCAAGGCTCTCGGTTAATCATTAGGGGGTTGTTCGCGTGTTCATATATTTATTTAGCTGCAAACTGTTGGGTCGGGTGTAGATATGACTGAATCTTCTGTNAAAAGTGAAACTGTTGTGCAGTCTGAAGGGTATGTTCACGCGGACGGCGTCCAAAAGATTTTTAATCCCGGCCTTAATGAAACTGTGGCTCTTGAGCAAATAGATTGCAGCGTTTCGGAAGGGGAGTTTGTTTCCTTGTTGGGGCCTAGCGGGTGTGGAAAGAGTACACTTCTAATGATGATTGCGGGCCTCGAGCATCCGACTAAGGGCAGTGTTTCAATAGGTGGTCAACCGATGCTCAAGCCGCGGGAAGACATTGGATTGATGTTTCAAGACCCCACATTGCTCCCTTGGAAAACTTCATTGGAGAATGTGTTGTTTCCTGTTAAAATACTAAAACGAGATCGAAACAAATATTTGCCCATTGCAGAGGATCTATTGCGTCGGGTCGGGCTCGATCAATTTCTGGATAAAAAACCTGCCCAGCTTTCCGGTGGAATGAGACAGCGTGTCGCAATTTGTAGGGCCCTTCTCTATGATCCGGCCCTGCTTCTGATGGATGAACCCTTTAGTGCCCTTGACGCTATAACGCGTGACGAAATGAATCAGGTTCTAATGGATTTGTGGCAGGAATTCAAAAAAACCGGTCTTTTTGTTACCCACAGTATAAGAGAGGCGGTGTTTCTTTCTGACCGTGTGCTGGTTATGAGTGCGCGTCCAGGAAGAATTATTGAAAACTTGGATGTTCCGTTCGACCGACCCAGAGATTTTTCACTTGTTGAAACACCGGAGTTCAACAAAATTTGCGCTTATTTGCGTGGCAAGATTGACTCGCAGCATTAGTAGTTAAAGAAAATACAGTAATGAGTGCTTTGCCAAATCCCCAAAATAGAATTTTAACGGCTGTTCGTGACGGCTTTCTTCCGTTTTTGTTATTTTTTACAATTATCGCTATTTGGGAATTTGTTGTTTGGTACACAAATTATCCAAAATCTATTCTGCCAAGACCGAGCGCGATAGTTATTGCAATCTTTGATAACTGGGNTCTTTTAGTTAAAAATATTCTGCCAACCGCTTCGGTTGCACTTGGTGGTTTCCTGCTTGCCAGTGTTATTGGGCTTACACTGGCGCTTTTGATGACGTGGTCGACGTGGGCCAAGGAAGCTCTTTACCCCAACATCGTGGGATTTCAAATTGTCCCTAAAATAGCTTGGGCTCCGATGTTTGTTCTTTGGCTTGGTATTGAGTTCGAGTCGCGACTGGGNTTTGCAGTTTTTATTAGTATTTTTCCTATAATTATCAGTATGACCGCCGGCCTCAAAAATACCGATCCATCTCTTTTGAAACTATGCGAATCCCTTACCGCTTCAAAATTGCAGACACTATTTTTGGTAAGGTTTCCCTTTGCACTACCTTATCTGATAAGTGCCATGAAGATGAGTATTACAATGGCTATGATAGGAGTGATTGTAGGTGAATTTATTACTTCCTCACAGGGCCTTGGATTTTTAATTTTGGTCGCCTTCGGTGAACTGCGAACTGACCTGATGCTGGCGACAGTATTGTTTTTGTGTATTGTGGGTCTCTTTTTCTATTCTTTGATAGCCTTCGCCAGCTATCGACTACAGATTTGGTTTGGCAATAAATAAATGAAAATTATTCAAGAAAGAGATCAAAAAGAGAAATGCTAGAATCACTTTTGAATAAAGCTCGATCCAATTTTTTTGCCAATGCCCGGCAAATCATTCTTCCAATCGCTTTTTTCTCTCTCGTTGTGTTTTTCTGGCAACATTTGGTTGATCAAAAGTTTGTTCCTACGGTGATCCTGCCGCCGCCTGGGGATGTTGTTGACCTCTTCATTGCACAACGCAATTTTATGTGGGGACATGCCTTGGGAACGCTTTACGAATGTTTTCTTGCATTTATATTTTCCACAATTTTAGGCCTGTCCCTATCCTGTATAATAACAATTTCCTATTTTGCCCGTCGGGCNATTTTTCCTAACCTTGTGTTATTCAACCTGATACCCACTATTGCTCTCGCTCCTTTGTTTATATTATGGTTTGGCGTAGGGACCGAGGCCCGCTTGGCTTATGGGATGTGTCTTGCGTTATTTCCAATTGTTGTTGCTTCCTCTACAGGTCTCCTTAATACAGGTGATACGTATTTAAAACTTTGCCAGTCACTCACAGCTGGTCGTTGGCAAACGTTTTTTGCTGTGCGTTTGCCCTTCGCTTTGCCTTTGATTTTTACGGGATTACGAATTGGTCTTACGTTGACGATTATCGGGGTTGTTGTTGGTGAATTTGTAACCGCTCAATCTGGCATTGGTTATTTAATAAGCTTTGCCGCGTCTGGCCTTGAAACCGCCCTAGCGTTATCAGCGATAAGCTTTTTGTTAATTGTCGGATTAATTTTATTCACCGGTCTCGTTTGTATTGAATTCATCTTTCTCCGAATATTCTCCGGTGTCTCGGCGTCCTAAAAACGTTATAGAACTGTAAAATGGTAATTCAGACGACACAAAGTTTTGATGAGTTACACAAGTCTCCGGACATGTTTTGGATGGGTCAGAATACGAATCACTTGCCTGCTCATCCGATGGTAAAAGAAGCTCTTCTTAAAGGTATAAATGAACAGAGTTATAATCTTTACGCTCCACCCCAGGGCATGGAGAAACTTCGTGAACAAGTACTCAATGATTTACTAGGTAATAAGGTCTCTAATGGCACGCAGGTGCTCATTACGGATGGTGCTGTTGAAGGCCTGTATCTTGTGTGTAAGCGCTTAAGCAATACGAACACCACTCTGATCACCAGTGATCCCACTTGGGTTTGGCCCTTAAATTTTAGCCAGAATGAAGGGGCGAAAATCGCTCAAATTCCAATATATGATGAAAATAAAAAGTATAAAATCGATGCCAAGGCGCTTGATAGTCAACTATCTCAATCAGAAAAAGCCATTATTTATTTGATAGATCCACTTAACCCGCTTGGTTCTTGCTATGGATTGGAGGAGATAACTGAAATTGCTCATACCGCCAAGAAACACGGAGCTCTCATTGTGCATGATTGCACTTATCGTGATTTTGCCCTCGATCATCATTTGGTACGAGACATTTACCCTGAGAAAACGATTACGACTTATAGTTTTAGTAAATGGCTCGGCATAGCAGGCCTCAGGACCGGCGCAATAGTAGCTGATGACATGTTGTTCACACATTTAATTGAAGATCAGCCAAACATCCTCGGTTCAAATATTCTTGGGCAGCTGGCCGCAATAGCGGCATTCGAGGTTAAGGGTGAATGGATGGAAGGTGTTAACTTCATACAAAGGCGTAACCAGGAGTCAATTCAAAAAATGCTTGGAAGCTTGGGAGGTTTTGAAACGGTTGTATATCCATCCAATGGAAATTTTTTGGCGGTTGACTGCCAGGAAAGTGGGTGCTCTGCAAATAATATTGCTGATGAGCTGCTGAAAAGCGGGTTTTTTATACGAACGTCAGACTATCACAGTGAGACCTTGAAAGATGTATTTCTTAAAATTTCNACAACGGTGCCCGAAAATTGGGTGGAGCATTTTTGTAATAAATTCCCGAGGGTTTTTGAAAAATGTGCGAGTAAAATAACAAATTCATGAAATAATTATAGAATTTGAAAGCGAGGCAAATAATGGATTTAGGACTCGATAAAAAATCAGTAATCGTTAGCGCAGCTAGCAGTGGTTTAGGATATTCAATAGCGCGAATGTTTGCGTTAGAGGGAGCGATAGTAACGCTTTCCGGGCGTAATGAAGAGAAGGTCAACCGCGCTGTTAATAAATTAAATGAAGAAACGCGCGGCCTTGTTGAGGGCTGCATATGTGATGTGACATCAGCTGAACAATCGACTGCTATGATTGAGATGGTTTCCGATAAACACGGTTTGGATGTCCTGATTGCCAATTCGGCTGGCGCGGCAACGGCACCGTTTCTCGAAATGACAGATGATATGTGGCGTCAAGCAGCAGAGACCAAAATTTTTGCACAAATTAGATTAGCCCGCCTAGCTTTCGGGGTAATGCAATCAACTGGCAAAGGGGGTCGAATTCTCTTTATGGCAGGTACGCATGGTCGCCAACCCCACGCTCATGCAATTACTGCAGGGTTCTCTAATGCAGCACTTCAAAATATAAGTAAGGCCTTGTCGGAAGAGGGCGCTCCGGATGGTATTTTATGTAATGTTGTTAATCCCGGGCCTTTTGCTACGGACCGGATGATTTATCTCGCTGAGGAAAAAGCAAAGGAGGATAACATCTCAGTAAAAGANGCTACGGCCATCCTTACAGCAGAAACCGTTTTAAAACGNTACGGAGAGCCCGACGAGCTAGCAGCTATGGTTGTATTTTTGGCATCTAATAAGGCTAGCTATATTACGGGTGCATCCTTTGACATAGACGGTGGACAAGTAAAGGCAATTTGAGCATGACCTTTATTGAAACAAATGGCATAAAACTCTACACGGAAGCACATGGAGAAGGCCCTGCAATTATTTTTGTGCATGAATTTGCTGATAATCTTGAAAGTTGGTCGATGCAAATCGCAGCCCTNTCAAGGAGGTATAAATGTATAACCTTTAACGCGCGGGGATACCCGCCNTCAGGGGTCCCGGAGNATCCAGAACAGTACTCGCAAAAAATTGCAGCGGAAGATATTAAGGCAGTGCTGGACGGGTATTCACTACAATCGGCGCACATTGTGGGTTGTTCCATGGGAGCGTTTGCGGCACTTCATTTTGCAATCTTGTATCCGGAAAGTGCACTATCTATTGCATTGATATCCTGTGGATATGGTGCACCCAAGGATCAACAGGATGCCTATGCCAAGGACTCTGAAATGTTAGCAGAGAAATATCGTGAAATTGGCTCAGAGGCAATGGCTGAGCAGTATGCAAATGGGGTATTCAGACAACAATTTAAAAACAAGGATTTGAAGGGGTGGCAAGCTTTTAAGGAACGCTTGGCCAGTCATTCCGCGGAGGGCGCTGCCCTGACAATGTTGGGCGTTCAACGAAAGCGCCCTTCGCTTTATGATATGGAGGACCAAATTCTTAAAGTGAATGTCCCCGCTCTCGTTGTGGTGGGTGATGAAGATGACTGGTGCATTGAGCCATCGATATTTCTTAAACGCACCCTACCAAGATCCGGTCTTTGCATATTACCTCGAACTGGTCACACTGTTAATTTGGAAGAACCAACATTAACTAATTTAATGTTGGTTGAGTTCTTGGCTATGGNAGAATCNGGNGNCTGGTCTGCAAAACANGATTATTTGGGTAAATCTGCNTTACTTTCTGGATTAAAATAAATTTAAGAGCGACACATGACTCCTGCGGAGCATATTAATANNGANAGACTCTGGTCGAATTTAATGGAGCTGGCTGAGATTGGAGCAATCNAAGGTGGGGGGGTTAACCGCCAAGCNCTTACACCTGAGGAATTTGCNGCACGTGATTTATGCATAACNTGGGCANAGGCCTACGGGTTAAGTGTNGCCGCNGATGAGGCNGGAAANCTTTTCTTTTGTCTNGAAGGTTCTGANCCGNAATTGCCTGCNGTTATGACCGGTTCNCACTTGGATACACAACCTACTGGTGGAAAGTTTGANGGNGCTTATGGNGTGGTTGCGGGNTTGGAGGCANCNCGGGCNATTATNNATTCTAANATNCCTCATAAGAGAAATATTGAAATAGTTGCTTGGATGAACGAAGAAGGTTCCCGTTTTGCTCCAGGAATGATGGGTTCGGAAGCATATGTGGGAGTAAAACCATTAGCAGAAATTAAAGCTGTGAAGGATAAGTTAGGGGTGTCAGTTGAGGAGGAACTTCTAAAACTTCAAGATCATTTACCCAATATTAGGAGAGTACCTCTGGGAAGAGAGGTCTATTGTTTTATAGAAGCGCATATTGAACAAGGTCCAATTTTAGAAAGCGAAAATATACCCATCGGTGCTGTTACCGGAATACAGGGCGTGAGGCGTATGCGCGTGAAAATTATGGGTGATGAAGCACATGCTGGCACAACACCCTACCACCTGAGAAAGGATGCGATTGAAGAGGCGTCAAGAATCATTGAAAAATTGTATAGCGTTTTTTCAAAGATAAAAGACATTCGTTTTACGGTGGGCATGTTAAATATAGAACCTAATGTACCATCGGTCGTCTCTAGCGAAGTCGAATTCTCGATAGATTTGCGCCATCCAGACTCAGCTATTCTAATGGAATGTGAAGGCCAAGTAAGAAAATATGTAGATCAAACTGTGTCTAAATGTTCGTCTGAGGTACGGTGTATTGCAGAAGCGAATACAATCAACTTTAATGAAAAGGTTATAGCTGTAATTGAGAGTGAGGCAAAAAAACTTGATATACCATGTCGCCGCATATTTTCAGGTGCAGGACATGACGCTAGACAAATGAGTTATTTTTGTCCTTCTGGTATGATTTTTGTTCCTTCATGCAAGGGTATTAGCCACAATGTCAGTGAATTTACAAACCAAAAAGACATATTTTCAGGTGCTCAGGTATTGTGTGCTACGTTATTGGAGTTAGCTAATTCAGAAAATGAATTATGACGGGATTTGATACCGTAATAACCGCTCAAAACGTATGCGATCCAGCTACCAATTACTTTGGTCCGGCTACTATTGGAATCAAGAATGGCAAGATAGGACTATTCAAGACCAAAATCATCTCACCAATAGATACCCAACGCCCAATTAATTTTCTAAATGAAATTGTTTGTCCTGGCTTCATTGATTTGCATGTTCATGTTTATGAATGGGTAACTAATTTTGGTATATCCCCCGATAAGGCAGGAATTTTATCGGGCGCTACAACCATAGTTGATCAGGGTAGTGCTGGCCCGTGGACAGTTGGAGGCTTTGAGGCGTTTATTCGAAATAAAGCTATTACGGATGTACGTTGCTTTGTTTCAGCAAACCTTGCTGGCGCGTTAATGGGTGGAATGGAGGGGACTACCCTGCATGGCCCGCAGATGACTCGTGAAGAGGAAATTATAAAGGTTTACGATCGATATCCGGGAATGATTTGCGGTATAAAATCTCATGGAGAATCCGGAGGCCTGTCCCATTGGGATACAGCTGTACTCGAACAGGCAATAAACGCCGGGGAAAAACGCGATATACCTATTTACGTCCATACAGGAGAATTGTTTCCCGTTGGTGGGGTCAATCGTCCTGAGCCTAGATCAGTTATTGAAAAAACTCTGAAGCTTTTGCGTCCAGGAGATATTGTGGCACATGTATACAGTAACATGCCCGATGGTGTTATTGGTGCTTCTCAAACGATTCCAGATTTTGTGAAGGCAGCATATGATCGTGGGGTAAAATTTGATGTTGGATACGGGATTAACTTTTCATATAGAATAGCTAAAATGATGTTAGAGGGAGGATATCCACCGCATACAATTAGTAGTGATTTGCACGGCGATTTTAATTCATATCACGATTGTTCTACATTAGATTACAGCCTAGCAGGGGCCTTTAACAGATTGGTCAGCTTGGAGTTGCCCCTAGAGGAAGCGGTTAAATGCTTGACATATACTCCTGCGGTTCTTCTTGGGTCCAGTGATAAAATTGGTACTCTTGCTGAAGGTAGCATTGCGGATATTACCATATTAAAAGTAAGTGCTAACGAGCATAAGGTTATGGATTCAGAGGGGAAGGAAATTACACTGTCTCGCACCTATATTCCATCTAAGGTTTTTAAGGACGGTAACTTATTTGATACGGATCAAAAAATGTTTCCAGACTTATATTAATTAAAAATCTACTGATAAAAGAGATAAACGTAGTAGTGTAAATTTAGAGATGATTTATTAAAATCATTCCGTTGCACTAACTAATTTTTCTAATTCTATTGCTGAGGTATAAATGCATCATACTGGTATTGAGAGGGTAACTTATGGTGTTGATGATCTCGAAGTTGCCAGCGACTTTTGGAACGATTTTGGTCTTGAGTTAAAGAGTGCAAAGGAAAAGCAGGTTTTATTTTCGACTCTAAATGGCGCAGAAATTGAGTTAACCCCTTACGATTTGCCAAATTTACCGGCGCCAGTCGGGCCCAATGGGACAGCTACAATGCGCGAAGTAACATTTGGTGTGGCCTCTCTCGATGATATTTATTCTTTGCAAACAATACTTAAAGAGCAAGGGGATATCTGTATTGATGCAGACGGAACCCTACATGGTGTTGATACAATGGGATTTGGAATTGCATTCAGACCTTCAAAATGTAAGCCAGTGATTGTTCCTAATGCAGAAATAAATGTTCCAGGAAATATCAAACGGCTAAACCGAAGAGGTCAATCATATAGCTCTGCATCGCCGCTAATTATCTCACACATCGTATTTATGACCGATGAATTGGAGCGGCATAAAGACTTCTATATACAAAAATTAGGTTTTAAATTAACGGATTCGTATCCGGATCGCGGCTATTTTATGCGGTGCGCGGATGCCAACAATCATCACAACGTTTTTTTACTGGATTCAGGTATGGGAAAACGAGAGTTTCATCACCTTGCATTTGAACTTGGTTCAATCCATGAATTTTTTGGTGGTGGAAATAACATGACCCGCAAGGGTTGGGACACCATGATGGGACCAGGCCGGCACCCAATTTCTTCTTGTTATTTTTGGTATTTTAAAAATCCATGTGGTGGGGCAGCAGAGTATGATTTTGACTCTGATGTTGTTGATGATGATTGGGTTGCACGTGAATGGGCGTCAACACCTGAAAATTTTGCAGAGTGGACCCTAGGAGAAAGTATGGGTGAGTCTCTTCTTAATAAAAAAATCCAGGGTGGCTAGCTCTTGGGGAAGTAGTTTTTAGACTAGTGCGTTAACTATCTAATTTTTCTCTGAATTTTATCTTTCATATTTTTCCGCATGCGCGCCAATGTTTTTTCAGATATTCCCATCGTTTTGGATAATCTGTTAACTTGTTCCGTAAGTATTTTTTCCCAATGAACCTTTTTATTTATATTTATCTGAAGTTCTAACCAAATTTTAAGGGCATCTTTAAGTTTTCCCGCCTGCTTGGCCGCGAGTCCAACATAATAGTGCGTAAGTGGATGAAACGGGTCGAGGGTTAAAGATCTTTGAAGATTTATTCGCGCAGACTTGTCAACGATGCCGTTGGCGGAATTAATTTGTGCCTCTGCCAATTCTGGGAAAAGATTAGTGCCCCGTGGAGCCAAGGTAATAGCTCGGCTGTAAGCGGCAATAGCATCCCTATAGCGCCCTAAAAAACCTAGAGAACGGGCGTACAGTCGCCAACTTTCAAAGTCGTTTGGAGCTTCCTGCAATCGGCTATTAAGCGCGGAAACAAATTTTTCCAACTTGGTTTTTAGTTTATCCGATTTAGTGTTAATTGTTCCTTTGGGGTCGTTATTTAGTTGACTGGCTAAGTTAGGTGATCCAGTGATGCCATAAAGGCCGAAACTTAAGAAAGGGACCATAAATATAATAATTAAAAAAATGGAATTTCTTGTAATTTCGTTTTCAGGTTGTTCCTCAATTATTTCTTTAGAATTTTCTGCAAGTAAATTTCTTTCTATTTCTGTGCGCGCTGTCTTCGCGGTTTCTTTACCAATCATGCCTCGCTCAATATCCGATTCGAGATCCCGAAGCTGGCCGCGATAAAATCGTATAAAATATTCTATAGACCTACGATCAATCTCTTGCCTTTTAAAATAAGGTATAAGTATGATGGCCAAAGCGCTTATTGTCATAAAGACGAGGATTATCCACAACATGACGAGTCACTCATCCTCCGTTTTTACTGTTGGAGTTTTTGCTGAGTAGGCAGAGAACCTTTTTCTTTTCTTTAGAATTTAAGTTATTAACTTCGATTAAGTTTCGTCGACGAAACCAGATAATTATTCCTATAATTGCTAAAGATAGAATAAGAACTGGTGAAAACCAAAGGAGAGCGGTCCGGGTGTTTAAACGGGGTTTTAACAGTACGAATTCACCATACCGGGAAACCACAAAATCCAATACTTGGTCATTTGTATGCCCTAATTTCAGGCGTTCACGGACAACCAATCGTAAATCTCGAGCGAGGTCGGCGTTGGAGTCGTCTATCGATTGATTCTGACAGACTAGGCAGCGCAGACCTTGGCTTAATTTACGAGCACGTTGCTCA
This sequence comes from Rhodospirillaceae bacterium, assembly GCA_002719885.1. Classification (GTDB taxonomy): domain Bacteria; phylum Pseudomonadota; class Alphaproteobacteria; order MPNO01; family UBA2964; genus UBA2964. Next base: position 8,913 of record PBFH01000038.1, on the reverse strand, counting down.
AGTACAGGATCTTTAAAAATTTCACTGGGTTCAACGGCAATGGAAGACGTCATCGGGGTGACAATCATCATGAGAATGGCGATAAGGCACCCGGTTTTCATTTGTTAAGACTCTTAATCATTGGAATTATTTTGTGTTTTAAATCATCGTCCATAATTGGTCCTATATGCCGGTACCGAATATAACCATTTTTGTCGATGATAAATGTTTCCGGATATCCATAGACACCCCAATCAATAGTCACTCGCCCTATAAGATCTGCTCCTATTGATTTATATGGATTTCCCAGTTTAGTTAAAAATATTCTGGCAGCCTGAGGACTATCTTTATAGTTTATGCCATAAATCCAAACGCCTTGTTGAGCGAGCTTCATTAAATATTTGTGTTCTAAGTGGCAAGGTTGACACCAGCTAGCCCATACATTAACTAGGCTGGTTTTTCCTTTTAAAACCTTACTACTAAAGCCTTCGCCAATGCCTTCAATACCGGGAAGTTTAAAGCTGGGGATTGGTTTACCTATCATCGCTGATGGTACATCCCGTATGGATTTTCCACTTTTGATTTTTTCTAAATACACCCAGAAAATTAGGGCTAGTGTGAGGAGCAGTATCGCTGGTAAGAAGTAGCTCCAACGCAAATGGAATTTCATGTCATCCGCCTTTGGGTGCGTCTTTAAAAGGTCTGGCAGCGGTTGGTGCTCCAATGCGGTATCTTCTGTCTGTCAGAGAAATGAGACCGCCCAAAGCCATAAGAATTGCCCCTCCCCATATCCAGACTACTAGTGGATTAAAGTAGATGCGCGTACTCCAGTTTGTGCTAAACTTGCTTGATGCTGAGCCCCTTTCTCCAAGTACTATATAAAGGTCACCGGTAAACATTGTTTTAATGCTAGCCTCAGTAGTTTGGCCCCGTTCAGCGGGATATTCTCGTTTTTCTGGTGATAGGGTAGCTATATGCCGCCCCAACTGATAAACCTTGAAAGTTCCCCGTTCTGCTTTGTAGTTGGGGCCTCTAATTTGCCGAGTTCCCTCAAAATTCACATTGTAACCGGCAATTGAAATTGTATCGCCTGGGCTCATCATCTGGATTTTTTCGACTTTCCATGCAGAAGAAGCTGTAATTCCGGCGACCATAATGCCCAGGGCAGAATGGGCAATTGCCATACCCCAAACTGACCGGGGTAATCCGGTGGCCCGCCTCAAAGTAATTGAAAATGGTACTCGAAATAGAGAGATTTTTTCGGCAAGTTCAGTAATACTTCCAATAATAAGCCAAGCGGAAATTCCGAAACCGCATGCTGCAAGAATATCATCCAGACTACCAGTTATCCAGGCGCTTGCGATAATAACGAATATGGTGCTTAAAAAGGCAAATTTTAAACGTATAAGAACTGATCCGAGGTCAGACCGTTTCCATGTCAGCTTTGCGCCTATGACAGCGGCCAGCATTGCTGGAATCATTAAGGGAATAAAAGTAGCGTTAAAAAATGGTGCACCAACAGATACTTTTCCTCCACCAAATGCGTCAAGAATTAGAGGATATAACGTACCCAATAGAACTACAGCGGCACTGGTCGTTAAAAGGAGGTTATTTAGAACCAGCGCACTTTCGCGCGATATTGGTGCGAACAGACCACCGCCTTTTAGTTTGGGTGACCTAATTGCATAAAGTATCAAGGAACCACCGATTAAAAAAACCAAAAGACATAAAATAAAAACACCGCGCTCTGGGTCACTAGCAAAGGTATGAACCGAAGTCAAAACACCTGAGCGTACAAGGAAGGTTCCTAATAAAGACATCGAGAATGCAAGGATGGCTAGTAAAATTGTCCAAGTTTTTAACGCATTACGTTTTTCGACGACTATGGCTGAATGCAATAGTGCGGTCCCCACTAGCCATGGAATAAAAGATGCATTTTCAACTGGATCCCAAAACCACCAACCACCCCAACCTAATTCGTAATATGCCCACCAGCTACCCAATGCAATTCCAGCGGTAAGAGCACACCAAGCGGATAAAGTCCAAGGCCGAATCCAACGACCCCAGGCAGCATCTACACGTCCTTCAATCAGAGCGGCAACGGCAAAAGAGAATACAATCGAAAATCCTACATAACCCAGATATAGTAAAGGAGGATGAAAGGCGAGCCCCGGGTCCTGTAGTATTGGATTGAGACCCTGTCCTTCTGTTGGTGCTGGGTCAAGCCTTTCAAATGGGTTTGAGGTAAAGATAATAAAGGCTAAAAATAAACCACCTATTAATCCCTGAATTGCCAGTACTCGAGCTCGTAAAAATGGAGGTAACCCCTTGCCTAGTTCAGATACTCCCAATCCAAAAAGGGAAAGAATTGCTACCCATAGCAACATAGAGCCCTCGTGATTTCCCCAAACGCCTGTTATTTTATAAATAAGTGGTTTCAAAGTATGAGAATTGTAGGCGACATTCGCCACCGAGAAATCGGAGACAACGTATGAATACATGAGGCTGGAAAATGCGATAATAATAAATAGAAATTGACCCCGCGCAGCGGGTCTAGCAAAAGTAGTCAAACCGACTATCTTTTTTTCTGTGCCAGCTAAAGGGACAATTACTTGGATAATGCTAATGATTAGAGCTAGTAAAAGTGCAAAATGTCCTATCTCGGCCGCCATTATTGTTTTATCCTGTTTTCTTTCCACTTCCCTGATTTTTTGAGAGCGTCGGCAACTTCTGGAGGCATATATCTCTCATCATGTTTTGCTAGTACTTCACTTGCTTGAAACACACCATTTTCAGTTAGCCTACCCAATACAACCACGCCTTGCCCCTCGCGAAAAATATCTGGAATAATGCCTTTGAAAGAAACCAGAATGTCGTATTGTAAATCTGTAATAATGAATTTATGAGTGAGGCCATTAAAAGGTTTTTTCCAGCTATCTCTTTTAACCAAACCACCAATGCGTATCTGTTGGGCTTTTGGCATATTTTTTTTCAATATTAAATCTGTTGGGCTGTAGAAAAAGGTAATTTTGTCTTCGATAGCGGTCAGGACTAGCGCCGCCGCAACGCATAAAGTGATTATACATAATATTAAGAAATAAAAACGACGTCGTTTGCGTGTCAATCCATACTCCGTTTTTTATTCTATTTAGCTTTGCCATTCTTATGTGTTAGTTCAGCTTCCAGGATTTTGCCTTCAGCGCTGATTTTTTGCCATTTTCGAATAGAAATATATAGAAGGCTAAAGAGAATGATGGTAGCGGTACTATAGGCAAACCATACGAATATCCCGTAATTACCCATGGATAAAAAATCTAAGTTTAAGGCCATTTCAGTTCTTCCCCTTCGTCGCCGTTTGATAAATATTATTTATTCGCATAATNCGAATNCGGCGCTCTAANATTAGGGTNCTCATCCTAAGTATGAGTATCACACTGAAATAAAGCATGAANCCAGTNGCCATAATTAAAAGTGGGTANAGCATNGNGGAGTGAATCTCCGGTCCNGATAATTTTAGGACACTTGCNGGNTGATGAAGAGTATTCCACCAATCTACTGAAAATTTNATAATAGGTACGTTGATAATACCAACAATTGCTAATANAGCNGCTGAACGTTCACCCCTTGCCGGATCNTCAAATGCGTGATGGAGGGCAATAAATCCAAGATATAGAAAAAAAAGAATTAAAACCGACGTTAGCCGCGCATCCCAAACCCACCAGGCGCCCCACATCGGTTTGCCCCATAAAGAGCCAGTTAGTAAACACAGGAATGTAAAACAAGCCCCGATGGGAGCTGCCGCTCTTGCTGAGATATGAGCAAGCGGATGCTTCCATACAAGACCGCTCGCACACGCAATGGACATGGTTGTATAAATGAATAAGGCCATCCAAGCTGATGGCACGTGTATATACATTATTCTTACGGTTTCTCCTTGTTGATAATCGGGTGGAGAATTAAAAAGTCCTAGGAAAACCCCTAGTGAAATACACAGCCCTGCGGGCCAGGCAAGCCACGGTATTAGTTTTGTTGTAAGACGGTTAAAACGGGCAGGATTAGCGTACTTTTTCATCATTACCTATTGGCTGAAATGGTAAATTAAGTCTAGCAGACGTAGAATTTTCTAATATAGAAAAAAGTACTAAGTTTAAGAGAGCAAGCTCAAATATATTTTTAAGTAATTTGTTCATTTCCGTTTGTGTTTTTAAACTATAAATTTAAACATTGTGTTAACACTAGATTATTCAAGAGCGTGGCGAAGTGCGGATGCAGTGGCAATTGGCGTAAAAACTAGTGAAATAAGAAAGAAGGCTGCTAATAACATTAGATGCTGCATTGTTGGGTAATCATTGATTGCGGCTTCAATTGCCGCAGTGCCAAATATCAAAACTGGTATAATAAGTGGGACGACCAATAAGGAAATTAGAACATTGCCTCTTTTGGATCCTAACGTCAGTGCAGCACCGACCGTGCCTATTAAGCTCATTGTGGGGGTGCCAAGTACCATAGAAACTAAAAGTATATTGTAGCCCGAAAGTGGCATTTGGTAAAAAACTGCGATTAAAGGTGTTAAGGTCATTATCGGGACCCCAGTAGTTAGCCAGTGGGCGGTAGCTTTCGCTAGCACAACAATTTCTAAGGGGGCGGAAGTAAGAGCAAGTTGCTCTAGGCTCCCGTCTTCGAAGTCACTTGAAAATAGTTTTTCAAAAGAGAGCAAGCTAGCCAATAATGCTATCACCCATAAAATGCCGGGAGCTAGGTCGGCCAAGAATTTTGGCTCGGGGCCTACTCCCAAAGGAAATAAAATTGCGGCAAGTATAAAAAACAATACGATAATGGCGTTATCGCCTAGCTGATTGAATGCTAACCGAACTTCACGCTGTAAAATTAAGATTGAGATACGCATTATTTATCGCTCGTCAAAATCTCATGGCTCCCAGAGAAGTCGTCCATTTTTAGTTCTCGGTATTTTTCCACTTGGAGCTCGGTATTGGTTGCAATAATTAACATTCCCCCTTTTTCCAAGTGCTTATTAATGAGCGAATGAAGGAGGTCGACTGAATTTTGATCTAGGGCGTTTGTGGGTTCGTCCAACAACCATAATGGGGCATCACTGGCAATCAATCGTGCTAATGTTACCCGCTGTTTCTGACCTGATGATAAATATCTACAAGGAATATCTTCTAGGCCATCCAGGTTTAAACTTTTAATGGCGTTAATCACAGTTTTTGTATTGCCGCCATGTAAGAAAGACCAGGATTTGAGATTTTCTAAAACTGAAATTGTTGATTTGAGAGCGTTAAGGTGTCCAATATAGTGGAGGCGATCGGAATGATTTTCCGGTTTTTCTAAAATGGGGCTATCCCCCCAACTGATATAGCCGCTCTCTGGAGTTGTTAGTCCGGCTATTAAGCGGAGAAGGCTGGTTTTTCCAGATCCATTACTGCCAGTAATAATTAGCGCATTACCCGGCTTTACATGAAAATTTAGCTTGGAAAAAACCACACGTTCTCCGCGTATACAAGATAAATTTTCTCCAGAAAATTGCATTATATCATCACTTACTGAGTGTTTAATCCTTTTGCAAATCTTGATGTGGCAAGCCTAAAAGCAAACAGATTTTAGCCGGAGATCTAGGACGACACCAGCTGATATTTTTGTTGATTGAATAGTCTGGAAAACACCCTTTTGGCGGGGCCTTTCAACTTAAACTTGAAAAGATTTTGCTAGCGAAGGTCGGAATTAGGCTAAATTTGTAGTAAAATGCTGAATTAGTTATAAAGTAGGTGTTTTTCTTTAAACGTTTCTCTTGAGAAGTAGGAAGTTTGAGCGTTAATTATGCGCGATGTTTTGTTTAGGTTTAGTTTATTATAACTAATAAAATAAGGAGACCGCAGTGGGGGTTACCGGTACAGATAGTTTAGGTGTGCGTAGCACACTATCCATAGAAGGTAATAATTACGATTACTTTAGTCTTCAGGCAGCAGAGAAAAAAGGCTTGGGTAGTATCTCTCGGTTACCTTTTTCAATGAAAGTGCTTCTAGAGAACTTACTGCGGTATGAGGACGGGCGAACTGTTACTGAGGCTGATGTCAGGGCCGCTGCTAACTGGAATGGTACTTCGACTGATAGTAATGAAATTGCCTTTCGCCCAGCTCGGGTCTTATTACAAGATTTAACTGGTGTGCCAGCCGTTGTTGATCTCGCCGCAATGCGTGAGGCAATGGTGAAAATTGGTGGTGATGTTCAAAAGATTAATCCTCTTTGTCCGGTTGACCTGGTCATTGACCATTCGGTGATGATTGACAATTTTGGGACTCCAGATGCATTTGAGCAAAATGTTGACCTAGAATTTGCGCGCAATCAGGAACGCTACGAATTCCTAAGGTGGGGACAAAATGCTTTTTCCAACTTCCGAGTGGTTCCACCAGGTATGGGAATTTGCCATCAAGTAAACCTCGAGTATCTTGCGAAGACGGTATGGACAACTGAAGAAAATGGAAAGGTTATCGCATATCCTGATACTTTAGTTGGTACCGATAGCCATACAACGATGGTTAATGGTTTGGCGGTTTTAGGTTGGGGCTGTGGTGGAATTGAGGCCGAGGCTGCAATGCTAGGGCAGCCTATTTCAATGTTATTACCGCAAGTCATAGGATTTAAACTTACAGGGGCGCTTACTGAGGGTACAACGGCTACTGACTTAGTGCTTACGGTTACTCAAATGTTAAGGGCCAAAGGGGTAGTTTCTAAGTTTGTCGAATTTTTTGGTCCCGGCGTCGATAATCTTAGTCTTCCGGATCGGGCGACTATCGGGAATATGGCGCCGGAGTATGGGGCTACATGTGGGTTCTTTCCGATTGATGCTGAGACAATTAGCTTTTTAAAATCGACGGGACGTGAGGAAGATCAAGTAGCTTTAGTGGAAGCTTATGCTAAGGCGCAGGGCATGTGGCGCGATGCGGGTTCAGTTGATCCAATTTTTACAGATACATTAAAACTCGATATTTCGACGGTTGAGCCAAGTCTGGCAGGACCACGCCGGCCACAAGACCGCGTTAGTCTCTCCGAGATGCCAAATAATTTTGCTAATGAGTTACCTAGTTGGGATAAAAGCAAAGGGGTGACTGCCGTAAAGGGAGAAGATTATAGCTTAGATGACGGTGCTGTCGCTATAGCAGCAATTACGAGTTGCACCAATACCTCCAATCCTTCCGTTCTCATAGCGGCAGGATTGGTCGCGCGAAATGCTGTAAACAAGGGCATGAAAGTAAAGCCTTGGGTGAAGACGTCACTGGCGCCGGGCAGTCAGGTAGTTTCGGATTATCTTAATGCTGCGGGTCTTCAGGAGGATCTTAACGCGTTGGGATTCAACGTTGTGGGATATGGTTGTACAACCTGCATTGGAAATTCCGGCCCCTTAATAGGACCTGTAGCAGATGCCATTGACGAAGGTAATTTGGTGGCTGGCGCCGTACTTTCAGGAAATCGAAATTTTGAGGGTCGCGTGCATCAGCAAGTCAAGGCTAACTATTTGGCTTCTCCACCATTAGTCGTTGCTTATGCGTTGGCAGGTTCGTTAAAAATTAATTTGTCCAAGGATCCCCTAGGCGAGGGTTTAGATGGTAAACTAGTTTATCTTCGAGATATCTGGCCCAGCAATAAAGAAATTCAAGATACTATACGAGCAAGTATAACCCCCGAGATGTTTCGTAATCGCTATGAGAACGTCGGCAACGGTTCTGAAGCCTGGAATAAAATGGGCGTGCCCCAAGGGGAGACCTATGCGTGGAATTCTGGATCTACTTATGTCCAATACCCACCTTTTTTTGAGGGTATGGGACCAGAGCCCTCTCCGTTAAGTGATATTCAAAATGCTCGCATACTACTTAAAATGGGTGATTCTGTAACGACGGATCATATTTCGCCAGCAGGGGGATTTCCTAAAACTAGCCCTGCGGGGGGGTTCTTGCTGGAAAGGCAAATTAGACCTGATGAGTTCAACTCCTATGGTGCTCGTCGTGGGAATTTTGAAGTTATGACCCGGGGTACATTCGCCAATATTCGTATTCGAAATGAAATGGTACCCGGCACTGAAGGCGGTTTTACAAGACATTTGCCGAGTGGAAAGGAAATGTCGGTTTATGAAGCTTCGGTTCTGTATCAAAATGAAGGGGTGCCTCTCGTGGTGGTGGCGGGGAAAGATTATGGCATGGGCTCTTCCCGTGATTGGGCCGCTAAGGGCCCAAATTTACTTGGGATTCGGGCAGCGGTTGTAGAGAGTTTTGAGCGAATTCACCGGTCCAATCTTATTGGTATGGGCGTCATGCCCCTAGAGTTTAAAGATGGCCAAAACCGTAAAACTCTTAATCTCGATGGGACAGAAATTTTCGATATAATTGGAATTGCTGACGGTATTACGCCCGGTATGGATATATCAGTGAAGATCACTCGCGTCGATGGAGAGGTTAACGAAATTATAACAAGGTGCCGAATAGATACATTAGATGAAGTGGAGTATTATCGGCATGGTGGCATTCTCCAGTATGTTCTTAGAAATATTGCGAAAGAGGCAGCTTGAGGTGAAAGTGTGCTCTAAAGTTTTAGTAAGGATATACATCAGGTATATTTAATGATTGCCAACCCATGGAAACCAACAAGCCGACAACATACCCCTGCGGATTTGATGAAGCCGATAATAGGCCCTTCTGCATGGACTCGCGAGGAGCTAGAAAAAACGAAGGCCTACCTGTATATACTTTCTGATACCCAAATTTCCGAAATGCTCAATGCGGTAGAGAAACTCGAAAATAATTCGCCAGATTTGCATCGAGTGACAAAGGAAGAGTTTCAACTGCCTACTTTTGGCCCCACATTGCAAGAATTGCGTGAAGAAATAATCCACGGCCGCGGATTTGTTTTTTTACGTGGTTT
>PBFH01000037.1 GCA_002719885.1 Rhodospirillaceae bacterium | reverse complement strand
GCTTCGTCAAAAAGAAGGGCCGGGTCATCACGAAGGTTATTCGCAGATATTTCTGCAACTCTGAAAGGATCCGATAAATTGCCGACCATACCATGGACCAAGACTTCGGCTCTTTCACGAACTAAACCTTGGTCGGGTCCGAACAGTAAAACCGTTTTTATATTTTCCGGCAGAGTATTAATAAACGATCCAATTTTTGTGGTGGCGATTTTCATCTATTATCTTTTTTTGGATTAATTGTTTTTTTATTTGTGCTGGGCGCATTTATCAGCGCTCCCGCGATGCGCAAGCGTAAATCTTCCGCAATAGATCTAAGTGCGCGGTTGCGGGCATCACTCTCTGCGCCTAGAGTGGCAAAATCTGACCCCAACATGTTATAACTACTTGTTGAGCTCACTTTACCCTTAAATTGTTTGCCGCTTGCCTTATGAGTGAGGTAAAAATTGGCTGTTACTTTAAGCTTGGCTCTAGTAGCAGACCCGTCTTTGCGAATGTTTAGCTCCTTAATTTCTTCATTGATTACAACTTTTAATATGTGCGTAGTAATTTGAGAACGTTGATTTGAAAAAAATCGTTCGAGTAAAAAATTACGAAGTTTTTGACCACTTCTATCCTTAATTTTTAAAATTACTACGCTTGAAAGAGCTTGAGAGTTGGCTGCTCCAGTTTGATTATAGAGAGGACGAAACCCGCATGCAGTGCAAATAATACAAAGAAAACTTATCGAAATTACGACTATTTTATTTTGTTTAGTCATAATATTAATTGCACCTTTCATTAACCAATAACAAGGTTAATAATTTTCTTCGGTATATAGATTACCCTATTTAATTTTTTACCTTTAATGGCAGCCTCCACAGCCGGTTCTGAGAGGGCTAATGTCTCCGCCGTTTCTTGGGTTGCATCGCTGGGCACCTCTATTGTTGTTTTTAATTTACCGCCAATTTGAATGGCAATCGTAAAAGTATCCCTTAGCATTAACGCGTGATCGGGTATTGGCCATCGGGTGTTGGCCAAGGTTGTTGAATTACCCAATATTTCCCACAACTCTTCAGCTATATGCGGCATCATAGGGCCGATCAACTGTACCAAAGTCTCCAAACCTTCTTTTAACACCCATTGGTTGGTGGAGTTCGTATTTTTAACCCCTGATAGTGTGTTCACTAGTTCATAAATTCGTGCGACCGCTCGGTTAAAATGAAATTTCTCAAGATCATCGGTGACCCCTTCGATGGTGTGGTGAATTTGTCCACGAACCTGTTTTAGTTCATTACTAAAAACTTCCGGTGTGGATAATTTTTCGTGGGTAGCATTTTCTAAAACAAGGCGCCAAAGTTTATTAACAAAGCGCCATGATCCTGAAATTCCAGAATCGGTCCACTCTAAATCCCGCTCAGGTGGACTATCTGATAACATGAACCAACGAGCGGTGTCAGCACCATAGGAGGCGATTATATCCTCCGGATCAACAACATTTTTCTTTGATTTGCTCATCTTCTCTGAGCGGCCAGTCATTACGGTAGTGTCGTCATTAAGGTGTTTCAATACCCCGGCTTCATCGATCCTAATTTCGGAGGGCATCAACCATTCGCCATTTTCTGAACGATATGTTTCATGACATACCATCCCTTGAGTAAAGAGGCCAACGAAGGGCTCTGTTAGGTCGATATATCCGCATTTTTGTAAGGCTCTTGTAAAGAATCGGGCATATAGGAGGTGTAGAATGGCATGTTCTACACCTCCTATATATTGATCAACAGGCATCCAATAGTCGACGGAAGCCTTATCTATTGGAGTATCAGCGCGAGGAGCACAAAAGCGCAAGAAATACCAGGATGACTCTACGAAAGTGTCCAAAGTATCAGTCTCCCGTTCGGCTGGATCACCACAATTTGGACAACTTACAAACTTCCAAGAAGGGTGCCGCTCGAGCGGATTTCCGGGAAGACTAAAGTCGACGTCCTCTGGAAGGCAGACGGGTAGGTCCTCTTCGGGCACAGGTACAACCCCACATTTTGGGCAATTGATTACGGGTATCGGGCAACCCCAATAACGTTGTCTAGAAACGCCCCAGTCTCGCAATCTAAAGTTGATTTCTCGTTGTCCGCGGCCATCTTTTTCAAGCTCTTTTGCTACCGCATCTTTAGATTCTGAAGTGTTAAGGCCGTTAAGGAAGTCGGAATTTACATGAACACCATCTCCGGAATATGCCGTCTGGTCTATTGAGAAGGTTTCTGTTTCGATCTCATTTGGCTTTACTACAGGAATAATGTCTAGCCCGTATTTATTAGCAAAATCTAAATCCCTCTGGTCATGGGCCGGGCAACCATATATAGCGCCGGTACCATATTCTATTAATACAAAATTTGCCACGAAGACGGGTATTTTTTTGCCAGCAATAAGGGGATGTTTTGCAAAAACCCCTGTATCAAATCCCCGTTTTTCGGCTTTTTCTATGGCGGCTTCCGTAGTGCCTATAGATTTGCATTCTTCGATAAACACTTTTAACTTTTTATCTTTTGCGGCTAATTTAATGGAGAGGGGGTGGTCTACGGAAATGGCGCAAAAGGTTGCTCCAAATATCGTATCATGTCTGGTTGTAAAAATTTGTAGACGTTCTTCACTGTTAACAAGATCAAACCAAATTTTCATACCTTCCGACCGGCCGATCCAATTTTCCTGCATAACAGGTACTTTTTCGGGCCACTTTTTAAGCGTTGTCAAACCCTCGAGCAAATCTTCTGAAAAGTCGGTGATTCTAAAAAACCACTGATCAAGCTCTCTCCGTTCTACTAGCGCACCCGAGCGCCATCCAAGGCCATCTATAACCTGTTCGTTCGCCAATACAGTATTGTCGACTGGGTCCCAATTTACAGAGCTCCGTCGCCGGTACACCAGGTCGTGCTCCAGAAATTTAAGAAACATCATTTGTTCTTGTAGATAATATCCGGGATGACAGGTGGCTAGCTCTTTCGACCAGTCGAGAGCTAAACCCATTTTTTTAAGTTGAGAACGCATTGTGGATATATTTGCATAGGTCCAGGTCTTCGGATGAACACCTTGTTCTATGGCTGCGTTTTCGGCTGGCATACCAAATGCATCCCAACCCATAGGATGAAGAACATTGAAGCCAACCGCACGTTTGTAGCGGGCCACAACATCGCCCATTGTGTAATTTCTGACATGGCCCATGTGAATTCGTCCGGATGGATAGGGGAACATTTCTAGGACGTAGTACTTGGGTTTATTTGGGTCAATTTCTACATTAAAACAGCGGCTTTCTTCCCATCGGGCTTGCCACTTAAGTTCCGTTTCCTTGACGTTGTATCTTGCCGGAGTGGTTTGGCTTTTCATCGTTAAAATTTCTTTTTCAAAATATTATCTATTTCTGTTGTCCGACCAGAGGAATTTTCACATGCTGAGCTAATCCTCGCAAGTGATGAGATTACCTTGTCTAAATTTTAAATATTCTGGAGCGGATTTATTTTACCTTTGACGATGCTATACGCAGTTGACGTGCTCGAGCGAGGATTGTGTTTTCCAAATTTAGAGCGGTGTCTTTGGAAACCACTCCTGTTTGCCAAGCTGTGGCTTTCAAATTTTGTCGATGAACGGCCACTCGGATGCCATCAGCGCGTAGTTGTCGACCTAAAATATAGACACTTAACTTGTATCGCTCATTTGGTGTTTCTGGCGGCGAATACCAATCCGTAATGATGACGCCGCCAAAAGGATCGGCGGAGGCCAATGGTAAAAATGAGATTGTATCTAGTGATGCGCGCCAAAGATAACTGTTAACCCCAATCCCGCTTCCTTCAGCAGCTTTTCTTTTATTGCCCCCCAAATTGAATAGATCAATACCGTCGCTTCCAAAAATTTTTCCTTCTTCTTTGGCTTGTTTTTCGAGCTCAACGTCGGAAAAAACCTGTCCATCCTTGGTAAGAACCGGAAATTCCTGCTTAATTGGGCCACCACAGCCTTGTATGGCAATTAAAAACGCGACCGCGGAAATTAAGCACCTTAATTTAGACCTATCCATAAAGCCTATTCTCCGAAAAATTTCCTCTACAATATCTATTTTAAACTTAACCAGTAAAAGATACCTTAAAACTGTCACAAACATTCAGGATCGACCCGATTTTTACCGAAATATATGGAAACTAGATACTTTTAACAAGAGATCCTTAAGTGTGATGATTAACACTCGCCCTTTTGTTGTAAAAATGCCACAAACTTTAAAAATCGATATAAATTGATATAAAACCCTTGCCTAAACGGGTATTTCTTTTACAACACCGATGTGACAATTTAGTCACTTTTTATCTAGATAAAAATTTAGAGGTGTTAAATGTTAAAATCTAAACTTCTTGCGAGCACAGTTATTGTTGCGGCCGCTGCGGCTGTTGCTGCTGCGCCTGCAAGTGCGGCTAAGTTAAAGCTTAGCGGTTACTATGAAGCTTGGGTTGGTGTGGGTGCCGATGGTGTAGCTAGCCAAGTCAATAACTTCGACGTTAAGCACGACAGTGAAGTCAACTTTGACTGGAAACAGAAGCTCAAGAACGGCATGACCGTTGGTGGGCGTATGGAGTTGGAAGCTGGAACGGGTACTACTACCGGAAACAACACATGGGATGAAACTTCCATGTATGTTAAGGGTTCCTTCGGAAAGTTCCAAATTGGTAACAACGACCCTGCTGCTTCCTACGTTGGCAGTGTTAAGGGTGTTGGCCCTGTTGGTATCGTTAAGTCAGATGCCGGTGACTGGGTTGGCCTTTCTGGTAACCAGACCATCGACAACGACAATGACGTTGGCATGGGTGACAACCAAAAGATCACTTATTTCCTTCCAAAAATGGGTGCACTTTCTGCTGCTGTTTCCTACATGCCTGACGCTTCTGGTGGTACGGCTACAGATTACGATGATACAGAAACTTCTGGTGATCGTGATGGTATCTCTGCCATGGCCAAGTATGCTGGCAAAGCTGGTAAGACCAAGTACAGCCTAGCAGTTGGTTACTCACAAGTTGACACAGGTTCTGTCACTGAAGACGGCTGGAACATGGGTGTTAACATTGGTCAAGGTGCTGTTACTTTAACGGCTTTCCATGCTGTTGAAGACAATGGTTCTGGAACCAAGAACAAAGATACCGGTGCAGCTATCATGTACAAGCTCAACAAGTCTGACACTGTCAGCCTTCAGTATGGTTTTGCTGAGAATGAACCATCGAGTGGTACAGATAAGAAGACAACCGTTACCACAGCTGGCTATTCCAAGAATTTGGGTGGCGGCGTAAAATTTGAAGGCTCTATCTTCAACATTGATGATGATCAGGGCAGCGGAAGCTCCAATAACGTTAGTGAAAACGGTGTTGTAGCTGGCTTCAAGATTAAATTCTAAGTTCTTTACAGAAAGTTAGAATTGGTTAGGGGGCCTTCGGGCCCCCTAATTTTTTTTATGTTACTCTTTCTCCTCTGATCCAAGATCCAATTGGTTAGCGCGGTATGAGAAATTTTCGAGACTTGATTTGACGCGCTTTTTAAAATCAGGATTTGAGGAGAGATCTTTCATCTGTTTAGCCCACTTTCGGAGATAAAAATCAACCGGGTCCTTTTCTCTTAAAATTGTATTAAGGGGCGTGCGGAAAAACTCAGTTTTCACTGCATTTTCAAATGCGTGGGATATAACATCCATGCCTAACATTTCCACCAAGCCAAAGGATAAGTGGAGTGACCGTCCCTCTCGACATGACGCGTGATGCAGAAAACCAGACGGGATATATAAAAAATCACCAGGTTCGAATAATACATCCAACAATGGTGCCCCATGGACATTTTCCGGATTCATGTAACGAGAATTCGTAAAGTGGGGATGATTGATGGGATATTCCGCATATTGATCAAAGACTTGCCAGTGTTTTTTGCCATCAATCTGAATTGCAAAAACATCGTGTACATCAAAATGTATTGGAAAGGCTTGGTGATCTTTCTGCGAGTAGTAAAGGTTACATTCAAGTTTTCCCTTAGTCCAAGTTGTTAAGGCTTCTCGGATTTTGAGCACACCTGCAGAAAGTCCAGCAATGTCATTTAAGACTATTGAACTGCCGCGCTTCATTGCATCTTTCAAAATCGTGGTGTTTAGGGCGGTGCCGTCAACGGAAATATTTTGTTGAGCTGGAAATAGGTCATTTTGGGGAATGGGTTTGTTGTCCAACAAAACTTGCAAACGCCCAGGTGTCCAAATTCCCGTCTGGTTGAGGAGTGTCTCAAAATCCTTATAAGAAAAAAAATCTGATAAAGTTCTTATTACGTCCTTACCGACCCATGGCTGTCTATTTTTTTTTGCATCTTTAATATCTTCCATGACGTTTTGGGATTTAAAAATATCTTCCATCAATGCCTTTTCCCTTGTAAAAATTTATTAAAGCAAAAACTAAAATCAGATTATAATCAATAAATGCCAATACTGCGCTAACTATAGAGTTTTAAATTATCTGCCCCATGATTGAAAACAAAGAAAAATTAAAAAAATTTCAAATTATTAAAAACCTTTCCGCACTTTACGAAACCATATCCTCTGTTTCGTTGAAGGCAGGGCGCCCTTCTAACGAGGTAGGCTTGATGGCAGTAACGAAATTTCATTCTGCGGAGGAAGTAAAAATAGTTCTCGAGCAGGGCCATAGGCTTTTTGGTGAAAATAGAGTGCAGGAAGCCGAGCAAAAATATTCCTTATTGAAACAAGATTATCCCGATGCGCGGTTACATTTAATTGGCCCACTTCAAACAAATAAGGTGCGCCAAGCTATAAGTTTATTTGACGTTATAGAAACTCTTGATCGGGCGCGACTTGCAAGAGCTTTACATAAAGAGCAACAGAACATGGGTCGTTGTCCGGACCTTTATATTCAAGTAAATACGGGCGAGGAGCCACAAAAAGCCGGTGTGCATCCAGGGGAGCTTGATGAACTTTTAAAATTATCGCGAACGGAGCTTAAACTTCCGGTAAAAGGTTTGATGTGCATTCCGCCGGCGGATGACGAGCCCGCACTCCATTTTGGATTTCTGGCCACGCTCGCGCGCCGCCATAAGTTAAAAACTCTTAGCATGGGAATGAGTGCTGATTTCGAGGCCGCAATAAAACTTGGGACTAGCCATGTTAGGATTGGTACATCAATTTTTGGTAATCGGTAGCTAAAACAACCAGCCCTAGAATTTAGTTGTCACATACCATTAATTCCACCATGCTTTTTTCAGTCCATTCTTCTAAAATTTTTGAAAGAGCAGACTTTGAAAAAGCAACACAACCTTTAGTATTGCTGAAACTAGGTGTGGCTAAATGGACAAAAATAGCGCTCCCATTACCCGGGATGACAGGTTGATCATTATATCCCACCACCGCAATTAAATCATAAATGGCATCTGTTCGCCAAAGAGTTTCATATCCACCGCTAATTGGAAGTGTTATTAGCTTGTTATATTGTTTGCTTTCGGGACAATCACACCAAGCATCGGTTTTTTTTATACAGGTAATAGGCAGGATTGTGCGCGGGGCAGATATCCGATCAGATCGAAAAAATACTTGTCGTAGGGCAAATTTACCAGCAGGCGTAATTCCATCGCCCTCTTTTTTATTATAAGAAATACCGCCCGCACCGAGCGCACAACGAAATGTGATATTGTTCCAATGTGATTGCCCATTTGGCTTTATGACTAAATTCACGAGTACGTAATATCCTTCAGGCGAAAAACGTCAATTCATGATGCCTAAATAGTTTGGGGTTGTAATGGCTAAAAAGTAAAAAATTTAATATATCTTATAAATGCGGTTTCGACACACAATTTTATTTAGTGTGGATACCCGTTAATATTGATTTGCTTAGCGTGAGAAGGCGATGAAATTTAAAAAAAATATTCTTCTTGTAGAGGCTGATGAAGTTTTAAGTAAATGCTTGGCGGAGTTAGTGGGGTCTCAGGAGGGCATATTCTTAACAGCAGTTGGATCCGGTGCAGAGGGTTTAAGGATGATTCAAGAGGATCATTTTGATTTATTGATTCTCGATGAACTGAATTTTGATTTCAAAAATATCGAGTTATGTCGAGCAATGCGCTTTCAAGACTCATTAATTCCGATAATTCTTCTATCCAAAGATCAAGCGTTAGATAAAGATATTGAGGGTGGAGTAAATGACCACATACTAAAACCATTTCATTTTCGAGATTTAATGGCGCGGATCAGGTTCCAACTAACAAAAAGTGACCAGACTGAAATTTCTGATTATCGGCTAGGCTCATATAAATTCGATCCGAATGCGCAACTATTGTCAGATTTATCCGAAGATAAAAGTATTAGGCTGACCGAAAAAGAGACCTCAATCTTAAAATTTTTAATATATCACGCAAATTCGTTTGTAGCGCGCGGAGATCTCCTTGACGAGGTTTGGGAGTATAATTCGGGGATTACTACCCATACTTTGGAAACTCATATTTATAAGCTCCGTAAAAAACTCGAGATAGACCCGTCCCAAGCAAAGATTTTGGTGACGGAACCCGGGGGTTACCGGTTAATAATATAATTTTTTATTGTTGTTCCCGAATGGTATTGCGAAGTGTGCCAATTCCGGACACCTGTGCTTCACATACATCCCCGTCTTTAAGCCAAACTGGCTCTTTCATGCCGAGGGCAACACCAAAGGGAGTGCCGGTTGCAATTAAGTCGCCAGGCAAAAGCGTAATACCTCTGCTGAGATAGGAAATTAGCTCCGGAATTTTGAAAATCAAATTGGAAGTGTTGGACTCTTGTCTTATTGTACCATTTACGGAAAGGCTGAGGTCTAAATTATGGGGATCTTCTATTTCATTGAGAGTTACAATAGAGGGGCCATAGGGACAAAATGAGTCCAAAGATTTTCCATAATCCCATTGTCCTGCCCCACTTAGTTGTAGATCGCGTGCTGATATGTCGTTGACTACTGTAAAACCAAGAACCTTATCCATCGCTTCTTTTTCGGAAACACGAAAAGTGCTCTTTCCTATTATTACNCCCAACTCCACTTCATAATCGACATTTTGAGTAACATCTTTATAAAAGTTTATTTCGTCATAGGGCCCGGTAACAGATGTAGCGTATTTAGAGAATATTACCGGCTCTTTTGGAACCTCCATATTGGCTTCTCGACAATGATCAAGATAATTAAGCCCGATACCAATCACTTTAGNAGGCATTTGGATGGGNGCTTCTAACTTTACTTCATCCACTGCGAAATCAGGCCCGGACCAGTCTGCAATTGCCGACCTAACTCTAGCTAAAATGGCATCTCCACCTCTCGTAATCTCCAGCAGGTCGCCGGTTTCCCCGGAGGGAAGGCCCGCTGCCCTCAGGTCTAGGATACGGTCATTCTTTAGAGCTCCAGGTCTTTTTTCTCCATTTGTCGAGAAAGTAACTAATTGAACCATTGTTTTTAAAATCCCTAGGTTGATACAATACTATTATTGTCATCCCAGCAATACACGGAGCCCCAGGCAAAGTCTATCTATGTATTTAGGGTACACATTAAAATTCTTATCTTGTTTCAGGATAGATTTTTTCCCTTAGAATAAGGCTGATATTCAGTTGGTCGATTTTTACATCGCCGGCTAAATTAACTCTAAAAAGCTGAACAGCATCCCATTCCAATTTTTCTGGAGCAGGGTTNATCATGTTCCAGCCGGTGGCTAGTGACATNGCTGCNCGTATAATGCCNTGGTGGGCGACCGCGCCCGTNGGCCGTTTAGTTTTAGCAATTATCTTAATCCAATTATGAACGCGGTCTCTAACTTCTCTCGGGGTTTCCCCCTCGGTTGGACGTAGGTCAATTCCCTTTTTCTTTCGTTTTACGAATTCGGTACCATATTTTTCTTGGAGCTGCTGCCCATTGAGGCCGTCCCACTGGCCCCAGTCCATCTCGATGAGTGAGGGCTCGGTTTTTGTCTTTAGCCCAAGAAGTGATGCAGTTTTTTGAGCTCTTTTCAAAGGACTAGCAAACCATTGATAATTTCTAAATTTATCAGGTAGCACCCAGGTTTTCACCCGCTCTATCCCCTGCTCACTCAATGGAATATCTGCCTGTCCCTGCAATTTTCTCTGTTCATTCCAAAGTGTCGGCCCATGCCGAATAAAGGCAAGCGGCATCATAAGAATAAACTTCTAAAAGTAGTTACAAAGTCATAGAGGGATGACGCCCCACAAAACGTGAGGCGTCTGATAAAATATAAGGATTTAATCAAGCAGCATTTACCAATTTTGCATCGCTGCTAGATCTGATTTTGATATTCCTTGGTTTCAATTCTTCGGGCACCTCTCGTACCAGGTTTATGTGAAGGAGACCGTTAACTAGCTCTGCTCCAACAACTTGTATGTGGTCTGCGAGTTGAAATTTGCGTTCAAAAGCCCTTCCTGCGATACCTCGGTATAAATACTTGGCCTCGTCTTGGGCCTCTTGCCCCCGACTCTTGACAATAAGCATATTTTCTTTTGCGGTTATATCTAGATCTTTTTCTCCAAAGCCAGCTACAGCTATCGAAATTCTGTAACTATTCTCTTCAGTTTTTTCAATATTATAGGGGGGATACGTATCCGAAAGGTCCGCTGATCTCATAGCTGTATCCAGCAACCTCGGTATACTATCAAATCCTACACTTGAACGGAAAAGCGGTGAAAAATCAAAAGTTGTCATATCGATATCCTCCTTTGAGCAATATCTGTTGTGGACTTACTGTTAGGTCAAGTCCTGTTGCAAACATGAAAGCCCAAAAATGGCACTTTCATTACGTTATGTGGTGTATAAATTTGATTTTTCAAGGGGTAAAAAATCCTAGTGTGGCTATGCGAAGACTTTTCTAAATCTTTATATCGATCAATACAGGGGCATGGTCTGATGGTTTATCCCAACCCCGAGCTTCAATAAACACTTTAGCATCATAAACTTTTTCGATGAGGCCGGGTGTTACCCAAATGTGATCTAATCTTCGACCACGATTTGTCCCGGGCCAAGTTCTATTTCGATAACTCCACCAACTATAAAGATGTTCTTCTGGAGGAATAATTTTCCTAACGGCGTCTATCCAATCATGCGATCTCATTGCCTTTTTGAGGCCAGCAACCTCAATGGGTGTGTGACTTACTATCTTCAGAAGCTGTTTGTGCGACCAAACATCTGTTTCCAGTGGTGCAACATTAAGATCACCAACCAGAATTCTATTCGCTGGCTTTTGTGTGCTAAACCACTTCGCCATTTCTGTTAAAAATGTGAGTTTGTGAGCGAATTTATCATTCTCTACGGGATCGGGGACATCTCCGCCCGCCGGTACATAAAAATTATTAATTTCTACACCGTTAGGTAGACTTGCGGCTATATGCCGGCAGTCATCTTTATTGCACCATAACCTTTTTTTTTCTCCAGTGAGCGGCACTTTAGAAATTATTGCTACGCCATTATAGCTTTTCATGCCTCGGTATAATACGTGCTTATAACCCAACGTTTTTATGTCCTTCTCCGGAAACAAGCTGTCTTCCACCTTGATTTCTTGCAGACAAATTAAATCTGGTGCTAGTTTTTCTGAAATTTTGGCCAAAGTAGGCATCCGCAATCGAAGGGAATTGATATTCCAGGTGATAATTCGCATGGTGCTACTTCTTCAATTATCGATAAGTTTTGGCATGATCATGTGCCGCAGCTCCAAAGGCCGCAAATAACTTGGATGCTAGACTGTGTTCTGCTGCTCTCCATTCGGCATGCCATTGTACTCCCACTGTGAATCTTTTTGCGGTGGATAAATTAATAGCCTCTATCACCCCATCGGGTGATAGAGCCTCTAAAGAAAAGCCAGTGGCTATTTGGTCTATACTTTGTGCATGTAAGGAGTTCACCATTGTTGTTTTCTTTCCCAATAACTTGTGAAGGTAGCCACCCGCCGTGAGCGCAATTTCATGCCGGGGCGCGAAGCGCTCGGCTTGTATTTCTGTGTCCCTTCGCATTCTGTGATCGTTTTTTCCTGGTAACAGGTGGACACGATAGTGCAGTGATCCCCCCATAGCGACATTAATTTCTTGTATCCCTCGGCAAATTCCAAAAACAGGAATTTCATTTTCGATACAGCCCCGTATTAGTGGGAGGACTGTCTCGTCTCGTTGTGGGTCTATAATTTCGTCGGTTGGAAATTCCGGACCACCATAATGGTGTGGTTCAATATTTGCCCGTCCGCCAGTCAAAAGCAGTCCATCGATGGTATGCAAAATTGTTTTAAAATCAGTTTCTTTGCCGAAGGCGGGAATTAGGATTGGTGAGGTATCAGAAATTGCCATGGAAACACGAGCATATTTTTCGGCTGTCATGAAAAGTGCTGACGTATCCTCGGTTGCAGGCGTATGATTCACCGGAATACCTATAATTGGTTTTTTATTTTTCAATGGCATTTTCATTTGGCTATCACGTGCGTATCAATCCCACAATCGCAAACTTAATCCTGCGGGTCTGCAGGAAAGGCCCAATCCGGAATTGAAAAAATAAATAATTCTTTGGGAATAGGCAGATTTATTTTTGTATTCATCAAGCTTATTTTGGTTTTTATCCCCTGAGTGTCTTTAACCACCCAGCCAAGGAAAGCATCAATATTTTCGGAAAATATAAGAGTCATTGAGCCCCCTCCTGCGCTTTCTCGCATTGCTATTTCAATTCTAAGGGTGC
This sequence comes from Rhodospirillaceae bacterium, assembly GCA_002719885.1. GTDB lineage: Bacteria > Pseudomonadota > Alphaproteobacteria > MPNO01 > UBA2964 > UBA2964. Next base: position 1,831 of record PBFH01000037.1, on the reverse strand, counting down.
CATGACTTTTGATAGTATTTAAGATATCTAGCTCCCTAGAAAATCTAAATTTATTGCGTAATAAAAATGAAGCCGGAGTTTTATCTACAGGAATCTGACTAATTTCCCTTAAATCGTAATCTATATAGTAAAGCCACGTATCGTTAGCATATACCTGCAGGGTAATAGGCGTTTTATATTGAATTCTTAATTTTCCCGGTCTGGCGATGAAAAGTGTTCCATCTGAAACGGCACCGGTGGTCGAAGATTGAACAAAATAAGCTTGGAGAGAGCGAATAGAATTAAGATATTTTTCTGCTGCAAGCAGTAAGGGCTGTTGAGGGATATTCTTTTTCTCATCGATTTGTCCAATCGCTAAGTTGGAAGTAAAGCCAATGATGGTGATAAAGACTATAGCTGGAAATTTTCGGCGGGCAGACACTATTATTAATTCCTCATTTCCCGATAAGCTCTGTAAAGTTTTTGACTAGAAAAGCTAATCCTCACTATTTCATTAGGTCCCGCTGTTTTCAATATCGCGGGCTAACACCTCGCGTTTTCCAACATGGTTGGCTGAACTAATTACACCTTCCGATTCCATTTTATCAACGATCCGTGCGGCACGATTATATCCAATTTGCAGGTGTCTCTGAACAAAACTCGTCGAAGCTTTACGCTCACGGCAGACAAGGGCTACGGCTTGATCATAAAGGGCGTCCCCCTTGATTGTGTCTCCACTAGTGCCGCTGTCGCTTATAGATTGATTGGGGTCTTCTCGCGTGACCTCTTCCATATATTCTGGGTTTCCTTGTGATTTCAGTGCTGTGACAACTCGCTCTACTTCTTCGTCGGTAACGAGAGGGCCGTGTACCCGCGAGATACGCCCGCCCCCTGCCATGTAAAGCATGTCACCCTGTCCTAGAAGTTGTTCTGCCCCGGCCTCGCCAAGAATTGTTCTACTGTCAATTTTGGATGTAACTTGAAAACTAATGCGCGTCGGAAAGTTAGCTTTAATAGTGCCGGTGATTACATCAACGGAAGGTCGTTGTGTTGCCATGATAAGATGAATACCTGCAGCGCGTGCCATCTGCGCAATACGTTGCACTGACGCCTCAACTTCCTTCCCGGCCACCAGCATAAGATCCGCCATTTCATCGACAACTACTACAATAAATGGCAGCAAGCTCATGTCGAGCGGTTGATCTTCATAAACGGGTTCTCCGGTTTCAGGGTCAAAACCTGTTTGTACAGTTCGCGTAAGCACCTCTCCATTTTTACGCGCCTCCTCAAGCCGGGCATTATATCCCGCAATATTTCTGACCCCTAATGTTGACATGGACCTATAGCGCTGTTCCATTTCTCGTACCGTCCAACGCAGTGCAATGACGGCTTTTTTTGGATCCGTTACTACCGGACAAAGGAGGTGGGGAATCCCCTCATATACTGATAATTCAAGCATTTTTGGATCAATCATTACCAATCGACATTGTTCGGGGGTTAACCTGTAAAGGAGTGAAATTATCATAGTATTTATAGCTACAGATTTTCCTGAGCCTGTTGTTCCCGCAATCAGAAGATGAGGCATCCGAGCGAGATCAGCAATGGTTGGGCTTCCTCCGATATCCTTTCCTATCGCGAGTGAGAGTTTTGATGGGGTCTTTTCTAATTTTTCTGACTCTAGTAACTCACGCAAAGACACGACTTCCCGGTCTGAATTAGGAAGCTCTATTCCCATTGCATTTCGTCCTTGCACGACTGCGACTCGCGCTGAAATAGCACTCATAGATCGGGCAATATCATCTGCCAGGCCGATGACCCTAGATGACTTGATCCCGGGTGCGGGCTCAAATTC
>PBFH01000036.1 GCA_002719885.1 Rhodospirillaceae bacterium | reverse complement strand
CTTCAAAATTATCTCAAAACAAACAAAAAGAAACAGATACTTTGAAAGAATTGAGAGATTTACAGCTTCTCTTTGAAGATGACTTAAAAAAAGAGGAAATTTGTAATCTGAAGAAGAAAGCTAAAAATAATTCTTTGGAGGCTATCAGAGTTTCTAGCGAGTTTGTTCGGGAGTTTATGGCTTTAAGCCCCAAAAAAAACAAAAAAAAAGAGGCGGCTTACAAAAACACAAAAGAGAATGTTGCAAACCCAAACACTATGCGTCGCCGGTTATCAGTTTTACGCCATTACTTTCGCTTTATGGTTTCAGAAAAACTTATAGAAAATGATCCAACAAAACATATTTATTTTCCACGTCGAGGCAGTCGTCGTCCTAAATATTTGAAGGAACCAGAAATCAGGACACTAATTGAGACGGCACAACCGACCCTTAAATCTAGTTTGCGCGAAGTTAGGCTCTATACGTTAGTTGAAGTATTATATGCGACAGGTTTACGGGTATCTGAGCTTGTCGGATTGCCATTAGCGGCTTTGGCGCGTGACCAATCAATTATTACCTTAAAAGGTAAAGGTGGCAAAGAACGCATTGTCCCGTTGGGGGACCCGGCGAGGGATGCCATCAAAGTTTGGCTTAAAAAACGAAAACATTTTATCAAGCGTTCTCACTCCGTTTGGTTATTTCCAAATGAAAAATCTGAGAAGGATGAGCATTTACCCAGACATGTATTTGCCTATGAGCTTAATAAACTGGCAGAAAAATGTCTTAAGAAAAAAGTGTCACCACATTTTTTGCGACATTCGTTTGCGACACATTTATTAGCCAACAATGCTGATCTTAGAACAATACAAGAATTGCTTGGGCATACGGATATTTCCACAACTCAAATTTATACTCACATTCTGGAAGAACGTTTAAAAAAGACTGTTCAAAACTTTCATCCAATGGCAAAAGATTCTATATAGGTTTTGTAAGTAAGGATATTTAGCACAGAGGGATATATGCCAAGTTTTTTAGATTTTGAGAAAACTGTTGCTGAACTAGAAGGCAAAATGGAAGAATTGCGTCATATGTCTGATATCGGTGATATTAAGATAGCAGATGAATTATCCAAGCTTCAGAGCCGAATCGATAAATCCTTAAAGCAAATCTATACGAAACTAACACCTTGGCAGACTATTATGGTGGCACGTCATCCTGATCGACCGCATTGCATTGATTATATAAACTCTTTGGTTGAGCAGTTTACCGCTCTTGCAGGCGACCGCCTCTATGCAGAAGATTCAGCTATACTTGGCGGTTTGGGTCGTTTCCGAGGTCGCACAGTCGTAGTAATGGGTCAGGAAAAAGGTAAAGATACAGAATCTCGGCTCAAGCATAATTTTGGTATGCCGCGACCAGAGGGTTATCGAAAAGCACAGCGTTTGATGCATCTCGCCGAGCAGTTCTCCCTTCCTATTATTACATTTGTTGATACACCTGGTGCTTATCCTGGTGTGGGTGCGGAGGAACGGGGACAGGCGGAGGCAATCGCCCGCTCAATTGAAGCATGCCTAAATTTAAAGGTTCCCATAATTAGTGTTGTGATAGGCGAGGGTGGAAGTGGCGGAGCTATAGCGATAGCAACAGCAAACAATGTTCTTATGATGGAGCATTCTGTTTATTCGGTTATTTCACCTGAAGGCTGTGCGTCAATCCTTTGGAGAAGTGCTGATCATGCAAAGGAAGCNGCAGATGCTTTGAAAATGACGGCAAAAGATTTACTTGATTTTGGTGTGATTGATGAAATNATTCCCGAACCNCTTGGAGGAGCNCATCGTAATCGTGACNAAACAATNGNAACNGTTGGTGNNCGCATTGAGAAAGCACTCNGTGANNTAGAGGGTATNGANGGCGANGTGCTAAAGTCTCAGAGGCGCGAAAGATTTATAACACTTGGGAATGANGTATTGTCATCGTANACTTNTTTTAANGTTCTTNTGAATGTTAGTCTTATACTACCCTTCCATGACAAACCTTATANTTTTTCCCCGAACCACAGGGNCAGGCCGCGTTNCGTGGNACTTTACCCCAAGTCTCNNGGTCTTCAGGGTCTANCCAGCGNCCTATAGGTTCATGAAGGCGCCATCCGGGTGGAACNTCTTCAGGTTTTGTGTTTGCTGGTATTACTTTTGGGTTCCCTAAAGGTATGTTTTGAATTTCCACTGCCGGATGAATGTTATCTGTTATTGCTGCCATTCCAGAGTNATTACGACTTTCTTCTAATTGATCGTAATNNTANTCCAATAANTCNTCAGGGTTTTCGTCTGAAATTTCCATATGACACAATACCTGTGTGACGGTTTCNCGCAGCATGGCTAACATNTGATCAAATAAATCAAAGGCATCGTGNTTGTATTCATTTAAGGGGTCCTTCTGAGCATATGCNCTAAGNCCAATTCCCTGCCTTAAATGATCCAANGCNAGTAANTGNTCCTTCCAAATTTGATCTAAAACCTGCAATANTACGCTTTTTTCAGCAATGCGCATCATNTCNGGGCCNTAATTNGCGACTTTTTCTGCAATTNGGNGGTTGACAGCGNTTGTTATNTTTTCNCGGATTTCTTCATCCGCAATACCNTCCTGTTTTGACCATTCTGAAACTGGAAGATCTAAGCCAGTAATACGAAGNACTTCTTCGTGNANTGTCTCGGTTTCCCATTGNTCAGCATAGGCNTTTTCCGGGATNCATTTTGANACAATATCATCAATAACTTCNAATCTCATGTCGGNAACNGTAGNTGANACGTCATCANCCTCCATAAGTTCACGACGTTGTTCATAAATAACCTTGCGTTGATCATTCATTACATCGTCAAATTGAAGCAAGTTTTTTCTAATTTCGAAATTGCGTTCTTCAACCTTTTTCTGCGCTTTTTCTAGGGCTTTATTGATCCACGGGTGGACTATCGCCTCTCCCTTTTCAAGGCCAAGTTTCTGCAACATTGTGTCAATGCGCTCCGATCCAAAAATTCTCATTAAGTCGTCTTCAAGAGACAAGAAGAATTTAGAAGCACCCGGATCACCTTGGCGTCCTGAGCGGCCACGAAGCTGATTGTCTATTCGACGAGATTCGTGACGTTCCGTGCAAATAATATATAAACCACCAGCCTCTATCACGGATTTACGAGCGTCTTCAAATTCAGCCGTAATTCTGATACGTATATCTGCCTCCTGNGCATCACGTTTCTTAGCACTCTTTATTTTTGAAAGTTCTTCTATAACTTGCATGTCGATATTACCGCCAAGTTGAATGTCGGTACCACGACCTGCCATATTTGTTGAGATAGTTACTTGCCCTGGTTTTCCGGCCTGTGCGACTATGAAGGCTTCTTGTTCGTGGTAACGAGCATTTAAAACATTATGTCTAATCTTTCTTTTGTCGAGCATTCTNGATAGAGATTCCGATTTTTCAATCGAAATCGTACCAACAAGAGCAGGTTGGTTTCGGTTAATACATTCCTCAATAAGTGCAATTACAGCCTCATCCTTTTCAGCGGCGGTTCGATATACTTCATCGTCTAGATCTTTGCGTATGCACGGCATATGAGTAGGGATCTCGACAACGTCTAATCCGTAAATATCACCAAACTCTCCTGCTTCCGTCATCGCGGTTCCCGTCATACCAGCTAATTTAGGATAAAGCCGAAAATAGTTTTGAAAGGTAATCGAAGCTAGTGTCTGATTTTCGTTTTGAACCTCTACTTTTTCCTTTGCTTCAAGTGCCTGATGTAACCCCTCAGAGTAACGCCTTCCTTCCATCATACGGCCTGTGAATTCATCAATTATAATTACCTGGTTATCCTGAACGATATAGTCAGTATCTCTTTGGAACATTGTATGCGCTTTTAAAGCTTGATTTACATGATGGACGACNGCGATATTGTTAATATCGTATAAAGAAGAACCATTCATTAATTCTGTCTNAGCGAGTAGTTCCTCTATTTNTTCTACACCAGTTTCCGTNAGGGCNACGGTTCTTTGTTTTTCGTCTTTTTCGTAATGNTCTTCNGTAAGGTTTGGCATAAGGGCATTGATTTGACGATACATCTCAGATGAATCTTCAGTAGGNCCAGAAATTATTAATGGCGTCCTNGCCTCATCAATAAGGATGCTGTCTACCTCGTCGACNATGGCAAAGTTAAATTTNCGTTGAACCATNTCTTCGAGTCGGAATTTCATNTTATCTCGAAGATAATCAAAACCGAATTCATTATTGGTCCCATAAGTTACATCAGCTGCATAAGCTTTTTGGCGCTCAAGGTCATCAAGCTCATGGGTGATACATCCAACCGTAAGACCTAAAAATTGATAAACCTTCCCCATCCATTCAGCATCTCTTTGCGCGAGATAATCATTTACGGTAACTACGTGTACACCATTGCCGGAAAGGGCGTTTAGATAGACGGGTAAAGTAGCAACAAGTGTTTTGCCCTCTCCAGTCTTCATTTCTGCTATAGCCCCTTCATGGAGCACCATTCCACCAAGTAGCTGAACGTCATAATGCCGTTGGCCTAAGGTACGCTTTGCAGCCTCACGAACTGTGGCAAATGCTTCGCATAACAAGTCGTCTAAAGATTGTCCATTTTTATAACGATCACGAAACTCTTCTGAACGCAAGCGTAGCTTTTCGTCGCTTAAAATTTCTAGTTCTTTTTCAAGCGAATTTATTTGTGCAGCTTTTTTCTCAAGTCGTTTCAGATAGCGACTGTTAGCGCTTCCGAAAACGCTCTCTGCAATTGCAGCGAACATTTAACCTCTCTCAAGTATAGTTTACTATCTAATCTTCATTATTTAATGCTAAACGAATAAAATACATGAGTATTTTTGATGTCTCTAGCAACGATTAGCAATATGCCTCGTGGATTTCTAAAATTATTATATCCTTGTACGCCAAGTAACCGCATATGTTAAAGAAAAGAATTGTTGTAAATAATCAATTTTTAGTTTTGTCTAATTAGTCTTAGGCAGATATGTATATAATACGATGACAACTAAATCTCCTCTCGCTCCAAAAAAGTTTCCTAAATTGCCGGAGATCTCTGGCATATCGATCGCTGTAGGTTCATGTGGTATATCTAAAAAAGGGCGCAAAGATCTAATGTTAGCAAAATTAGCCCGCGGTACCGTGATAGCTGGAGTATTTACGAAATCGTTGGCTGCCGCAGCACCTATTCTTTGGTGTAAAAAGGCACTTAAGAGTACTCGTGCTCGAGCGATAGTAGTTAATTCTGGTAATGCCAATGCATTTACTGGTCATATAGGTGAATTAGCCGTAAAGAAAACAGTTAAAACAACAGCAAAAATCATTGGTTGCAGAGAAAATCACGTTTTTATTTCCTCAACAGGAGTAATTGGTGAGCCGTTACCAGTCGATAAAATAGTTAAAATGCTCCCTAAATTGGAAAAGAAAACATCTGAAAAAGCATGGAGAGCTGCGGCTTCTACAATAATGACGACTGATACTTTTCCAAAAGGCGCTAGTATAGTTACAGAAATTGGTGGTGTTACTGTGACCTTAAATGGTATTGCAAAAGGCTCGGGTATGATTGCCCCTAACATGGGGACTATGCTCGGTTACGTGTTTACCGATGCTAAAATTGCACAACCTGTTCTACAAAAAGCTCTTGCCGCTGCAGTGGATAAATCATTTAACTCAATTACCGTGGACAGTGATACGTCAACAAGTGATACCGTTTTGTTATGCGCCACAGGAAAGGCGAAAAATCAATTAATCACGAATTTTAAAGATTCGCGGCTGAAGAATTTTTTAAGTGCACTAGAAATTTTGATGATTGATTTAGCACAACAGATTGTTAGAGATGGAGAGGGAGCACAGAAATTTATCCAAATTTCTGTGACCGGTGCAGCCTCTAAGCGGGCGGCCAAAAATATTGGCTTGGTAATAGCTAATTCACCATTGGTTAAAACCGCTATAGCAGGAGAGGATGCAAATTGGGGTAGAATTGTAATGGCTGTAGGAAAAGCTGGAGAAAAGGCGGATCGGGACTCTTTGAACATAAAGATAGGGGGCGTGTCGATTACAAAAAATGGAGGCCGCAATCCAGATTATGAAGAAAGTGTTGTAACAAAACATATGCAAGGCAAAAAAATTGAAATTGAAGTTGATGTTGGTATCGGTCGTGGAAAAGCAACAGTATGGACCTGTGATTTAACACACGGCTATATCAAAATTAATGCCGAATATCGAACATGAGATTAAAGCATGGCTGATGTTCTTCCTTTAATCATGGTCGTAGCAGTCGCTTTGGTAGACGTAGACGGTCGGATTCTTATTTCTCAGCGACCTAAAAACAAGTCAATGTCAGGGCTTTGGGAGTTTCCCGGAGGGAAAATTGAAGATGGAGAAAACCCGGAGCAAGCCCTGATACGAGAATTGAAGGAGGAACTCAATATCGATGTAAGTGATAGGTGCTTAGCGCCTTTTACTTTCGCCTCATATAAATATGAAAAGTTTCATCTACTGATGCCACTTTATGTGTGCCGCGTGTGGGAGGGGTCCGTACAGTCAATGGAGGGCCAAGTTTTTAAATGGGTAAGACCAAAGAAGCTCAAAGATTATCCGATGCTACCCGCGGATACGCCTATAGTCGCCATGCTGCGTGATTTATTGTAAAATCTTTAAATGATATTTTCTATGTTTCGTTCCAACCCGCGTGGTTGGCTTATTGTAGCGGTAATTTTTTTCACCGTTAGTTTTTCATTTGCCGCACGGATGTCGTTGCCGGTTCTGATACCGGTTTGGGAAAAAGAGTTTGATTGGACGAGAACGTTTTTAACCTTCGGTGCTGCACTGATAATGATCGTCATGGGAGGAGTTGCTCCCTATGCCGGCCATCTGTTGGATAAATTTGGAGCCCGTTATCTCGTTTCCGGTGGCACTATGTTAAGTGGTTTCTGCATAATTTTTGCTGCTTCCATGGATACTGCCGCGATTTGGTTATCTCCAGCCTGGGTTTTTATCGGAATTTATTGCATTTTATCTGCTATCGGCTACGGAATGATTAGTTTGCCGGTAGCAACGGCCACAATCACGCGCGAATTTATTGAAAATAGAGGCTTAGCAACTTCAATTGGTACTTCAGGTGTTGGTGGAGGCCAACTTCTGTTTATTCCACTAATAGCCTGGGTAATTACTTTGATTGGATGGCGCCCGACATTAACTCTATTTGGAATTCTAATTATTGGAATGGGCCTACTTTCTTTCTTCCTTTTAACTAATAAAGGAAAAAGTGGCGAGGAGAAAAAAGGGTCAGAGGATAATTCCAAGTCTTTTCTCGAAAAATTTAAACTTTTAATACGTCACCCTGTCTTCTGGCTATTGGGCGGAGCCTATTTTATATGTGGTTTTACAACAGCTGGTGTCGTCAAAGTACATTTAATTCCTTACGCGGCCTCTTGTGGATTTTCTATTACAACAGGAGCAGCAGCTACAGGGGTGCTTGCCGGTTTTGATATGTTTGGAATGGTTTTGTCAGGATTTTTAACAGATAGACTTAGTCGCCCGGGATTATTAGGTACGGTTTATTTCATGCGCGCGCTATCCTTTATAATGTTGTTTTTTATCACCGATAATTACGCCATACTGTTTCTTTTCGCAATTATATTTGGTACTCTCGACTTTGCGACTGTGCCTCCAACAGCGGGACTTATTGCAAGTCATTTGGGCGTCAGCACTATGGGTTTCAATATGGGTATTTTGTTTCTTGGTCATTCACTTGGTGGTGCCCTTGGAGCGCTTGTTGGTGGGACTATGTTTGACGTTTTTCAAACCTACGACTGGACTTGGATTATGGCCCTGGCCTTTGCACTTTTGGCTGCAGTATTAGCTTGGTCTGTTCCTGAAAAAAGGGATAGTGATTTGACGACTGTCAAACTTGAGGTGACGCGTTAGATAAACCTATATTTTTGGTTTGGCGAAGTCTCCAGCTGATTGCTCTGTACTATCCAATGCATCTGCTAATCGTTGTGCGGCGGTGCCAGGTTGGAGGGGTAGAGGTTGAGTCTCATCTGGAGCCCAACCAGTTAAATATATAATCTGAAAGGTAGCGGGTATTTTGCCTTTACTATCCGCGAAGAGCATATGATATCGTTCTGCTACTTGAGAAAATATACTTCTTTTAGAAAAGTGTTGCTTACGCGCTAATATAGCGTTTGTTTCTCCCATCCCCCGGAGGTCGCGCATTAAAGAAAATGCGTCTGAGTAGGTAACGGTAATGGTATCTGTATCTGCTACAGGCAGGTTATATCCTGATCGTTGTAAAAGTGCTGCCGCATCTGGCAATTGGATAAGCGGAGATATTCTAGGCCAAATACCTCCTGAAATCTCGTTTTCAACTTCGATCATAACCTGCCTTAGCTCTGTTAGGGTGTTTCCGCCGAATAATGCTGCTAAGAATAAGCCATCGGGTTTAAGAATTTGTCGGCATTGTATTAATGTGCCGACTAGGTCGTTGGTCCAATGGAAAACTAGATTACTAACAAGTAAATCGGCACTAGCATCTTTGAAGGGCATAACTTCCTCGTTACCTACTAAATCGTAATCCTTTAGATCGCGAATTAATCCAAGTGATATTATTTTATTGATAGAATCTTCTTTCGATAACATTTGTTTAAGATGCTTCGTCCTAGCTCCTAAATCTATGGCGAGACCAAATTTTCGTTTTACATCGGTGATACGTTGAATTAAACGTTCAGCTACTTCCTGAAACATAAAATCATGTGCAGAAAAATTGGTGGTAGCCCTTTTACGCTGTAGTTCGAGGGCTTGACGGTCAAATATCCTAACTGTCGAGGTCTCATTTTTTGACATGTTGGTAATATGACATGTGGTGGGTATGCAATAAAGCCCCGACAGTTGTCGCCTGCAATTAGTTTACATAGAATAAAAAATTGATTGTAACTTTTTACTTTATAAAATTGGCATATGACTAAGGAAATATCACCTAAAGAGCTTCGCAGTTGGTTGCTAGATGATCATGAACTTGCGCTGGTTGATGTAAGAGAAGAAGGGGTCTTCGGAGCAGATGGCCATTTACTTTTTGCCATTTGTCTTCCCATGAGCCGCCTAGAACTAGATATTCTAAGTTTAATCCCCAGAAAATCGGTAAGAATGGTATTATGCGATGGGGGCGATGGTTTAGCAAAGAAGGCGGCGGATAAACTCAGAGCATGGGGTTATTCAGATTTATCAATTTTATCGGGAGGTGTGCCTGGTTGGGCGGCGGCTGGAAATGTTATTTTTAGAGGGGTAAACGTTCCTTCTAAAGCATTTGGCGAATTCATAGAGATAGAGTCTAGGACACCCAATATTTCAGCTGTGGAGTTAAAAGAGGCTATGGATAATGATGAAAATATCGTTGTTCTAGATAGCCGGCCCTTCAACGAATATAATCGAATGAATATTCCAAGTGCCATTGATTGTCCGGGTGCTGAATTAGTATATAGGGCGTTTGATTTAGTTGATGATGAAAAACAAAAAATAATTGTAAATTGTGCTGGCCGAACACGAAGTATTATAGGGGCCCAGTCTCTGATCAACGCTGGAGTACCAAATCAAGTGGTGGCGTTGAGAAATGGAACAATGGGATGGGCTTTGGAGGGTTTTCCCCTTGAGACAGGAAGCGATAGAACTTTTTCGAATATTAGTCAAAAAGGCATGGAATCTGCGCTTGTTTATGCTGATAGAGTCGCGCAGCGGTTTGGTGTTGAAGAAATAACTACGGATCTTTTACAAAAATGGCAAAAGCAAAAAAATATAAAATCATTGTTTCTGCTTGATGTTCGGAATCCTGATGAATACGAGGAAGGACATCTCCCTGGTTCTATTTCCGCTCCGGGCGGCCAATTAGTACAAGCAACAGATAAATGGGCTGGAGTTTTGAAGGGCTACTTAATTCTAATCGATGACAATGGTGTCCGAGCGACAATGACTGCTTCTTGGTTAAAACAAATGGGTTGGCCAAATGTTTTTGTTCTAAGAAATGCATTAAATGAGTTTGAACTTGAAAAAGGATTTCCGCAGTTACCTCAAATTGTTTTGGACAACGAATCCATAGTTTCTATTAAACCAAAAAGTTTATTAAAGAGCCTAAACCAAGGTTTGGTGACGGTTGTGGATGTTGCTACCAGTCTAGAATATAAAGCTTCACATATCCCTGGTTCTTGGTGGGCAATTCGTTCCCGTTTAGAAGAAACTTTATCTTCAATTCCTGGAAACGGAGGGTTAGTATTTACCTCTTCTGATGGTACGCTTGCAGCCTATGCAGCAGCTGATGCTCTATTATTAACTGATCGGGATGTTAAACTTCTTGAGGGTGGGACCGGCTCCTGGCGATCAATGTCTTTTCCGGAAAAATCGGGTTTCGAAAATATGGCGGATATTAATAACGATATTCAATACAAGGCTTATGATCATGATGATAACGTTGAAACCCACATGGAGGAATATTTAAGTTGGGAAACCGGACTTGTTGAGCAGGTAGAGCGTGATGGAACCGCTCACTTCAAGTATTTCCCAAGTTAAGCATTTTTGAATGTTTTTCGGATAGAAAATAATAAGGGAAACTGTTCTGTGTCTGATATTGAAATTTACTCTTCTGACTTTTGTCCTTTTTGTGCACGTGCTAAATCTCTTTTAAAAAAAAAATGTGTAACCTATACAGAATATAATGTTGATACAGACCCCTCTTTACGTTTGGAAATGATTGAAAGAACCAAGGGAAGGACATCTGTACCACAAATTTTTATTAACAAAAAACTCATCGGTGGTTCAGATGAGCTTTTTGCTTTGGACGTTTCAGGGAAACTCGAACCTCTACTATAGTTTTTTTATATGTTTTTAATTTTCTAAAAAAGCCCTCTCTAATTTTCTGTAGATGAAGGAGGGATAGGCGGCAACGCCCCATTTACAGCACAAATACGTTGTTTAGCAGATTTAGTTCGTTTACCGAAAATACCTTCTTCGTAGGCTATAACTCTTAGATTTTTGCAAAAGGCTGAAAAAAGTTCACCACTGCTAAGTAAGTAGTCAGGGTTTTTGGGTTTACCGAAAATTTCGTTTCCTCTACAGAATGTCTCATATATCAACACACCGTTTTTACTGAGGGAGTTTATAATGTGTGGAAATAGCGGACGGAATAGATAATTGGTTACCACAATCCCGTCGAAACAGTACTCCCCTAAAATCCAAGGCTTTTCGTTCTCCAAATCAGTCTCTAGCAGTTTGATATTTTCATGATCTTGGCAAAAGGCCGAGTGGTCGCGATCTACGGCTGTTACATCAAAACCTAAGTTCTTCATGTATACAGAATGTCTCCCGTTTCCTGAGGCGACATCCAAAACTTTACCTCCAGAGTTTATTAACGGTGTAAATCGGGTTACCCATGCTGAAGGTTTTTTTAAATTATCTGTATTCATTTCATGCTTGATATTAGATAATGCTTGATTTAACAGATAACGATATCATTTTTAATAAGGTAATGTATAACATTAAGCCGGAGGTAATCTCGATATCATGATTGTCTTTGATCTGCAATGTAGTAATGATCACACCTTTGAAGTTTGGTTCCCAAGCAGCGAGGACTTTGAAAAACAGCGGAGAGCCAAAAAAATAGAGTGTCCGATTTGCGGCGATACTCAAGTCGATAAAGCGCTAATGGCACCTTCGGTCACGGGTGCTAAAAAAACGGGTGAAAAAGCGGTTCGTCTGTCTTCAAAAGGGCAAAAAAAGGTCGGGCAATATATTGCTGCTCTTCGAGAAATCCGAGAACATGTGGAGAAAAATAGCGACTATGTCGGCGATAAATTTCCAGATGAAGCCAGAAAAATCCATTATGGAGAAACTGAAGAGCGCAGTATACACGGTGAAGCGACCGCCGAAGAGGCGGAAGAACTCAGTGAAGAGGGAATTGAAGTACAGCGGATACCTTGGGTTCCAACGCATGATGCTTGAAAAAAATCATAATATTCCTAGGCTATATCTCTTCCCTTTGGTTTTTCTGCACACAAAACGTAATTCACAGCAATATCATTTGATATAAACCATTCTTTTTTAAAAATATTTAATTTTACACCTGATATATCTGAAACTATCAGGCCTTGTTCTTTTAAGGAGTTTACTAATTCAGAGGGTTTAACAAAACGGTCCCATTGATGAGTGCCGCGTGGTAACCAACGTAATACATACTCAGCACCTAAAATTGCCTGAAAGAAAGACTTTGCAGTCCGATTAAGAGTTGCAAAAATTCCAATGCCACCTGGCTTAATAAGCTTTGTACAAGCCTGAATGAATAGATCACGGTCTTGTACGTGTTCAATAATTTCAAGAGCTAGAATTATATCGAACTCATATTTTTCTTTTGCCAATATTTCCGCGGTACTGATCCGGTAATCAATATTCAATTGATTCATTTCTGCGTGATGACGAGCGACGCCGACACATCGTTCTGATGCGTCAATTCCAATGGTTGACGCGCCCATACGAGCAATAGGTTCCGTCACTAAACCTCCACCGCAACCAACGTCAAGTACTTTAAGCCCCTCTAAAACTAGGAGATTACGTCTGTCAAGTTGGAAATGATTGCACACTTTTTTACGAATATATTCTAACCTTACTGGGTTGAAATGATGTAAGGGGGCAAATTCACCTTTTGTATCCCACCACTTTTCAGAGAGGGCAGAAAAACGTTCGATTTCCTGAGGGTCAATTGTATTTTTTTTATTGTTGTATTGTGTCGACATTTTACACCGATTAATCCAATTATAAGGTATTCTGAATTACTTGCATTTTAATAATGATATAGAGTAAGAAGACGCCCGCTGCACGCAGTTTAATTTTTTTTTAATATTTTTCTTGCGTAATGGTTTGCGAGTGGCGTTGGAAAAATTCGAGTGGATGTATTATGATACGGGTTGTCCAAAAATTTGGCGGCACCTCGGTTGCTGATATCGACCGTATAAGGGCTGTTGCTGAAAGAATTAAAAAAGAGGTAGATCATGGTAACGAGGTGGCAGTTGTTGTTTCGGCTATGTCGGGCACGACCAACCAACTTGTTGACTGGACGGTAAAAGCCGCGCCACTTCATGACGCTAGAGAATATGATACTGTTGTTGCAGCGGGTGAACAAATTACCGCAGGGCTATTGGCTTTATCACTGCAAAACATTGGTGTTGATGCTCGTTCTTGGCTTGGTTGGCAGTTGCCTGTGAAGACTGATGACTCCCATGGAAAAGCACGTATCAAAGCCATTGAGATTAGTGAGATAGAAAGCCGGTTAAGTGCTGGGCAAGTTGCAGTAATAGCAGGGTTTCAGGGTGTGGGGTCAACCAACAGAATTACAACCCTTGGAAGAGGGGGGTCAGATACATCAGCCGTAGCACTTTCTGCGGCTTTAAAAGCAGATCGTTGTGATATTTTTACCGATGTAGACGGCATATATACGAGTGATCCGAGGGTTGTTAGCAAAGCAAAAAAACTTGATCGAATTACATATGAAGAAATGCTTGAAATGGCTTCACTCGGTGCAAAAGTTTTGCAAACGCGTTCAGTTGAGCTCGCTATGAATCATAACGTAAGGGTCCAAGTTAGGTCCTCCTTTTGTGAGGGCGATGGAACACTAGTTGTAAATGAGGATGAAATCGTGGAACAGGAAGTTGTCAGCGGAATAGCCTATAGTAAAGATGAAGCTAAAATTACTTTGGTTGGCGTAGCAGATAAGCCAGGAGTTGCCGCTTCGATATTTGGGCCCTTGTCAGAGGCCAGTGTTAATGTGGACATGATAGTGCAGAATGTTTCTGAAGATGGAAAGGCAACTGACCTAACCTTTACGGTTGATAAACAAGATGTTGAGCGTACCTGCTCCATTTTGGATTCTAATAAGGGGTTGCTCGGATATTTACGGCTAATTGCCGACCCGAATGTTTCAAAAATTTCTGTAGTTGGTGTTGGTATGCGGAGCCATGCCGGTGTTGCACAGCGGATGTTTAAAGCACTAGCAGAAAAAGGGATTAATATTCAGGTAATATCCACGTCTGAAATTAAAGTTAGTATTCTGGTTTCCGAAGAATATACGGAATTAGCGGTGAGGGCTTTACACACAGCTTATGGATTAGATACAGAAAAAAAATAGCCGGTTCTCATCGCTTGGTGAAAATGAAGGTGAAATGACAAAAACGGTTGGTACAGCATTAAGACCGCTACTTAGGCGTGTTCAAGGCGCAATGTCGAGTAACGGAACAGCTCACGAGCGTTTGGATGAACTCGTCAAGGTAATTGCAGCTGAGGTAGTCGCGGAAGTTTGTACAGTTTATGTTATGCGAGCAGGCGAAGTACTGGAATTATTCGCGACAGAAGGCTTGAACCCTTCGGCGATTCACAAAACACGTCTTAGAGTTGATGAGGGATTGATTGGGGATATTGCAGCGCATGCCCATGTGCTTAATCTTGCCGATGCACAAACGCATCCCAAATTCGCCTTCAGGCCAGAAACCGGCGAAGAAATTTATCACTCTTTTTTGGGTGTCCCCATATTACGTGGGGGTCGCGTGCGAGGAGTTCTTGCTATTCAAAATAAAGCAAAACGCGAATATACCGAAGAAGAGGTAGAGGCGCTAGAAATGATTGTTGTTGTTCTAGCGGAACTGATTGCCGGCGGAGACCTTATTGGGCGGAGTGAGCAAATAACTGCGGATGGTAACGCCATCCTTCCGCTCAGAATGACCGGTATAAGCATAAATACGGGCGTAGCAGTAGGTGAAGCGGTTTTACACCAACCACGAATTCAAATTCCCGAGATGTTTTCCACAGACCCTGAAGCAGAGCAGGTGAGGTTACAGAACGCTTTATATCAGATGCAGCAGGCTATCGATAAGTTATTTGCGGTTAAAGAACTCTCCGGTAGGGGTGAGCATAATGAAATCCTAGAGGCATATCGTCTTGTGGCACATGATTCTGGATGGTTACGTAGGTTAAAAGAAGCGATTTCTAGCGGACTCACAGCTGAGGCGGCAGTCCAGAAAGTACAAGATGACATCCGTATACGAATGAATTTGGCGACCGACCCATATCTAAAAGAACGCATGCATGACTTTGATGATATTGCGCGGCGCTTGCAACAACATCTCAGTATCAAGCCGATTACAGCAGCTCGAGATGTTCAACTACCAGCCGATGTTGTTTTACTAGCTGATAATATGGGCCCAACGGAACTACTTGACTATGAACCCCATCGCTTGCGTGCCCTGCTATTGGAGGAAGGTTCAGCAACTGCCCATGTAGCTATCGTGGCTCGAGCATTAAATATTCCGGTTGTAGGCCGAATTACCGACCTTTTAACGCGGATTGATCCAAATGATCCTGTTATCGTTGATGGAGATAACGCACAGGTATTTGTGCGTCCCGGTGAGGACATTCAGCAAATGGTCACCAAAACGATTGACGCTAGGAATGAACGTCAAAAAATTTATGCGGCTTTAAAAGAAGAAGAACCAGAAACACTAGATGGTCAAAGAATTTCGTTAAATCTTAATGCTGGATTATTGATCGATTTACAAAATCTCAAGGATACGGGTGTTGATGGTATCGGGCTTTATAGAACGGAGATTCCTTTTATGGTTAGAGAGGAATTTCCAAGCGTTGAAGGCCAGACCGAGCTATACAGAAATATTTATGAAATGGCGGACGGTAAAAATGTTATGTTTCGAACTTTAGACATAGGCGGCGACAAACAGTTACCTTATTTTCATGCCATGGCTGAAGAAAACCCAAATATGGGTTGGCGTGCGGTTAGAGTGGCCCTTGATAGGCCATCAATGTTAAGACAACAATTGAGAGCTTTAATACGCGGCGCGAATGGCAGAAATCTATCAATAATGTTTCCTATGATTGCTGAGGTCGCAGAATTTGAAGCTGCAAAATCTATTCTCGGAAGGGAGTTGGAAAGGGAACAAAAACGAGGTGGTGTTCTTCCAAGTCAATTACGTGTTGGGGTTATGTTGGAAGTTCCTGGCCTGATGTGGCAGCTTAGACCGTTGCTCGATCGTGTTGATTTTTTATCAGTCGGTAGCAATGATTTGTTTCAATTTCTTTTTGCTACCGATCGAGGAAATCCAAGAGTTTCAGATCGGTATGATGTTTTATCACCAAGTCTATTATCTCTTCTTAAAAATTTAGTTTTGGAAACCGAGAACGCAGGGGTACATATTTCTTTATGCGGCGAAATGGCAGGAAATCCGGTGGAGGCCATGACGTTAATTGGCTTGGGGTTTCGGACAATATCCATGGCTCCCGTTAAGGTTGGCGCTGTAAGAGCGATGTTAAGGCAGGTGAATGCTGTGGCCCTATCGAAATATGTCGATGGTCTTTTGAATTTGCCTGACCATAGTCTTAGACAAAAATTAACAGCATATGCTAATGATCATAATATTCCCATTGCCGAAAGTTGATTTATCAATAGGTTAAGAAACCATTGATTTAGAATGACTATTTCTGTTACTAACCACATCTAACGATCTGTGAAAAAAGAATTGTTCCATTAAATTATGAGAGTTTAAATTTGGCGAGATCCGTAAAAGAAAAAGGGTCTAAACTGGGCGCTCCTGATGAAATCACCCGAGAATTTTCTTTAGCGTTTCGTGATATACGGGAAAAGTCAGGTCGTGATTTGTTTGAAGTCGCGAATGATCTGAGGATTCGAGAAGTATATTTACAAGCAATAGAAGAGGGTAGGTTTGATCAATTACCTGGTCCAACTTATGCAACCGGTTTTGTGCGTGCCTACGCTACTTATCTTGGTTTGGATGTTAAAGAGGTTATGCAATGTTATATGGAGGTGACTAATCAAGATAACGGACTAAAATCATTATCGCCACCGTCTCCTATTAATGAAGCACGATTGCCTACCACCTTTGTGTTATTGATTGCTGCTATACTTGCTGCTTCTACTTATGGCGGATGGTATTATTTAACAATTTATGGACAAAGTTCACAAAAACTTGTATCCGAATTGTCTGAATATTCACCAGAACTCTCGGCTTTAGACAAAAAAACCAATGGAAATAAGCTTCCAAGGGTCACGAAGCCTTCGTTATCTAATAATATCAAAAACTCCAACAAGATAATAAAAAAAGAATTAAATTCCAAAGTTCAACTTAAGAAGGGTACCGAAAAGAACGCGGTTCAAAAAAATTCCAAATGGAGTGCGGAGCTTAATAATAAAATATTTTTAGAAAAAAAAACTAAGGTTTTACCTATACCCAAAGTAGATTTTAAAGAAAACAAAAATTTTCAAAACGGTTCAAACCAAATCACGAATAAAAAAATAAAAATTGGTATTTTGGAAAATAAAAAAAGATTATTCAATAAAAATACAAAACAATCTAATAGTAAATATAGGATAGTTTTGATTGCAAAGATGACGTCCTGGGTGGAACTTAGGGACTCTGCCGGGACAAGACTGATTTCAAAAATTTTGAAAAAAGGGGATGAATATAAAATACCTAATGAGGCTGGTGTAACGCTCACAACTGGCAATGCTGGAGGGATTGATGTACTTGTTGATGGGATAAAAATAGAACCCCTTGGTGGTATTGGAGTCGTTTTACGTGATATTAGAATGGATCCAGAAATTTTGGCTTCTGACGAACCTAAAGAGCGCTAAAAAATGAGGGAATTGCAACCGGTCCGTGGAACACGAGACATCATGCCTGAGGAGTTCAGACAACATAATTATCTCGTTGATCAATTACGTTATTTTGCGGAATTGTATGGTTATTCGGAAATTTCAACCCCGATATTTGAATTTTCAGATGTTTTTAAACGCACACTTGGTGACACTTCAGATATTGTCACCAAAGAAATGTATACCTTTTCCGACAAAGGAGGAGATGAAATTACATTGAGACCCGAGGGTACGGCCGGTGTTGCCCGAATGCTGATTTCTTCCGGTTTAAAACAAAATCTGCCACTGAAGTATTTTTATAATGGTCCAATGTTCCGTTACGAGCGTCCACAAAAAGGCAGGTTCAGACAATTTCATCAAATAGGCGTCGAGCTGCTTGGCGTGCCAGAGGTGATTGGTGATATAGAAGTTATAGCATTGGCCTCAAGTATGTTGGGTGGATTAGGTATTTTGTCGCAATGTACCTTAGAAATAAACACGCTCGGTAATACAGTGAGCAGAAAAGGTTACAGGCATAAATTGATCAATTATTTGAGAGACTATCGCGATCAACTCTCTGAGGATAGCCGCCGGCGACTGGACCGGAACCCACTGAGAGTTCTTGATTCTAAAGATAAGGGTGATAAAAAAATCATAGAGAACGCTCCGGAATTTGTTGAAAGTCTTGATGCTGAGTCGAAAGATTTCTTTTCGGGTGTCAAAGAAGGTTTAGATAAATTGTCTATTTCCTATAAGTTGAACTCACGTTTGGTAAGGGGTTTGGATTATTACTGTCATACTGCTTTTGAATTTACTACTGGAGGGCTTGGAGCCCAAGGGACAGTTCTTGCAGGTGGAAGATATGATGGCCTTGTCGAACAGATGGGAGGTCCAAAAACCGCCGGGGTTGGTTGGGCAGCAGGCATAGAGCGTATGGCGATGTTAGTGAACCATTCCCCTGATAGAAAAAGACCAATTGCTGTTATTCCGGTTGTGGCAGACTTGCAGATGGAAGCCCTATTATTAGCAAAAGATCTACGGTCGGCTGGAAATGTTGTCGAATTAGGGTATCGCGGTAATATGAGTCGCCGCTTGAAACGTGCTAATAAGTTAAACGCGATCTTTGCAGTGTTAATAGGACCTGATGAAATACAACGGGGTATGGTAACTTTGAGAAATCTTGATACGGGAAACCAAGAAGAAGTTAGTTTAGATACTCTAACAGATCATCTTTCTCAGTTTCTTTAGAAGTTTTTGTTTAATAAATATTTAATCCTCACTTTTGTCGAAAAACAAACGTAGTAAATCAAAATATTAATTATTTCTTAAATAAAGTGGCTTTTAAAATTTTCTGATGGTTTTTTGAAAACGCGCTACTTTTAGTTGGCGAAAGGTAAAACTGTGAATCTGGATGAGAAACTTGATAATTTGGTTAGGCGGCGAGAGGAACTGACGCAACTTATGTCAGGTAAAAATGTTACTAATCCGGAAGAGTTTGTAAGTCTTTCAAAAGAATATGCTGAATTAACCCCTGTCGTTGAGTGTATTGAAGAATTACGTGCTTTGCAAAATGAGATAGCCGATCTCGGTGGTATAATTGCTGATAAGCATATAGATCAAGATATGCGAGATTTGGCAGAAGAGGAAATGTTTATATCCCGCTCGCGTTTGCCAGAAATAGAGAAAAAACTAAACATCCTATTATTGCCTAAGGATTTAGCTGACGAAAAGAATGCTATACTTGAGGTCCGAGCAGGCACCGGGGGTGAAGAAGCCGCTTTATTTGCGGCTGATTTATTTAGAATGTATCAACGTTATTCAGAACGGCATGGATGGAAATTTGAAGCTATGCAACTTTCTGATACAGGGATAGGTGGACTAAAGGAAGGTGTAGCAGAAATCTCGGGAAAAGGGGTTTTTGCTCGTTTAAAATTTGAGTCTGGTGTGCATCGTGTGCAACGAATACCAGATACAGAATCGGGCGGTCGAATTCATACCTCGGCAGCTACTGTGGCAGTTATGCCGGAAGCTGAAGAAGTGGACGTTGTTGTCGAAGAAAAAGATTTAAGAATTGATACTTTCAGATCGCAAGGGGCTGGCGGACAACATGTTAATACTACGGACAGCGCAATACGTATAACACATCTTCCGACCGGGATTGTTGTCAGTCAACAAGACGAAAAATCGCAGCATAAAAATCGCGCTAAGGCTATGAAAGTTCTGAGAGCTCGCATTTATGAGGCAGAACGCGTAGCCCTTGCAGAGGAACGAGCAAAAACTCGGAAAAATCAGGTAGGAACGGGTGATCGTTCGGAAAGAATTAGGACATATAATTTTCCACAGGGCAGGGTAACCGATCATCGAATAGGATTAACCTTGCATAAATTAGATAAAATTATAGAGGGGGGAGCACTAGATGAGGTTGTAGATGCCTTAACGGCGGATGATCAGGCTACATTGTTGGCGGAGCTCTCTGAGAAGTGAATTGCACTACTATTACCGCTGCAATGAAATTTGCTACATCAAAGTTATCAGCGGCAGGTATCCAAGAGCCAAGATTAGACTCAAAAATACTCTTATGCCATGCCGCAAAGATTGATCAGTTAACGATCTTATCCAATCCCGAACGACTATTGAGTTCAGAATCAATAAAGATATTTGATGAGTTAATTCAACGCAGGGCATTAAGGGAACCAGTGTCTCACTTGGTGGGTCAAAGGGAGTTTTGGAGCTTGCCATTTAAGGTCAGCCAAGACGTATTTGATCCGCGTCCAGAAAGCGAAATTTTGGTACAAGCGGCAATAGACTCTATTAAAAATAAGGAAAAAGTAATATCAGCTCTTGATATAGGAACCGGTAGTGGTTGTCTGATTATTTCGTTGCTTAGAGAGTTACCGCTCGCGAGTGGCGTAGGTGTTGATATTTCTGAGCCAGCCTTATGTATAGCACGCAGTAATGCCGAGCAAAACCTGGTAGGGGATAGAATAAAATTTATAAAATCCTCTTGGGGTGAAGATCTTTCCGAAAGATTTGATATTATAATAACAAATCCGCCTTATATTCCTATAAGGGAAAAACATCTTTTAGAACCAGAGGTTGCTCATTACGAACCGGGATTGGCATTATTTGGAGGTTGTGATGGACTTTCCGCATATCACCATCTTTGTTTTCATTTATTAAAATTACTTAAACCAGAAGGGATTGTAATAATTGAATGTGGTAAAGGTCAGGCGCAGTCGGTAATAAAAATATTTACCGATTCCTCTTTTATACATCTTAAAACTTTATTAGATTTAAATGATGTGGAAAGATGTTGTATCTTTGAAAAAGGGCAGAATTAATTAAAATAAAAAAAGGGCTTGGAAATCATCTCGAACCCCACTACTGTGCTATTATGGTGAATGAATAAGGCTATTAGCCACTCACCTTAATGTTCCTAAATAGGCTGCGTAAGCATATCCGCTGCAATCACCTTATAGGGTTGTGGATTGAGGACGTTGGGAAGACAAACTTAGTTTGTAAGCCGCTTGGGGTAATTGACAACAATAACCGGATATAAATATATGAGATCAGGTTCAAATAGCCGGCGCTCACGTGGCCGCGGTAACTCAGGTCGTGGAAACCGACCTCAGCGTAGTAATAGTTTTGACAGTAATGGTCCTGACGTAAAAGTGCGGGGCTCTGCTCAACAGGTTGTTGATAAATACCAAGCATTAGCGCGAGAGGCAGCAACAGCTGGTGATCCAGTTAAAGCCGAGAATTATTATCAGCATGCAGAACATTACTTTAGGGCTATAAGTATAAATGGCGCTGCAGAAAATAAGCCTAGTCAGCAACAACGTGCAAATAAACCAAATTGCCAAGCCGATGCGAAAAATCATCATGTATCTAGTAATGATAGGTCCGAAAAAGACATCGACAGCAAAGAAACTCAATCAAATAAATCGATACAACCTGACCCTGACGACAAAAATAATATTGATATAATTGAACTAAGTAATGGCGCAGCTGCTGATCAAGCAATGAATGAAAAGACCTTGGAATCGGAAAAATCAGATGACGAAACTAAATCTAAAGTCACGATAGCAGATAAAGAAGAGCCCAGCCATGCCTAGTCGTTTTTTCGGTAATATCTAAATAAATTTAGAACCTAGTTAAAAGTTATTCCAAGGAATTTTTGCGAAGTTGAATAATGTATTAACTTATCTTTTCCTCCTTTCGAGTTATTTTATGATTTAAAGTAAATGGAGTACAATTATGATGAATGTTGGGTTTGTTGGCGTTGGTGCCATGGGAAATCATATGGCAACCCATGTTCTGAATAGCCAAAGATTCAAGAATGTTTACGTATATGATTTAAGTAAAAATGCAGTTAAAGATTTGGTTAAGAAAGGTGCTAAAGCGTCGCAATCTTTAAAGCACCTGGGGGGGGTTTGTGATGTAATAATCATCATGGTTGGTTATGATGATCAAGTTCGGCAGGTAGTAACAGAACTTGCAAAAAGTAAGCCAAAAAATGGCGGTATTTTAGTTATAACCGCGACTAGTCATCCGGATATGATTTTGGAAGCGGCAGCGATCGCTAAAAAAGGTGGCCTAAAAATTGTTGATGCTCCAGTTTGTTTTGGTCTAGGTGGAGCACGCGACGGCACTCTTGCTTCAATGGTTGGCGGAACGATCGCAGATGTGAAAAAGGCGACGCCGGTTATAGAATGTTATTCTCGCGCCGTGCACCATTTAGGTTCCCTAGGGTGTGGTGAGATAGGGAAGACTGTAAACAATATGCTCCACTGGGCGCATAGTCTTGCCAATCAAGAAGTTTTACTTTTGGCAAAATGTTATGGGATTGACCCGCAAAAAATGCGCGAAACTTTACTTCAAGCCCCTGGTAGAAATGGCACACTTGAAGAATGGGATAATACGAGATTTACCTGGCATGAAAAAGATATGGATATAGCCATGGATTTGGCTCAGGCGCGTGACCTTCCATTACCGTTATTTGGTCAAGTGGATCAACTAATCAAGTTCTCGCATTGGCATCAAATTAAGGAACTTCTTTATAAAAAGACAATATCTTTTCTCGGTCGAAAGTTAAAATCCGCACCTCCTGGAAAATCAACTAAGTGATTCCTAAAATTGAATAGAGGGCATAATCGGATTATTGGCCGAAATAGCATTAAAAAGGCCAGAGTTTAGAGGAATTAATTTTTAATGACTGAAACCACCAAAAAAACCACCAATAAAACTCCTGATAAGACTGCTTCTAAAAAAAAAGAAAAGTCGGAGGTAAAATCCAAATCTACAGAAGTTAGAAAATCAAGCAAAGAGTCTATCGGAGGACCGCAGGCAGTTCACTATGGATTTTTTAGTAATGTAAAAACGCCGGAATATAGATCTGGTTGGGATGATATTTGGGCTAAAAATAAAAAAACTAAAACTAAAACATCCATATCAATTAGGAAGAAAGAAAGAAAGATTTTAGACATCAATTTTGATGAATTATCAGCGTCTGTTCAGAAGGACTTGATTAAAGTAGCTCAAAGAGCACTAAAAAATTCCGATATAAATTACGATAAAAGAATGAAAGAACATAAAGTAAACTGGGAAATAAAATGCAGAGTTGAGGGTTAAAAAATTTTTTTCAAAGAGCTAAGTTTTTATTTGGGAAAACGACTTAATCGTTCTTTTAAATTATCTCTAATATTTAAAAAGCTCTTTAATGCATTTCCTCTAAGATTACGACCGGACGGCAACTTGAGTTTCAAGGGGTTAATTTGTCGACCATTTACAATAATTTCGTAGTGCAGATGGGGTCCGGTTGAACGTCCTGTGGACCCAACATAACCAATAATTTGCCCTTGAGTCACACGTCTGCCCGTTCGTACGTTACGACTAAAGTTTCGAAGATGGGCGTACGCCGTTGAATATGTAGAATTGTGACGAATTTTTATATAATTTCCGTATGCACCTTTGCGACCAACATAGCGAATTATTCCATTTCCAGCAGCATAAATAGGTGTTCCCCTTGGTGCGGCAAAATCGACTCCCCGGTGGACTTTTGTGTATCCAAGAATGGGATGACGCCGTCTCCCATAGCCAGAGGATAGTCTTGCGCCATCTATAGGGGTCTTCATAAGCGCCTTTTTTGCGCTGCGACCTCGCTCATCAAAATATTCTACACCGTATCGTTGCGTTTTCATGCGATATAAGCGAATTGGCTTTCCGCTCAAAACGAGTTCAGCATATAAGATTTGACCCCATTTTTTAAATTGACCGTTCTCTAGGTGTAATCTCTCTATCAATATATCAAATTTATCATTTTTTCGGATGTCTCTCTGAAAGTCCACATCCCAACTAAATAGTCTGGTTAAGTTTACTAAGCTAGAAGGAGCCATCCCAGATTTAACGGCAGCTAGATAAAGGCTTGTATCAATACTCCCAGAAATACGATTGTCCACTCTTTCTAGAAGCACTTTAATTTTCTGCAATGTGAAAAGATTAGTATCTGTTCGGCGAACCTTTAAAATTTTATTTATGTTGGGAGTAAATTCAAATCCTATAAAATTACCTGATTTGACGCCCCATGATTTTGTTTGAAAGTTAACGCGAATCAACTGACCTTCTTTAAGGGCTTGTGGTCGATATGCTTTGCCCAAAGCGCGAGTTGCACGGTGCGCATCTAAACGGCTTACACCAGCCCTCAGCAATAATTTTACAAAAGTATCCCCTCTCCGGGCCTCGATAGTTTTTGTTATTTTTGGCGGTGGCGGTGGTAATTTGAATCTCGGTGGCGGTTGTGTTATCGGAGTTGCTGGCAAGCTAGCTTTTGGAACTTTATCATTGCCGGTTGGCGCAGTGTTGTTTGATCTAAATTGTGATGAAATGAAAATAGTTCCAAATATCAACACTATGCCAACTATAGAAATAATCATTATAGTAGCGACGATTAATTTATTATTCTTCAAAGTGTTCAAAATTGAATACTATAATTTTACAATAAAATTTATTAAGAACCGCATAGTTTAAGCAATGGAATCACGATGCGGTAAGGTATTTCTAATGTCAAGTTAAAGCCGTTGAAACTCTTTATAGCACAAAAATTGTGGTAAATTTGGCTCTTGTTTTTGTGCACAAGGTTGACCGAACGTCGTTTCAGTAATTTACTAACGAAAATTAAAAAATTAAATGTAGGGAGACGCGGTGTTTCAATCAGTTAAACCTTTTTTTCAGCCCAAGTCGGTTGCTATTGTTGGTGCTTCAGAAACTGGAGGTGGTGGCTGGCCGCGCGCGATATATCAGAATTTAGAATTCGCAAATTTTCCAGCTAAAGTATACCTCGTTAATCCCCGACG
Organism: Rhodospirillaceae bacterium; assembly: GCA_002719885.1. Classification (GTDB taxonomy): domain Bacteria; phylum Pseudomonadota; class Alphaproteobacteria; order MPNO01; family UBA2964; genus UBA2964. The sequence continues at coordinate 30,569 of PBFH01000036.1, read as the reverse complement.
CGAGAGTCTTTGGGGTCAAAAAGTCTATCCTAATTTTTCTTCTTTGCCACAGTCCATCGATCTAGCACTTACAATTATACCCGCAGAATTCATTCCTGAAACATTGGAAGATGGTGCTAAAAATGGCTTGAAGGCAGCACTTGTTTATGCTGCTCGATTTGGAGAAGGTGGTGACGAAGTCGGAGCACTTAGAGCCGAAAAACTTCGTGCTCTTTGTAAAGACACAGGTCTCGTTATTTGTGGCCCAAATTGTATGGGGGCAATGTCGTTTCCTGCGAACCTACTTTTTTATCCTGCTACACGAATTCGGGGTCTTCCGGTTGGTTCTACNGGCGTGGTTTTCCAGTCTGGTGGTACATTTATGTTTTGGTTGCANCGTGCNGCAGAGCGCGGGCTTGANTTTTCTTATGCCGTTTCCAGCGGTAANGAGCTTAATCTAGATTTGGCNGATTACATCAATTTTNTAGTCGAAGACAAAGACACTAAAATGATAGCTTGCATGGTTGAAGGTATACGTCGNCCGGATGCTTTTCTCGAGGCTGCANGCAAGGCACTCGNGGCNGAAAAACCAATTGTTATGATTAAGGTGGGACGCAGTGAAGCCGGNAAGGAGGCGGCNCAAAGTCATACAGGAGCACTATCTAGTGACGATCAAGTTTTACAAGCAGTTTGNAAAAAATATGGAGTTGTACGCTGTTACACTTTGGANGAAATGATNGAGACCTGNCTTGTCTTAAATCAACGGCGTTGGCCCAAAGGTCCAAACATAGGGATGGCGGGGTTCTCTGGCGGCGGCAAGGGTTTGTTTCTGGATTATGCNGCAGATGAGGGTGCGAGNATGGGCCGTCTCTCTGAAGAGACTGTAGAATTAATCGATCCAATTATTGATCCGGGNTTAAGTGGACAAAANCCGATTGATTGTGGTGCAGGTATNGCGTATCGGCAGCAAGATTATAGTTTAGTATGCAAGCACATGGCAGCTGANGACGGTGTAGATATCATTGCCATGCAGGGTCAATTACCNACGACCGAGGATGACACNACTGACTCTACNATTTTTTCAAACGTTTTTGATGCTACTGATAAACCGGTTTTAGCTTACGTAAGGGTCTCCCAAAATGTTAGCACGGCGGGGCTNGATTTCCAGAAANCATCAAAAGTGCCTTTTATCCAAGGGCTTTCCCAGGCGGTCCGCGCTATCAATGGGCTCGTCGATTATANCAATGCAATAAAAAGAGGTGTATCGAAGTTACCCCAACCTNTTGGTAAAAAAGAGGATTTGGAAGNTCAAAANTTTGATACACTTTTATCTGAGAATGGTCTAAAGNCGCCAGCTAGCGCTTTTGGNAAGACNNCNGAAGAGGCTGCGANNGAATCGGATAAATTAGGTTANCCAGTTGCCCTAAAGATTGTTTCNCCGCAAGCTAGTCATAAAACAGAAGTAGGGGGNGTTACCCTTAATTTAAATGACAGGGANTCGGTCATTGCNGCGGCNACNGNAATGGAAGACANGCTCAAGAATTTAGAACCTAATTCAGACGTCGANGGTTTTCTCGTNCAAGAAATGATAANGGGNGTNGAAGTAATTCTTGGAGNGCGAGAAGATCCACAGTTNGGTCCNTTCATGATTGTCGGCTTAGGTGGCGTCTTGGTTGAAGCTGTTCNGGATATCTCGTTTCGNATGTTACCTGTTTCNNANNCTGATGCATATGAGATGCTCGACGANCTGCGNGGGAANGCNGTGNTTGGATCTTTCCGCGGNTCTANCGCAAGGGATATNAAGGCATTAGTNAAAGCAATATGTGGATTATCTGATATATTTATATCTTATCGACANGTTNTAGCAGATTTNGAGNTTAANCCCTTAATTGTCGGTTCNCNAGGCGAGGGCGTTCGTGCNGTNGATGTCAGGCCGATCTGGCGATAANATTNNTGGAGATTNNATGATGGATTATGAGCTNCCCGANGAACTTCGGATGTTGCAGGAAACNCTGAGACGTTTTGTCGANCGGGAAATCATNCCGATCGAGCGAGANGCCTATGAAGGCCANCAACTTAAGCCTGATGTCAGGGCNTCACTGGAAGAAAAAGCCAAAGAAGTGGGGCTTTGGATGTATGATGTTCCAGAAGAGTACGGTGGTCTANGAATGAANTTATTGGCNCGCTGTGTGGTATGGGAAGAGATGGGGAGAACAATCGCTATACCCACGAGGGGAAATAGTATTTTCGGNCCAGCTGTNAGTCCGATACTCTATTTTTTAAACGATGAACAAAAAGAAAAATATTTGTACCCGGTNTTNAAAGGNGAAAAANANTGTACTTTTGCGCAATCTGAACCGGATGCGGGNGGTGATCCCGGTGGAATGCGCACCACCGCAGTCCGTGATGGAGANTATTATGTAATAAATGGTTATAAAAGATACATCACNGGTGCAGACAANGCNGACTTTTTTCAACTTCANGCGGCTACNGATCGCAGTAANGGGTCNAGGGGTGGAATTTCAACATTTTTAGTCGATGCTGATACGCCAGGAGTGGAACTNGTTCGTTATCAGCAGATGATGATGGACGACCGACCTTGGGAAATAGCNCTAGAAAATGTTAGGGTNCCTGTNGCTAATATGGTTGGCGANGAAGGNGAAGGNTTTAANTTCGGACAGACATGGATTACTGCNGGCAGAATTCGTCATGCGGCTAGGGGTATCGGGGTTGCGGAACGNTGCATGGAATTGGCAGGNTCTTATACNAACCAACGTGAGACATTTGGTAAAAANCTCTCAGAAAGACAAGCAGTACAGTTTATGATGGTGGACAGCTGGATGGACACNCAAATGTTNCGGTTATTTGTNCATAATCTTGCTGCACGNGCTGANGCGGGCGAGGATATTCGGTATGAGTCNTACATGGCTAAAGTTAAAGGNGACGAACATGCGTTTGCTGTNTGTGATNGGACNATGCAGGTTCATGGTGGCATGGGGNTNACGACAGATTTACCTATTGAAAAATTATGGCGTGATAGCCGTTCGATGGTTATTACCGAAGGGCCACCCGAGATANTGCGNATGGTNATAGCCAGAGCNTTTTATAGAGAATATGGAANCTAGAGATATAAATTAAAATAAACTTGAAAGGGTTAATCAATGAANAGGATGAAGTGTGTAAAGGTTGAGAAGAAGGGCGGAATTAGCTGGGTTTGGTTGAACAGACCNGAAAAGCGNAATGCCATGAGTCCACAACTCCATAGTGAGATGGATGAAACACTCAGAGAGCTTGAAACNGACCCAGAAACCGCGGTGGTGGTTATAGCCGGCGCGGGCGGATATTTTAGTGCCGGTCAAGACCTNAAAGAATTTTTTCGGGAAAATGAAAAAAATCCCGCTGGCAGAAAATTGGCAGCGGAACAGGCAAACCGATGGCGNTGGGAACGGCTTTATAAGTATGATAAACCCACCATAGCAATGGTTGAAGGATTTTGCGTTGGTGGTGCATTTATGCAGCTTTGTGCAACNGATTTTGCAATAGCGGCAGATGATACCGTTTTTTCTCTTTCTGANGTNAATTGGGGNATTCTACCGGGNGCNCTNGTNTCTAAAGTTGTTTCTGACACGATCATGCCCCGTAAAGCCNTGTATTATTGTTGTTTAGGAGAGGCTTTTGACGGGGTAGAAGCNGAAAAGATCGGTTTTATAAACTTTGCTGTTCCNAANGAAGATCTTNTTGATAAAACTATTGAGTTAGCACAAAAATTAATGGCTAANAGCCCAGCCGTTCTCCGGGCAACTAAGCATGCTGTGCGTCAGGTGCGGACGATGGATTTTGATCAATCGTATGATTATCTGGCAGCAAAGGGACAAGCTATAAANGTTGGGGATGCTCAAGATTCCTACAACACTGGCCTTAGTCAGTTTTTGGATAAAAAGAGTTATAAGCCCACATTTGAGCCTTTTGCTTTAAAGAAATCACGTAAAGCGGCAGNAAAGAAAAAATCTCCAGCTAGAAAGAAAACCGCTAAAAANANAGCNAAAAAGCGTTAATTAATGATATTTCTCAGCAACTGTTTATTTTATTGACAGTTGCTGAGAATGTTAANNCCGCTTAANNNNACGGATATCTATTGCACAAATNCCCTCGNCCTTGGGCAAGACCATAAGGGGGTTTATTTCTATATCCTGGATCCACTTGCGGTGATCTAAATAAAAATCTGCCAAGCTCTTAATGCCGGCGATCAAGGCATCTTTATCTGCNGCTCCACTACCCCTGAATCCATTAAGAAGNTNGGAANNTTTTAATTNNGATAGCATNCTCCGGATATNGTCTTCATTAACTGGCAACAATCGTAACGCNATATCATTGATCAGCTCTACCATCACTCCGCCGGCNCCAACAANCAGCAATGGACCATATTGTTCGTCCTCACGAGTGCCGACCANAAACTCAATTCCTGACACCATTTTTTGAACTAGGAANCCTTCGATTGTTGCATCGTTATTTATAGCCTTNAGTTTGGCNATCATATTCTCGGCNGCGGTAAATGCGGCTTTAGGGTTTGTGATGTTGAGATCAACACCACCCACCTCAGTCTTATGGCTAGCCTCNGGGGAAATGATTTTTATTGCAACGGGAAAGCCCAAANTNGAGGCGGCAGCACCCACATCTTNGCTATCGGAAACCCGCATGGAANTTGGTGGTTGGAGACCTNNAGAACTTAATGNGTCTTCCAGCTCNTTGCCGCTACAGTTNTTTTCCTGTCCTGTTGGNTTTTTTAAAAAAGGTATTTTTTTNCCAGCTCTTNGGCCGTAGAACCACAGGGCATTCATTGCCCGAACGCCNATTCGAGTCCCCTGAAGAAAAGGCATGTTGGTCGTCTCTTGGAATTTTAGCCCCCCTTNGGGTATTTGGTGGGGCATTCGTGCAAAGGAAATTACCGGCTTTTCTGTGAATTTTACTAATTCNTTCACTTCGTCTTGTGCGCCAGAACTTCGCGCTGAACCAGGCATATTGTTGCACCAGGCCACCATGTCTACATTNGGGTCAGATGCAAAGGCTTTACAAATTTCCGCAGGCGCCGATTTTCCGGANATCCCNACCGGTGCACCGGTATCNATCGGATTTTGAATGTGGCAATCAGACGGAACATAAGGCCGNATCGCTTCTACCGTTTNAGAACTTAATGGAGCAACTANCGCTTGTTCTTGTTCACAATAGTCATGAAGTAGATCAACCGTGCCGCCTGATGTTGTCATAAAGGCTATACTTGGACCCTTGGGGAGGCGCCCTTGTTGGAAAACAAGGGTCATTTCGATCATCTCTTCTAGTGTTTCGCACATGATAATTCCATAACGCTCGCAAACCGCCTCATAGGCGGCATAGTCCCCCGCAACGGCACCGGAGTGTGATTGTGCTGCTTCACGAGATTTTTGAGATCTCCCTGTTTTGATTGCAATAATAGGTTTACCTTTGCTGAGAGCCCTTCCGGCGGCCTTCATAAAGGCTCCCGGTTTTCGGATGCCCTCTATAAAAAGACAAATTTGTTTGGTGTCCGGATCATCTATGACGAAGTTCATATAGTCGGCAAGGTCTAGGCTTAGTTCGTTACCTGAAGAGATTAGGTATGAGAATTTTAGACCGCGTTCCTGTCCCGCTTTCGCATAATAGCTAAGGGTTCCACCAGACTGGGTGATGAGCGCTACTGGACCAGGATCAAGTTGGCTGACATGTTCATGTGGGTAACAGTAAATTTTTTCGCGGACGCCGACGAGACCCATACAATTTGGGCCACAAATAGGGACCTGAATTTCATCAAGAGCTTCACGAAACTTCAAACCTCTTTTAACTGACTCCGCTCGTGCACCGTCACCAAAACCAGAAGCGTAAACGACCGCAGCCTTTAATCCATAGTCTGCCCCTTGTCTTACTGCTCCTTCTATAAATTGTGCCGGTATGATCATGAGGCCTAACTCAGCCGGTTCCGGCAATGAGGCGAGGTCGGGATAACAGGGGACGCCGAATATTTCGTCACGTTTTGGGTTCACAGGAAAAACTTTCCCTGAATACCCTGATTTTTTGAGGTTTCCAAAAATATTACGTGGCCAATGTGACTTATCTGTTGCACCAACTATCGCAATTGTTTTTGCATTGAAGATTGCAGCTGCCGGACTGGTCATAAACTACTCTCCATATAACTAATTTGTTTCTATTGTACACGTCCCCGTGCGGCGATGTTCCAAACATCAACAACTTCATCACCACTGAAGGCTATAAAGCGATCATAGAGATTCACGGTTGTGTCGCAATGGGTTGGAATAAATGAAACCTTGTCTCCTAGCTTAAGAGGACAATTTCTATTCTCAAAACTTAATTCGCTGTGTTCCTCTCCCGCGAATTTGAATCTTGCTTCAGGCAAGTTTTGTGGCAAGGGGGGGCCGCCGTCAGAGCTAATGGCCTTCAAACCCATATCAAGGATACAGCGGTTGGGTTCTGGCAGCGAAATGACCGATGCCAGCAAAGTCAAAGATTGTTCAAACGGTATAGTGTTCCCATCATCCCATTCCACTTCCCGATAGCGGCTATCCATAAACAGATAACCGCCGGGTTGCAGTTCCGTAAGTCCTTTGACGGTGGCGTCGGTCACGCTGGTTCCACTGCCACCGCCGGTTAGATAATCCACTCGTATACCAGACCTGCGGATCATATCTGCGGTTTCAGTGAGCATAGAAACGGCCTTGCGGGCTGCGGCATCTCGTTCGGTAAATGGTACAAGCATTTGTATGGATCCCTGATATCCTTGCAGTCCTTTGAAGTTTAGCCATTCTGTTGCTACGACTTCACGCACCAGATCAAGAGTTGCCTCTCCGGGTGCAACGCCACATCTCCCTTGGCCGATGTCAACTTCTATGACGATGTCTGGTTTTACTCCGCAAGTCTGCGCAACAGCAGCCATTTCTGCCACGTTATCTAAATTGTCTACAACTACGGATATCCTTGCTTTATTTGCAATTTGCATCATACGAGTGAGCTTTGAGATACCTATCACTGGCGTTGTAATAAGAATATCTTTGATTTCATGCGAGACTAAAACTTCTGCCTCTCCCAGCTTTGCGCAGCACACGCCACACGCCCCGGCATCTAACTGCATTTTGGCTATCTCGGCAGATTTATGCGCCTTGGCATGTGGGCGGTAAGCTATCCCGGCTGACACTGCTATGTCCTGCATTCGTTGCATATTACGTAGAAAGGGTGCTTCATCGACTAATAAAACTGGTGTATCAAGTTGCGAAAGCTTCATATTTCGGACCACTTTAAATTTCCTGTGTCATGTACGACATTACCCCCAACGATCGTTAATTCAGCAGTTATATTTTTGATGTCGTTCTCCGGACAGGTGAGCGGATCTGCACTAGTAACGAACAGATCGGCTAATTTTCCTGGTTCTAAGCTTCCTTTCTTATCTTCTTCTCCAGTCAGATAGGCGCCATTGCGCGTCGCACAGATAAGGGCCTGCTGACGAGTAAGGGCCTGGTCTGGTGCTATTTGACCCCTAATGCTCATATTATATCTAGAGACGGACTGCCATATGGGATACCAAAGTGAGGTTGGAACATTGTCGGTTGCCAATGCAATTGGGATGCCAGCATCGACTATGCTTCGCAGAGGGGAAATTTCATTTTCCCGTGCTTTTCCAAGTTCATTGCGCAGGATATGTCCGTGTTTGAAGATATATCGATTAGTGTGTGACGTCATAGCAAGGTTTAGGTCCGCCATAACTTCAACTTGGTGATCTGTTGCCCGGTCAAGATGCCCCATGACCCAACGTTTTCCGGTTATTGGTGTAATACTGTCGATAGCTTCAAAATATTCTAAGAAACTCATCCAGATTGCATTTATACGGATATTATTACGAGCAGCAGCGAGTAAATAATCTTTTATTCCATGCTCTGGAATTCCGCTGTCATAATTAAAACCTGACCAACCCGTATATGGTGCCGCTCTATTACGAACTAAATTGTCTGGAGTTACTCCGAAGTCTGCAAATATACCGGCAACCGTTAACCAGCTGTCTCCATTGCCCCGAAGGCCGCCTATCCAACCCGCCCATTCAGCAAAAGCTGATTCATAGCCATCCTTGTTCGCAAAATACCAGGACGGACTATAAACTAGGCTCGCTCGCACTGTTGCTGCCCCTTCTTTGTTGACGGCCTGATAGGCTTCAATTAGCTCCTGGGCACAACCATGTTCTTCATAGATACTGGTTGTTCCACTTGCGTTATAGAGCGCCATTGAGCGTTTGATACCTTCGACACGCTCAGAATGACCAAACCGAGGCATGTTCCGAAAATAAGCAAGCTCAACTATTGGGACGTAGGTGTGCTCATGAATGATGCCGTTGAGTTTTCCATTTTCATTAGTCTCGAATTTAATCAGGTCAGGTAGTTCACCCGGATCACTGTTGAGCCCGGCTTCCAACAGCGCAAGGGTATTTGCGATCGAAGTGAGAGGTTGAATATGACGCCAGTAACCCCAAATTGGCTTGATATAGACAGGATTTCTTGGTGAAACCTGATCAAGCTCTTCTCTTGTTGGCCAACGCTTTTCTAATAAGTTATTGGGCACATTAAAGTAATAGGGGGGCTCACCAATTGGCATGGTAACTACCCATGCCCCGGGTTCGCTTTGGGCAACCAAGTCCTCTATACGTTGAAGAATATCGTCGATAGATTTACAGCCTGATAGTGTTGGAAAAATAGATTTGAGGCCCTCGCGGTCCAGGTGTGCGTGCCCGTCAATCATACCTGGCATTAAGGTGTGCCCTAAAGCATCAATTACAGGCCCACCTTCGAATTCCTTGGCAAGAATTTCGGTATCCCCCACGGCTGCAATCTTTTCACCCTTTAAAATTATCGAATTGTGTATTGAAAAATCACAATCACAAGTAACAACCTTGGCATTTCGGATTAGCATGATACGAATCGCAATTTTTAGTAACCAGCCGCATAAGCTTCGCGACGATGGTCTGCGGCACCAACTAAAACGCCATTTTCAAGAACTTCCAGACATTTTGAAGAGCCAAAATAGGATGCCCCCGAGGCTCGGCTGACATCAAAACCACGTCCCTTAAGCGCTTCGCTGACAGAGTCAGGAAATTCATCATCAATCAGGATGTTAGCCTTGCCATCGATTGACCAACGGGGCGCTTCGATTGCTGCCGATAGTTCCATCCCGCGATCTACCATATTGGTAAGCATTTGAACGTTGGAGATGGTCTGAGCGGGCCCTCCAGGGGTGGTAAGCTGATATTTTACCTTACCATTTTTTAAGGCCATCACTGGATTTAAAGTGTGACTAGGTTTTTTCCGCGGTGCAACGACGTTGCGGTGTTTGGGGTCAATGACAAACCCGGTCATTCTATTATTAAGGAGAATACCAGTTTTAGGCTCTAAAAATGCGGAGCCAAAGACGTGGAATACACTCTGGACAACAGAAATCGCATTACCGTCACCGTCAGCAAGGACGATACAACTGGTACCCCCAATACCTGGTGGGTGATGGGGTCCCGGAGAGGCATTTTGGACTGCTGCTTGAAGCCTGCTGGTCATTTCACTCCCTAAGAGCTCTTTGATAGGTGCTGGGTGGACGGCCGGATCGCAGATATACGGTATTCCTTCATCAAATGCTGCGCGCGCTGCGGTCATTAAGTATGCTAGTCGGTCTTCATCACGTGCGGTTAACGCTGCCTCAGGGAGTTTCTTAATAGCATTAAGCTGCATAAGCATTAAAACACCATAGGAGTTGGGCGGCATCACGTGCACGTCAAGGTCACGATAATCTGTATTTATAGTGTCAACCCATTCTGGCTCATAACCTTCAAAGTCTGCTGCAGATAGCAGGCCACCGTTATCTTGACTGTATTGGCCTAGAGCCTCGGCAATTCTTCCTTCATAGTATGTGCTACTACCATTTTCAGCGATATCACGGATAGTTTCAGCAAGAGCGGGCTGTTTGACAATGTCTCCGGGGTTCAAAGGTATACCTTCGGGCATATAAAGCTCCGCACACCCGGGATCTTTTCCAACGTGATCAAAAAGGCGCAGCGCGCTGGTTAAAATTCGGGAGACCGGATGCCCATTTTCGGCAAGATCAATCGCATCGGCAAATAGATCTTTCCATGGTATTTTACCATGTCTCTGATGCAATCGTTCCCATCCGCGGACTATACCTGGAACCGAAGCGGCATTAGGCCCATGAGCGATCATCCCATCCTTAAAAAACTCTGGGGTTGCTCCCAATGGTGCATAGCCACTAGCATTGAGACCTTGGGTCTTCTTGCTATCCGCGTCATGATAAATGATAAATGCATCGCCCCCAAAAGAGGTCGCGTGCGGTAAAACCGTGCATAAAACCGCGGATGTCGAGATCATAGCGTCTACAACGGACCCCCCCCTCTCTATAATTTTTAAGCCTGATCTGGACGCGAGTGAGTGGCCGGATACCACCATACCCTTCCTGCCATAAACTGGTGAACGAGGTAACTTAACGCCCGCAAATTCATCCACCTTCTCCACCATAGAAACCTCCCGAGGTTATTATCTTATATACCTACCATCATGGCCGACAGTGGCTCCTTGTCAATGTAGGGAGCTCCTAGCATAATCTCGAAAATTACTAATGCTAGGAACAAAATCATGGCAGTACCGACGTTGAAGAAAATTAATATTGGCAACGATGGGGTTATATCCTTTAGAGAATGTGGGGCAGGAACCCCTGTAGTTATCCTTCATGGTCTTGGCGGGCGCTCAGAGAGTTGGATACCACAATATAAGGCTTTATCAGATAGATATCGAGTTATCGGTTGGGATGCACCAGGTTATAACGAGTCATCCGAGATGGCAGAGATGGAGCCCACACTTTCAGATTATGTGAATATCGTGAAGCAATTCATAGATTCACTTGGACTAGATTATTTTCACCTTGTGGGACATTCGGTGGGGACGTGCCTCTCTGCAGGATTTCATAAGCTCTATCCTGAGCAACTGATAAGCCTAACATTAGCAGAAGCTGTTATTGGTAATGGCAGAAGTTCGAAAGTTGATCAGGACAAGGCTATAATGGCACGGGCTAGTGATTTTGAAGAGCTTGGAATTGTAGGAGTTGCTAGAAAAAAAACTCCGAACTCGCTTTCACCTAATGCCGACCCAAAGGCTATTGAAACGGCGGTGGAGTTTGCCACAAAAGTAAAAGTTCCGGGTCACCTAAAGTTAGCACAAGCCTTAATCAGAGGAAATATTTTTGATTTTATAGCGCCTCTTAATTGTCCGGGGCTTATAATCGCCGGCTCAGATGATCGTTCTGCTCCTGCTGAGTTTGTAGAGCAAATTGCTGATGCTTATCCTGGTATTGACTACCAAATTATTGATGGCATAGGTCATCAGATCGCTTTCGAAAAACCAGAGATTTTCGTTAAGCTATTAAGGAACCATATCGACAAGGCAGAGGATTTTGGAAAGGCTACAAAATAACTATGGAAAATAATAAAGCGTCGAAATCAATACAGAAAGTTCTTGATGCTCTAAACGGTTCAGAACTGCTCCTTAAATTAGAATGGAACGAATGGTTGGAGGTAAATCCTCCATACGAAAATGTCGATTATACGCAGAGTGATGTGTTTACCCGTTTTAGTCGAAATGGCTATGACTGGGATATACAAGGAATTCTTTATACGCCCTCTGCAGAAGTTGATAATAAGATTGCGATTGTGATGTTCCACGGCGGTGCTGGAAGCGCATACGGAAAAGATAAGACGCCGGATGGCCGGCCGGGCTTGCCTCGGATTTTGGCCGCACAAGGCTTTAAAGTTCTCAATTTGACATATCCCGGTCACTATCCTCCTGGCGGAGTTTGGAAAGAAAGCGTTAAAGATCGGCAACCATGGTATTTATTGGATCAAAAACTTTCTGATCAAGAAATTTACGATCGAAACCTGAAATGTACCTTCAATGTAATTTTACAAGGGTCAGCTCAGCTCGTAGACGAACATCTTAAGGGACGGAAAATTCTTGCCCACGGTCATTCTACTGGCGGCCCAATGGCGGCCCATCTATATCGTTTTACTGACCAGACAGAAGTTATTGGCATTCTCGGGTGGGGTAGCGGAGGACCCGACGGTTGGCGCAAGGAATGGCGTGATAAGACAAAAGCAGAAGACGATGGTCGTAAGGGGATTGACGAAATGTCCAAACGCTCGGTGCAGGCTTTTTCCAAAGCTGGTTATGTGAGTGATCCCGAGCTATGTCCTTGGGGAGGCGCTGAAGGGTTTGTCCAGTGGGCGGAACCCATTCGTTCACAAATGAAAACGGGTTTATGTGACAACCAGCATATGGTGGTGCCAGATCTATTGGAGAAATATCCAGAAATCACAGGCTTGCCTCGTGAAGAATATTTCGACCATTTGCAAGATCCCGATCCAGAATGGCTGAAATCTATCAACGTACTGCTAATGGTCGGAGGTGACGATAAAGGACACTGGGTGGCTGGTGAACAAGAGGAAGATAAACGAGAGATCTTTATGGGCCGTAAATATGAGGCCGCGGGTACGCGGGTGCATGTCGTTTTTGTTCCCAAATATGGTCATTACGGTATGATGGAGAAACATAATGAAAAGATTGCCTATAGTTGGCTATGGGCATTTAAAGAGGGTTATTTTTCTAATTAAATTTCATCCTCGATGGATGGGTGTCTCAGGCGTGGCCGTAAAAGTCGATAAACAATTGCGGTCACGACGCATCCGGCAAAGACAGGCATCCACCATGGTGCACTTTCTCGAAAAATAAAAATCAAGGCAGCAGTAATAATGCCCAGTCCTATAGAAATTTTGGGGGCTTGTCTAAATATTGGGTGATTAACCTTAATTTCTTCTATTTTTTCCCCCGTCGCGGTCCATTCGCTATTTTCCGGGTAAGTCTTTGGTAAAGCGTGGTTTTTGTTACGGTTTTTACCTGACATGTTTAACTAGCCTTTGCTAGGCTTTTCTCTACGAGCCGCGCCCAGTAGCTAGCGCCTATAGGTAATATTTCGTCATTAAAGTCATATTTTGGATTATGCAGGTAACAACCACCTTTCCCCGGTCCATTACCAACCCAAATATAACAACCAGGATTTTCGTTCAGCATAAAAGAAAAATCTTCTGCGCCCATCTTTGGGGCAAGGTCTGTTAAAACATTTTCTTCGCCAACGACATCTGCTGCAACCTCTGCGGCGAATTCGCTTTCGGGTAAACTATTGATCGTAGCAGGATATCCGCGTGTGTAGGTAACTTGGTATTTCATGCCAAAAGCTTTTGTTATACCATCTGTTATGCGCTTGATAGAGGTCTCAGCGATATCTTGGATTTCTGTTTTAAATGATCTTACAGTGCCCTTAAGTGTAATTTCTTCAGGAATAATATTGTAGGTTTCCCCCGCATGGATTTGGGTAATTGATAAAACAACTGATTCCATTGGATCTATAGAGCGACTAGAGATGGTTTGCAGTGCTGTAACCAAATGTGAAGCGGCCACCATTACGTCAGTACCCTGGTGTGGGAATGCAGCATGCGTACCCTGGCCCTTTAGAGTAATGTCGATCGTGTCGGCTGCAGCCATTGCTGGTCCGGGGCAAACCGCAAATGTACCTATATCTTGCCCAGGAAAATTATGCATTCCCCAAACTGTTTTACATGGGAATTTTTTAAATAAGCCATCGTTTACCATCTCGCGTCCACCACCGGCGAACTCTTCTGCAGGTTGAAAAATAAAGTGAACTGTTCCCGAAAAATTCCGTGTCTCTGAAAGGTATTTAGCGGCACCTAAGAGCATTGTCGTGTGGCCGTCGTGACCACAGGCGTGCATTTTTCCGGGATTAGTAGAGACATAGTCATGGGTTGATGTTTCTTGAATATCCAAGGCATCCATATCTGCTCGAAGACCTATTGCTGGACCATTTCCATGATTTCCCCTTAAGGTTCCCACCACCCCAGTACGCGCCAAACCCTGATCTATTTCTATACCAAATTCCTGCAGTTTTTTAGCTACAAAAGACGCTGTCTCATATTCCTCAAAAGCTGTTTCTGGATGCGCGTGGATATGCCGCCTCCATTTAGTAAGCTCGCCATGAAATTCGGCTATACGATTAATAATAGGCATTAAGAAACGCTCCTTTTGAATTTATAACGAGAGTTTCCGCGAGTGTGGCTAAGAGTCAAGTTGTGTTACTTAATGAAAACACTAATCTTGCAGGAATGCATCGATAATGTACAAACACAGATAGTCAACTATTTGAGGATAATATGTCAGAAAACTATGATGATATTCGGGATGGTGTTATTAAATTATGTTCAGAGTTCCCGGGCGAATACTGGCGTAAAACAGATCGTGAGAGAGCTTATCCTACAGAATTTGTAAAGGCATTGACTGAAAATGGGTATCTCTCTGTTTTAATTCCTGAAGAATTTGGAGGTAGTGGATTAGGAATTACAGCGGCTGCCGCTATTATGGAAGAAATACATAAGTCGGGAAGTAATGGTGCGGCGTGCCATGCGCAAATGTATACGATGGGATCAATTCTGCGTCACGGCTCCGATGAGCAGAAGAACAATTACCTACCTAAAATAGCGTCGGGTGAACTTCGCCTTCAGGCGTTTGGTGTTACTGAACCGACAAGTGGTACAGATACACTCAGCTTGCGAACAACTGCGGTTAAAGAAGGCAATGATGCATACATAGTGAACGGTCAAAAGATATGGACTTCTAGGGCAGAGCATTCTGATTTAATGTTGTTGCTGGCTCGCACCACACCTCGTGATCAAGTTGAAAAACGCACAGATGGTCTTTCCGTATTTTTAATTGATATGCGTGAGGCTCTTGGAAATGGATTAGAAATTAAACCAATCAGAACGATGATCAATCATGCCACCACAGAAATATTTTTTGATAATTTAAAGATTCCAGCAGATAGCTTGGTCGGGGAAGAGGGAAAAGGTTTTCGATATATTCTCAGTGGAATGAATGCGGAACGAATTTTGATAGCAGCAGAGTGCATTGGCGATGCTCGTTGGTTTATCAAAAAAGCGGCTGAATATGCTCGTGACCGTTCGGTATTCGGCAAACCTATAGGGCAGAATCAAGGTATCCAGTTTCCAATATCGGAGAGTTATGCACAAACGGAGGCTGCGGATTTAATGGTCAAACGAGCTGCAGAACTCTTCGAAGCTGATAAACAATGCGGAGCTGAAGCCAATATGGCCAAATACCTTGCTGCTGAGGCTTCATGGAAGGCGGCTGATATGTGCATGCAAACACATGGTGGTTTTGCCTTTGCAGAAGAATTTGATATTGAAAGAAAGTTTCGAGAAACCAGATTATACCGTATAGCACCAATCTCAACAAATTTAATCCTTAGTTATTTGGCGGAGCACGTACTAAATCTTCCGCGATCTTATTAGAGGAGTGGGAAAGATGGACAAGCCTCTGAAGGGAATTCTTGTGTTATCATTGGAGCAAGCTGTCGCAGCTCCCTTTTGTTCATCGCGTCTTGCTGATGCCGGAGCTCGGGTCATAAAGGTTGAACGGGCCGAGGGTGATTTTGCCCGGGGGTACGATAGTGTGGTTCATGGCGAGAGTGCCTATTTTGTCTGGCTAAATAGGGGGAAGGAGTCGTTAGTTCTAAATATAAAAGATAAAGAAGATATGGCTTTATTAAAAAGAATTCTTTGCCGTGCCGACATCTTTATTCAGAATTTGGCGCCGGGTGCTACGGCGCGACTGGGTCTTGGTTCAGAGGAATTAAGGGATCAGTTACCGCGTTTGATAACAGTTGATATCTCCGGTTATGGGGAAGAGGGACCCTACGCGGACATGAAAGCATACGACTTATTGGTGCAAGCAGAATCTGGTTTGTCTTCAGTGACTGGGCGTGCTGAGGGCCCTGGCCGTGTTGGTGTTTCAGCCTGCGATATATCGTGTGGAATGTATAGTTACATGGCAGTATTAGAAGCTTTAATCGACCGTGATAGAACCGGACAAGGTGGAGCTATAAAAACATCTCTTTTTGAGGGAATGGCGGATTGGATGAATGTCCCTTTGCTCACCTATGACTATGCAGGGTCCATTCCTCCGCGGGTGGGGCTTAATCATCCATCAATAGCACCTTATGGGTCATATCCAACGAGCGACGGCAGTGAAATTCTCATTTCGATACAAAATGAAAGAGAGTTTGAGAGATTTGCATCTGAGGTTTTAGAAAGCCCTGAAATGCCAAAGGACGATAAGTTTCACAATAATGAGGCTCGTTGTTCAAATCGAGATAAACTTGATAAAGTGATCATTAGTTCATTTACTAACATGGATCGATTGGAACTGACAAAACGGTTACGAAAATCTCAAATAGCATTTGGAGAAATTAACGATGTTGCGAGTTTGTCGCGTCATCCGGCATTGAGACGCGTGGAGGTAGATAGCCCGACGGGCAAGGTGCTTATGGCTGCACCACCGGCAACTATAAATGGTTTGGAAAGACATTTGGGTCCTGTCCCTGCTATTGGTGAACACACGGAAAAAATTCGGGAGGAGTTTTCTAAATGACCAGTCAATATGATGCTTGGATAGGAAAGAAAACAACGACCACCGCGTTAGTGACGGCCTATCAGGCTGATTCACTTACTGCTACGCTTGATCGAGATCATGTACCCTTCAAAGATGGAGATGAAATACCACCTGGATGGCACCTGTTTTATATTCGTGAGGTCGTAAAGCTCAGTGATACTGCTGAAGATGGTCACCCAAAGCGAGGTTCATTTCTGCCTCTAATCGATTTACCGCGTCGTATGTGGGCTGGCACCGCGGCGACCTATCATCGTCCTATTCATGTCGGAGAAATAATAAAGAATGTAACAACTATCGAATCAGTTACACCCAAAACCGGGAAAACCGGAAATTTGGTATTTCTGAAACTTAAGCATGAAATTTCTGGAGAAAACGGTATCGCAACTAAGGAAATACAGGACGTAGTTTATCGTGAAAATGCAAAGAAAGGCGTTAAAAGTCCAGAGCCACCCCTGCCACCTTATGAAGCAACTTGGAAACGAACAATAATTCCGTCACCGGTTCTTTTATTTCGTTTCTCAGCCCTTACGATGAATAGTCATCGTATTCACTATGATCGAAAATATGTAACAGAAATCGAAAACTATCCGGGTCTTTTAGTACATGGCCCCCTAACCTTTACCCTGTTATTAGATCTTTTTAGGTGCGAAATGCCAGGGAAATCACTCAAAAGTTTTTCCGTTCGAGCAGTTTCACCAATTTATGATACCCATAACTTTACGATTGAAGGTGTATTAAGGGGAAACAATGAAGCAGCTTTATGGGCACTTAATCATAACGGTCGATTAGCAATGTCCGCACAAGCAAAATTTTAGTACCGAATGACCTAAACGCTAGGAATGTCCAGGGTGTTAAATTTTGTAATTGTAATACCTAATCGATCAATAATTATAAGTTAATTAAAAAAAAGAGTTTATTTATATTTAAAATTTATCCTTGCTAAATTGAGATAATGTCTCGATAAGCGTGTTAATGTCCTCAGTCAGTGCGGGCATGCTTTGGCTTTGTTTAATTTTGGTCTCATCCATATAAAGTCCACGATTAATTTCAATCTGAATAGCATGACGGCTGTCCTTTGGATGTCCATAATGGTGTGTCGAAAAACCACCAGCAAAAGGTTTATTTCGAGAAACCTTGTAACCAAGTTTAATAAAAACATGTTCAATTGTTTGGATGATGTTTTCATTGCATGTCGTCGAAAAACAATCACCTAAAACGATATCTGCTCTTCTTAGACCAGCATCTGGATCGTCCGGTCCACCTACAGATGGCATTGAATGACAGTCGATTAACAAATAGCAGCCGAATTTCTCTCTTGTTGTGTTTAATAAATGACGGAGTTGGCGATGATACGGGCGATAATTGGTATCAATGCGTCTTGCTGCTTCTTTGAAATTTAATTTTTTACTATAAATTTCTTGTCCGGAACTAACTACTTTTGGAATTGTGCCTAGACCGGCATTTACTCGACTAGATTTGGTATTTACGTATTCAGGTATCGGATCTGAAAACATTCCTGGATCAAGCTCAAAAGGTTCGCGATTTGGGTCAACATAAGCGCGAGGAAATAGGGCGTTGATCAATGGCATCCCATAATAGGGTGCCTTTGCGAACAGTAAATTTACGAAAGCGTCCTCAGATTTACGCAGTGATAAAAGATCAAGTGGAGAATCGGCGACAAAATTCGCCGGATATTTGATGCCGCTATGGGGTGAAGCAAAGACTACGGGTGATATTTGTTGTTCTGGCAACAATACTTGGATAGGACTGCTTCCCGCATCAATTTCAGTTTTTTGATTATCCATTTATATGATTTACTTTAGTGTTGAGAGAAAGTCATCAATTTGAAAAAGACCATATAATTTCGTTGTACTAGCATAAACCTCTAAAGGCGATTGGTTGTCCATCTTGCAATGAAGATCCCAATTAGTATAAATGACAGCTAATGTTGCAGTTGGATTAATGGTCTGCAATAGAAAATGGTGTCGGGCGCGTAGCTCAGCGGGAGAGCACTACGTTGACATCGTAGGGGTCACTGGTTCAATCCCAGTCGTGCCCACCATTTTTATTAGATATATCAACGCCTTAACCCCGACCAATCTGCCCTGAAAACAACGCTGTCACACTGGTGTCACAGCGAGGTTGCAGATGTCTTCAATTCGTAAACGTGGAAACCGTTGGCAGGTGCAGGTACGTCGTAAAGGCCAGGTGCCTGTTTCTGCTTCCTTCCTTCACCAAAAAGATGCGGCCCGCTGGGCCAGAGAAATGGAGGCCAGAGCCGATCGAGGGGAACTCGTCACTTTTATTCGGCCGGGGGCAACACTCTTCGATCTCTTGGAGATTTATCTTGAGCGAAGTGTTGCGCGGAAACGATCAGCATATGTTGAGCGTTACATCATCCAGAAGCTTCAACGCCAGCCCTTTTCAACGTTGGCCATCGATAAGCTTACACCTGGGCCATTTGCTGCCTATCGTGATCTCCGGTTGGAGGAAGTGGCGCCTGCCACCGTCTGTCGGGAACTTGGACTTCTTCAGCACGTGTTTCGACTTGCGCGCGATGAATGGGACTGGCCCATACGAGAAAACCCCCTGGAAAAGGTCATAAGGCCGAGGCTTCCCAGTGGCCGCATGCGGCGGCTAAAACCTGGTGAAGAAGAACAATTAATCCGTGCCTGTAATACCGCCCATAACCCATGGCTTTTGCCAGCAACAGAGCTTGCTCTGGCGACAGCCATGCGTCAGGGAGAAATATTGAAAGCGTGTTGGAGCAACCTGGCAACGGATTGGACCACCTTAGTAATTCCAGAAACAAAGAATGGCCATATGCGAGAAATCCCGATTACGTGTGCGGCGCAAAATATTCTAAAAGGCCTCCCTAGATCGGAAGAAAACAGCTCTACAGAAATGGGGCGGGCAATGTCCAATGCCTATCGCTTGGCGGATGCGATAGGGGGGCTCGTTGTTCTTATTCATCATCTTGGAAAGGAAAATAATCGAGGACCAAGGGGAAGTAGTGCGCTGTATGCCGATGTTGATACGGCGGTGAAGGTTGAAACCCGAGATAATTTAATATCAGCAACTCTCGTTAAGCAACGCGATGGACGTGATGGTTTGGTATTTGAAGCTAAAATTCACCATACAGTCTATCATCCTGTTACCGGTCCGCAGACGCTTGTTCCCGTGGTTGGTGATCTCATCGTCAATGGATCAAATGGGGGTGCAAAAATTTCGCACCCTGATTTGATTATGGCCATTTTAAAAGACACGGATGGGGAAATTGAAAAAACGGAGCTTCGTAATAAATTCTCGGAACTATGCAAGTCAAAGTCGCCTCATGATGCATTTCGGACGGCAATAAGAAGGTTATCCGATGGTAAAGTCATAGAACTTGAGGAAAAACCGAGAGGATAAAGCTTGTCGACTAAACCGAACACGTTGTTTTGTGAAGACATACACGCATTCCGAACAACACACCCCCCCTATAAGGGGGGGTGTTCGGTAGTTTAATTATCGGGCTGTATAAGCGCGTACACCAACCGGCCTCAGGGCACGGTTGGTGTAAATCTTGCCTTAAATCAATACCTTATGTCACACTAGGGAAAACTTCATCCCCTTTGAGGGGGATACTGTGTTTTAGGAATTAAATGAACGCTATCGAAATCGAGGAAGCAGTATCCAACCTGGTAGAGCTTGCATTCGATGCGGCCGAGTTTCCGTTCGCCTTCCTCGAAGCCTTTGGCAACAAGTCGACCACGATTAGGCAGTTAAGAACCGGCCACTCGAACAAGTCCGATGTCGATGGCGCTGTGCTACAGCGCAACCATATCCACCTCGCGGTATGTGAGACCGGCCAAGTCTCTAGCAAGCTCGCTGAACTGCGCGATAGCCTCGCCAACGCCAAGAACAAGGTAAAATTCATCCTCGCCACAGACGGTATTGATCTGGAAGCCGAGAACTTGATTTCTGGCGAGACGGTTGCCTGCACATATCCCGACATCGCGGATCATTTCGGTTTCTTCCTGGCCCTGGCCGGCATCTCCATGGTCAGGGAAATCCGCGACAACGCGATCGATATCAAGGCAACCGGGCGCCTGAACCGTCTTTATATTGAGTTGCTAAAGGAGAACGAGGACTGGGGAACGGAAGAGCGCCGTCAGGACACGAACCAGTTCATGGGGCGCCTGATTTTCTGCTTCTTCGCCGAAGACACGGATATTTTCCGCGGCGAAAACCTGTTTACATCCACCATCGATCAGATGAGCGACAGTCGGTCTGAGAATACCGATCACGTCATCGGTGAGCTCTTTCGCGCGATGGATACGAAGCATGAGGACCGCAAGGCCGCTGACATCCCACGATGGGCGGACGTGTTTCCATACGTGAATGGCGGTTTATTTGCCGGGAACCATGATATTCCGAAATTCAGCCGCATCGCGCGAGCCTATCTGCTGCAGGCCGGCAATCTGAACTGGAAAGAAATCAACCCCGACATCTTCGGCTCGATGATCCAGGCCATTGCTGACGACGAAGAGCGCGGCGCGATCGGCATGCACTACACCAGTGTGCCAAACATTCTCAAAGTCCTGAACCCGCTGTTCCTCGATAGCCTGCGGGAACAACTCGACGAGGCAGGCGACAATGCACGTAAGCTTCTGAACCTGCGCAAACGCTTGTCAAAAATCCGGGTATTCGATCCGGCTTGCGGCTCCGGGAATTTCCTCGTTATTGCCTACAAAGAAATGCGGGCGATCGATTTTGAGGTAAACAAGCGACGCGACGAGACGCATCTGAAGTCAGAGATACCGCTGACCAATTTTCGCGGAATCGAAATCCGGGACTTTGCCGCTGAGATCGCGCGCCTGGCACTTATCATCGCCGAATATCAATGCGATGAGCTTTATCGGGGCCAGAAAGAGGCTTTGGTGGAGTTTCTGCCGCTAGATACGCAGAACTGGATCGTGTGTGGCAATGCGCTTCGGCTAGACTGGCTGAGTGTTTGTCCGCCTACCGGAACAGCCGTGACCAACAAGGCAGAGGACCTGTTCGAAACGCCCCTCGATCAAGCGCAGATTGATTTCGAGAACGAAGGTGGGGAAACCTATATTTGCGGAAATCCTCCGTATAGAGGGTTCAAAGAACAAACAAACTCCCAGAAAAACGATCTGGCATTTGTCTTTGAGAGGAAGATCAAGAATTGGAAATCATTCGATTATGTATGCGGGTGGTTCCTGAAAGCGGCGGAGTACAGCGTTTTTTCGTCAACAACATCTGCATTTGTTTCAACAAATTCCATCTGTCAAGGGCAATTAGTCCCAACGTTTTGGCCTTTAATGTTCAAACTCGAACAAAAAATTGTCTTTGCACATACAAGCTTTAAATGGGCCAATCTTGCTGCGCATAACGCTGGTGTAACTGTTGTTGTTGTTGGGTTTTCCAGAGATTCCAAGCAAGATAAAAAGTTGTTTATTGCGAACCCCAATGGTCAAACAACGGTTCTTGAGGCGGTGAACATCAATGCGTACTTGGCGGCCGGACCGGATTTTATGATCGCGAAAAGATCTGCCCCGATCAGCCAATTAGCGAGTATGAACCTTGGTAATTATCCAGGCGACGGAAACTATTTGACGCTCAACATGTCAGAGGCGAAAGCCCTTTCCCTCAAAAGGCCAGATCTACGTGATCTGATCCAGCCAGTTTATGGAGCTCAAGAGTTTATCAAGGGTTTGGTGCGTTACTGTTTGTGGATTGATGACGAAGACTTAGAGCTCGCATTGAGCGAGAGCTCCATTGAACAGCGAATTGCAGCGGTTAAAGAAACTCGTATTCGCAGTCGGGATAAATCGCTTAACAAGCTTGCTGATCGTCCACATCAATACAGGGACCGAAATTTTCCTAAAAAACATATGTTTCTCGCGCCTACAGTATCCTCTGAATCCCGCGAATACCTGCCTACCGATATCAAGCCCAAAAGATCACAGACCACCAATCAGGCTTTTGCCATCTATGATTCACCTATGTGGAACCTAGCGATACTCTCGTCTCGTATCCATGTTATCTGGATCGCCACGGTCTGCGGTAAGCTGAAAACTGATTTCCGTTATTCCAACAGCCTTGGCTGGAACACGTTCCCTGTCCCGACCCTCACGGAAAAAAACAAAGCCGATTTGACCCAATGTGCGGAAGACATCCTTCTGGCCCGTGAAGCTCATTTCCCGGCGACGATCGCTGATCTCTATGACCCGGAGAAAATGCCCGATAATCTCCGCGCCGCGCATGACCGCAATGACGAGGTGCTGGAGCGCATCTATATCGGCCGGCGCTTCAAGAACGATACGGAGCGCCTGGAAAAGCTTTTCGAGCTCTACACGAAGATGACTGAAGCCAAGGGGAAGATTGGCGGCGGTCAGGACCAAGCAACAGCAGAGGCGACCGCGCCATGACCGCACCCATTACAGTACCCTCCGTCTCAGTCTCCTATGCCCGCACCGGTAGTTCGACGAAGTCCAATGAACTTGGCATGCGCACGATGCAGGAGCGCGCCTACGAGAAGCGTGGCGAGCAGTACCTGCTGATCAAATCACCGCCAGCTTCGGGCAAGAGCCGCGCACTTATGTTCATCGCGCTCGACAAGCTTCATAACCAAGGGCTGAAGCAGGCAATCATCGTCGTCCCGGAAAAGTCGATCGGCGCCAGTTTCTACGACGAGCCACTAACGAAATACGGTTTCTGGGCCGACTGGAGTGTCCAGCGGAAATGGAACCTCTGCGACGCGCCAGGTGAAGATGGCGGCAAGGTCAATTCGGTTGGGGCGTTTCTAGAAAGCGATAACACAGTCCTTGTTTGCACGCACGCCACCTTTCGTTTTGCAGTTGAGCGTTTCGGCGTTGAGGTATTTGATGATCGGCTGATCGCCGTCGATGAGTTCCACCATGTTTCGGTCAATGAAAATAATATTCTTGGCCAGCAACTCGGTGAGTTCATCGCCCGCGATCGTGTGCATATGGTGGCCATGACCGGCTCATATTTTCGAGGCGATGCAGAGCCTGTTTTATCGCCGGACGATGAGGCCAAGTTCGAGACAGTCACCTACACCTACTATGAGCAGCTGAACGGCTACGATTATCTGAAAAGTCTCGATATCGGTTATTATTTCTATAATGGCTCGTATGTAGACGACATTCTGAAGGTCCTCGATCCATCAGAAAAAACGATCCTCCACATACCGAACGTTAATTCCCGTGAGAGCACCCAGGACAAGATCAAGGAGGTTGAACACATCATTGATGCGCTCGGGGATTGGCGAGGATTAGATGAGGAAACCGGCTTTCATCTCGTTGATACGCCAAACGGAACCCTACGAATTGCCGACCTCGTTGACGATGATCCTAAGAAAAGGGGCTTGGTCGCAGCAGCACTTCGTGATCCCAGCCAGAAAAACAATAGCGACCACGTCGATATCATTATCGCTCTGGGAATGGCCAAAGAGGGGTTTGACTGGATTTGGTGTGAGCATGCTCTGACGGTCGGGTACCGCTCGAGCCTTACAGAAGTCGTGCAGATCATCGGCAGGGCGACGCGAGACGCGCCGGGCAAAGAGCGTTCACGCTTTACCAACCTGATTGCCGAACCTGATGCATTGGAAGGTGCCGTTACTGAAGCTGTGAACGATACGCTGAAGGCGATAGCGGCGAGCCTGCTTATGGAGCAGGTGTTGATACCCAGGTTCAATTTCTCGCCGAAGAACCCGACGAGTGGCCCACTTGATGGCTATGAGTATGGTGAGGATGGATATGATCCAAAAAAATGTAACGCCGGGTTCAATGCCGAAACTGGCCAACTCCATTTTGAGATCAATGGCCTTGCAGAGCCCAAGAGCAAAGAGGCCAAGCGCATATGCAGCGAGGACTTGAACGAATTAATCACGGCGTTTGTTCAGGATACGCCATCTGTCGAACGGGGCATCTTCGATGACGAACTGGTACCCGAAGAGCTAACCCAGGTACGAATGGGTAAAATTGTTGGAGAAAAGCACCCGCATCTACCAGACGAGGACCAGGAAGCGGTGCGCCAGCATGCTGTTGCGGCGTTGAACCTGACGCAAAAAGCTAAGGGCGTAATGGACGCCGCCGCCGTCCCCACGGGCAGAAACGATGAAGCAGAAACTAACGCGAATACCGCCCTCATCGACGGTGTTCGCAAATTCGCGATGGACGTGCGGGACCTCGATATTGATCTGATAGACCGCATCAATCCATTTGGCGAGGTCTATGCCATCCTTGCTAAAACAATGAGCGAGGCAAGCCTACGTGCTGTTTCTGCAGTCATTCAGGCAAAACGCATCAAGCTTACGATTGAGGAAGCGCGGGAACTCGCAAAACGCGCTGGTAAATTTTTAAAGGAACGCGGACGCTTGCCGTCCATTTTGTCGGCCGACGCCTGGGAAAAACGCATGGCAGAGGGCGTCGAGCGTGTGAAACAAGAAGCATTAAAAGCGAGAACGGCTGATGCCTGAATCTACCGATGAGAAGCTTCTCGCGGACCTCGGTATTGAGGTTGAACCCGAACAGCAGGCTGCGCGATCCCCGCGGGAAGAACGGATCATCGCCGGGTTTGAAGAAATTCAGCGTTTCGTTGAGGAAAATGGTCGCTCGCCAACCCACGGCGATGACAAGGATATATTTGAGCGGCTTTATGCGGTTCGGCTAGAGCGCCTTTGTCGTTTGGACGAGAGTGATACGCTGCTTAAGCTACTAGATCATCAGGGATTTCTAGCTGGAGAAATAACCGCTTCAGAGACAGATGAGGCAGAAGAGCTGGATGACGCAGCTTTGCTTGCGGAACTTGGGATAGATGCTGCCCCGGCAGAGGACGATATAGAAAATCTTCGCCATGTTAAGACGCGCGCAGAAGTGCGAGCAGCAGAGGAAGTTGGGAAAAGGAAGCCATGTGAGGACTTCGAGATATACAAGCCGCTCTTTGCAGGGGTGGTTAAGGATATCAAATCTGGAAATCGTAGGACGATAGCGTTCAGAAAAAATGCTGGATTTACCAAAACCGACATTAAGGAAAAGCAATTTATCATCCTTGAAGGGCAGACATGCTTTATTGCAGAAATTGGTGAACCTCTAACAGCTCCAAATGGTGAGTATGACGCCCGGCTTAGGGTCATCTACGACAATGGTACTGAGAGCGATATCTTACTGCGAACGTTAATACGGGCTATGTATCGTGATGATGCCTGTCGCTTGATTTCTGACCCAGAGACGGGGCCGCTCTTTGGAAGTGATGCAGCAGCAGACGACCAAGCAAGCGGCATCATTTATGTGCTTAGAAGCAAATCCGACCATCCGGTCGTGGCGGCAAACCGAGACATTATTCACAAGATCGGCGTGACAAACTCGAGCGTTAAGCAGCGCATAGCGGGTGCTCGCCTCGACCCGACCTTTTTGATGGCGGATGTGGAAGTCGTCGCTACCTATGAGCTGTTTAATATCAATAGGACTAAGCTTGAGACCCTGCTGCATCGAGTGTTTGCGGCCGCACAGCTGGATATTGAGATTGAGGATCGATTTGGTAAACCGATAAAGCCGCGCGAGTGGTTTCTTGTTCCTTTTAATGCCATCGAGACAGCCGTTGACAGGTTGAAAGATCGTAGCCTTGTAAATTACGTTTATGAACCTGAAATAGCTCAGTTAAAACTTCGTAAGACCGACTAGAAAATTATGATTATCGTTTCAACTAATGATGATCGTGTCAGGTTGCCAGGGGAGGTTATTAACACAGAGAAGGCGCGTGGGCCGTCAGGTGGCCCCGGGGGGCGTGTCACAGTGGTGACACAATGATATGTCACAATGATAGAGCTCACCAGGCAATCTTGCCAAACAATCGGATAATCACTACATAAACAAATGCGTTTGTTTTCAGGCTAATAAGGATTAGGGCGCGTAGCTCAGTGGGAGAGCACTACGTTGACATCGTAGGGGTCACTGGTTCAATCCCAGTCGTGCCCACCATTTTTATTAGATATATCAACTGTATGGTTGACCTGTATTCACAATATTGACGGAATATTTGAGAATTGTGTTACGAAAAAACTGGCCCCTAAAAAATTATATTTTAACAGCGAAGACACCTAATCTCACCGAAAATTTTATCCCAATCGCCATCTTGGGCAACATAATCAAGCAGGCATCGAATTGCTTTTGACGTGTCGGGAAGATCATATTGTTCTACAATTTTTTTAAGCATTTCATTTGTTTCGGCATTGATCTCAAATGATGCCGTGATTTTGGCTTCTGCCATAGCGAGTCTCCCATTTACCTTTTGTGTTTAAATTTACCTTTTTTTAGGGCGTCTAATTTTTATCTTGTTCCAGAAATATACAATAAATGATCTCGGATCAACACAGCCTCTAGAGGGTTTAAAAAGAATCGCCAAAATCAAAAGAAATACAATAATGTGAAAAATTATAAAAATCGTTTCCATATCTAATATGTATATATAAAAAAATATAAGCGGTTGGCTAGCCTTTAGTGTTTTTTTTGAGGGGGTTGGGACACTTATTGTTTATCATCCAATTGTTGTAAAATTCGAGTTTCAAATTTCCGAATGATTTATACATCGGATTTAGATTTACAGTTAAAGATTTTTTTATTGTATCTTTTTAGAGAACCATTCTAGACAACACGTTTTTTTAATCCAATTTCATATCCCTCAAAATATAATGCCATTAATTGGTAAAAGTACCTATCAATCTTTGGATTGTTATAGAGAGCTTTTCCAATTGTTTTAAATAAGGTGGTTTCTAATCTTTTGGTCCCGAGACAGCTCCCTGCTAATGCAGCTATTCCGCCCATTTGTCGTTACTAGCCCGGCATTTTTCCCTGTGCAAAAAAAGAACTTGAGACAAGGGCAAGCGAGAGTGATATGCATATTGCGAGTTTCTTAAAAATACTCATGGTGATAAACCTATTTATCAATAATTAACTAGGTACCTTATGCTACAAAGATATAATTATGATTTGTTTTAAACTGTTACAAATGCTTTTGAGGAGACAGACTCAATGCAAATGCCACTAAGTGCCGATCAAAAAAAATCTCGACAATTTGGTTTGTTGATGGCTTTTTTGCTTCTGATACTTACTTTTTTTATCGAGTTCGCATCATTGTTGGTACTGTGGCTACTTTATGGTGTGGTAGGATTATTTTTATGTGCAGCGATTTTTTTTCCGAATAGTCTTACATCTTTTACAAAGGTATGGATTAGATTCGGCTATGCCATTGGGCGTGTTGTCAATCCTATTGTCCTTCTCTGTGTTTATGTTTTGATGTTTGTTTTTTATGGGTTTTTGATAAAGCTATTTAGGTCAGACCCTTTGTTTCTCAAGAAACAGAATATGAAAACATACTGGATACATGAAGTGGACAATAAAAATCCTAATTTTGAAAAAATGTTTTAATGACTTTTAAGGTATTAAAAGAATTGGTATTAATGATCTTTAGTCGCAGAAAGTTCTTTTTATTACCGATTATTTTTATCATTTTTATTTTTGGACTTCTTTTAGTAATCACGCAGGGGTCGGTGATTGCCCCTTTCATATATACAATATTTTGACCGATGAGTTGCACTATTCTGGGTATTTCCGCTTTCTATCATGACAGCGCTGCCGCGCTTGTAGTCGATGGAACTATAGTCGCTGCTGCGCAAGAAGAACGTTTTACAAGGATCAAGCATGACCAATCTTTTCCGAGCAATGCTGCAAAATATTGCATGGAAGAGGCAAAATTAAACATCGAGGATTTGGACCATGTGATTTTCTACGATAAGCCTTTACTTAAGTTTGAACGGTTAATCGAGACATATCTCTCTTTTGCGCCAAGGGGTTTCACTTCATTCCGACAGTCAATGCCAATATGGATTAAGGACAAACTATTCCTTAATAAAAAATTAATAAAAGAACTAAGGAAGCTGTCCGATAAAGATATTAATCCAAATCTCTTGTTTTGTGAGCATCATCTTAGTCATGCAGCGTCTGCTTTTTTTGCATCGCCATTCGAGGATGCATTAGTCTTAAATATTGATGGCGTAGGGGAGTGGGCTACAACCTCAATTTGGAAGGGGAGTGGTAATAGCTTAGAGTTAATTAAGAAACTAAACTTTCCCCATTCTCTTGGGCTTCTCTATTCAGCTTTTACTTACTATTGTGGGTTCAAGGTTAATTCAGGCGAGTATAAATTAATGGGCCTGGCACCCTATGGCGAACCTAAATATCAAGATTTAATTCTCGAGAAAATTATAGATTTGAAGGAGGATGGCTCCTTCAGATTGAATATGAAATATTTTAACTATTGTACAGGGCTAACGATGATCAATAAGCAATTTGAAGCGCTTTTTGGTCATAAGACGAGGGCCCTAGAGGAGAAGATTCAACAATTTCACATGGACCTAGCCGCCTCGATCCAGATAGTTTTAGAAAGAGCGGTGATCAGTATTGTCAGATCGTTGGCTAATGAGTTTGATACAGCAAACTTATGCCTTGCAGGAGGCGTAGCTTTAAACTGCGTTGCTAATGGAAAACTTGTGTCTCTTAAAGTTTTTCAAAACTTATGGGTGCAACCGGCAGCCGGAGATGCGGGGGGCGCCATCGGTGCTGCCCTTGCCGCGTATCATATTTTTAAAAAACAACCTAGATCGTCTTGTGTAGAGGAAGGAAAAGACTTGATGGTTGGAAGTTATTTAGGGCCTAAATTTACCTCAGAAGAAATAAAAGGATCCTTGAAGGCAGCAGGTGCAGTGTATGAAGAATACAATGATAGAGAGTTAATAGAAAAGACTGTATCAGCATTAAAATCAGATCATGTGGTTGGCTGGTTCCAGGGTAGAATGGAATTTGGACCACGAGCACTTGGGAACCGTTCCATACTTGCCAGCCCCTTATCGTCTGATATGCAAACAAAGCTTAATTTAAAGATTAAATTCAGAGAGAGCTTCAGGCCTTTTGCGCCTGCCATTCTTTTTGATGACTTACAGGAGTGGTTTAAACTTGACGTTGCAAGCCCTTTTATGCTGGTTACCGCAGATATTCAGGATGACAAAAAGATAGACGATGATTCAAAAGATCAAGCATATATCGGCATAGAGCGGTTAAAAAGACGGCGGTCTCAGATTCAGGCTGTAACGCACGTTGATTATTCAGCTAGGATTCAAACGGTTCATAAAGAAACAAATTTTATATTTTATGATCTTTTGAAGAGTTTTAAAAAAGCGACGGGAGTTCCCATTCTCGTTAATACTAGTTTTAATGTTAGAGGGGAACCAATTGTAAATACCGTCGCTGATGCCTTTAAATGTTTTATGGGAACAGAAATGGATCTGCTGGTGGTAGGTAATTTTATTTTGAAAAAGAACAAACAAGACGCGGCTCTTGCTATCGATTATAGAAACCAATTTGAACCAGATTGAACAACTCTAGTGCTCGCAAATTTTTTCAAATACATTTTTAGAATTATATACGTGATATTTAGTTTGGTCCTAGCATCGGCCGCAGCTTTATATCTTTTTGAACTATATGCGAACCATATTCAGAGAGCTTCACAAGATAGTTGGAAATATACAGGGAAACCTTTGCCGATTACAAAATATCCTATGCCTATTATGGACCATGTTGGCGCGTTAAAACTTACTTTCCCAAACATGCGGTACCGAGGCCCGGCTCCTTGGGAGGCAAGTTACAAAAATAAGGGCGGTGATTATGAACTATCCAGCGATCAATTTGGGTTTTTTAATAGGTACGATCTAAAAGCACTCAAACACAAAAAACCAAATGAATTTCGAATAATTTTAGTCGGCGGTAGTGGTGCTCAGGGACATGGAGCTAGTGCAAATGGCAAAATGTTTCATAATTTACTAGAAGAAAGGCTTAACAAACAGTTTAAATC
>PBFH01000035.1 GCA_002719885.1 Rhodospirillaceae bacterium | reverse complement strand
AAGGGTTATCCTGGTCTATTTGCTTACTGCTCTTACAAAGTATTGCTCTTCCATCAACAGGTCCTGCTTTAACAGTCGAAATAAAAAACAAAAAAGAGAATGTGATAAGTAATATTTTCATTTTTTTATTACTAAAAAACAAGTTTTTAGAATTTGAGGTTCAAAAATTTTAGTTTTTAAATGTAAATTTATACAAAAAGTTATTAAAACACAAAGTCTGGTGATCATAACAGTAAGCCATGCCATACTGGCTAAACTCGGGGGGAGTTTTTACTAAGTTCAAAGAGGGCAGTCTGCAGAACATTAGTATGACCAGTATCGCATGACTCAAATCTACTACGTAAGTAAAAGATTAATAGATCAAGTTATTTAATTAGATAAAACATTGTAAATCGAATATTTTAGAGAAAGTTGCAAATGCAAAAATGGGAAATAATGGCATGGCCAATGAACCCAACAGAAATACAAATGAGTGAAGGGGGCGCTGAAGCCATTATAGAAATGGGAATGAATGGTTGGGAACTTGTTACTGTCATTAAGGAAAATAACGGACACATTGGATATTTTAAAAGACCAATTTCTGAACAAACCAAACAAGAATATAATGCTCCCAATAATCAAAAACCTGAACTTGATGTTTTGGTTAACGACCTCAATCAATGGTCAATTGATTTTGAAAATTTTCGAAAAACACTGCCACCAAAAACCGATGAAGATAAGGCATTGGAACTCTTTAAAAATTCTCTACAACTAAAATAACTATTAAATATTTCAGTCCTTTTACAATTAATTCGTTAAATTCAATCAAATTTTAGACCAACCTTTAAGTTTGAATTTTTAACGTATTGAGCTGCAGACATTTTTTCTTTTCCGATTCTAACTCTCTTAACAATAATGCCACCGCCTTCAGCCCCTACTGTAAAATTATCTTTATCGATAGCGGTGATTGTGCCAATAGGTCCTACTTTATCTTCAGACAGAGAACAATCGAATATTTGAATAACTTCTCCGCCAATAGTAGACCAAGCTCCCGGTTGAGGATTAGAACCCCTAATTAAATTGTAAATTGTCTGAACATTATCTTTCCAATTAATTTCTACATCCTCTTTTTTACACCAACTCTCATAAGAAAATTGACTTTCATCCTGAACGACTTTTGGTGCGGCTCCCTTTTTTACGAGGTCAATTGCTTCCATCATAGCATCGACACCCATAGGAAATAATTTATCAAAATAAATTGATCCCAATGTATCATCCGGCCCAATTTCAATTTCCTTCTGCAACAAAATCGGTCCCGTATCCAATCCGTCATCTGGCCAAAATATTGAGAGACCTGTTTTTTTGCTTCCTTGAATGATAGGCCAGTTAATTGAACTAGGTCCGCGGTGTTTTGGTAAAAGAGAAGGGTGGTATTGGATACTTCCGTATTTGGGCACGTTCAAAAAACTGGATGGAACAAATTTTATGACATAAGCCATTACGCAAAGGTCCGCATCCAACCCCTTAATATGTTCCAGAGCCTCATCGGTTTTAAAGCTTGGCAACTGATATAAAGGAATTCCATGTGTTTCTGCTGCTTCGTTTATAGGATCTTTTCTTCCACCCGGTTTTTCATCGGCGCCATAAATGCCGACGACATTTTCTCCACGCTCTATCAGCTTATCAACTACTGCCTTACCAAAGGCTTGCATCCCATTTACAACAATTCTCATCTTATCCTATCCTTTTTCTGGCTGCTTTTGTATTTAGATCCTATCAGAAATAAGTTTTTGGTCATAAAATCAATTTATGATCAACCCTCTTTGACCAACATGTTTGTTTTGAAAGCCATAATGAAGTCATTTTCATGCAAGCCGTTAATGGCATGAGTAATAAATTCAACTCGAGCGTAACCATAGCCAAAAGAAATATCTGGATGATGACCTTCTTCTTCAGCAAGGGAGCCAAGACTATTCACAAAATCAAGGGAAGCAACAAAATTATTAAATTCGAAACGTCGACTAATCTTATCTCCATCGCTCGATAAATCCCAGCCCGGAATATCTTCCATGAAAGATTCGGCTTCATTTTTCGTCAACGGTAACAATCCACCCTCGCATGGAACACATTTTTTACCCGAAAAAGTCATATCTCCCTCCTTTAAAATAATTGAAAATAGAATAACCCAGCAGTGTATTTAAAAACCAGCCTAACTACATTCCTTGCCAATCATTTTTGAGCGCGTCAAAATCACCTGATCGAGAAATGCTTAGGAGAAAAAAGGGTGGCAGATAAGCAAAGAGATAAAAAAATCTTTTTAAATTACACGCAAGAAGAACTCGACTGGCAATATGACCACAGTAAAAGGTTTCCAGATACGGGAATATTTCAAGAAGAACGAGGAAATGCGAGTAAGAGGGTTCGTGAAAAAATAGATGGGATTATTAATGTCCCATATGGAGATCATGAAGACGAAGTTGTTGATATATTTCCTACACCGGGAAAAGAACTAGGACCGGTAATTGTATTTTTCCATGGGGGAGCGTGGACTCGAGGAAGTAAAAATGGATATAGTTTTCCAGCCGAAGCCTTCATTCGCAAGGGGGTCTCATGGGTTACGACTGAATTCACCAAGGTTCCAAATGGGACTTTAAGTAATCAGGTTCGACAAAACAGAGATGCCGTTGCTTGGGTTTATTCTAATGCTGACACCTATGGTTGGGACCGTAAAAAAATATACATAGCAGGTCATTCTTCGGGTGGACACATGTGTGGAATGGTTCTCATTACCGATTGGCAACGCCAATATGGCTTGCCTATTGACCTTGTTAAGGGTGCAACAGCGATTAGTGGAATGTATGACTTGGAAGCAGTCTTTTTAAGTTATCGAAATTCCTATTTAAATCTTAGTGTTGAAGATTGGCAGGAAAATAGCGCTATAAGACATATACCTAAGACATCCACCTCTCCCCTGATCATCGGTTGCGCTGAACATGACACAGCTGAATTTCATCGTCAGCCAAAGGAATTTTTAGATGCCTGGAAAAAAGCTGGGCATAAGGGAGAGTTCATTGAGTTAATGGATCGGCATCATTTTACCGGAAGCATGTGTTTTGGAGAAGAGGAGCATCCATTGTTTAAAAAAATGTGCGAAATGATTGGAGTTTAAAATAGACAACAACACAATCCTCCACAATGTATGAGTTAATTGCTCGATTCGGGTGCCTATGGCACAAGAAGACACCGTAATATGCGGAAGGGCGCACGTAATGTTTTTTAGCTGCGGGTTAAGAAATGTCTTACAATTTCCCGCTAAAATTTCTCTGTGGGTTATTTTATTCTGTTTTTTTGCGCCCGTCACTCAGAGCCAAAACCTCGATTATACTTCATGGCTTGAACAGGTGAAAACAGAGGCGCTAGAGCGCGGTATAAAACAGGAAATTATAGAATCTGTGTTTAGAGGTGTTAAACCGATAAAACGAGTCCTTAAAAGAGATAGAAACCAGTCAGAGTTCAAGCTTACTCTGGATATATATCTTCGACGTGTTGTCACAGAAAAAAATGTAAAAAGAGGAAAAATGATGGCAAAACGCCATCAGAAAACCCTCAAAATGGTTTATGAAAGGTATGGTGTTGCGCCTAGGGTTATTCTNGCTATTTGGGGGATAGAGACAAGATTTGGACTANTAAAAGNAAATATCCCNCTAATACCTTCCATTGTGACTTTAGCCTATGACAAAAGGCGATCGAAATATTTTCGGGCTCAGCTGTTTTCCGTCCTAGAAATGTTAAATCGTGGCTTCATAGAACAAACTAGCTTATTTGGCTCCTGGGCAGGAGCCATGGGACAACCACAATTCATGCCTTCAAGCTATTTAGCTTACGCTCAAGATTTTGATGGCGATGGAAGAAGAGATATTTGGAAGAGTGTTCCAGATGTCCTCGCTTCTATAGCAAATTACCTTGCTCAACATGGCTGGAGAAAAAATAGAATATGGGGAAGAGAAATTTCTATTCCCATCAACTATGCTAATAATCTTTATCCACCAACCCATAGACTAACAAGAGGATGCCGAGCCAAGGGTTCAGCAACTAAAAATTTAATAAACTGGCACCAAGAAGGTATAAGGATGGCAA
Source organism: Rhodospirillaceae bacterium (assembly GCA_002719885.1). GTDB lineage: Bacteria > Pseudomonadota > Alphaproteobacteria > MPNO01 > UBA2964 > UBA2964. The sequence continues at coordinate 94,607 of PBFH01000035.1, read as the reverse complement.
ATGGAAAACCCCTGCCCAAAGTAGATATATCAGGCGTCATTATACAACCAGATGGGTCCAAAGGGAGATCTTTTTTAACTTATAATAATTATGCGGCAATTTTGTCGTATAACTGTGCACACCTCTATGGAATTACCGTAGGAATATTTTCTGATTACATTGGTAAGAGATAAAATATTTATGTTCCGTAAGTTTATATTGTTATTACCTTCACTAATGTTGGTGGGTGCTTGCGCTGAGATCAAATTAGCGACGCATACGGTAAAAAAAATTACGAATTCGGTAACAAAANCAAGTAAAGGTANATACAAAATTGGTAAGCCATATCAGATAAAGGGAATTTGGTATTATCCGGCAGTAAACTACGGATATGTAGAAAAAGGGGTAGCATCGTGGTACGGGCCCCAGTTTCACGGAAAAAAAACTGCCAATGGCGAAATATTCGATATGAACACAGTTTCTGCCGCACACCGGACACTTCCAATGCCAAGCATCGTTAGAGTAACTAATTTAGGAAACGGACGGGCGATGAACATAAGGGTAAATGATCGCGGCCCGTTTGCAAAAAATAGAATAATTGATTTATCAAGAAGAGCCGCCCAGTTACTTGGCTTCAAACGTGCAGGCACTGCCCTTGTAAAAGTAGAAATTATTGCCGATGAAAGTCGAAGAATAGCGATGTTAGCACAAAAGGATAAGACATTTTTTGCAAAAGTCAGGCGTGAAGACGTAAGTGTGGTAAAATTGGGAAGCAAACAGAAGGCGGCAACCCTTATCCATAAAAAGCCTCGGCCTCAATCGAAAATAACCACAAAAGATCGCGATCATAAAAATGCCACAAACGTNGTTACACTTGTTCCAATACCTAAAACNAAAAGGATTTTTGTACAGGCTGGTGCATTTGTTTATCGCGATCTTGCTGAAAAAATGCAAAAGTTACTAGATCCGCTTGGGCCAACGCGTGTAGTAGAGGCTATAATTGGGAAACGTCGTTATTATAGGGTTCAAGTTGGACCTGCGCCNAATGTAAAAATAGGTGATGAGTTACTCAATCAAGTGATTGCTAGTGGCTACCCCACTGCAAAACTTATCGTAGAATAAAGACAATTAAATAAATAGATAATTGAACTAAACTATGACCTCGAGAGGAAGTAAGTGTTAAATTTAAAATTTATTGCATTTGTAGTTATTATATTTCTGACAATTTATCCCCATGAAACTACAGCAAAAAACATTCAGACTTCTGCACCCAACGTAATTCTTTATGATTTAACAACTAATACAATTTTAATAGATAAAAATTCTGACACTCCAATGCCTCCTGCATCAATGAGTAAATTAATGACGATNTATATGGTTTTTGATCGTCTCAGGTCGGGAAGTTTAAATTTGGATGACAAGTTTTTGGTAAGTCGAAGAGCCTGGCGAAAAGGGGGCTCTAAAATGTTTGTTATGGTCAACAAACGTGTATCTGTTAAAGATCTTTTAAGCGGAATAATTGTACAGTCTGGTAATGATGCCTGTATCGTCATAGCAGAAGGAATATCTGGAACTGAAGAAGCTTTCGCTGATGCCATGACACGAAAAGCAAGAGAAATAGGACTNAAGAATAGTTCCTTTACGAATTCGACAGGTTGGCCAGATAAACACCATTATATGTCGGCAAGAGACATTGCAAAATTATCAGCAAAATTGATTCAAGAGTTTCCCGAGTTGTATAAGCTATTTTCGGAAAAAGAGTATACTTATGGTGGCATCAAACAAGGTAACAGAAACCCTCTACTATATAACGATTTTGGGGCCGATGGTTTAAAAACTGGCTATACGCGAGTCTCAGGTTACGGGTTAGCTGCGTCTACGGTCAGAAAGGGAAGAAGACTTTTACTCGTTATAAATGGCTTAAAAACTTCAAGAGCAAGATCATCAGAAGCTGCCAGGCTTTTAGATTGGGGCTTTAGGGATACNGTAATATATCCGTTGTTTAAAAAAGGCGAAGAAATTGAGAAAGCAGATGTTTGGCTTGGCGAACAACAAAAGGTCTCATTAGTTTTTGGAAAGCCTCTGATACTAACATTAACTCGAAAGGCTCGACGTAGTTTAAAAGTGAAACTAAAATATGATAGCCCTATACCCGCACCGATAAAGAAAGGAGATCAAGTAGGACTTATTTTTGTGGAGGCAAATAATATGAATACTATCAAAATTCCAGTTANCGTGGCCGCCGAGGTTCAGCAGCAAGGCAGCCTTGGACGTTTGTCCACTGCATTTAAATACCTACTATTTGGCAACAAATAAAATGAAACGCTATTAATAATTCATGAATTTAATGACAAAAGGAGTTTTCATAACTTTTGAAGGAGGCGAGGGGACTGGAAAGTCTACGCAGTTACGCCTTCTAGAGAAGTACCTAAAAAGTTTGAATATTCCAGTGGTTGCAACGCGCGAGCCTGGGGGTACGTCGGCCGCTGAATTAATTCGAGAATTGTTGGTGAATGGTAAAACTGACAGGTGGTCACCCTTAACAGAAACATTACTTCATTATGCCTCGCGTTACGAACACATAACAAATTTGATACAACCAGCTATTCGTTCCGGTCAGTGGATACTTTGTGATAGATATACTGATTCAACTTTTGCTTATCAGGGGTTTTCTCAAGGTGTTGATCTGAAAATTATAAATCAACTAAATAAAATTGTCACAAGCCAACTAAACCCAAACCTTACAATCATTCTTGATTTACCAATTGAGATTGGGCTCAAGCGAGCAGAAAATCGAGGGGTTGACGAAACTCGTTATGAAAAAATGGGGATACCCTTTCACCAAACACTCCGGGAAGCATTTCTAAAAATTGCTAGTGATAACCCTCAACGTTGTGTCGTAATTAACGCTGATGAAAAAGAGGAGGTGATTTCAAACAGGATAATCAATCTAGTAAACGAGCGTTATAAATTATCTTACTTAGACAACGAGGGTTAGCACAGCATTGGACAATCAAATCATTTCGCTTAAGCCAAGATTGAACCCTTTTCTCTTTGGACATCAAACTGTTGAACAAACATTCCTTACTTCTTGGAATTCCGGTCGCATCCCTCACGCTTGGCTCTTGAGCGGCCCCAAAGGTATAGGAAAAGCTACGCTAGCTTTCCGAATAGCGCGATTTGTTTTAGCAAGAAGAACGGACGAAAAAGCGGGAATGAATCTTTTCGGGGACATCGAGGATAACCTTGAAATGGAATGTGATGACCCAGTTTTCAAAAGAGTTGCTTCAGGAGGGCATGCGGACCTGATGACACTTGAACGTCNAGTCGATAAAGANACAAACCGTCTTAAATCTTCAATTCCTATTGAAAGTGTTCGAACNGCAGGCGATTTTCTAAGAAGNACCGCCTCAGAGGGNGGNTGGCGAGTACTAGTTATAGACAGTGCTGATGAGCTGAATTTAAACGCCGCTAATGCTCTCCTTAAAATATTGGAGGAACCCCCAGATAAAGCATTGATATTACTTGTTTCTCACGCACCTGGCCAATTACTTCCAACTATTCACTCGCGTTGTTGCAAAATTAAAATGNCTCCTTTAAACNCCAATGACTTCAAGGCAATAATAGGTGAGCTTAAAGTAGATATTAGTGAAGAAGAGATAGGCGTTCTAGAACAATTATCCGAAGGATGCCCTGGCAGGGCGCTTCAGTTATCCAATGAAAATGGATTAGCACTATATGCTGAGCTTGTGTCGTTAATTAGGTACCTTCCTGATATTAACTCAACAGCATTACATAAATTTGGAGAGCAACTGGCCCGTCAAGGAGCCGAAAAACATTTTTATCTGGTTGTAGAATTACTTGCTTGGTGGATCAGTCGATTAGCACGCATGACTGCTAAAGGAAACATAATTCCGGATATCCTTTCCGAAGAGGAAGGGTGCGCTGCAAGACTGGCTAATCAAACAAGGGTTGATCACTGGTTAGAGGTGTGGGAGAAGATCAATGTCTTGGCCCGCCAAACAAATCAATTAAATTTAGATCGAAAACATGTATTAATAAACATATTTGAAGCTCTTAAAGGTGCCGCCAGAGGATGAAATCACTCTAGATCTGTGAGTAAACGATATGACCGGCCATAAAAAGTATTATATTACATCTCCGATATATTACGTTAATGACGTTCCTCATATCGGACATGCTTACACAACATTGGCCTGCGATGTAATCGCTCGNTTTAAGAGACTAGATGGATTTGAGGTTCACTTTTTGACTGGGACCGATGAGCATGGTCAAAAAGTCGAAAAATCCGCCTCAGCAGCCGGCATATATCCTCAGGAGTTTACCGATCGCGTCTCCAAAAATTTTCAAGACTTAGCTGTCTCTATGAATTTTTCGAATGATGACTTTATACGTACAACTGAGAAACGTCACATTGTTGCAGCGCAAGCTATTTGGAAAAAATTGAAGGACAACGGACATATTTACCTTGGAACTTATGCAGGATGGTATGCAGTAAGAGACGAGGCGTTTTACGATGAGAGCGAACTTACCGAATTAGAAGGGGGAGGGAAGGTAGCCCCTTCTGGAGCCGAGGTAGAATGGGTCGAGGAACCAAGCTATTTTTTTAATTTATCAGAATGGCAGGAACCATTATTAAATTTTTATCAAGAAAATCCAGATTTCATTGCTCCTAAATCACGTAGAAATGAGGTAATTAGCTTTGTAAAAGGTGGCTTACGGGATCTTTCAATTTCGCGTACCAGTTTCAAATGGGGTGTACCAGTCCCCGATGATACNGGNCATATAATGTATGTTTGGTTAGATGCCTTAACAAACTATATAACTGCTGTGGGATACCCTGTTGAGAATACATCTTTTTCTAAATGGTGGCCTGCTGATCTCCATATGGTTGGAAAAGATATATTGCGTTTTCATGCAGTGTATTGGCCAGCATTTTTAATGGGTGCAGGTATGGATATTCATAAACGGGTATTTGCACATGGCTGGTGGACTAATGAAGGTAAAAAAATATCCAAATCTGTTGGAAATATAATAGAGCCTAATGAAATTATTGAAACATATGGTTTGGACCAGGTTAGATATTTTTTGTTGAGAGAAGTACCCTTCGGCAATGACGGTGACTTTTCGAGAAGAGCCATGATGAATCGTATAAATGGCGATCTCGCCAACGACCTCGGCAACCTGTGTCAGCGGGTGTTGTCTATGGTAAACAAAAACTGTGGAGAAAAAATTCCTAACTACGAAGAAAAAAGTATCCGAGATTTTCCAGTTTTTCAAACATTGAAGGAAGCCTATTCTCTCCTTCCAAAAGTCCGTGAAAAAATTGATCAGCAAGCTTTCCACGAAGCACTAGAAGAAGTCTGGCGGATTATAAGAAATGCCAATCAGACAATTGATGAGGCTGCACCATGGTCACTGAAAAAAACCAACCCTCAAGGGATGGAAAATGTGCTTTATACATTAATGGAGGTTATTCGACTTTTTGCTATTATTTTACAACCATTTATGCCGGATGCATCTTCAAAAATTCTTGACCAACTCTCAGTCGATATAGAAAACAGAAATTTTTCTTTTATTGGACCTCCAACCAACCATGATCTATTAGGTGAATTTGCACTAAAACCTGGCACTGTTTTACCAAAGCCAGAGGGTGTATTTCCAAGGTTTTTAGACCCATTAGACAATGATTAAATCATAGACCTTGAAACTATAACTTCTTATGCTTAACCTCTTGCATTAGAAAAATAAATAATTTTACTTAAACTAAATATTAGTAATAAATATAGGGAGACTGTCTTAGATGTTTAAAAGTAATCATATTGCTCTAACTGCTGCCGTAGTAGCCAGTTTGGTCGCCTCTACCGCGGCAAAAGCAGATATCGCGGAATTTTATAAGGGCAAAACAATAACCATTGCAATTCCATATGGTCCCGGTGGTACCTATGACAAATATGGTTCAACTTTCGCAAATCATTTGGGAAAACATATTCCTGGAAATCCCAATGTCATTGTGCAACATCGGCCCGGTGCTGGTGGAGCAAAGGCAATGAATTTCACATACAACGTCGCTCCAAAAAACGGTACGTTTGGAATGGTTCCCTTAGATGCCGCCGTTGTGAACCAATTATTGCGTCCAGATAGAATGAGATATGATGCCAATAAGTTCCAATGGCTCGGGTCCTCAAACCAAACGAATTCCGTGTTGGTTGTCCGCTCCGACTCCGGTGTAAAAAAATGGCAAGATCTAAGAAAAATTCAGGTAATTGGTGCTAATAGCGGTAAGACAAACTCCGGATATATGAACCCCAAGCTTGCATCAGCTTTGCTTGGATTAAAAATGCGGTTTGTCACCGGATATAAAGGATCTTCTAGGTCAATTCTTGCAATCGAGCAGGGAGAAGCTCAGATGTCGAGTTTTAATTGGTTGACTTGGGATTCCAAGGTACCTCATTGGTTTAGAGGAAACCGCCCTTTTGCTCGAGCAATCCTACAAAATGGCGTTGATAAGGACCCTGCGTTACCAGATATACCTATGTTAGCCGATCTAGTAAAAGATTCTGAAAAGCCTTTAGTTGCCTTTATAGCATCTATGGGCCCAATTGGACGTGGTGTTACAATGCCCCCAGGGGTCTCTAAAGCTAGAATTACTGCTTTGAGAAAAGCTTACGATAAAATGAATGCCGACCCTGCGTTCGAAGCAGAGTTAAAAAAACGACGCCTGAGACTGATACCTAGTTCCGGCGAAAAAATACAATCCATCGTTAGAAATGCACTCAAAGCGTCTTCACCTAAAGTTATTAAAGAAGTTAGAAAGTTGATATTCGGCAAATAAACTTAGTTTTAGTATTAAGTTAAAAAGGTCGCCAAACGGCGACCTTTTTTATAATCTAGCTTTGAAATAATTTGTCTCAAATAAACTAAATTAACAAGAGAGCAGGAGGTTTTTAATGCTGGTAGATAGCCACTGTCATCTTGATTTTGATAACTTTGATGAAGATCGGGATGAAACAATCCAAAGAGCCTTTGAAAATAATGTTAAATTGCTGGTTACGATCTGCACGCATTACAGCAAATTTAAGCAGGTTTTATCAGTCGCTGTTAAAGACCCAAGAATATTCTGCTCTGTTGGAATTCACCCACATCATGTTGAAGAAGAAGTTGAAGTAACTGTGGAGAATTTAATCCAAGCCGCTGAAAACCCAAAAGTTATCGGGATAGGGGAAACCGGGTTAGATTTTTATTACCAAAGTAGCTCACGTAATGGACAAGAAAAGAGTTTTCGAACTCATATCGAAGCATCAAGAATTACGCAATTACCTTTGATAGTTCACAGCCGAGATGCTGACCAGGATATGATAAGAATTCTTACAGAAGAAACAAAAAGGGGGAGCTTTCCATGCGTTTTACATTGTTTTTCAAGCGGCAAGATATTGGCCGAAATAGCCATAGAATTAGGGTTTTATCTATCATTATCAGGAATATTNACTTTTAAAAANGCNGAGGAGCTCCGATCCATTATTAAAAANATACCTTTGGATAAACTNCTATTAGANACTGATTCNCCCTTTCTTGCNCCTGTACCCAAACGTGGTAANAGAAATGAGCCTTCATTTATTATATACACAGCCCAAAAGGGAGCAGATATAAAAGANCTTAATTTAAATACNTTTATTAAAACCACTACTGACAACTTCTTTAGGTTATTTTCTAAGGCTCATGCTTTAGANAATTAAAAATTATGAAAATAACAGTACTNGGATGTGGTCCTTCNAGCGGNGTACCGACAATCACNGGGGATTGGGGGNNTTGNAATCCTAACAATCCAAAAAATCGNCGNCGGCGTCCTTCTATTNTAATTGAAAAAGATGGATATTATNTACTNATTGATACATCTCCTGACCTTCATGCCCAATTANTAGATGCAAAATGCAAAAAAATTGATGCNGTNCTNTACACCCACGAACATGCAGATCATGTAATGGGGATAGACGATTTACGCGGTATCCAAAGAAAAATGACAAAAAAAATNNATGTTTTTGCNGAAAAACAGGTTTTAAAAAATCTAAAAACACGATTTAGCTACCTATTTGACGGAACCAAAAATGATAATAATTTATACAGACCCATATTAATACCAAATGAAATCACTGCAGATGAATGGAGTTTGGGACCATTTAAAATCAAAGCATTGTTCCAGGATCATGGTATTTGCACAACTCTAGGCTTCCATTTTGGAAACTTTGCCTATTCAACCGACGTCGTAAGACTTTCTAACGAGGTATTACAACACTTGAGGGGTNTGGATTGCTGGATTGTGGACTGTCTTCGTGATGGCGATAAACACCCAACACACGCTAATTTAATGCAGACACTCGCTTGGATAAATGTAGTAAAACCTAAAAGGTCTTACTTAACACATATGAATTTTCAGACTGATTATGATACTATGAAGAAAAAATTACCCAAGGGGGTTGAACCAGCTTATGATAATTTGGTGATAAATCTTTCTTAATTATTTATATTTTCTACATAATCACAATTATGCGACATTTTTGGTATACTCCTCTTTTNTCGTTTTTTNNCNGGCNNTTACTNATTTTTTTTTATACATTGAATGAATANTTTNGCTAACCTTCCNCCCTTAACTGCTCTGATACANTTAATCAAAACGCTTCGGGACAAAGAACAAGGGTGTCCTTGGGNCAAAAAACAAANCTTTGAAACGATTGCACCGTATACGATTGAAGAAGCCTATGAGGTCCTCGATGCTATAGATTCAAACGACCATAAAGCATTAAAGGAAGTATTAGGTGATTTACTATTTCAAATTGCATTTTATTCTGAATTGGCTTCTGAATTAGATTTATTTGACTTTAATGATGTCGTGATCGGTATAATTAAAAAAAAAATAGAACGTCATCCGCANATATTTGCAAAGGGAGACAACCAGAAAAAATTAACCGAGCAAACATGGAATAAAATAAAAGCAGAAGAAAGAAAAGTTAATAATAAGTATAAGTCATCGTTAGACGGGATCGCAAAAGCCCTACCCGCCTTATTACGGGCCCAAAAATTTCAAAAACGAGCTGCAAACCTCGGATTTGACTGGAAAAATGCGGAACCTGTATTTGAAAAAGTACTAGAAGAACTNGATGAAATTCGGATAGAAGTAAAAAAAAGAAACGAAGNAGGAATAAAAGAAGAAATAGGNGATTTNTTATTNACGTGTGTAAATTTAGCGCGGCATTTAGAGGTGGATNCTGAAAATGCTCTTCGAAGTGCAAATGAAAANTTTGTTAACAGATTTCAGTTAATGGAAGAAAAAATCAAGATGTTAAACAAAACATTTAAGGATTTCTCAGAAGAAGAAATGGAAAAACTCTGGTCCGAAACAAAAAATAATTAAATATTTAAAACAGATAATAACTTTTTCTCAACACAGGTATATAAATATTCATTACTGGCTACCAATAAACCATACTCTGGTGTAACTCTTAATCTATAATCTCCACCACCTAATTCCCTACTTACCCCTCCCGCCTCTTTTATCACGATGTAACCTGCAGCATGGTCCCAAGGTTTAACCCGACGAAAATGTCCAAAATCGATTTCGTCACTAGCTAATTTAATATATTCAAGACCGCAACATCCAACGTTATAAATACCTCTAAAAAGACCTTTAATTGCCTCATCCTTCCTAAGTTGCCCACCAAGGGAGCCAGTCAAAGAAGTTAACTTAGATTTTATTTTACTAGTAACTAGCGCCTTGTCCCCTTCCCACGTTCCCTGACCCTTCAACGCCCAAATTTGTCGTCTCAACTCTGGAGCATACAACCAGCCACCTATAATTTCATTATTTTGATAGAGACTAACAAGAATTGTATAATTAACATTGCCGGAGATGTAGTTTTTGGTCCCATCGACGGCATCGATGATCCATACCGGTGAAACGTTATCTAAACGATTCAAAATTTTAATATTGTCTTCTGCTTCTTCTTCTCCAACAGTCACCGACCCAGGCAGGAAATCTTTAAGATATGTTTTTAAAAACTCTTCCGCTTTAATATCTATTTCCGTAACCAAACTGTCATCTTTTTTGCGTTTTATTTGTTCTTTGGAAAGTTTCCCAAAATAGGGTTGCACTATTTTTCTGGCGCATTCATTTAAAATTTCGTTTACACTATTTGGATCTATTTCCTTCATTTAATTTTCCCATATTTGGGAAAGCTCCGATAAAACCTGCCAAGATTAGCTGACTGAAGTCCTACTGTAAGAAAAATTTCTTCTTCACTGTCCTCTCTACTAATTATTTCACCATTCCGATATAGCCACGCAATTATATCACCTTCTGCTACCGATAATTTCAGTTCTATAACGTTTTGAAATAAATTTAATTTATTTTCAATTAATTCTAAAAGATCATCGCATCCCTCACCTGTTTTGGCAGAGATATAAATCGATTCTTTATCGATGTGGTTAATTTTAACTTTTTGCTTGTCGCAAATTAAATCAATTTTATTTTTTACTTCAACAATACTTTTCAAACGACCTTCCGCTACCCCTAATTCTCCAAGAACTGAAAATACATCCTCCTTTTGAGCTTTACTATCGGCGTGCGAAATGTCACGAACATGTAGTATTAAATCAGCCTCCAATACTTCTTCAAGCGTTGCTTTAAAGGAAGCAACCAGCATCGTGGGCAATGAAGAAACAAAACCAACAGTGTCTGATAAAATTATTCTTTTCCCAGAACCCGGAAGGGTTATGGCTCTCATAGTTGGGTCGAGTGTCGCAAAAAGTTGGTCAACAGCTTCGACTCTTGCACCCGAAAGAAAATTAAATAAAGTAGACTTACCGGCATTGGTATATCCTACTAAAGCAACCACTGGAAAAGGTATTTTGTTTCTCGCTCTCCGATGGAGTGACCTTGTTTGAGTTACTTTTGATAAATCTTTTTTTAGACGTGAAATCCGAGTGTCAATCTGTCGTCTGTCCGATTCTATTTGAGTTTCACCAGGACCACCCAAAAAACCGAAGCCACCCCTCTGACGTTCTAAATGTGTCCAACTGCGAACTAGCCGACTTCGCTGATATGAAAGGTGGGCCAACTCTACCTGAAGCCTACCCTCCCTTGTGCGAGCTCTCTCGCCAAATATTTCTAAAATTAAACCTGTTCGATCAACGACTTTACAGGACCATTTAATTTCTAAATTACGTTGTTGTATCGGCGTTAGAGGAGCATCTATAAAAACAATGGAAATGCATTCTCTTTCTATCAATTGCTTGTAGGTCTTTACTGAACCCAAGCCAAACAATGTTGCTGGCCGAATTTTATTTATTGATTGGATATCGCTAAAAACAACATCTAATTTAATAGCCTGAGCAAGTCCAATTGCTTCTTCAAGACATTCCTCTGGCAAACGTAATTCATTTCCCTTTTTTTTGTCGTATGGATGTAGAACTAAAGCCCTTTCAAGCCCGAACAAGTCAAACACCTAACATGGGTCAAATATCTTCGTTAAGCGGGCCGCCAACCTCGGCATTTTCGTCATCCCATAGTTGTACCGGAGAAGAAGGCATAATTGTTGAGATCGCGTGCTTGTAAACAAGCTGTGAATGCCCGTCACGTCTCAAAAGAATACAAAAATTATCAAACCAAGTCACAATACCCTGCAACTTTACGCCATTAACAAGAAATACAGTTACAGGAGATTTGTTTTTTCGTAAATTGTTTAAAAAGACGTCCTGCAAATTTTCTTTTTTATCTTTCATTATGTTTTCTTTCTTTAAGGGCTAAAGTAGCCGTTTTAGATTTTATTATTATAAACTATCTCGTGTTAGAGTTGACTATTTTCTTTATGTATCAATTACCAGCAAAAGTGCTACCCTAACTCATAAAAAATTTTTCTAAGTTTTTCACAATTCATTAAGTAAATTTTCGGCATAAATCGACCAAATTCTTCAACCATTGGTGTATTTTTATTAATTAATATTGGAAAACACCCAGAATTATATGCACATTCCATATCTATTTTTGTATCTCCTACAAACCAAACTCTTTGATCAAGCTCAATACCGCTTCCTTTGATAGCCAGTTGTACCGGCTTTATTGATGGTTTATCTTCCTTGGCGTCCGTTGCACCAATTATTTTTCCAAAATATTGGTTCCAACCTAAATGATTGGCCTCCCGTCTCAAATTCTCGCCGGACTTATTACTCACTACCCCTAAATAAACACCTTTTTTTTTCAAAGATATTAATAGCTCCTCTGCTCCGGGAAGCACTTCTAATCTTTTCAGGTGTATTTTTTTGAAACGCATGTAGAAAATATCACGTGCTGTTTCCCATTTATCACCAAAGAGTTTAGGAAAAGATTGGCGTAATGAAAGTCTTACATTTTTTTTACTATCTTCGAGCGACCATAAGGGATATCCCATTTTTTCTAAAGTAAAATTCATCGCATCATGAATGACGGGCCAAGTATTTACCAATGTATTATCCCAATCAAAGAGGACCCCAACTGGTCGTTTTAAATTAATCAATATCTTTGCCTCAATTATCCAAAATATACTCTTTATAGAGCTCCAATAATTTTTGGGAAATATTACCCGCCTTCCCATTCCCTATTTTAACACCATCTATTTCGATTACNGGNNTNACAAGAGANGTGGTACTGGTTAAAAANGCTTCCTTCGCTTTCTGAGCNTCTTNGAGGGTGAAACNTTTCTCCNNAACATTTAAATTATTTTTTAAAGCTAAATCNATNATTCGCATTCTAGTAATACCACCTAATATCTCAGGACCCAAAGGACGAGTTACTAGTTGATCGTCATGGTTTACTATCCAGGCATTGGTTGATGCACCCTCTGTAATCTGTGACTTTTCATCCACCATCCACGCTTCATATGCGCCCTTATCAATCGCAAACTGTTTATTTAAAACATTTGGAAGAAGTGATACCGATTTAATGTCTCTTCGTGACCAACGATTTTCTTTTATTGTTACAACTTTGGCACCGAATGGATGTATATTTTGAGAGAAAAAATCATTGTGCGCCGCGGTTACTATTAATGAAGGCTTGGTGCTTTTAGACGGGAATTCATGGATTCTTTGTGCAACCCCACGAGTTATTTGCAAATATATAATACCATTTTTTAAGTGATTACGTTTGAGAACAGTTTTTAAAATTAGATTCACAACACGCCTATTACAAGGCCAGTCAATATTCAAACTAGATAAGGAATGATTTAAACGATCAAGGTGTGCCTCAATGTCTATTAAGTGAGAATTTATAACAGCAATAACTTCATAGACACCGTCAGAAAATTGATAACCCCTATCATCAATATGAACCAAGGCTTTATTTTTTAAAACATAACGACCATTCACATATGCAATCTGGGTCATGAGACTAAATCAGAAAAATTCCAAACGGACCGCAAACAAATTTTCTATCGCCTTAATTGATTCAGCTGCAGCAAAAAGAACTACCTTGTCGTTAACCCTCAAAACTGTATCGGCTCTTGGTATTATTACATCTTTTTCTCTTACTATAGCGCCAAACAAAACTCCATCTGGCAAATCTGCTTCTCTGATACGTTTACCATTCAACCCAGACATTTCTAAAATTTCGGCCTCAATTACTTCACCAAAACCATCAACCAGGGAGTGCACGGCCTTAATTCGACCACGCCTTACGTGCTGTAAAATAGTAGACACAGTAATTTCCCTTGGGTTAACAACGACATCAATACCAAGTGAAGTAATAAGAGGAGTGTATGTAGCATTATTTACTAATGTTATTGCTCTTTCGGTCCCGTATCTTTTTGCTAATAAAGAAGCTAAAATATTTGTTTCATCATCGTTGGTGACAGCAATAATTGCCTCGCTCTCATTTACTCCGGCTTCATCTAAAATCTCCGGATCTATGACATCACCATGAATCACCACAGTGTCTTCCAATAAATCAGCTACGTGATGCGCACGATCACTTTCCGTTTCTATAATTCGTGCAGATACTCCCTTGTGCTCAGTCTCTATAATTTCGCCAAGAAATATACCCACATGACCGCCTCCGGCAATTATAATCCTGCGAGCCATTCTTTCTTCATGACCAAAAACAGACATCGCTCTTTTAATATGTTCTCCGTCAGCAACGAAATAAACATTATCGCCCTCGAGTAATTGGTCGTCAGCTGAAGGCACTAGCCCAACACCGTCACGATATATCGCAACAACAACAATGTTCAGATCGGGAAATACACCGGTTAATTGACGTAAGGGCGTATTAATAACAGGGCAATCTGGGTTACATCTCACGCCCATCATTTTAACTAGTCCATCAACGAAGGATATTGATTCAAAAGAACCCGGAACTTGAAGTCTTCTCGAAATTGTTTTCGCAATTTCCATTTCTGGTGAAATAATGACGTCAATCGGCATGTGGTCGCGGCTAAAAAGGTCTGCCCAAATAGGATCTCTATAACTTTGATCTCTTATCCTTGCAATTTTAGTAGGTACATTAAACAAGGAATGGGCTACCTGACATGCCACCATATTGACTTCGTCCGCATACGTGACGGCAATAATCATATCAGCGTCAGCAGCACCTGCTCTTTCTAGAACATCAGGATGTGAACCAAAACCGACAAAAGCTTGCACGTCTAAAGCGTCACCAACTCTGCGCACTAATTCCGGAGACTGGTCGATTACAACCACGTCATTTTGTTCTGCGGACAATTGTTTGGCAATATGAAACCCAACCTGCCCAGCGCCACTTACAATAACTTTCATAGGCTTTACATCATCTAATTTTCGCTAAAAAATTTTAATCTTAGGGTTCTCTTTTTCAAAAATACCAAGAGATTTTAGTTTTCTATACAACGCAGACCTCTCCATACCAATAAATTCTGCTGTTTTAGAGACATTACCACCAAATCTTGAAACCTGCGCTTTTAAATATTGCCTTTCAAATACTTCACGCGCTTCTCTAATAGAGAGTGCCATAACTTCTCCACCTTCATCCCAGCGTATAGAAGCCGGAGTTTCAGATCCTATTTCTGGCGGAAGGGACTCAGCGGAAATCATTTCTTCTGTTTTTTCGTTTGCCATAATTAAAATCCAGTCGACAATATTACGCAACTGTCGAACATTTCCGGGCCAATCATAACTTTGCAAACATACCAACGCCTCTTTCGAGATCTTTTTCTTTGCTATACCGTTGGTACGAGATGCAATGCCCATAAAGTGCTCAAATAGAACAGGTATATCTTCCGGTCTAGTCCTCAAAGCCGGAACTGGTAATGGAACTACGCAAAGACGATAAAACAAATCTTCTCTAAATTTTCCATTTGCAATTTCTTTTTTTAAATCTCGATTAGAACTAGCAACCACCCGGATGTTCACCTCAATAGGATCAATTCCGCCCACTCTCTGAAACCGTTGTTCTTGTAAAACTCTTACAATTTTACCTTGTGTTTCTAATGGCATATCAGCGACTTCATCCAAAAAAAGTGTTCCGCCATTCGCTTTTTCAAATATTCCAGTTATTAATTTTTGATTAATACCATCCTCCGAACCAAAAAGTTCCAATTCCATTCTTTCAGGGATCATGGTTGCACAGTTTAAAACAATGAGGGGAGAGTCTTTTCTTTTGGAGGTAGCATGAATCAGACGAGCAATTACTTCCTTTCCTGCACCCGCCTCCCCCGTAATTAAAACGCGGCTATCTGTGGGTGCAACCCGTTCAATAATATTTTTAATGTGTGTAATACTCGATGAAACTCCAATCAGGGGAACAACACCATCAATTTTTCGTCTTAAATCCTCGTTTTCGCGACGCAAACGTGCAGAGTCAATTGCCCTTTCCGCCATAATAATTAGTCTATCTGCTTCAAATGGTTTCTCTATAAAATCATAAGCTCCTAATTTTATAGTATTAACCGCGGTCTCTATATCAGCATGTCCGCTAATCATAATTACGGGAATGTTCGGATAATCATTTTTCAAAAGTTTTAACAATTCTATCCCATCAAATTCACTACCTTGCAACCAAATGTCTAAAATTATCAATTCGGGAATGTGATTTCCTAAATATTTAATCGCAAATTCACTATTTTGGGCTTCTTGGCAAACGTACCCTTCATCCCGAAATATTTCAGCAATCAAATGCCGAATATCTTCCTCATCATCAATCACAAGAATATTAGAAGGCATTTACTCATCTAACATATAAAATTTTTAAAAAATCTAATTTTCCCACGCCGTTAACAATCCTCCTGGGTTTCTGTCATAACTATTTGAACAACAGCCCCACCATTTTGGTTATTCCTTAAAGTTAATTCACCATCATGGTCTTCAATAATTTTGCGGACAATCGCTAAACCCAAACCAGTTCCCTTTTCTCTATTAGTTACATATGGTTCGGTTAATCGATGAATACTTCCATCTTCAGGTAGCCCCTTACCATTGTCTATTATTTTAATATTTATTTTATTAGCCTCAGAAAATATTAAAATATCAACCGATCCAGTATATTCATTGTTACCATTGGATTCTTTGAATTCACAAATAGACTCAACAGAGTTTTGTAACAAATTGGTAAGTGCGCGACCCACTTGTCCTGCATCACACAGAACATAATGATTTTTATTTTCAAAATTATTATTAAATTTTATATCCCGGTGAGCGGTTTCGAATAAAATTAATGAATTACGGCAAATTTCAACAAGATTTTCATGTTTCATTATTGGAGCCGGCATTCGTGCAAAATCAGAAAATTCGTCAACCAAACGACCAATACCGGCAACCTGACGAATGATTGTATCGGTACAATTCAAAAATATTGTTTTATCGCTCTTGATTTCTGACTGATATTTCCGTTTTAGTCGGTCTGCCGCTAACCGAATAGGCGTAAGTGGATTTTTAATTTCGTGAGCAATTCTTCTAGCCACGTCTGACCAAGCCGCCTTACGTTGTGCGTTAAGTAATTCTGTAATGTCATCGAAAGTCACTACAAAATCTTTATCCACACCTTTTCCACCTTGGGATGAAATTCGAACCATAATAGTCTGAAAATGTCGGCCATTTTTGAGAGTAATTTGTCCGTTTACCGGATTAGAAGGATTTGTGAAAGCTTCTTTCAATAGCACAGAACATTCCGGCAATAAGTCGACAAGTTTTTGACCGGTTGCCTCTTCTCCAAAATATTCTGAGAGGTCAGCTGCGGCGTTATTCATTAATCTAATTTCCCCATCACCATTTAGACCTATGACACCGGAGGAGACACCGGCAAGTACCGTCTCCATAAAATGGCGTCTATTATCAAGCTGCCTGTTGGCTTCTACTAGATTGTCACGTTGAACATTTAATTGTTCTGCCATCCTATTAAAGGAACGACTTAGGGTTCCAACCTCATCCGCACCTGAAATTTCATCGACACGAACTGTCAAATCACCGCTTCGAACCTTTTCAGCTGCTCCCACTAGTTCACTTATAGGCCGGGCCAATCTTGTGGCGAAAGTCAATCCAACCCAAATGGCAGATAAAAGTAGCAGTAATGCCACAAGTATAAAAACCATCGCGAAGGTAATCTCTATACTTCCCCTTTCACCCTCCAACTCTTCGTATTCACGTACTGCCGAACGAGTACGCTCGATATGTCCTAAAACTCTGTGATCTATGAACCTTGTTACATATAAAAATAGATCAAAATGTGGCTCTAATTTAACTAATGCCCTAACCTGATCTTCTTCCTTCGCTTTTAATATAACTGTTTCACCTTGCCTCGCACGATCTAAGGCCCAAATCGGGACAGGCTCATTAAAAAAAGATAATCCGATTTGACTCCATCGGGCTTTGGTTCTTCCGCTGGAATCAAAAACTAACACTTCACTTAGCGCACGAACCGTTCCCTGCGTAGAAATGAAGCGATAAAATGTTTTATTATTGTTTAATATTCTAGGTGCGAGACGACTGGTATCACGCGCCATCGCTAGAATATCTCCCCTAATAGTTTGTTGATGTTCTTTAAGGTATGCCTGCGCTACAGCATTAGATTCCGAAAGGGCGGTTCTGACCCTATCACTAAACCATGTTTGAATACCTAAACTAAATAAAATAGCAGATGAAACCGATACAACAATCGTTGGAGTTACTGCCACTAAACTGAACAAAAGGACTAGGCGCGTATGTAAACGAGACCCTACAGCGCCCCGCCTTCTTTCCATCCACAACTGAACCAAACGTCTGGCAACTATCGTCCCAAGAACTAAAAATAAAAATAGATCAATATTTAGTATGATTAGGACACGCTTAACACTCATACCGCTGGTGCCAAACTGCGCCCAGCCACTAAGAACCGCATAGGTTAACACTGCCATTCCAAGTGCAGCGATCATAAGCAAGATCACCAATTTTCGTCCAAGCCCTGCTCTCACTGCCCAATTTTTAAGCTTAATTAATATATTTATTTTATAAGCCGAGTTTTTTTCGGACATTTAGATTCTCTGTTTATAAACGGTTTTAAATCTTGTTAAATGCATCTCTTTTTTTGCCTCGGATAATATCAATATCTAGCTTTTTTATTTTTTTTCGGAGCGTATTTCTATTAATACCAAGTATTTGAGCAGTTTTTATCTGATTACCCTTTGTTGCAACGAGAGACAGCCGAATTAGCGGCTCTTCAAATTCTTTTAATAACCGATTATAGAGCCCTGGATTGGGTAAGAGAGCATCATGCGCATCAAAAAAACGGGACAGATAATTCTCCACAGCGCTCCCTATGTTTTCATCTTCAATAACCAAACTTTTATTAAATATTTTTTCTTGATCTAATTCTAAATTAATTATGGTGCCGGTGATTGTATCATCAGTGTAAAGAACACAAATCCTTTGGATAAAATTTTCTAATTCCCTTACATTACCTGGCCAATTGTAGTTCTGAAGAGATTTCATAGCATCCATATCGAACGATTTACTATTATTCTCTTCTAAGTTCAGTCCGCTAAGAAAGTGTCTAACTAATTCTGGAATATCAGATCTACGCTCCCTTAACGCGGGCATATGAACAGGAATGACATTTAATCGATAATACAAATCCTCGCGAAATTGACCTTTTTCTATAAGCCCCTTTAGATCTCTGTGTGTAGCCGCTATGATACGAACATCAGTTTTAATTATATCCTTTCCTCCTAAAGGCCTATATTCTCCTTCTTGTAAAACCCTTAATAATCTCGTTTGAGCATCCAACGGCATATCCCCAATTTCATCGAGAAAAAGAGTTCCATGTTGTGCCTGTTCAAATCTTCCTATCTCACTGGAAATAGCGCCTGTAAACGCTCCTTTTTTGTGTCCAAATAATTCGCTTTCAATTAAATCACGGGGTATGGCCGCCATATTTAAAGCTACAAACGGTCCGTCCTTCCTTTTTCCATATTCATGTAGTGCCTTGGCAACAAGTTCTTTTCCGGTTCCAGATTCTCCGGTAATCACTACGGTTAAATTTGTTGTCATTAACCGTGCTACTGTCCTGTAAATATCCTGCATCGCAGGCGAACTTCCTATCAGCGGAAGTGTTTCTTCAATGGATTTTCGATCCATATTATGAACCTGAATGTCAACAGAAGTTTTGGTCAGGGCCCTCTCTACAATTGAGCATAGTTCGTTAAGATCAAAGGGTTTTGGTAGATACTCAAACGCACCTCTTTCAGCAGCTTTTATAGCTGTCAGTATGTTAGTTTGTGCACTCATAACAATAACTTTTAAATCTGGTCTGAGATTTTTTAAACGGGGAATGAAGTCGAGACCATTTAGATCTGGCATTATAACATCTGTTATCACAAGGTCTCCGTCACCGTCTTCTATCCATTTACATAGTGCGGCCCCACTACCAGTAGTTCGAACAATATATCCAGAGCGAGACAACGCCTTCTCTAAGACCACCCTAATTGAACGATCATCATCTGCTATTAATATGTTAGCAGGACTGACCATTTTCAGACTTCTTCTAAAATAGAGTGATCCACGATTGGAAAATACAACCGAAAGGTTGTGCCATTACCATCAGTATCAAATTCAACAACCCCACCATGATCATGTACAATTTTTCCAACAAGTGCCAAGCCCAAACCGGTTCCACCGGCTTTGGTTGAAACAAAAGGGTCAAATAAATTAGCCTGAAGATCTTCTGGAATACCACTCCCATTATCAGTAACAGAAACTAAAAGAGGTATATAAACTTTTTTCCTACTTCCAAGAGTTGCGAAACTAACACCTCGCTTAAAAGCTGTTTCAAAAATGATTTTACCATTTTCTTCAGAAATTGCTTCTACTGAGTTTTTGACTAAATTAAGAAATACTTGAATTAACTGATCTTTATTTGCCAAAATCATCGGCAGAGAGGGGTCAAATTTTGTTTCAAATATAATGCTGTCGGAGAACTCTGCCTTAGCTAACGCTTGAACGCGGTCTAGTACCTCGTGAATATTGGTTTCCTCTCTCCTGATAGGCCCATCATCGCCAAATACCGACATTCGATCTACTAAATTACAAATTCTGTCAGTCTCTTCCTTAATCAATTCCGCGAGGCCGCGGTCTCCGGTATCAACAATGCTTTCTAGCAGTTGCGCCGCACCCCTTATCCCTGCCAATGGATTTTTTATTTCATGAGCGAGCATCGCACCCATAGCTGTAACCGAGCGCGCCGCGCCTCTATGAACAAGTTGCTTTTCCATTTGTTTGGCAGCCCCATGCAAGTGAAAAACAAGAACCACCTTATCTTTATCATCTAATAAAGGGGAAACGTGTACGCTAGCCTTAGTTGAAATACCTAGACGAGAAGACACATCAACATCATGTTCAAAAACACTATAACCACTCATTTTAGCCTGGTTAACTAGGGAAATTATCGGACTGTGTTCATTAAAAATCTGCTCGAGGGAATATCCAATAATTGAGATTTTCCCTTTTTCTAAAAAATGCTCAAAAGCGATATTAACATAGCTTACAAAATTATCGGAATTAACCACTATCAGGGGAAAAGCTAATGAAGCTAAGACAGAACTTTCTTCAGATACTCTCTTAATTACTTTGCCCACGTCTTAATCCATAGGAATTTAAATTCCGAACCTCATTGTCTGTTAAAACAGAAGAAAAATATTGATCTATGAAATTCAACGCATCGTCTACTATGGGAATCTTATTTATTTTAGCTCGAAATTCTGCTGAATTTGGCAAACCTTTTGTGTACCAAGCGACGTGTTTTCTAGCCATACGCATTCCCGTATAACTGCCGTAATGATGCAACATATCCAGATAGTGATTCTTAACAATTTGATATTGCTCGCTCAAACAAGGATCCGGCATAGTTTTCCCAGTTTTAAGAAATTCAATAATTTGTGCTAGGAACCATGGCTTACCATAGGATCCACGACCCACCATAACACCGTCTGCTGCAGATTTAAGGAGGATCGATTTAACATCACTTAGGTTTGTAATGTCCCCATTAGCGACGACTGGTATCGATACTGCCTCTTTGACCATAGAAATAAATTCCCAGTCGGCAGAACCATTATAAAATTGGCAACGAGTTCGTCCGTGAACAGTAATCATCTTAATGCCAACCTCTTCCGCAATTTTGGCCAAAACAGGTGCGTTACGATTTTGATCATCCCAACCAGTTCGCATTTTCAATGTTACTGGAAGCCGAACAGCTTTCACCACAGATTCTAATATAGTCGCCGCTGTTAATTCATCTCTCATTAGGGCAGATCCAGCGTGACCGTTTACCACTTTTTTTACCGGACAACCCATATTGATATCGATTATTGCAGCACCTCTATCCTCATTAAGCTTTGCCGCCTCTGCCATAATTTTCGGTTCACACCCCGCCAATTGCACGGACATAGGAAACTCTTCGGCGCAGTTGGATGCCATTTTTATCGTCTTCTTGTTTTGTCTGATCATCGCTTGACTTGCTATCATTTCCGAAACAACAAGTCCTGCGCCCAAACTTTTTACCAGACGTCGAAAGGGTAAGTCGGAAACACCAGACATTGGTGCCAAGATTACCGGCGCCTCAAGAGTAACATTACCAATATTTATGCTCACAGAGTATACACCAACTGTTAATTGCCTAATATTTAGGCGAAAGTACTTTATATAAACTAATTATTACAACCAATTTTTCATTTAATTAACCACAAAAAAAACCAACTTATCATAAAATAAAATATGTCTGACAAATCTTTCTTTCGTGGGTTAGAATAAAGTCAGACCAATTTTAAATTAAAGTGACCTCAATGACAGGTTGTATAGCTCTCATACTCTCAGGTGGAAGTGGCGAACGCTTCGGTAATATTTTACCTAAACAATATTTAGACATAGGAACGCAAACAATAATACGACATGCGGTGGATGTTTTTTATAATCACCCGAAAATTGATAATATAAGAGTAGTAATTCGGCCACAGGATAAAAACATTTATCAAAATTCTTTCGATGACATTGATATTTTAGAACCAGTTGACGGAGGAGAAACACGTCAGGAATCCGTAAGGTTTGGCTTAGAAAGCCTTGTAGAACTCGACCCTGATATAGTACTCATTCATGACGGTGCGAGACCATTCCCAAGTCATGACCTTCTTACAAAAACTATTGAGACCTTACAACACATGCCGGCTGTGATACCGGTTCTAGGAATTTCTGATACATTAAAAAAGGTAGATGAAACAGGATCTTTCGTAAAAGAAACTATCGACCGGAATAATTTATTTAGGGCACAAACTCCTCAGGGATTCAAATTTAAATCTATCCTTAAAGCACATCGAAGGAATTCAGAACAACAATTCACTGATGACGCCGTAATCGCGGAAAAAGAAGGCCTAGAGATAGGCACCGTCGCCGGAGAGGTTGAAAATATAAAAATCACAACTCAAGAAGATTATAAGCTAGTAGTAAAGATGCATCATCAATTAAATGGCACCATACATGTAGGTACAGGATTCGACGTTCATGCATTTAGTGAGGGTGATCACCTAGTTCTTTGTGGTGTAAAAATTCCATATAAACAAAGTCTAAAGGGACATTCAGACGCAGATGTAGCAATACATGCAGCAACCGATGCAATACTCGGCGCTATCGGTGAAGACGACATTGGAAAGCATTTTCCATCTGAAGATAAAAAATGGAAGAACACGGCATCCACAACCTTTCTGCAACACGCTATGTTTTTAGTCAATAAACTAAATGGAAGGATCAATAATCTCGATGTAACCATTATTTGTGAAAAACCAAAAATTGGCCCCTACCGAAAAAAAATGCGTGAAGAACTCTCAAAAATTCTCGCCTTACCAATTACATCTGTTAATGTTAAGGCTACAACAACAGAAAAACTTGGTTTTACGGGACGCGAGGAAGGAATAGCGGCTCAAGCAATTGCCACGGTTTTCCTTCCAATTAAGTAGATCACAATTATGAAGAATTCTAGGATTAGTGATCAAAAGCCCAAATCCTTTGAACCGGTTTCCCTTATTTCAACGTGTATTGGAATAGGTTATTTACCCTTTGCCCCGGGGACATGGGGTTCACTAGCGGCGCTGCCCATATGCTGGTTAGTTTTGCTGCATGGAAGCAGAGGTCTTTTATTACTTACTGCGATCGTCTTGTTCTATATAGGTGTTATAATCACTAACTTCTTTGAAAGACGTTGTGACAATTCTGACCCGGGGTGCATCGTCATAGATGAGTTTGTAGGACAGATGTTAGTTCTATGCGTCGCATCACCTGATTTAATCCAATTTATACTTGGCTTCATCCTATTTCGTATAATGGATATTTTTAAACCCTGGCCGGTATCGATGGTGGATAAAAATATTAAGGGTGGCTTTGGAATAATGCTGGATGATGTCGTCGCAGCAGTTTACGCGGCAATCGTATTATATTGTTTTATTTGGATTATGAGTCATTAAAAATGCTTACCAATAAAATTATTACACATGCTATTAAAACCATTGAAATTTGCAAAAAGGCTGATTTGAAACTTTCTACCGTTGAATCTTGTACTGGCGGTCTCATTACAGCATACCTGACATCGGTGTCTGGTTCTTCCGACGTCGTTGACCGCGGATTCACTACTTATAGTAATGAAGCCAAAAATGAACTAGTTGGTGTACCTTTAGAGACGATTAAAAGATACGGAGCTGTAAGCGAACAAGTAGCGCAAGCCATGGCCGAGGGAGGGTTGAAAAATTCGGTATCTGATATCGTTATTTCTGTAACAGGTATTGCCGGCCCTGGAGGCGGCACAAAAGAAAAACCCGTAGGACTTGTTCACTTCGGGTGCGCTACACGATTAAACGACACCCTTACATTTCAAAATGTATTTGAGGGTGACAGAGAAGAGGTCAGATCAAAAACTGTTTTAATGGCTTTAAAGCTGGTTGAAGGAGCANTTAGTTAACAAATATCTTCATCGTACATTTGATGTGCCCGTTTTTCAAAAGCACCAACCATACTGCTAACGGCTTCATCAAAAAAAGGTCCTATTATTCCGCTTAGTAATTTTGATCGAAATTCAAAATCGATAAAGAACTCTATCTCGCACCCGTTATCGATTGATACAAGTTTCCAANNATTTATCANGTATTTAAATGGACCTTTTTGATACTCTACTTCAATNCTATCAGGCTTGTTAAAAATTACTTTAGAGGTGTAAACCTCTTTTATCCATTTGAAACCGACGAGAAGATCAGCATAAACGAAATTTTCTTCGCGCTTTGAAACACGAGCACCAACACACCAGGGTAAAAATTCCGGATATTTTTCTACGTCTGCAATTAAATTGAAGATTTTGTCTCTTGAATAAGGTAAAATNCGTTTTTCAAAATGTTTNGGCATGCTTTCNNAAANTNTTGTNTTGTTTTTGTGCTTTNGCTTTTAATAACNTNTTNAAGTCATCATCTGCATGATAGGAGGAACGAGTTAATGGNGTNGCCGAGACNCAAAGNAACCCNTTAGANACTGCNATTTCTGNTAATTTTTGAAACTCATCCGGTTGATAAAATCGATAGACCCTATGATGTTTAGGTGTTGGCTGAAGATACTGTCCAATAGTAATAAAATCGACCTCCGCAGACCGCATTTCATCCATCACACTGTAAATTTCATCGACTTTTTCTCCCAAGCCAACCATTAATCCTGATTTAGTAAATATCATTGGATCTAAATATTTTACTCGTTTCAAAATNCCAAGGGAATGTGCGTACTTTGCCCCNGGNCTAACAGAAGGGTATAANCGAGGTACTGTTTCAAGGTTGTGATTAAAAATATTCGGCCCTGACTTTACGACGGTTTCTAAAGCACCTTTTTTTCTTAAAAAATCTGGCGTCAAAATCTCAATAGTAGTGTCTGGAGACATTTGCCGAATTTTTTGAACAACCGCAGAAAAGTGAAATGCTCCGCCATCATCTAGGTCATCGCGGTCTACTGAGGTTATNACCACATGCNTTAANGCGAGNTTCNACACTGCATCNGCNACTCTAGCGGGTTCATTTACATCCANACCATGTGGTCTTCCNGTCGCCACGTTACAAAAAGNACAAGCCCTTGTACAAACATCNCCCAATATCATCACAGTAGCATGCCTTTGTTCCCAACATTCACCTATATTTGGACAGGCAGCTTCTTCACATACCGTATTTAATGACAAACTTCTCATTAAANGACGGGTTTCATTATATTGTCGTGAATTAGGAGCCTTAACTCTTATCCACTCGGGAATTTTCGGAGAAATATTGTCCGGTTTATTTATTTTTTCCGGGTGCCGAATAGAATTATATTTTTTTTGATGCAAACTCATAATTAAAACTCAGTTTTCTATATATGAATGGCACGCTCAAAAGCTTCCAAAACAGATTCATGCATCGNCTCTGAT
This sequence comes from Rhodospirillaceae bacterium, assembly GCA_002719885.1. Lineage (GTDB taxonomy): Bacteria > Pseudomonadota > Alphaproteobacteria > MPNO01 > UBA2964 > UBA2964. The sequence continues at coordinate 68,674 of PBFH01000035.1, read as the reverse complement.
ATCGTAGGATGAGGGAATACAGTATGTATTAAGTCTTCTTCTGTAAGTTCTGAAGAACGAGCAATAGCATAGCCTTGAATCATTTCTGTTACCTCTGCACCAATCATGTGAGCCCCTAACAACTCTCCGGTCTGAGCATCAAATACAGTTTTTACCAAACCCTCATCGGTACCGAGGGCAATAGCTTTACCATTGGCTACAAGTGGAAATCGGCCAATTTTTACGTTATACCCAAACCCAATTGCTTTTTCTTCCGTCAAACCAACGCTCGCAATTTGAGGCCGACAATATGTGCAACCGGGAATTTTTAAAATATCTAAAGGTTTACTCTCCAAACCAGCAATATGTTCAACACAAATGCTTGCTTCGTGACTTGCCTTGTGAGCGAGCCAAGGGGGTCCTACTAAGTCTCCTATAGCAAATATCCCTAATTCAGCTGTTTCCTGCCATTTGTTAACAACTAAATGAGAGTGCTCCACTTCAACAGCCGTTTTTTCTAAGCCCAAAATTTCAGTATTACCAACAATTCCTACCGCAAGTATTACATTGTCAAATGATTGGGTTTTTATATTTCCTTCAATTTCAATCTCAGCCTTTACTTCCGTTTGACGTGACCCCAATGACTTAAGGGTCGCATTGGTATGAATTAGCATCCCCTGGTTCTCAAATGAATTTCGCGCTAACAGAGATATTTCTCTATCCTCTGCAGGTAGGATCCGATCCATAACCTCTATTATCGTAACGNTCGCNCCAAGNTCACNATAAAAACTAGCAAATTCCATTCCNATCGCACCGGATCCGACTACCAANAATGAATTCGGCATGGANTTGGGAACCATTGCATCACGATAATTCCATATCCTTTTAGCATCTGTCTCTATACCNGGCAGGCTACGAGGACGTGCACCGGTCGCAAGGATTATGTTTTTACAATTAAAGTTGTTACTTTCGCCGTTTNGGTCCTTAACACAGACAACTCCGGGCTCTATTATTCCTCCCTCGCCAGGAATTACATGAACATTGTTTTTTTTCAGAAGGTGTTCAATGCCGTGATTAAGTTTTTTGGCTACATCACGCGAACGCGAAACAATTTTTTTCAAATCGAAGGAAATATTCTCAACNCTGATACCTAGTTCATTCGNATTGTTCAAAGCGTGATAAATCTCAGANGTACGAAGGAGAGCCTTGGTTGGAATGCACCCCCAATTTAAACATACNCCNCCNAGATGNTCNCGTTCTACCAAGGCNGTCTTCATACCCANTTGAGAAGAGCGTATAGCNGCAACATAGCCACCCGGNCCNCCACCAATAACAATAATATCAAAACNCGTATTGGCCATTTTATTTATAGTCTTTCGATACCTATNANNATTAATNAATACATCTNATGTTNNANAAAACTAGAGCAACATTTCNGGCGGATATTCNAGGAGCCTCTTAATAGCCCCNAAAAGTTTGGCACCTATAACTCCATCAACAACCCGATGATCGCAGGAAAGNGTNCAGGTCATNACTGTGGCCGCCTTAANTTTANCNTCCCTGACNACNGGTCTTTTCTCNCCCGCCCCAACAGCCAAAATACANGCCTGTGGTTCATTNATAACAGCGTCAAANTGTTTTATCCCAAACATTCCAAGATTTGAAATNGTNAAGGACCCACCTTGATATTCTTCNGGTTTTNAATCACCNGCTCTTCCTCTTTCNGCCAAANTCCTCATTGTTGAAGATATTTCTGCCAAGCCCNTTTCATGNGCGTTACGAACAATTGGAGTAACCAGNCCGTCTTCNAAGGCNACNGCGACNGANATATCAGCNGTTTTNTAGACCCTCATTTTACCATCACCNANCCAGCTAACNTTTGCCTTNGGCACNTCCANCAAAGCCAAAGCACAGGCTCGAATTATAAAATCATTTATAGAAAGCTTATTATTTTCACGTCGTTCATTAAGAGATGACATAACATTGATTAATTCATCTATTTCACAATCAACACTCAAATAAAAATGAGGTACGGTTGATTTAGAATGAACCATTCGTTCGGCTATAATTTTTCTCATCGAATTCAATTTCACATCTTCAAAATCAGATGTTAAAGCCGCTCCACTCCGCTGTTGGATCTCAATTGATTTACGTTTTGCCCTATCGATATCTAATTTAATGATACGGCCTTGCGGACCAGTTCCACTTATAGAGTGTAAATTTATGTCTGATTCAGCAGCCAAACGACGTGCGAGAGGGCTTACAAATAAACGACTATTCTTAGGCTCTTTATCCTCAACAACTAAATCTTTAATTTGCGTTTGTGACTGGTTACCCTCTAGGTCAACCTGCATAATTCTTCCGTGAGGTCCACTGCCACTTAAATTCGAAATATCTATTCCTTCCTGCTCGGCAATTCTTGCTGCAACAGGAGAAATTTTGTTTTTTAATATTTTGGTTTTTTCTTGACCTTCTGTTTTTGGATCGGTACCCAAATTGTCTTGGGTCTCATAAGCAGTGAATGATTCTAAATCTTCGCCTTCTGCAAAAAGAATTCCAATAACCGTATTCACGGAAACATTTTTTGAACTGTTCGGCACAACTATTTTTCCAAGAGTTCCGGCGTCCACGGCTTCGACTTCCATTATCGCCTTATCTGTTTCAATTTCTGCCAAAACGTCTCCGGGTTCTACAATATCCCCTTCTGCCTTATGCCATTTAGACAAATTTCCTTCCTTCATAGTTGGAGATAAAGCTGGCATTAAAATATTTATGGGCATGAACCTAACCGGAAGATGTTAATCCCGATAACAGACCGCCTTAACGGCCTCAACAATATTGCTTACCTGGGGTAGAGCTAGACTTTCAAGGTTAGCCGCATACGGCAGTGGTACATCCGCTGCGGTCACTCTTTTAACTGGAGCGTCTAGCCAATCAAAAGCATGTTCGGTTATAACCGCCGATATTTCTGCCCCAATCCCAGAATAAGGCCAACCCTCCTCCACTGAAATCAATCTATTTGTTTTCTTGACTGACTTCACAATACATTCAATATCTAGAGGTCGGAGTGTTCTCAGGTCTATAACTTCCGCCTCTATTCCTTGTTCAGAAAGAATTTTTGAGGCTTCGATCGATTTGTCCACCATCAAAGAAAAAGCTGTAATTGTTACATCATTACCCTTACGAACCCGGTTGGCTTTTCCAATCGGAATTACGTAGTTCGGATCTGTTGGAACCTCAAAACTGTTGCCGTAAAGTAACTCATTTTCTAAAAATATAATTGGGTTAGGATCTCGTATAGACGATTTTAAAAGACCCTTCGCATCCCCTGCACTCCAAGGCGAGACTACTTTTAAACCAGGTATATGGGCATACCAGCTTGCAAAACATTGCGAATGTTGGGCCGCCACACGAGCCGCTGCACCATTTGGCCCACGAAATACAATGGGACAACCCATTTGACCACCAGACATGTAATTGGTCTTGGCAGCAGAATTAATAAGCTGATCCATTGCCTGCATAGCAAAATTAAAAGTCATAAACTCAACGATTGGACTTAGACCCAAAAATGCCGCGCCGATACCAACACCTGTAAAACCATGTTCGGTAATTGGCGTATCTATAACCCGGCGCTCGCCAAATTCTTCCAATAAACCCTGGCTGACCTTGTAGGCACCTTCATATTCCGCAACCTCCTCCCCCATTAAAAAAACACGATCATCGTTCCTCATTTCTTCAGCCATTGCATCCCGAAGTGCCTCACGAACTGTTTGCACCTTTGTAGTTCCGGCATCGACTTTTCTTAACTTACCTTCGTTATTAATTTCTTCTAAAGGGCCTTTTTTTAGTTCTGTTTCTTTTTCTATTTCAAGTTTTGTAGCTAGAGTATCTGCAGTACTAATGGTTTCTATTTCATTATTGGATTTTTGTTCGTCTTCTCCGGCAATTATCGCAATAACTTCATTTACCTTCACGCCGTCGGATCCATCCGGAATTAAAATTTTTTCTAAAATTCCTTCATCAACGGCTTCGACCTCCATCGTCGCCTTGTCGGTTTCAATTTCAGCAAGAATATCACCTGCCTCCACCAAATCTCCTTCAGACTTATGCCACTTCGACAAACGCCCTTCAGTCATTGTTGGCGAAAGTGCTGGCATTAAAATATTAATCGGCATATTTTTACAGTTCCCTATTATCCATCAACCAAAACATCAGTATAAAGTTCTGATGGTTTGGGTTCAGGACTATTCTGGGCAAACTCCGCAGCCTCAGCGACTTCTTCTCTGATTTCTTTATCAATGCCCTTTAACTCATTTTCAGATAAAATTTTACCTTTTAAAATTCTTGTTTTTAGATTTCCGATAGGATCTTGTTCATCACGAATTTTGGACACTTCCTCTTTAGTTCGGTACGTAGCAGGATCTGACATTGAGTGACCTCTATACCGGTAGGTGACCATTTCCAAGATAACAGGGCCCTCCCCTTTTCTACATTTTTTAGCAGCCATCTCACCGGCTTCCGCGACAGCGACAACATCCATACCATCGACTTGTATACCATGAATACCTCTTCCGGCACCCAGTTGGGATAAGTCTTCGGTTGCTGATGCCCGCTTAACAGAAGTTCCCATTCCATAACGGTTGTTTTCTATCACGTAGACTACCGGGAGTTTCCAAAGAGCCGCCATATTAAAGGATTCGTGAACTTGTCCCTGATTAGCGGCCCCATCTCCAAAGTAAGCTAGGGTAATTCCATTGTCACCCTTGTATCGTTGCCCAAAAGCCAAACCCGTTCCAATAGATACCTGAGCGCCGACGATACCATGTCCGCCGAAAAAGTTTTTCTCCGCACTAAACATGTGCATGGACCCACCTTTTCCTCGGGAATAGCCTCCTTCCCTACCCGTAAGCTCAGCCATAACTCCTTTGGGGTCCATTCCGCAAGCTAACATATGCCCATGATCTCGATAGCTTGTAATAACGGCATCATTGTCCCGTATAGTCTTTTGCATTCCAACTACGACAGCTTCTTGCCCAATATACAAATGACAAAATCCACCAATAAGTCCCATGCCATACAATTGGCCTGCACGCTCCTCAAAACGTCGAATAAGAAGCATATCTCGATAGAAAGCGACGAGAGAATCTCTATCAAATTTCAAATTTCTATTGTTAACCCCTTTTGTTTTTTGGGGCTTACGCACTTTGGAAGATTTCTTTAAACCTGTTTTACTTGTACCGGCCATAACGTATGCCTCATGATAGAACCTTTAAGAGTATCTATGTCTTAAAATCACTATTGCAAAGGGTATACAAAACTGACGATCACGCAATATTCTCTTGGGAAAGTTTATGTTCTTTTAATGGATACTTTTGAAAGAAAGATTAAATAAAGGTTTAATATACGAAATGACTGAAAATATCGTGAATATCTGAACTTTAAAGACTCAAAAACTACACAATAACAAGCCTACAAAACCCGATAGCCTTGCTAAATTGTTGGTTTGATATTTTACCACTTGAAATGAGATAAAGTATAAATTGTAAATTTGATATTCATCTGCGGCATTTAATGTTTCAGAATATCTTTACTGTACTCGGCCTGTTCTCCAAGTTCTTCTTCAATCCTAATGAGTTGATTATACTTTGCAGTTCTATCAGAACGACAAAGCGAACCAGTTTTTATTTGTCCACAATTTGTCGCAACTGCTAAATCAGCAATTATAGCGTCCTCTGTTTCACCGGACCTGTGAGACATTACAGCTGAATATCCGGCTTTATGCGCCATATCCACCGCTGCAAGCGTTTCAGTTAAAGTGCCGATTTGATTAACCTTCACCAAAATAGAATTTCCTACCCCTTCTGAAATACCCTTGCTCAGCCTTTCTGTATTTGTAACAAACAAATCATCACCAACCAGCTGCACTTTATTTCCAAGCTCATTTGTTAAGTGTTCCCAACCGTTCCAATCATCCTCAGCCATTCCATCCTCGATGGAGATAATGGGAAAACTGGAGACCAGTTCGGAATAATAATCGACCATTTCATTAGACGTCAGCGATTTACCTTCTCCTGCCAATTCATATTTACCATTTTTAAAAAATTCACTAGAAGCTGCATCTAGGGCAAGAAACACGTCTTTTCCCGGGACATAACCGGCCACTTTTATGGATTTAATTATAAATTCAAGCGCAACTTCCGTACTACCTAAATTCGGAGCAAAACCCCCTTCATCGCCAACATTCGTATTATATCCCGAATTTGAAAGTTCATCTTTAAGAGAATTAAATATTTCCGACCCCCATCTTATGGCCTCTGACATTGAACCGGCCGAGACAGGCATGATCATAAACTCTTGAATGTCAATGAGGTTATCTGCATGCGCCCCACCATTTAAAATATTCATCATTGGAACAGGCATTATCCGAGAATTAACCCCGCCAATGTAACGATAGAGAGGAGCTCCTACTTCAGATGCCGCCGCCTTGGCAATCGACATACTTACACCCAATATAGCATTGGCACCCAAACGACTTTTATTAGGACTACCATCCAGTTCTATCATTAAGTTATCAATTTCAACCTGATCCTCCGCATCCATACCAGACAGTGCATCTGAAATTTCATTGTTAACGGCATTAACTGCTTTTAGAACACCTTTGCCATTATAACGACCCTGATCACCATCTCGTAATTCAACAGCTTCATGGATGCCCGTAGATGCCCCTGAAGGAACAGCCGCCCGTCCAGATGCACCAGTTTCTAAAAGACTATCCACTTCAACCGTAGGATTTCCACGGGAATCTAAAATTTCTCTAGCGTGAATGGCGATAATTGCTGTCATTCATATCCTCCAATATTTATTTTTTCTTATAACTTTTTATTTGTTTTGTTTTGCCAACTCATCAAATGACATCAGGACCTGCAGCAAACCTTTCATCTCTGAAAGGGGAACCATGTTAGGACCATCACTAGGAGCAATGTCTGGTTCTTGATGTGTTTCAATAAAAACTGCTGCTACCCCTATTGCTACAGCCGCACGAGCTAAAACTGCAACAAATTCTCTTTGCCCACCACTAGAATTTCCTTTACCTCCAGGCTGTTGAACCGAGTGTGTTGCATCGAAAACTACAGGATAACCAAATTTTTCCATCGTCGCTAAAGAACGCATGTCAGAAATCAATGTATTGTAACCGAAAGACGTTCCTCGCTCACAGACCAATAAATTTTGATTACCGCTCTCAACTGCTTTTTGTAAGACATTCTTCATGTCCCAAGGAGCAAGAAATTGACCCTTCTTAATATTAATAGCTTTCCCAGTTTTGGCAGCGGCAACAATGAGATCAGTCTGACGAGATAGGAATGCGGGTATCTGTAATACATCCACAACCTCGGCAACCCTTGAACAATCATCCGGAAGGTGAACGTCTGTTAAAACAGGACAACCATAGGTTTCACGAATTTCAGCGAGAATTGGCAGTCCCTTTTTTATTCCCACTCCTCGCTTTCCTTCAAGTGATGTTCTGTTCGCTTTATCGAAGGAAGTTTTGTAAATAAATCCAATTCCAAGCTCATTTGTTAGCTCAACCAACGCGTGAGACATTTCCATGGCATGTTTTCTGTCTTCTAACGCACACGGTCCAGCAATCACTACCAAAGGACATTCATTTCCTAAGGTTAGATCTCCGATTGAAACTTGACGGTAAGACATTGTTAGTTAATCGCATCCAATAATCATTTAGTACTTCTCCTAAACAAGACGAGAGTGATCAACCGCCGCCTTAATAAACGATTTAAATAGCGGGTGAGGATCAAATGGCTTAGATTTTAACTCAGGATGAAATTGAACGCCAATAAACCATGGGTGTTCCGGCAACTCAATAATTTCTGGTAATTCACCATCTGGTGACATTCCAGAGAAAATAAGTCCAGCAGCTTGCAACGTCTCAGCATAATTTATGTTGACCTCATAACGGTGTCGATGACGTTCCGTAATATTCTTTGTACCATAAACCTTATAAGCTAAAGTATTCTTAACCAAGGAACACGGGTAGGAACCAAGTCTCATTGAGCCACCAAGATCGACGCTATGATCCCGTTGTTCAATTTTATCACCCTTTTTCCACTCAGTTAACAAACCCACAACCGGATCTGATACGTCACCAAATTCGGTCGAGCCCGCTCCGTGAATACTGGCTAAACTGCGAGAGATTTCAATAACCGCCATTTGCATACCAAAACAAATCCCGAAATATGGTACTCGGTGTTCACGGGCAAACTGAACTGCAGCAACTTTTCCTTCAGCGCCTCTTTCACCAAAACCACCAGGAACTAATATACCATCAACGTTCTCAAGCCGATGGATTGCATCTCCACTTTCGAAAATCTCCGCATCAATCCAACTCATATTTACTGCAACATTATTAGCAATACCTCCGTGACCGAGCGCTTCGGCCAAAGATTTATAGGCGTCAGGCAACTCAGTATATTTACCAACAACAGCAATTGTAACTTCACCCTCAGGCTTGTTAACTCTACTGATTATATTATTCCACCGATCGAGATTAGGTTTAATATCATGGCCTATCCCAAAATGTTTACAAACTTCAACATCAAAACCCTGATTGTTATAAACAAGGGGAACCTCATATATACTGCTCACATCGGGCGCCGAAATTACGCGCTCAGGTGCAACATTACAGAATAAAGCTATTTTTTTTCTAGCATCTGCAGGAATTGGATGCTCAGCTCGACAAAGTAATATATCCGCTTGAATGCCAACACTCTGCAATTCCTTAACAGAATGCTGTGTCGGTTTTGTTTTTACTTCCCCAGCTGCGGTTAGGTGAGGTAAGAGCGTCAAATGAATAAACATTGACCTTGCCCTGCCTAATTCATTGGCTTTTTGTCGAATTGCTTCCAAGAATGGAAGGCTTTCAATGTCTCCAACTGTCCCTCCGATTTCACATAATACAAAATCGGCATCATCTGTATCAGTCTCTATAAACTCCTTAATAGCATCAGTAACATGCGGTATGACCTGAACCGTCGCACCCAAATAATCACCGTGTCGTTCTCTAGATAAAACTGTAGAGTATATACGACCGGTCGTAACATTATCCCCTTGCCTTGCCGGAACTCCGGTAAATCTCTCATAATGTCCAAGATCAAGATCTGTTTCTGCACCATCATCAGTAACGTAAACTTCTCCATGTTGAATAGGATTCATGGTACCAGGGTCTACATTCAAATACGGATCTAATTTACGAAGACGTACTTCAAAACCCCGCGCCTGAAGCAGGGCTCCTAATGATGCTGAGGAAATCCCTTTGCCAAGAGATGACACCACGCCACCGGTAATAAACACAAACCGCGTCATGGAACACCACAGTATACCAGATCAACATAACACCCAACGAAAAATAGTGCGCAGAAAACCTTAATATTGAAGACTGATTCGGATTTGGACCTATTTTGCAAGGGGGACAGAAGGACCCGTAGGTTTTTCAGAGGCTTTTTTTATAACAGGAACATCAACAATTGACTTAGTTGTCTCTCCACTCATATTTCCGGCTAAAATAGCCAAAGCTAAACTTGTCGCTATAAAAAAACCAGCAATGATACCTGTAGTTTTCGTCAACAAGCTACCTGAACCGCGCGCAGAAACGAGGCCACCCATGGTACCGCCGCCAATACCTAAGGCTCCGCCTTCACTTTTTTGCAATAAAACAACTATCACTAAAGCTATAGCCAAAAACAAATGAACTAAAAGTAATACTGTTTCCACGGTTCTATCCTTCTTTGTAAAAGGAAATCAAAAAAATACTCCCGAATAGGCAGTTTTAATCATTTTGAACATGATTTGACCAGTAAAAAAATTAAAAAATACCAGTAATCTTTTTTACAAACTTTTACAGATTTTCCAAAACTCTTCCGCTTTTAAACTTGCTCCTCCCACTAAACCGCCATTTACGTTGTTAATTGAGAATATTTCTTGTGCGTTATCCGGGTTCACTGATCCACCATATAGTAGCCTAAATTCGGTTGAATCCTTGAAATTATTTTTAAGTTCGTCACGAATAAAATCGTGTACTTCTTTTATCTCTTCATTACTTGGTGTTAATCCTGTACCGATTGCCCAGATAGGTTCATAAGCAATAACTGTATCATTGAAAGAAGCAGTCTCTGGTATAGAACCCTCCAATTGATGTTTGATTACTGTCAAAGTCTTCGATTCCTTGCGTTCTTCAAGTGTTTCACCCAGACAAATGATAGCTATTAACCCATTTTCATGGGCAGCTTTAGCTTTAAGAAGAACTGCACGATTTTTTTCTTTATGGTTAACTCGGCGTTCGGAATGGCCAACAATAACAAACTGGCAGCCTACATCCCGTAACATAGAGGCGCTTATATCACCGGTGTGAGCACCCCCCTTATCCATATGGCAATCCTGACCACCCAACTTTATGGGAGAATTTTCAATCAAATCAGCAATAGGTCTCAGAAATACAAATGGAGGACAAACAAGTATATCACAACCAGGGTCATGCTCAGCCCGCTGCTCTAGTATTCCCGACACTAGATTGGTACCACTAGCTATGGATCCGTTCATCTTCCAATTTCCAACAATTAGAGATCTCATAATATTTGCGCCATATAATGTGAAAATATAGAAGGCTACTTATCATAATGATCGCCTAGGACCAAGACTGGTTTTAATTATGAAATTATTGATTATTGCAGCTCACCGCATCCCTTTCTATTATGACAGGAATTTCACTATCTTAAATAACTCAACACGGTTTAATTATGATCGATAAAATGCGTAGCAAAGCAGCTTCATGGGTTGCTAAAATTCTAGCTTTCTTCTTAATCCTTTCTTTTGCGGTATGGGGTATTGGAGATGTAGTACGTGGACCTGTTACTGGGAATGTAATTGCTGAGGTAGGCAAGTCCGAAATTACTCGATCAGAATTTAGCAATCAAATTAGAAAACTTATGACTGCTGTTCGTCGTCAGTTTGGGAACAATTTCGACCTTAAACAAGCTCAGCAACTTGGCTTAGTCGACCAAACAGTTAACCAGATGATAAACTCTCGGCTTTTAAAATTAGAGGCAAATATATTAGGTTTAACAGCAGGCGAAGAATTGATCCGACAAAATATTTTTGAAGACCCTAGATTTAAACAAAATAGGCAATTTAACCGAAATGCATTTCAACGTTTTCTACAACAGGAGTCACTTACAGAAGCAACCTATGTCTCTCTTCTAAAAAATGATATAACTAAGCAACAAATTATAAATATAATTCGTTCTTCAACTCATTCACCAAAGGTGATGCTAAATAATATTTACAAGTACCAAAACGAAAAACGAGTAGCTGAAGTAGTCTTTATTCCGAACCAAAAAAGCTCTTCGATTAAAAAAGCTAATGAAACGGAAATTTTTAATTATTATAAAAAACGTTCTAAATTATTTAAGACTCCGGAATATCGGAGTGTGTCGGCTATCTTTCTCGACCCTAAAAAAGTAGCCAAGGAATTATCTCCGCCGATTGAGAAATTGAAGAATGAGTACGAATACCGAAAAGAAATTCGTACGAAGCCAGAACGCCGTTTACTCTACCAAGTGCTATTCCAAAACAAAAAAAAGGCACATGAATTTTTTAATAAAGCTCGGTCAAAGAGGAATTTATTCCAAAACCTGAAAATTAAAGACGGACAAAAATATAATAAACTCGGCTTTCTAGAACCTAAGGACCTGACGGACAATTTAGCGAATGCAGTATTTAAACCTAAAAAGCCCGGATTAATTCAACCAATTCAAACCCCACTTGGTTGGCATGTCATTCAGATCAAGAAAATAGAGACTGCCAAGGTTCCTTCATTTTCTGAACTCCGAACCGAGATTAAACGGGACCTCTCATTGGAGATGGCCGTAGACAATATTATAAAATTAACCGGGAAACTCGACGATGCACTCGCGGGAGGGGCTAATTTAGATGAAGCGGCTAGCAATATAGGATCTAGGGTGATCCGAATTACAAATGTAGATATTGCCGGAAATGGAGAGAATGGAAAACCTGCTTTAAACCTGCCCAAATCATCAATGTTTTTAAAAAAGATATTCTCAACACCTATAGGGGAAACTACAAATATTGAAGAGACAAGAACGGGAGAATTTTTCGTGATAAAAGTAGAGTCAAAAAAGGCTCCAGAAAATAGACCTTTGAGTTTGGTTCGAAATAAGATTTTGGAGATGTGGAAAAAAGGTAAAATCCGATCTAAGACCAAAATGATTTCTCTAAAATTTCAAGAGGAATCCAAAGGCTCACGTAGCCTTTCCAAATTGGCAAAAGAAAAAGGGTTCTCAATAAAAACTAGTAAGCCTTTTTTTAGGTTTCCAAGTTCTAAGAAAAAAGATATTCCTAACATTCTCCGAGCACCAATATTTGAAGCCAAGCAGGGAGAGGTTATTATTAAAGCATCGGATAAAGGCTACTATATAGCCTTGATAAAAAAAATCATCCCTGCAGATTTAATAGATAAAAAAGAAAAAATTGGGGAATTAAAGTCTCAAATTCATGATATAATTACTTCGGATAATATCGATCAATACGTTTCCTCACTAAAAAATAAATTTCCAACAAAAATTGATCAAAAAGCAATTGCCGATGCTATATCGGATCGTCTCTAATAATGAAAGTTGAACCGCCATTTGAACAATTTTCTGTAAATTACAAGAAAGACGCAGATCAGGTTGTATGGACGACTGTTGTTGCTGATTTAGAAACACCAGTATCAGCAATGCTCAAAATTGCCACTAACCTTCCTAACAGCTTTCTATTAGAGTCAGTGGAAGGGGGGGCAATCCGCGGACAATACTCAATCATTGGTCTTTATCCGGATGTGATATGGCGTTGTTATGGGGACAAAGCTGAAATCAATTATTCTGCACACACCACAACGGCAGGTTTTGTGACATGCCAAGAAAGCGCCCTTACATCTTTAAGAAATTTAGTTAACTCATCACGTATAGAACTACCAAGCGGTCTTCCTCCTATGGCCGCAGGGTTAGTGGGCTACCTCGGCTATGATATGGTATCACTAATGGAAAATATTCCCTCATCCCGTCCTGATACAATAAAAACTCCTGATGGGCTTTTTGTTCGACCAACGATTATGGCTATTTTTGATGTCGTGAAGGATACCATTACTATAGTCACCCCGGTAAGGTATAAACCGGATATCAATAAAAAAACTGCCTACAAAAACGCTATAGCCCGTATCGAGAAAATTATAAAGGATTTAGACAAACAACTTTTGCATCAGCCAATTAATAATGTCACTAAACCGGTTCCGATTAAGGCTAAATCTAATACTACTAAAAAGGCGTTCAAAGAAATGGTTCAAAGGGCGAAGGAATACATTTTTGCCGGTGATATATTCCAAGTTGTTTTGTCACAACGGTTTTCTTTTCCATTTAAATTATCACCTTTTTCTCTATACCGGGCACTCAGGAGAACTAACCCCTCCCCCTTTCTGTTTTTCTTAAATTTTGGAGAATTTGCAGTTATTGGATCTAGTCCGGAAATACTAGTTCGATTAAGAAAAAATAAAATAACGTTGCGACCTTTAGCCGGCACTCGACCTAGAGGGAAAACTAACTCCGAGGATGAAAAGTTAGCAAAAGAGCTCCTTAAAGATGACAAAGAACGTGCCGAGCATTTAATGCTGCTCGATCTAGGGCGAAACGATGTTGGACGGGTCGCTCAACCAGGGTCCGTAAAAGTAACAGAAAAAATGGTTATCGAGCGCTACTCCCATGTCATGCATATCGTATCCAATGTGGAAGGGATGATTGACCCCGGTTTTGATGCAATGGACGCTCTCGCTAGTGGATTTCCTGCTGGCACAGTATCGGGAGCTCCTAAAATACGCGCTATGCAAATTATTGACGAACTGGAAATGGTCAAAAGAGGAATATATGCCGGTGCCGTTGGATATTTTTCGGCAAACGGATCTATGGACACTTGCATAGTCCTCCGAACTGCAATCGTTAAAGACGGCATGATGTATATTCAATCTGGTGCAGGAATAGTCGCTGACAGTAATCCTGACTCAGAACACCAAGAATGTATTAACAAGGCGCGAGCTTTGGTAAGAGCTGCTGAAGAAGCAGTAATGTATACAGAAAGTTCAAGTTAATGGCTTATTGTTCCGATAAATTCTATCTTACACAAGGTCAAAATTTAAAGCTGATAGTTTTTCCGGTTACTTTCGTTAGCGTAACCAACTTGCTATAAAGCAACGTCTAATCAACAATATTATGTTTAAAATTTGAAATGCTCACCTTAATCGACAATTACGATAGCTTTGCTTACAATCTAGTGCATTATTTTGGGGAATTAGGGGCAAAAACAATCGTTTATCGTAATGACGATATGTCTGCGGAAGAAATATTAGAAACCAAACCAGATTCTATTGTTCTTTCGCCAGGACCCTGTGAACCAGATAAAGCTGGAATTTGCTTAGAATTGATAAAAAAGTCTGAGGGAAATATTCCCATATTAGGCGTATGTTTAGGACATCAATCCATCGCTCAAGCATTTGGTGCCAGCATTGTGCGGGCAGAAAAACCTGTTCATGGTAAATCGAGCAAAATTAGTCATATAGGGAAAGATTTATTCCTAGGTATTCCTGAAACCTTTAAAGCGATAAGGTATCACTCTCTCATTGTTAATCCGAAGACAACACCAAGTTGTTTAAAAGTTACAGCAAGAACAGAGGATGAGTTAGTAATGGGTTTAGCTCATAACAAATGGCCGATATATGGTGTTCAATTTCATCCCGAAAGTATTGAAACAGAATATGGTCACAAATTATTAAATAATTTTCTCAAACTTTCTCGAAAATGGAGGACGCGGCATGACTAACGCCGCCGAGGGTATAAAACCCCTTCTGGACAAGGTTGCTAGTGGTGCAACATTAAAGGAATTTGAAGCGGAGAATGCCTTTGACATTATTATGTCAGGAGATGCTACTCCGTCACAAATAGGTGCATTCCTAATGGCGTTAAGGGTCAGAGGGGAGACCGTCGACGAAATAACTGCAGCAGCGAGAATAATGCGAAACAAGGCTAGGAGTATTTCCGCTCCCAGTGACGCAATTGATATTGTAGGAACAGGTGGAGATGGAGGTGGAACTCTTAATATTTCCACCGGAGCTGCAATCGTTACAGCCGGTTGCGGAATTCCAATAGCAAAGCACGGCAACCGGGCATTATCTTCACGCGCTGGAGCAGCTGATGTTCTGGGAGCTCTTGGCGTAAATATTGATTGCGAGATGGAACAAATTGAGAAATCAATACGTAAAGCAAATATCGGTTTTATGATGGCTCCCCGACACCATAGTGCAACAAGACATGTCGCTGGACCAAGAGTAGAGCTCGCGACGAGAACAATTTTTAATATTTTAGGTCCCCTATCCAACCCGGCAGGAGTCAACAGACTACTTGTTGGTGTATTTGCTCGGGAGTGGGTAGAGCCGATGGCAAAAGTTTTGGGTAAACTTGGTGCAGATCGCGCCTGGGTAGTACACGGATCTGATGGTCTTGATGAGCTTACCACCACAGGACCATCCTATGTAGCTGCTCTTGAAAAGGGTAAGGTAACCAATTTTATCGTATCTCCGTCTGACGCTGGTATACCGAATGCAAGACCAGAAGATTTGAAGGGCGGTGATGCAAAAGAAAATGCAAAGGCAATGATGGCAATGCTAGATGGAGAAAAAAGTCCATTCCGGGATGTGGTGACTTATACTGCTGGAGCAGGACTTATAGTTGCTAACAAAGCCAAAAACCTTGAGGAAGGGGTTCAAATAGCAGCTAATGCAATTGATAACGGAAAGGCAAAGATGGCCTTGGAAAAATTGATAAAAATAACCAACAAATAACCACTGATCACATCGTAAGACTTATGAATAATGCGCTAACTAATATTTGTGAGAATAAACGAAAACACATCACTATAAAAGAAGGTCTTCATCCTTTAGATGAAATAAAGCAAATTTGTAAATCCATGGAGCCTCCTCGGGGGTTTTTAAAGGCTTTAAAAAATAACTCAAAGGAAGGTTATGGACTTATTGCAGAAATAAAGCGTTCCTCTCCTAGTAAAGGGCTAATTCGTAAAGATTTTGATCCTAAGTCTCTTTCTATGGCTTATCATTCTGGAGGAGCTAGTTGTATATCTGTACTGACCGACGAGCCATATTTTAGTGGAAAAGACCGACATTTATGTGAAGCAAAAAAAGCCGTTACGATCCCAATATTGAGAAAAGATTTCATGCTGGAGCCTTATCAAGTTCATGAGTCCCGAGCACTAGGAGCAGACTGCATTTTACTTATTATGGCTGCCCTCTCTAAAAATAAATCAATGGAATTGGAGGGTATAGCAAATTCTTATGGCATGGACGTGCTTATTGAGGTCCACAATGAAGAAGAACTAGAACAGGCGCTAGAACTGAGCTCTCCTTTGATCGGGATCAATAATAGGAACCTTAAAACGTTAGAGACAGATATCTCTAATACAAAAAAGCTTTCTAAATTAGTCCCCGAAGAAAAACTTATTGTGTCGGAAAGTGGTTTAAATACACCAGAAGACCTCGCCGAGATGGCAAAAATTGGCGTAAGATGTTTCCTTATTGGAGAATCACTGATGCGGAAAAAAGACGTATCTATCGCCGTTAAAAATTTATTAAATGACCCTTTAACGGGTTGATTTTAAGGGAATAAGGACTTGAAAGATAAGATAGGACTGAGCCACCTAGATGAAGATGGTACCGCGGTAATGGTTGATGTATCAGATAAAGACGTAACCAGCAGGATAGCAACAGCGGCGGGAAGAGTTACTATGCAACCACACACCATGCAATTAATAAAGGAAGGTGGTTTAAAAAAAGGAGACGTAGTTTCGGTTGCGCGACTAGCGGGTATATTTGGTGCTAAACAAACCCCGCAGCTCATCCCCCTTTGTCATCCACTTACTTTACAAAATATTGAAATTAAACTCGATTTAGATAATTTAAACTGCGCCATCAATATAAAAGCAACATGCAAGGTAATGGGACAAACTGGTGTTGAGATGGAAGCNCTCACTGCCGTTTCGGTTGCAGCNCTGACNATNTATGATATGTGCAAAGCNGTNGACNGNACAATGGAATTAACAAATATTCACCTNGTTGCTAAATCAGGAGGAAAATCTCCTGACTTCAATATCAATGAGANTTGAGAAATGATNCCCGTCCTCGAAGCNAAAAAGAGAATAATATCAACAANAGANCTNATGCCCNCNGAACAAGTACCTCTNCANGCNAGCTTTGGCCGGGTACTGGCNACTGATGTATCTGCTNNAAGAACNCAACCTCCATACGCNGTCTCANCAATGGACGGTTATGCNGTTCGAGCNAANGATNNTTCCTCAAAACCTTATAAATTAAAAATAATNGGACATNNGCCCGCGGGACAATCTTTTGAAGGNAAGGTAAANAAAAACGAAGCGGTAAGAATATTTACCGGAGCAAAAATTCCTGAGGGAGCAGATGCGGTTATCATTCAAGAAAATACTAAATGTGATGANAAATCGGTAANTGTTACTAATGGCNAAAGTAGTGTTGGACAATTCATAAGACAGCCAGGATTGGATTTTAAAAAAGGAGATATCCTACTAAAGGCTGGACGAGTTTTAACAGCCAGAGATATAGGTTTGGCAGCGGGAATGAATGTATCCTGGCTAACAGTGCGACGAAAACCAAGAATTGCATTATTGGCTACAGGTGATGAAATTGCTATGCCCGGACAGGAACTAGGGCCTAACCAAATAGTGAGTTCAAATGGGCCTGCCCTAAATGGTTTCATCCTTGCACTTGGTGGTATTCCCATAGATTTAGGAATTGCGCCCGACTCTCGAGATGGACTTCTAAAGATGGCGGAGGGCGCCAAAGGTACAGATATGTTAATCACCTGTGGTGGCGCTTCCGTGGGAGAACATGACCTTGTTAAAAGTGTTTTAAGCGAAATTGGGTTAAAAATTGAATTTTGGAGAATAGCAATGAGACCCGGCAAACCCCTTATCTATGGGAAAATTGGAAAAACAAAAATGCTGGGATTACCCGGAAACCCTGTATCCGCTCTTGTGTGTGCGACAATATTTCTGCGTCCCGCTATAAATGCAATGCTTGGTATAAGAGACGGTGAGCCTGAATTAGAGTACGCAAATCTTACCGAAGTTCTCCTAGAAAATGATGAACGTGAGGATTATTTGCGNGGTATTTTAGAAAGAAAAAGTGACGGCTCATTGCATGTTACACCCATAGAGAAACAAGATAGCTCGGTATTTTCCGGACTAGCAAAGGCGGACGCACTTATTGTGAGAGAACCCTTTGCACCTAAGGCTAATGTTGGGAATCCGGTCATTATTATACGGCTTGGCGGCGGAAATCTTAGTATCTGATTCGATAATAATTCACTTTTAATATTGACCTTTTTTTAGAACTAAANTAGAACATTTTTAAAATGTTTCTATTTTGTTCCTTTGCTGGTCTTAGAACCAAGAAAAATATGAAAAAGGTTATTTAATGTTAACAAAAAAACAATTTGAATTACTTAAATTTTTAAATAATAAAATTAAAATGAATGGTATCTCACCTTCTTTCGAAGAAATGAAAGAGGCAGTTGGACTTAAATCAAAGTCCGGTATCCACCGGCTTATTAAAAGTTTAGAAGAAAGGGGTTTTATTAAACGCCTTCCACATCGTGCAAGAGCATTAAAAATAATAAATCTTCCTGACAACATTGACCAACCAATTAAGCTTAAACAAGAATTCAAACCTAATGTCATAGAAGGAGGCTTTAAAGAAACATTAACAACAGAAATTATTGAATCCATTAGACAAATTCCGCTTTATGGAAAAATTGCAGCTGGGCTACCAATAGATGCCGTTCGGGATGACACAAACATGATCGATATTCCAGCCTCTATGTTAGGAGAAGGAGAACATTACGCATTGGAGGTAGAAGGAGATTCTATGATCGATGCTGGTATTTTAGATGGTGATCTAGCAATTATTAGACGATCTGAGACAGCCAACAATGGTGAAGTTGTTGTCGCTCTAATTGATGAAAATGAAGTTACCCTAAAACGGTTGCATCGAAAGGGAAAAACGATTGCGCTAGAAGCAGCTAACAAAGTTTATGAAACAAAAATTTTTGGACCTGACAGAGTTAGAGTACAGGGCCAATTAAAAGCTATTTTCCGACAATATTCGTAGACGATTGGACCCNACAGATAACTCATTCTTCTTCCGAGAAGACTAAAAATATACAAACTATTAATAATACATAATTTCTATTATGATCTTCTAGTAATATTTTATAACATCGATTTTTAAACTATGAATGTTGTCACTAGGTTTGCCCCCTCACCGACAGGTTTTTTGCATATTGGTGGAGTAAGGACCGCACTTTTTAACTTGCTATTTGCAAGACATCATGGCGGTAAATATTTACTCAGAATAGAGGACACAGATAAAAAACGCTCTATTAAGGATGCAATAGATGCAATCTTAGATGGTTTAAACTGGCTTAATCTCAATCCAGACGAGAAACCAATATTTCAATCAAATAATAAAGAACGACATCAACGTGTCGCCACAGAACTTCTTTCTGCTGGATTGGCTTATCATTGCTACTGCTCACAAGAAGAATTGCTGAAAATGCGTGAAAACGCTCGCGCATTAGNTACAAGTCGTTTGTACGATGGCAAATGGCGGGATAAAGACCCCGCAGACGCTCCAAGAGATGTTGCTCCAGTCCTTCGTTTTAAAACACCTATTCAAGGTACAACAAAAATTAACGACCTCGTTCAGGGGCCCGTTAATGTATCTAATCAACAACTTGATGACATGATATTGTTGCGTGCAGATGGTACCCCGACATATTTACTTTCAGCGGTCGTTGACGACCATGACATGGGAGTAACTCATATAATAAGAGGGGATGATCACCTTACAAATGCATTCAGGCAAACCCANCTATTTAAGGCNTTAAANTGGGATACTCCTATTTTTGGACACATCCCCCTTATTCACGGTCCGGAGGGTGGAAAACTATCCAAAAGACACGGCGCCCTAGGAATAGATCACTACAAGAAACAAGGATATTTACCCGATGCTATTGTTAATTACCTTATGCGGCTCGGCTGGAGTCACGGCAACGATGAAATATTTACATTAGCAAAGGCTATTAAATGGTTTGATATTAGTAATGTAGGAAAAGGACCCTCTCGTATAGATTTTAATAAAATAGATGCAATAAATTCCCACTATATCAAGGAAGCCGACGATGAAATACTCGTAGGTTTAATTAAAGAAGCAGTAAATGAAAAATTAAATCTTTCGGATTGTAGTTACATTGAGCGACGACTAACTGATGCGATGCCAGGATTAAAGCTTCGCGCAAAAACTTTATTAGAACTTATTGATTCCTCTCTGTTTTATTTTAAAAAANGACCCTTANGTTTTGATAGGAAGGCTTTACTTATTTTAGACAAGGTCGCGAAAGATAGATTGAAAAAATTAACAAGTTCACTCGAAAAAATTAACCCATGGAACCCCGAAAATATACAGTCCACACTTAAAGATTTTTCAAAGAATGAAGAAATAAATCTAGGAGAAATAGCCCAACCATTGCGTGCCACGCTTACCGGGACAACAATTTCGCCGAGTATTTTTGAAGTAGCGTCCATATTAGGTAAGGAAGAAACGATGGCGCGCATAAAAGATATTTTAGACAATTAGCTTCAAACAATTGAAATACCTTTATTTATCGGTTATTTTCCGCAATCTCCATTAGGTGTTTAATTGAAGGCTACCTATCACGGTTGGCCAAGAAGGATAGACTGAATGAGTCAGAAAANCTCCGCAGCGGCAANGGAATCAAATAAAAACGTTAAGGTTATNGATAACGTTTCAGGAAAAGAAAGCAACTTTCCAATTTTAACAGGCACTGAAGGACCTCCGGTTATCGATATAAGAAAACTATATGCTGAAACCGGCTACTTCACCTATGATCCAGGGTTCATAGCAACCGGAAGTTGTGAGTCTAAAATTACCTATATTGATGGAGACAAAGGGATACTGCTCCACCGTGGCTACCCCATAGAGCAACTCGCTGAAAACAGTGACTTTTTAGAGGTCTGTTATTTGCTCCTCTATGGAGAACTGCCAAAACAGAACCAAAAAACGGAATTTGATCGCGCTATTACCTTGCACACCATGCTGCACGAACAAATTACTAATTTTTACCGAGGCTTCCGGAGAGATGCCCATCCAATGGCTATCATGTGTGGAGTGGTTGGAGCGCTTTCTGCGTTTTATCATGATAGTACGGACATAGCAGACCCTCATCAACGAATGGTGGCCTCTTACCGTATGGTTGCAAAAATGCCTACTATTGCGGGTTGGGCATATAAATATTCATTGGGGCAACCATTTATATATCCTCGAAACGATCTGGGATTTTCTGAAAATTTTCTTCATATGATGTTTGCTACACCATGCGAGGAATACAAAATTAACCCTGTAATAGCCAAAGCTATGGACCGAATCCTTATATTACACGCGGATCACGAACAGAATGCTTCTACGTCAACTGTTCGACTTGCAGGTTCAAGTGGAGCAAATCCATTNGCCTGTATCTCNGCCGGTATTGCAAGCCTCTGGGGNCCTGCNCATGGGGGCGCTAACGAAGCNGTTTTAAATATGCTNAATGAAATAGGNAACAAGGATAATATCGCCGACTTTATCAAAAAGGCTAAAGATCCTAATGATCCNTTTCGTATAATGGGNTTTGGNCACCGNGTATATAAAAACTTCGACCCAAGAGCAAAAATCATGAGNGANACATGCCACTCCGTTCTGGATGAGCTCGACATTCGCGAAGAACCACTTTTAGATCTTGCCATGGAACTCGAAAGAATAGCTCTAGAAGATGAATACTTTGTAAGTCGTAAATTATATCCAAATGTGGATTTTTATTCAGGAATTATTTTTCAAGCTTTAGGAATTCCAACAACAATGTTTACCGTACTNTTTGCTGTAGCACGAACTGTAGGTTGGATTGCCCAATGGAATGAGATGATTGAAGANCCTAATCAAAAAATTGGTAGACCTAGACAACTTTATACCGGNNCAGCACAANGGGATCATGTNCCAATTTCAGAGAGGGGTTAGNAAAAGNTCGACCCCAATATCAAAAAGGANAGAATAAAAACTNTATTTTANNAGTGATAANATAGTTTCTGCTGCAGCGTTACTNGGTAATTNTTTTTCTACACGCAATAANTTCAATGCNTTGGTNNCAGCATCTTGTTGATTTTGATAAGCGTTTTGATCAGTAAGTAAATCTTGAAGTGCAGCAGAAAGATTTCTACCAGAACATTTTTCTTGAATAAACTCAGGTGTTACTTCTCGGTCCAATAAAATATTTATAAGGTTAAAGTAACTTACCTTTATTAAAAATCTAGCAATTAAAGAAGTAATTGGATTAACTCTGTACGCGATTACGCATGGAACACGAATTAATCCTAATTCTAGAGAAACTGTACCGGATGCAGCTAAAGCGATATTGGATGCTGCCATAGAATCAAATCTGGAATTTTGACTATCTACCAAGGTAACATTTATATCCCAATTTTTTACAATTTTCCAAACTTCTNCTTTTAAGATTGGAAGTGTTGGTATAACCACATTTAACTTTGGAAAATTTTGTTTTAATAACAATACTGCCGCACCAAAGGGTTTTAAGTGACGGCGTACCTCTCCTAGCCGACTGCCTGGCAACACACAAATAAGTGGGGCTTTGAAATTAATATTATATTTTTTACGAAAGCTGGGACCATCAATTTTTTCTATATCNGACTCGATCACCGCATGTCCTATGAAGGTAGATGGCAAGCCATTGGGTATAAAGTANGAAGGCTCGAAGGGTAAAAGTGTTAACAGGTGATCAAATTCTTTTGCAAACTTTTTAACTCTTCCACTCCGCCAAGCCCAAACACTGGGTGCAACGTAGTGAACTTTCTTTGTTTTGATATTGTTTTTGTTCAAACGTTTAAGAACCCTAAGACAAAAACCCGGAGAATCAATTGTGATTAAAACATCTGGTGAAAAACCTTCCACCGCTTTTACCGTAGAAAAAATCAATTGACGTAATTTTAAAATCTTTGGGATGATTTCTGCCAAGCCCATTAAAGAAATATCGTGAATAGGAAAAAGACTATCCAGTCCCTCTTTCTCCATATTTTGTCCGCCAATGCCTAAAAATTCTACATTTCCTCTCGTTTGACTTTTCAGAGCCGCCATCAATCTTCCTCCTAATAAGTCACCAGAAGGTTCTCCAGCAATCAAAAAAATTCTGATAGCAGCCGATTTCTTATNAATATTGTTAGGGTCAGAACCACTCAATTTTCTTACCTTTAAACTCCGTACAAATATAAACCTAATTTATCCACCAAACGAATAACTTCCACTTCATCGATTACTAAAACACCACCAGCTTCAACGGCTATTCCAGAAAGCCCGCTTCTATAGGCCAGTTCAACCGTTTGAGGGCCAATCGTTGGCATATCTATTCTTAATTCTTGTCTTGGTTTAGGCCCTTTAACCAGCACGGAATGGTTCCCGTTATTTAGGAAAGGCTTGCACCTCCGAAGCATTTCATTTGTGCCTTCTGCTGCCTCTATTGCTATTACAATTCCTTCTTCTAAAACTAACGCTTGGCCTATGTCACTTTCTCCAATTTTATGAATGACGTTTATACCCCTATGAATATCTTTCAGATCCTCTTCAGANGGGGATATTTTTCCATAAGACCCNGATTTTGAAACAATATTTTCAAGTAAAGAGTTTGGTGAGATGATTTCAAACCCCTCATTTTCAAGTTCCTTTAAAACTGTCGACAAAATTGAATCGTCNCCAAACCAAGACAAACCCAAACGGGTCAAAAATGCTGCACCTCTTTTATCTGGACGCAGGTCNTTTAAGTTAGGCCTCTTAACGGTCCCAGCAAACACTAACTGCTGTACCTTGTTTTGACGAAGATAATCTAGATTTGCACCCCATTGGGCAAGAATTACCCATTTATCAGGCTCAGGAGTTAAATTATCGTTAACCTCTCCCTGTATAGCGAGAAAGAGAACCTCACGTCCTACAGCATTACAGGCTTCCCTTAGCAAAGAGGGTAAACTGCCACCGCCGGCTACAATTGCAAGTTTAGGTGCCATGCTCCGTACGCGGCTGACAGATTGAACGACTTGATTCNCCNCGAATAAAGTNTACNATCTCCATAACAGCTTCNTTTTCCTTATACATTTCTGAAACATCTACGAGCCTTTCGGACATGGAACCTTCTTCGGCAAATAATAAGCGATAAGCCTTTCTTAAATCTGCAATTTCACTGCGCGAAAATCCTCTGCGACGAATGCCTACAACATTTAGACCCGCTAATCGCGCCCGGTTGCCAAGTACCGATCCATAAGGAATAACATCCTGCTCCACACCGGACATGCCTCCAATCATTGCATGGCAACCTATTCTCACAAACTGATGGACCGCGCAAAGGCCACCTAATATAGCGTAATCTTCTACAACTACGTGCCCTGCAACTGTGGCATTATTAGCAAATATAACGTGATTACCAATAACACCGTCATGTGCTACATGCGAACCAACCATAAATAGACAGTTATTCCCAATTTGAGTAACCATACCTCCCCCTTCGGTCCCCGGATTCATGGTAACATGCTCGCGAATTATATTATTAGCTCCAATTAACAGCTTTGAAGGCTCGCCCTTAAATTTCATATCCTGAGGAGGATGTCCGATGGAAGCGAACGGATAAATATGTGTATTCGCGCCAATGGTTGTATTGCCGGCTACAACAGCATGAGACACTAAACGACACCCATCACCAATAATGACGTTGGCACCAATGCTACAATAAGGTCCGATGATGACATTTTCGCCAAGTTTTGCATCCCGTTCTACGATAGCTGTCGGATGAACTTCAATCATATTTTTAATTATCCATAATCATTGCAGTATATTTTGCTTCAGCAACGACAGTTTCATTAACTTTAGCTTCAGAATCAAATTTCCAGACATTACCACGACATGAATGTTTAGATACATGGATTTGTAACTGATCACCAGGTATAACGGGCCTTCTGAATCGTGCGTTATCTATCGACATAAAATAGACAAGTTTCCCCTCAGTCGAACTTCCTAAAGTATCAACAACAAGAGCCGCCGAGGTCTGCGCCATTGCTTCTATAATTAATACACCCGGAAAGATNGGCTTGGATGGGAAATGCCCCTGAAAGCATGGCTCATTAACTGTAACGTTTTTTATTCCAACAGCACTTTCACCAGGAATGATATTCACCATCCTATCAATCATCAAAAAAGGGTACCTATGAGGAAGAAGCTCTAGAATACGATCGATATCTATTTCTCTTTGTTCACCTAATTCTTCGACACTATCCATTATTTCTTACTTTCTTACGTCCCATTGAACGCAACATTGCAGCTTGATAAGTCCACTGTTTCATTGGAACAGCTGGCGAGCCACCATAACGTTCTCCTGCCTTCAAATCATTCATGACCCCGGATTGTGCAGCAATTTGGACGCCATCACCAATTCTCAGGTGTCCAGAAATTCCGACTTGGCCTCCAACTAATACATAATTACCAAGGTGNGTACTACCAGCAATTCCGACTTGTGCTACTAACACGCAACCATCTCCTATGACCACGTTGTGTCCAATTTGGACTAAATTATCAATTCTGCAACCCTTACCAATAATGGTGTCAGATGCACTTCCTCTATCAATAGTTGAGTTAGCTCCTATTTCAGTATTATCTCCGACGATTACTCTTCCTAATTGAGGAANCGTCAAATGACCATCCACAGAAGAAGCGAAACCAAAACCCTGTTCTCCTAATCGAGATCCAGCAAAACAACGCACTCCACAACCAACTATCGAATATTGGATCGAAACAGCTGGTCCTAGGTAGCAACCATCACCGATAATAACACCATCACCAATGACGGCATTCGGACCTAATTTACAGTCAGCACCAATACGGGCACCTTGTCCGATAAATACACCCGGTGAAATAATCGTATTAGCGCCGATAGTAGCCGACTTACTAATTAACTCGTCTTGTTCCTCATGGGAACTCTTCCCTTGTTCTGGATATAAATAATTTGCAATTTTTGCAAATGCTAAATATGGCTCGGTAGATACCAATAATATCATACCTTCTGGCGCATTTTTTGCTTGGTCAGGGTGAACAACACAGGCACCTGCGGTACTATTTTTAAATTCTTCAATGTAACGNCTATTATCCAAGAAGCTGATCTCATCGGGGCCAGCGCTTGCAATAGGGCTGACATCTGTTACAACCTTACTTTGAGTATCCTTTTCTAATATTTCTGCGTTCGAAATCCCTGCCAACTCTCCGACAGTACAAGGTCCGATTGATTTAAAAAACCGGCTATCCGGCATCACTAATTATTCCTTAATTTTTAATTTGGGTATAACCACTTTAACTTTTGGCAAACGTTTGTTTAACCTTTTGGTTACTTCTTTAGTAATATCCGAAGTTTCTTCATAAAATATTACTAGCCTTTTAGGTATAACAAATTTTAACGATTTCTCCTGAGCAATTTGCATCGTAATTCCGTTCATAGTTCGATGCACTTCCCGCATAGAGTTTGCTAATGCCCGATCAAACATCCGGTTAACTATTTGTAACTCGCGTTGTGTATTCCTAACCTTTTTTTGAAATGTTTTTATCCTTTTAGANTAGCCTTCCGGCATAATAGCTCTTTGTTCTTGCAATTCTCGTTTTTGTTTTTGTAAATTTAATTCCGACTTTTTAAATTTAGCCCGATAAACTTTTTTTAATTTTTCCATTTGAGGCCTGATTGAAAGGGCTGCCGCCGAATTTTTTATTACTTTCTGGATATCGATTACACCAATTGGAATAGTCTGTGCGAATAAAGGGGGAAAGGATATACAACTGAAAACTAGCCAAGACCCCAGTATAGTTTTTGAAATGCATTTCATTTTTAACACCTAAAACCTCGCACCTATATCAAAACGAATTAATTCTGTTTTATCAAAATCTTTCTTCAAAATTGGTTGACTAATATCTATTGCTAATGGACCAAGTGGAGATTTCCACGAAATTCCGAAACCTACAGAAGCACGCAATGAATTATCCTCATTAATACTCGCATTTGTTGATTCCGAATTTGTTAATGATCCTATATCCGAAAACAATCTACCCTTCACACCAAACTCATTTGGCAAACCAAGAGGAAACATTAATTGAGCTGTACCCGCCAACATAAACTTTCCTCCAATAGAATCACCGGTGGCCTTATCTCTTGGCCCAACTCCGGACGCCTTAAATCCTCTCAAGGAGGAACCACCCAAGAAGAACCGATCTACAATTCGAATATCTTCACCAAGGCCAAGAATATATCCACCTTGGATGCCGAGGCTTCCCGTTATTTTCTCTCTCAATGGAAAATACTGCTTCGCTTTAAAATTCGTTCTAAAAAATTTAACACTCCCGCCTAAGCCCGCTAATGAAGTCGTGAAACGTCCTATAGTTCCGTCAGTCGGTGAAAACCGATTATCAAGTGTTTCGAACGATAAAGTTTGTGATANCTCTGATTTAACAGCAGACCCCTTTTGCTCCTGAATTGCTAGAGAGGCATCAGCTTTGACGTCAGTGACCTTGTCTTGACTTAATGAATATTGAAATTTTTGTCTAAGTTGATCAGAATAATCATAACCCAATCGTAACCCTCCACCTAAAGAAGATTTTTCAAAAGAGCTTTCATCCTTTAGGTCATAGGTTTTTTTGAAGATATCAACACCGGCTGCTAACTTACGGTTGAGAAAATATGGTTCTGTAAAAGCAATATCAACTTCTGTAGCACTAGCCCCGACTCTAGTTTTGAACAGTAAACTTTGTCCTTTTCCGAGAAGGTTTTTTTCTTGAATTCCTAATTCACCCAATGCACCANTAGTGGATGAAAANCCCGCCCCTAAAGTTACCTGCCCTGTAGAACGTTCGCTCACCTTGACATCAATTATTGTTTTATCTCTTTTGGTGCCGCGCTTCTTTTTTACAGCGACCTTTTCAAAAAATCCAAGATTACGAATTCTTTTTCTTAATTGCCGCATTTTTGAAGAATTGAATGCGTCACCCTCTACTAATGGCATTTCCCGACGGATAACCGAATCAATTGTCCGAACGTTTCCGGAAATATTGATTCTTTCAACAAAAACACGTGGNCCCTCTCGCACATCAAAATTAATATTAATTTTTTTATTCTTATAATCTCGATTTACTTTTGGGCGAATGTCCACGAAACCGTAGCCAAGTTCTCCTACTACCTCNGTTAATTTNAAAACAANTTTNTCAACNANATCAGCATTATACCAATCCCCNTCANTTNCATTTATANNACTTTTAAGTTGATTGGGACTTAAATCTCTTAANTTCGCTGTTACATTAATTTCACCAAACCTGTAACGCTTGCCTTCTTCGACTGTAAAAGTAATAAAGAAGCTCTCCCTATCTGGACTTAATTCCGCTATTGCGGAAAGGACTCGAAAATCAGCGAAACCTTTATTAAGATAAAATCTTCTTAAGAGTTCTCTATCAAAAGTCAAACGATCAGGATCATAGCTGTCATCTGAGGTAAGAAACCTATACCAGGCACTTTCTTTTGTCCTAATTACAGAGCGAAGATCACTATCACTAAACCGGTTGTTCCCGACAAAAGTTATCCGGCGAATTTCAGTAAGGGGGCCTTCAGAGATTTCAAAAATCAGATCAACGCGATTTTGTGATTGCTGGATAACTTTAGGAACAACTGTCGCAGAAAATCTTCCGCTACGACGATATAAATCAACAATCCTTTGAATGTCGTTTTGTACCCTCTTGCGGGTGAATACTACTCTTGGTTGTAATTTCAGCTCATCTTGTAAAAGTTCATTTGTAATTCTTTTATTGCCTTCGAAGGCTATGCGGTTGATTATTGGATTTTCAACTACCGACACAATGACCTTTGGACCTTCATTTCGCACGATTACGTCAGCAAAAAGACCAGTCGAAAACAACTTTTTTAGTGCGTCATCCATTTTTTTATTTGTTATTTCTTGACCAACAGCAATAGGAATATAAGAACGAATGGTCTCTACCTCTATTCTTTGCGCTCCCTTTATCTCTAATTCTTCAGCGATAAAACCATTTGCCGATAAGTTTTGATGAGTTAACGTTAAACTAATGATCAGCNCTAAAAAGAAAAAGTAAAGACTANGGGNACTTTTTACGATAAGCCGATTAAAAAATGTCATTTTATCAAACCATATAGATAATCAACAAATCGAAGTTGGACCAAATCATTCCAAAATACAAAAATGGTCAAACATACAATAAAAACCAAACCAATATTTTGATAAACAGCTAATATACTCTTTTCCAAAGGTTTTCTTCTCAATGCTTCAATTCCTAGGACTAGTAATTGGCCACCGTCCAGAAGAGGAATGGGTAACAAATTTATTATACCAAGATTAATGGATAAAAATGCAGCCAGCTGAAATAAACCACTGCTGAATATACCANTTTGCGCAACATCCCCAGAAATTTGTGCAATACGAATAGGNCCCCCTAGTTCTTTAGCACTCCTTTCACCACTAACCACTTGGCTGAGATAGTCTAATATCAAGCCAGACAATGAAAGAGTTTCAATTATAGCTTCCCACGTTGCCGTGAGNGGATTATATTCTATAANCTTGGATCCGCTTCTAGANTGGGATACTCCCAAACGTCCGATCGTTTTCTTAGAACCACCAACATCAATTTCTATCGGTTTAGGTGTAACTTCTAGTGCAATAATTTTATTGTTCCGTTTGATAGTAAGGAAAATGTCTTTACCGGGGGAGGAGCGGACTATACTGCTAAGTTGTTCAAATCGCTTGATAGACGATTTTCCTACTTTGATAACAATATCCCCCTTTTGTATCCCTGCCCTCTCGGCAGCACTATTAGAATAAACCTTCCCGATACTCGCCGGCAGATATTGTTTTCCCGTAATGCTATAAATTGCCGCAAGGACAGCCACAGCAAAAATTAAGTTAGCTAATGGTCCCGCAAAATAAATCCATGCTTTTTGAGCGGTAGGCTTGTTGTAAAAGGAAGTGTCTTCATCACCTATAGGTGACACCTCTTCACCTTGGGATTCATCTGGGGGTAATACTCCGTATAATTTTACATACCCTCCCAGGGGAATGGTACTTAATTTCCAACGAGTGCCGAATTTATCGGTTAACCCGAAAATTTCTTTTCCAAACCCGACAGAAAAGACTTCGACTCTGACATTACATTGCCTAGCGGCTAAATAGTGTCCAAGCTCATGAACAAAAACCAAAACAGTAAAGATTAAAATAAATGGCAAAATATACCACAGGAATTCCATTTATAAATCCCTCATTAAATTTGGAAACGTTGCAAAAACCGTTCTCTAGCAATNCGACGAGCTTCTTGATCAATGGCAATTACACCGTCTAGAGAACAAACTTCATTTATACTACTATTTTCCAAAGTACTTTCTACGACTTTCACAATATCAGGAAATTTGATCTGTTTTTGCAAGAAAGCTTCTACTGCTACCTCATTGGCTGCATTAAAGATTGTAGGTGCCCCTCCTCCCATAGATAGTGCATGACGCGCCAATTTAAGCGCAGGAAATCGAGCATTATCGGGTTTCTCAAACCGCAAACTTCCAATAGAAGATAAATCTAGTCTTTTAGTTGAATTTTTAATCCTGTTAGGCCACCCCAAGGTATAAGAAATAGGTATTCGCATGTCAGGAGTACCTAATTGAGCTAAAACAGATCCATCGGAATAGCTCACCATGCTATGAACAATAGATTCTGGATGTATCAGAACATCAATTTTCGTCTCTTCGATTGAAAATAAATAATGAGCCTCTATCAATTCTAGTCCCTTATTCATCATCGTAGCAGAATCTATAGAAATTTTGGGTCCCATATGCCAATTTGGATGGTTCACAGCTTCTTCTGGCTTTGCTTTTGTCATATCTTGCAAAGACATACTCCAGAATGGACCACCCGAAGCGGTCAAAATAATTTTTTCAATCTTATTACGCTGTTCATGTTCAAAAACCTGAAATATAGCATTATGTTCTGAATCTACCGGAAGAACTTTTGATTTAGATTTATCTATCTCAGTTAGCATTACCTCTCCCGCACAAACCAAACATTCTTTGTTAGCTAAAGCTACAACTGAACTATTTCTAATGGCAGCCATAGTGGGCTTTAATCCTGCAGCTCCCACGATGGCCGCCATAACCCAGTCAACTGGTGTAGAAGCAGCATCCAAAAGCGCACTAAAACCTGCCGCCACTTCGGTTTTCGAATTTTTAAGCAAACTTTTTAAAAATTCGTATTTGGTTTCATCTGTAACAACGGCGAGNCTNGCACCAGTCTCATTTGCCTGTTGCGCCAATAATTCGACATTGGTATTTGCAGTAAGGATCTCGACCTTATATCTATCGGGCTCATTTTGGATAAGCTTAACGGTATTTTGTCCAACCGAACCTGTTGACCCTAAAATAGTCAATCTTCTAGGAGTATTTATTCTGGGAATTGATTTTATAACCATGGTGAAACATCACCTTTAGAAACTGCTAATGATAAAGCAAAAAAAGGGACCGCCCCTAGAAACCCATCCATCCGATCAAGTAACCCGCCATGACCCGGAATTAGTTTTCCAGAGTCCTTAACACCAAAGCGTCTTTTAACTTTAGACACGCTTAAATCTCCCAACTGTGCCAGCAAAGCTATGCCGGCCCCTAAAATAGGTAATATCACCCAGTTCTTACTATCTGCTATTCCGTTTGACCATAAAAACCCAAGCAATGCAGCACAAGAAACCCCTGATAATAAACCAGACCAAGTTTTGTTTGGACTAATACTCGGCGCAAGTTTTGGGCCTTTCAAAGAACGACCAAATAAAAATGCAAAAATATCAGTTGTCCAAATCGTGAAAATTAACCAAAGAACAATCTCCAACCCCATTTCGTTTATTTCTCGGAGCCAAACAAGGCCTATACCGGTAGAGCCGATTAAAAGCATTCCCATAAGCATCCAGTTTTGAAATCGACCTTTTATTGGGGTGTTAAACCTTGATAACAACACCAGAAGGCCTATCCATAGTACCATTAAGATTACACTGATCAGTACATTGAAAAAATGGGAAAACATTACAGTTAGAAATGTGGCAAAACAACAGAAGATGCCCGTAAAGTCGAACTTATCCACGTTGCAAAGTTGGCGCCACTCATACGACATTGCCGCCATAAGTACCGCTAAAAATAATACAAATAAAAGGTCGCCAATATAAACCACCCCAAGAAAAAATGGAGCCAAGATTATTGCTGAAATAATTCGAGATTTCAAAGCGACACCAAGACGTCTCTATACCGTAGAACCATATCGTCTTTCACGGCGATTGAACTCATTTAACGCATCTTTCAAATTTTCAATTGAAAAATCTGGCCAAAGGGTATCTATAAATACTAGTTCGGCATATGCACTTTGCCATAAAAGAAAATTGCTAATACGCTGCTCACCGCTCGTTCGAATAATCAGGTCTGGATCTGGGATGTCAAAAGTCTCCAAATAACCGGCAAAAGTATCTTCATTTATAGCTTCTACATCTAAATCCCCTGATAACACTTGCGTTGCTATCCTTCTTGCGGCCGCAGCGATTTCCTGCCTAGCTCCATAGCTAAGAGCCACGACTAGTTGGAGAACATTATTATTCTTTGTTTCTTCTTCCGCTTCTTGCAACAAATCAACGATATCATTTTCAAGGGATCCACGATAACCAATGAATTTAATCCTAACGCCATGCTCATTTAAGGTTTTGATTTCATTACGAAGAAAAAAACGTAACTGCCCCATAAGAAAACTGATTTCTCCAGAGGGACGTTTCCAATTTTCGGTCGAAAATCCATAAAGAGTAAGATATCTAATCTCTAATTCTATACTACCCTTGACTATCTCTTTTACAGTTTCAATCCCCTTACGATGACCTTCAATTCTTTGAAGGTTTCTCGCCTCTGCCCACCTTCCATTTCCATCCATAATTATTCCAACATGAACAGGAATAGACTCTAACTTTTTATGGACAGGGTTGAGCGACGACATATCATCAAACCTGCATTATTTCTGACTCTTTTGATGATAANGCTGTGTCAATTTCTTTAACNAAATCATTTGTAAGTAACTGCAGATCCTCGCCCCAGGCCCGTTGTTCGTCCTGNGAAATTTCACCATCTTTTTCTTGCTTTTTTAATTGGTCCATTCCATCCCGTCTAATATTCCGAACCGCTACACGTGCCTGCTCGGAATATTTGTTGGCAATTTTTGTCAACTCAACACGCCTCTCTTCGCTCAATTGNGGTATTGGTATNCTTATNACATTACCATCCGTTGNGGGATTTAAACCTAATTCTGAATTCCGGATGGCTTTTTCAACTGATGCTATCAGACCCTGGTCCCACACCTGAACTGATACCATACGTGAATCTGCTACATTTACAGTTGCCACTTGATTAATGGGCATGCTTGAACCATAAGCTTCAACCATTACGGGTTCTATTAGCGCAGCGGAAGCTCGCCCCGTNCTCAAACCTCCAAATTCATTTTTTAAGACGTCTAATGCCCCCTGCATTCTTCGCCTAAACTCATCCAAATCGGGGTCAGCCATCTTTTTAACCCTCCTTACGTATTACCGTATATCTACCTTTTCCCCTTACAATTTTTGCAAACTCTCCAGAACTATGAAGAGAAAACACCAAAATGGGAATTTTATTTTCTCTGGCTAATGAAATAGCCGCCGCATCCATTACTTTTAAATCCTGTGAGAGCACNTCATGATAGGTTAAACTTTTATATCTTTTTGCTTCCTGGTTTTTATGTGGATCCGCTGAATATACACCGTCCACCTGCGTACCCTTAAAAAGCGCATCACAATCCATTTCCACGGAGCGAAGTGCTGCTGCAGTATCGGTTGTGAANTAGGGACTGCCTGTTCCTGCTGCGAANATCACNACCCTCCCCTTTTCCATGTGCCTGCTTGCACGACGCCTTATATAGGGTTCGCAAACGGTGGACATAGGTATAGCCGACTGTACTCTAGTATGCACTCCTATGCGTTCAAGAGAACCTTGAACAGCCAAAGCATTTATGACGGTCGCTAACATTCCCATATAGTCAGCAGTACCTCTTTCTATACCTTGGCTAGCCGCGTCTATACCCCTAAAAAAATTTCCGCCCCCAATTACTAGGCATACTTCACAGCCTAATTCGAGAACATTTTTAACTTCATTTGCGATTCTTATGACTGTAGCAGTGTCAAGGCCAAATTCTTTCTTACCCATGAGGGCTTCACCAGACAATTTTAACAATACCCGGTGATATTTAACATTTTCCGTTTTTACCCCCATCGACTGCCCTTTGAATTCCCTTTTATGTAGTTGGTTATTGTTTAATATTTGTTAGCCTTTTGCCGCAGCGTTGACCTCCGCNACAAAATCATCTTCTTCTTTTTCAACACCCTCACCCAAAACGTACCGCACAAACCCTGCCAGAGAAATAGCTGCCCCAGCATCTTTCGCTGCTTCTTCAAGAACTTTAGAAATTTTTNTTTCCCCGTCGATTACAAAGGTTTGCTCAAGAAAAACTGTTTCTTCGAAATATTTTCTTAACCGTCCATCAACTATCTTACCGATAAATTCTTCCGGTTTACCACTTTCTTTCGCCTGTTCGGTTAAAACGGCTCGTTCACGCTCAAGTTCTGTTTCTTCAACATCCTCGATAGAAATCCAACGCGGAGCGGCTGCAGCGACATGCATTGCAAGTTGCTTTCCTAGATTAGACAAAACTTCCTCATCTCCTTCAGANTCCAATGCTACAAGAACCGCAATCCGTCCCATACCGGATGAAATAGCATTATGGACATAACTACTGACAATACCATTTTTTACAGAGAGCCCCTCTGCACGACGAAAGTTGATATTCTCTCCAATGGTTGCNATTAAATTTTTTAAAGCATCGCTTACAAGGATTTTGTTACTAAATTCAGAATCCAAAATTGCCGACAGGTCACCCTCTTTTTCTAAAGCAATGGCTCCTACTCTGGATACAAAACCTTGAAAATCGGAATTTCTTGCGACAAAATCTGTTTCAGCATTAATTTCTATAACGGCGCCAGATTGAGATACGGAGTTTACAGCCACAAGGCCTTCTGCCGCTACCCTGCCCGCTTTTTTTGCTGCCGCAGCCAATCCGGATTTTCGTAACCAATCAATAGCAGTCTCTAAGTCTCCCTCAGCTTCTGTCAACGCTTTCTTGCAATCCATCATACCTGCACCAGTCTTTTCTCTTAACTCCTTAACTAGTGAAGCTGTAATCTCTGTCATGGCGTAATCCTTGATTTATCCTANCTCTAAAATTTTATGATTTTGCAGCTTNACCTTCCACGGAAGACATTGCTTCTTTCTGAAGCTCGGGTTCAGGATTAATTTCAGATTTGACCTTTTCCTCCAACTTAATCTCTGAAGTTGATTCTTCTGCGACCGAAGGGTTCTCTTGATCCTGTAACTCCACTTCAGCTCCTACATCAGTTCCAGCAGCTATAGCTTCTTGTTGTAAACCGTCCAACACTGCGTCAGCTAATAGATTGCAATACAATGCNATAGAACGAATAGCATCATCGTTACCAGGGACAGGGTAGGTTATGCCCTTAGGGTCACAGTTACTATCCAGCACAGCAATTACAGGTATTCCCAGTTTTTGAGCTTCCTTGATCGCTATACTTTCCTTATTGGTGTCAATCACAAATATTATATCTGGGAGGCCACCCATTTCTTTTATACCACCTAAAGCCCGCTCTAACTTGTCCCTATCACGNGTCCGCATAAGTAGTTCTTTTTTGGTNAGACCAACCTCTGACTGCGAAAGCAATTCGTCATAGTCTCGCAAGCGCTTGATTGAAGCTGTTATAGTCTTCCAATTCGTTAACATTCCACCAAGCCAACGATGGTCGACGTAATATTGACCACATCTCTTCGCCGCCTCAGAAATTTGTTCTCCGGCCTGACGCTTTGTTCCAACAAACAAAACCCGACCGCCCCCGCTTACAACGTCTCGAACAGCCTGCAACGCAGCGTGCAGCATGGGAACACTCTGACGAAGATCCAAAATNTGGATCCCATTTCTGACCCCATAAATGTATGGAGCCATTTTGGGATTCCAGCGTCTGGTATGATGTCCAAAATGAACGCCAGCCTCTAAAAGTTGGCGCATAGAAAAAGTAGGCAATGCCATAATATATCCTTTTCTCCGGTTGGTTCGTCCGCGATAAAAGTCCGGTCAGGTTCTGACTGACTCAAACACCGGAACAACGCTCCCTATATGTAGTAAGAACGTCGCAAAATCGCGTGCGATTTCAAATAATAGCTTGATAAACTCTGTATACGTAAAGTTCAAGAATTATTATAAGAAAATATACTTAGATAATTTGGTAAACACTCATAAATCCCTAAGCTCCGAAACGCCTGGAACAGCCTCAATTTCGGACTTCATATCTGGTGTTATCGTATAACCCTTAGGAAGTGTCATTTCTACAGATTGATCGGTAGTAATACTGAGAACAAAATATATTTTTCCTTTTCCTGATTTTCCTTTTTCTATAGCACTTTTTAGGCTCTCAAGCGACCCTGGTTCATTCAAGAAGATTTTTAAGCCTCCACTGACATTCTCAGCAGCTTTTTCAAGACATTGAAGATTCAAACAGCTCAATTTTAGATCATCGCCCTCAGCCCTTACCTCACAGGTGATCAGTACAGCTTTTCCGGGTTGAATAAGTTCTCTTGAAGTTGATAAAACATCGGAAAAAACCACTACCTCAAACATTCCATCTTTACCCGAAAAGCGGACAAAGGCGAATTTATTTCCCTTAGAAGATGTGCGCTCTCTTATTGAGTCTATTACACCAGCTAATTTTGGCCGTGTGCCTGCCGAATTTATACCCAAAGACGCATATGACTGGACGCCAAGCCTAGAAAGCGTATCCCCATATACATCAAGCGGGTGATCAGAAAGGTAGAATCCCACTGATTCGAATTCTTTTCCTAATCTCTCCAGCTTTGGCCAATCATTTACATCCTTAAAGTTTTGTTTTTCAACATCGGTTGTAAGCGCTTCCTCTGAAAATAGATTTTCCTGATTATTTTCCCTTTCACGATCTGAGGCTAATGTCATTTTTGTAATAATATCAATACTGTTAAATAATTTTTTTCTATTCATTTCTAAGGAGTCAAAAGCACCAGCAGTGATTAAATTTTCTATCAAGCGCTTGTTAACCACCTTTCCATTTAGCCGTTTCGCAAAATCCATGACATTAGCGAATGGGCCGCCTAACGTTCTCTCCTTTACCAAGCTTTCCATGGCTTTATCACCAACATTTTTTACCGCTGAAAGAGCATAAAGAACCGCCCCTTTTTCGCCGACTGATTTTGGTTTCCGAACTGCAAAACTGGAATGGGATTCATTTATATCTGGCGGAATTAAGTCGATGCTTAGCCTAGCAAGTTCCTGGCGGTAAACGTTCAACTTCTCAGTATTTCCCATATCGAGTGTCATGGAAGCCGCTATGAATTCAACTGGATAATTTGCTTTTAACCATGCGGTTTGATAGGCAACAACTGCATAGGCCGCTGCATGTGATTTATTAAATCCATA
This sequence comes from Rhodospirillaceae bacterium, assembly GCA_002719885.1. GTDB lineage: Bacteria > Pseudomonadota > Alphaproteobacteria > MPNO01 > UBA2964 > UBA2964. The sequence continues at coordinate 30,721 of PBFH01000035.1, read as the reverse complement.
ATCCGCAAATTTGTTTACCTGATCAAATATTTGAGCCGCCTTTTCTGAATCAACACCTCTTTCCTTCGCCCCCTCAACGAAAACATTTCTTTGGGCTTCCATTTCTTTTTTTATTTTTTTTCCCATAGCTCTTCGTAATAAGTCGGCGTTTCCAAGACTATAGCCTGAGAGAACTTTAGCGATTTCCATAACCTGCTCTTGATATATAATCACACCAAATGTCTCTTTTAGTATTTCCTTTAGCTCTGGGTGCAGGTAGTCAGGCTTCTCTTGACCATGTTTACAAGCAATGTATCGGGGAATGTTGTCCATAGGACCAGGTCGATAAAGTGCTACCAGTGCAATGATGTCTTCAAAACAGTCGGGTTTCATCTGCTTTAAGACGTCCCGCATGCCTGTACTTTCCAGCTGAAATACCCCTACGGTATCACCTGCACCCAACATCTCGTACGTTCGGGTATCATTCAGTGGGATTGAATCCAGATTAACATCGAAGCCACTTTCTTTAATTAAATTAATCGTTTTATCTAAAACCGTAAGAGTTTTTAACCCTAAAAAATCGAACTTAACTAAGCCAGCAGCCTCCGCATATTTCATTGAAAATTGAGTGGCAGCCATATCAGAACGAGGATCCTGGTAAAGTGGAACAAACTCATCCAAGCGCTGATCACCAATCACTAGGCCCGCCGCATGAGTAGATGCGTGCCGATATAGACCCTCCAGTTTTAAACCAATATCAAACAACCGAGAAACCTGCTCATCTCCATCTCTTAACGTTACAAGTTCCGGTTCAATTTTTAATGCGTCTTCTAGTGACGGAGGGTGAGCTGGATTAAAAGGTATAAGTTTACAAATCCTATCTACGTAACTGTAAGGCATTCCTAGAACCCGCCCCACATCCCGTAAAACCGCTTTGGCCTGTAATTTTCCAAATGTAATAATTTGAGCAACCCTATCAGGCCCATATTTTTCTTTAACATAATTTATTACTTCATCCCGACGATCCTGGCAGAAATCGATATCAAAATCTGGCATTGATACCCGTTCAGGGTTCAAAAACCTCTCGAATAGTAACCCGAACTTCAGCGGATCTAAGTCCGTGATTGTCAGAGCCCAAGCAACCACAGACCCTGCCCCCGAACCTCTACCGGGACCAACGGGGATATTCTGGCTTTTTGCCCATTGGATGAAATCAGCAACAATCAAAAAATATCCCGGAAAACCCATGTCATTAATAACTTCTAATTCGAAATCAATGCGGGTTTTATATGGTAAAATTTCCTGACCCTTTATCCCTAAGGTGTTTAACCTTTTTTCTAGCCCATCATGAGATGCCTGACGTAACTGATCAGCTTCGCTTTTTGCTCCTGTAGTTGGGAACGCGGGTAACATCGGCGAGTGTTCCTGCGGCGCGAAAGCACACCTTTTTGCAATTACGACTGTGTTGTCGATTGCCTCAGGAATATCTGAAAAAATTTCTTTCATCTCAGATTCCGAGCGGAATCCGTGTAGACGGGTTAAGCGCCTTCTGTTCGGGTCATCAATATGTTTGCGTTCCGCGATACACATTAATGCATCATGGGCTTCATACATGCTTTCGTCCGAGAAAAAACAATCATTGGTAGCAACCAATGGAATATCGTGCTCGAATGCCAATTTAATAAGAGAGCTCTCAATTTTCTCTTCATTTATGGTTCCATGACGCATGAGTTCGATATAGAGCCGACCGGAGAATAATGATTTTAAGTGCCTTAACATCAGCACAGAAAACTCATTTTGTCCGTCAGCTAATAATTTACCCAAGGCACCACTCGGGCCGCCAGTTAAAGCGATTAAACCATCAGTGTAACCGGTCAAATCGGAAAATTGTATGTGGGGTTGCTCTTCGGGTGGTGTATCCAGAAAAGACTTACTTACTAACTTAATTAAATTACGGTAGCCCTCCTGGGTTTGTACAAGTAATACTAATGTATCATAACCATTTTCTTCTAAACTTGTCTTATATAGAGCTTCGCCACCACAATCATTTGGCCGATTGACCAACATTTGACATCCAATTATAGGTTGAATGCCTGCTTTTGAGGCGGTAAGAGAAAATTCAAGAGCTCCAAAGAGGTTACCACTATCGGTTAATGCAACCGCAGGCATTGAATAATCTTTGCAAAGGGATACTAAATCCTCAACCTTAATCGCACCCTCTGAAAGAGAATAGGCAGAATGAACGCGTAAATGGATAAAATTTGATAACTTCATTATTATAGCTTTACACCAGCCTGATTATAAGTCATTAGAACAACAATGGAACATTACCAGATAAAGTGTTTGACAAATCTATTCGGCACAATATTTGGTTTCTAACCTTTGCTAACTTATTGAAAATCCCTAATTTTTTTAAGGAAGAACGAATCGGCAACAAAAATAAAATTTTAAACGTCAATTAATAATCCCTCTTTAATTAAAATAATCCGATCCATACGCTCAGCCAACTTCATATTGTGGGTAGCAACAAGCGCAGAAACCTTAAAAGTTCTAACAATCTCCAATAACAACTCTAGTGTATTATTAGCCGTTTCTTCATCTAAGTTGCCGGTTGGCTCGTCGGCTAATAATATAGCCGGTTCATTGGCTAAGGCCCTAGCAATTGCCACCCTTTGTTGCTCTCCTCCAGATAATTCGGATGGTAGATGCAAAATACGATCCTTTAAGCCCACATCGATCATTAAATCTTTTGCTCGAGCTTGGGCTATAGCTTTTTCTTTTCCTGATATCATTTGCGGTAGGATAATATTTTCAATAGCCGAGAATTCAGGAAGTAGATTATGAAATTGATACACAAAACCTAAGGCGGTCTGCCTTCTTAAGGTACGCTCGTGATCATTGCAGTTAGTGCAATCCTCTCCATTTATATAGATACTTCCACCATTCGGACGTTCCAATAATCCTGCAATATGAAGAAGAGTAGATTTTCCAGTACCGGAGGGCCCTACCAAAGCTGTGATTGTCCCCGCAGGAACCGTTAATGAGGCTCCTCTTAATATTTCTAAATTTTTAACACCCTGTTTGTAACAGTGTTCTATCGAATCTAATCTTAGACGGGCTTTATCATTCATAACGTAGTGCATCTACTGGTTCTAAGCGTGCGGCCCGCCAAGATGGATAAAGGGTTGCAAGAAAGGAAAGGCTGAGAGAAATTCCGATTACCGTAAGTACTTCTGCGCTATCAACTTTAGCAGGTAATTTTGAAAGAAAATAGATTTCCGCTTCAAATATTCTTGAATCTGTTAAACCTTCTAACCACCTCCGGATAGTTTCAATATTTAATGAAAAAGCCAAACCAAGACAGCACCCCACAAATGTTCCAATAAAACCAACCGACATACCGGAAAGTAAAAATATTTTCATAATCATTCCACGAGTTGCACCCATTGTCCGCAAAATCGCTATATCTCTGCCCTTATCTTTAACCATCATTATCAATGCGGAGATAACGTTAAACGCTGCAACAATTATTATAAGTGTGAGAATTAAGAACATAACATTACGTTCGACCTGGATGGCATTAAAAAAACTTGCATTAGATTTTTGCCAATCAACGATCCGGAGATCCCTCACCGATTGTTTAGTTATTAAATTGCGAGTTTTTTTAACAATTTCCGGACTAGTAAGCATTACTTCCAAGTGTGTGATTTTTCCTGGTCCCGTTCTAAAGAATGCGCGGGCTGTTTTGAGGTTTATAAACAAAAATGAATTATCATACTCGTACATTCCAATTTCAAACACTGCCTTAACGCGAAAACCTTTTAATCTTGGAATAGAGCCAAATGGTGTAATACGACTACTTGGAGCAACTAGGGTTACCTTATCACCAATTTTTAGGTTGTAGAGCTCCGCGAAACGTCTTCCTACCACAATATCCTCGCTACCAAGGAAATTATTTAGATCTCCATCAACAATATTGGGTTCTATAGCAGGGTGAACTCTGATATCAGCCGGGCGGATCCCCCTTACCAAAACCCCACTAGCCACTCCAGAAACAGTCGACATCGCCTGCCCCTCGATTATCGGTGTAACTCGGACTATACCATCTATTTTTCTTAGATGATTCTGAATTTCATCAAAATGTTTTAAACCTGTATTTTTTGCATCTGTAATACTTAAGTGACCATTCAAGCCAAGTATTCGTCCCATAAGCTCTGCCCTAAATCCATTCATAACGGACATAACAATAATTAGTGTAGCTACTCCAAGCGCTATTCCGGTTAGTGAAAAACCGGCAATAACTGAAATAAAACCCTCATTTCTTCGAGCTCGAAGGTATCTCCCGGCTACTAATCTTTCGAAGGCGGAAAACATCATTTTGATAAACCGATCAACCACAAATTATTGACAGAGCGGCATCTACAGAAATGTCTTCACGCTCGCCAGTATCTCGTTTTTTTATTTCAATATAACCATTCTTTATACCACGCGGACCTATAATAACTTGCCAAGGTAACCCTATAAGATCCATTGTCGCAAACTTAGATCCAGCTCTTTCGTCTCGATCATCAAGGAGAACGTCTAAACCGGCATTTTTTAATTTCGATAACAAATCATTCGATGCATTATCACAATCAGTATCACCAGACCTCACATTAATTAATCCAACTTGAAACGGGGCAACGCTTTCAGGCCATATTATACCGCTCTCGTCGTGGGACGCCTCTATTATCGCACCAACTAATCTCGATACACCTATCCCATATGATCCCATTTCTGGGTAGATTATTTCACCACCCGGTCCCGTAATTGTTGCTTCCATAGCCTTTGAATATTTGGTTCCAAAATAAAATATATGTCCCACTTCTATTCCTCGAGCAGAAATGAGTTTATCTTTTAGCTGATTAGCTTTTTTTTCATTATATTTTTCATCTGTTGCCGCATACAAAGCAGTCCACTTTTTTACGGTCTCGGAAAGGTCTTCGCTATAATTGGTTTCTTCCATAAGAACATCATAAGTCAAATAATCTTTATGACAGTAAACTTCACTCTCGCCTGTTTCCGCTAGAATTATAAATTCGTGGCTTAATTCTCCGCCTATTGGCCCTGTATCAGCCTGCATTGGAATAGCCTTTAAGCCTAGTTTCGCAAACGTCCTAAGATATGACACAAACATCTTATTGTAGGAACGCTGAGCGCCTTCAAAATCAATATCAAAGGAATAGGAATCTTTCATTAAAAATTCTCGGCCACGCATAACCCCAAATCGCGGTCGCACCTCATCTCGAAATTTCCATTGAATATGATATAGAATTTTTGATAAATCCCTGTAACTGCGGACAGTCTGACGAAAAACATCAGTAATCAATTCTTCATTTGTTGGCCCAAATAACATTTCCCTTTCATGGCGGTCAGTTATACGAAGCATCTCCCTTCCATAACCATCATAACGGCCACTTTCCTTCCAAAGGTCTGCCGATTGTATGGTTGGCATCAATAATTCTTGCGCTCCAGCTGCATCCTGTTCTTTCCTAACAATATCTTCTACTCTACGCAAAACTCGTAAACCTATTGGTAGCCATGTGTATATCCCTGCGCTGGTCTGGCGAATTAGACCGGCTCGAAGCATGAGCCGATGAGATGTAATCTGGGCCTCGGCAGGGTCTTCTTTTAAAATAGGCAAATAATATTCTGATAAACGCATGAAGTTAAAATCCAAATGTAAATATTTTATAACAAGTATCAAAAAAAAAGTTATTAGGTAATGCCTAATTACAACTCAACGTTGGTAGAAAAGGGTTACAATGTTATTGCTTACAAAACAATTATTGATAACCTAATACTGTTACATAACCATTACTGAATCGAATCGAATAATTGTGTAACAAACTGTTATTTACGTTACTTCATGGGGATTATAATGCTTAACAATTTATTTAAATTGGATGCGAATCAAACCACGGTCAAGACCGAGGTCTTTGCTGGTCTAACGACTTTCCTGACTATGGCCTATATCATATTCGTCAATCCGGAAATTTTATCTATTGCTGGAATGGATAAAAATGCTGTTTTTGTAGCCACCTGTTTGGCTGCTGCTTTTGGATCATTGGTTATGGGGTTATATGCCAACTACCCAATTGCACTAGCTCCGGGGATGGGGCTAAATGCTTTCTTTACCTTCGGAGTTGTAAAGGGAATGGGCGTAAGTTGGGAGATTGCACTCGCAGCTGTATTAGTCTCTGGTATCCTATTCCTCATACTCAGTATTCTTCCCGTACGTGAATGGATAGTAAACAGTATACCAAGGTCACAAAAATTAGCGATAGCCGCCGGTATTGGCTTGTTTCTTGGTTTCATCGGGTTAAAAAGTGCTGGCTTAGTCGTCGATCACCCTGCAACGCTGGTAACAGTAGGTAATTTAATTTCGCTCAACGTTTTATTAGCAGTTCTTGGTTTTGTTGTAATTGTCGCACTAGATTACAAAAAAGTACCGGGTGCTATTATTATCGGCATTTTAGTTGTCGCAATTATTGGGATGGTGACGGGTCTCGCTAAATCTCCATCGGCCATTGTAAGTCTGCCGCCTGATCCATCTCCAACTTTCTTGGCATTGGATTTGGCTGGATTTTTTGACCTTGCTGTCGCTACAATCCTAGTATTGTTACTAAGTTTCCTCCTTGTTGATATGTTCGATACCGCTGGCACACTTATCGGACTTGGACATCAAGCAAAAATGTTAGATAAGGATGGTAACTTGCCGAATATTGGGAAGGCCCTTGTTGCAGATAGTAGTGCTACTGTTGCGGGCGCCGCCTTTGGAACATCTCCAACAACTAGTTACATCGAGAGTGCGTCTGGTATCAGGGCGGGAGGCCGAACCGGTCTGACCGCAGTAGCCGCAGCTTGTCTTTTTCTGCTAGCCCTCTTTTTCGCGCCGCTAGCGACTTCTATACCTGGATTCGCTACAGCCCCAGCAATAGTTTTTGTTGCTTGTATGATGGCGCGTGGACTAGCTGAAATTGACTGGGACGACGTGACTGAATTTGTACCCGCAGTGATTACAGCGCTGATGATGCCACTTACTTTTTCGATAGCCATTGGCATTGGAATGGGATTTCTCGCTTATGTCGCAATTAAGGCATGTTCTGGTCGGCTGAGTGACATTAGCACCGCCATGTGGGTAGTATCAGCAACTTTTCTTATATACTTTTTAAGAACCATCATTTTTTAATTTAATAAGGCACGCCTCTTTTTACCATAAGTAAGGTGGATTGAGGCGTGCTATCTTTTTGTAAACAGGGCAACTTGAACAATGAGCACCTGGCAAATAACCTGTGCTCAACAAAAATTCATTTGTAATTTCGCTACCTGTAAAGACAAAAGTATCTTTAAATAGTTTTACCCAAGATAATTTATCTCGAGGGTGATTAACTTTCAGCCAATCATTAAATGAATCATATTGGCTTTTGAGGAGCATAATTCGCTCAGCGTTTGCAATTGCAGCTTCTATTTTTCGTTTATTTCTTATAATACCGGAATTATTTAAAAGTCTTTTACGATCAACATCTCCATATGCTGCGACACGTTCTATATCAAAATGATCATAAGCAAGCTTAAAGGCTTTCCTTTTTTTGAGAACAGTTAACCAAGACAATCCAGCTTGATTTATTTCTAAAATTAACCTTTCAAAAAGAACGTTATCATCAAATACCGGAAATCCATATTCCAGGTCGTGATAAGGACCATGATAGGGATGGCCCAGAGATATTTCACAATACCCTGTCAATCCCTCGTTAGCCATTACGAAAGGAGACTATATCAGAAATGATGACCCAATAAATCAATCCCGTAACAGCGCCGGCCCCCAATGTGGCAACTAAAATTTTTAGTCTTAGATGTGGCTTAGTAGGAGCCCCCGCTTCGTTCCCAATCTGGGCTTTTTGGCCCACTTCGTGGGGAGGCTTAACGCCAATGGGAAGAGCCATAAAAAATATAAGCCACCAAGAAACAACATAGACAACAATACCGGAAGTTAATGTCATAATAAAATTAAACCCTTACAATATGAAGAATTACCATGGGCCTTTTACCCGTTTCTTGATAAAAAATTTTGCGAATTGATGAACTAACTACACGATTAATTTTTTCATCATCTATCTTCTGTTTCCTAGACATTAATTGTATTGTTTTTTCTATAGAGGAAACAGCTTTGCTATGCATCACTACATCTTGTCCCATATCATCAACGATACCCGGTGCAGAGAGTTTTGGTACCTTTAGAAGCTCACAATGTTTGTCTAGTACAATTGTTACTAATGCATTTCCGGTGAGGTTCAGTCTTCGACGGGATTTCATTACATCGCCCTTTAAGGGTATCAAACGTCGTCCATCCACAGCATAACGCCCTGATTGTACTTCTTTAATTATTTCTGCTTTGTCAGGTCTGATGCTTAACACTTCTCCATTTTCAACTTTCAAGGCAGATGGAATGCCACATTTTTTGGCTAACCGACAATGTTCAATAAGATGACGCGTCTCCCCGTGAATAGGAATCATTAAAGACGGATTAATCCAATCATATAATTGTTTAAGTTCTTCTCTGGCTGGATGTCCGGATACATGAACAAAGGCATCATTTTCTTCAATTACATGAACATTGAGTTTAGCTAATTGGTTTTTCAGCCTGCCGATTGAAAGCTCATTACCCGGAATTTCACGGGAAGAAAAAATTACGGTGTCTCCCTCTGTAAAAGAAATTTCTGGATGGTTATCATTAGAAATTCTCGACAACGCTGCTCGAGACTCTCCCTGGCTCCCAGTAACCATGATTAAAACTTCTTCTTGGGGTAAATAACCAATATCTCTGACATCGATAAATTCTGGACAATCAGAGAGATATCCGCAACTTTTGGCAATTTCTGCGATCCGTATCAAAGATCTTCCAACAAGGGCAATCCGTCTATTATTTTCCTGCGCGGCTCGGATGCACGTCTCCATTCTAGCAACATTAGAGGCAAAAAAAGCTACCGCCACTCTGCCCTTACAGTTACTGATGACCTCAATCATACTCTGTCTCAAGGTACCCTCGGAACCGGAAAATCCATCCTCAAACACATTAGTCGAGTCGCATAAGAGGGCCAAGACACCGGTATTCCCCACTTCTCGAAAACAGGCCTCATCCGTTGGTAATCCTATCAAAGGTTCCTTATCAATTTTCCAATCTGAAGCATGTACTATTGTTCCAATTCCAGTTTTTATTGCGAGGCAATGTGTTTCTGGAACTGAATGGGCTACCGGAATAAATGAAATCTCAAAGGGACCCACATTCACCTGATTACCTGAAGAAAACTCGATAATTGTTACTAGTTCTGAAAGGCCTACCTCTACTAATTTTTTTCTTAATAACCCTGCAGCAAATGGGGTCGCATAAACAGGGCATTTAAGTTGTCGCCAAAGGTATGGTAATCCTCCCAAGTGGTCCTCATGGGCATGAGTAATAATTATACCCGTTAATTTTTGATTATTTTGTATTATAAAATGAGGATCCGGAACGATTAATTCTACGCCTGGTGTCGAGCTATCCCCGAAAGTCACTCCACAATCGACCATTAACCAATGCCCCCCATAGCCATAAAGAGACATATTCATTCCAATTTCCCCGCATCCACCAAGTGGTAGAAATTGAATTTCATTTTGACTAATCATAAAATTAAAAGTTTAATTATTTCGTTTATAAATATTTAAGAGACCCCGGAGCGTTAGTTTAGGATCGAGGTGATCTACTCCGTCTAATTCATCAAAAAATAGAGGAGCTAGACCGCCTGTAACAATTACTTTCATATTTTCCCCGTATTCATCCTTAATGCGCCTCAAAAGACCCTCGATAAGCCCTATGTAACCCCAATAAATCCCCGACATCATCGCCGTAACAGTTCGTTTGCCAATTACATGAGCAGGTTTTTGAACCGCGACGCGTGGCAGCTTTGCAGCCGCTAGATGTAACGCATCGACAGATAAATTTATACCGGGTGCAATTATTCCACCAAAATAAGCCCCCTTTTTATCCACAACATCAAATGTAGTAGCGGTTCCAAAGTCAATCACCACCAAAGGACCACCATAAGTCTCATGAGCAGAGGAAGCATTTACTATTCGGTCAGATCCTACCTCGTCAGGTTCCTCAACTAATATCTTTACTCCAATGTCAAGATTGCTCTCTCCAATAATAGTAGGAACGGTTTTAAAATATTTATGACAAAATATTTTTAGAGTAGAGATAACTTCGGGAACAACAGTTGCAATTATTGAAGCATCGATATCTTTAGGATCCAGATGATCCCTTTCCATCAAATTTAAAATCCAAACACCGAGTTCATCTGCCGTTCTTTTGGCATCACTTGACGCTCGCCACTCTCCCACAAGCCTGTCGCCATCAAAAATGGCAAAAACTATATTTGTATTCCCTGCGTCAATTACGAGTAACATCAAAAATTTTCAATCTAGTAAAAAGATTTCTGCAGCAGAAACCAAAGCTTGGTGACCATCTGTTTTTCGCAATAAGAGACATCCGTCGCTATCAATTCCTTCAAATATTCCGGTCTCAATTCCCCCTTTAGGAAATCGAACCTTAATTTCTTTGCCTACACCATTGGTGCGTGTGAGCCAAGCCTCGCGTATCACATTGAAACCTTCACTTTGCCACATCCGATGCCATTTTCGAAAACTGTGCGCTATCTGGCATGCCAATTCCATAGGCGAGAGATCCAAGCCAGCTTCATTTAAACCAACCGCAATTTTTTGAAGCTCGCCTCTTGGCCTGATTATATTCACCCCGATACCTACCACATAGTGTTGAAATGCAGATTCAACTAATATACCAGCCAGTTTTTTTTTAAGAAAAATAATATCATTAGGCCATTTAATATGAAGGTTATCTTCAGAACATCCAAATTCAATCACCCCATCATATAAGGCCAGAGCGGAAACAAAACTCAATTGACCAGCTGCAGACCGACGTTGAACATTTGTTACAATAGTCATATAGAGATTGCCTAGTGGAGAAATCCAAGAAGCGTTTCGCCGTCCACGGCCACCGGTCTGCTGATCAGCAATTATAACAGTATCTTCGAAAGCCTTTCCTGATTTTAATAAACGAATGGCTTCACTGTTTGTACTATCTAATGTTTCAAACCCTATTGGCCGCATTCCTTCAGGAAAATCAGTTGGGTGACGCACCTAGTACCTCAGCCAGAAATAAGCATTTTAGCCGCGTGACCAGCACTTTCTAAAATAATATCTGGACTGATTATAAACAGAGTTACAAACAGGGTGGAAACTGCCAATATTACCTTTAACTCGCGGTCTTGAACACGATCAAATGTTTCATTGGGGCTATCAAAATACATTATCTTAATAATCCTTAGATAATAAAAAGCACCTATTACACTCGTGAGAACACCAATAATAGCTAAAATATACAGTTCGGCGTCTACGGCAGCTAGAAAGATATAAAATTTACCAAAAAACCCTGCTAATGGAGGAATACCGGCCATAGCAAACATTAATATTGCAAGAGCTAAGGCCAACATTGGATTATTCTGCGATAATCCGGATAAATCTCTTATTCCTTCCACCATTCGACCAGAGCGGCGCATTAAAAGAACACAACAAAATGTTCCTAAATTCATAGCCAAATATATGGCCATATAGACAAATACTCCTTGAAGTCCTGCTTCACTTCCGCTGGCAAGTCCAACAAGTGCATAACCCACATGACCAATGGAACTATAGGCGAGCATACGTTTTATATTACTTTGCCAAATTGCCGCTAAAGCACCGAGTAACATCGACGATATAGAAATTAAAATGATAACTTGTTGCCATTCGGAAATAAGGGGTCCAAATGGTCCAACAAGTACTCTTAATAATAAAGCTATTGCTGCAATTTTCGGCGCTACTGCAAAAAATGCGGTGACAGGAGTTGGTGCTCCTTCATAAACATCCGGAGTCCACATATGAAACGGAACAGCAGATACCTTAAATGCTAGACCCGATATTATAAATACCAACCCTACAACAACACCAACGTTGGTCGTACCATCTACACCTGTAACAAAAAGCTTAGCCAAATCATCAAAGCTTGTAGTTCCTGCAAATCCATAAATAAGGGAACAGCCGTAAAGCAGCATTCCCGAGGAAAGTGCTCCCAAAACAAAATATTTTAGACCGGCTTCAGAAGATTTAAGAGAGTCACGTCTAAAAGCGGCAACGACGTAAAGAGCAAGACTTTGTAATTCTAGACCGACGTATAAGGATATGAGGTCATTAGCTGAAACCATCATAAACATACCAAGTGTCGCTAATAGAATTAACACTGGAAACTCAAAGCGAGAAATCCCTTCTTGTTCATTGAAACCCAAAGACATAATTATAGCTGATGATGAACCAATTATAATCAGCCATTTCATGAAATGGGCAAAATCATCAATAATAAATTGCCCTCCGAATGCGACAATTCGGCCATCCTGAGTAAGTGTAAGAACTAAACCAACAGCCAATAAAACTAGAACGCTTAGCCAAGATAGGAGACGCGTCGAGTTCTCCCCTCGGAAAACACCAAATATCAATAAACCCATCGACAAGACCGCCAACGTCAGTTCAGACATAACTGGTATTATTTGATAGTAATTCAAAACAGACACCGTCTTCACCGTTCCAATATCGATAATGCTTCGTGAGCAGCCATCGATGCCTGATGTTCCTGTATAAGATGAGAGACAGAAACCTCAATTATTTCTAGGAAAGGCCCCGGAAAAACGCCCATAAAAATAGTGATTATTAAAAGTGGAGCAAAAATAAGAATTTCTCTTCTATTAAGATCAAGTATGTCTCTCAGATCCTCTTTAACCAGCCTACCAAAGACAACACGCCGATAGAGCCAAAGCATGTATGCCGCGCCAAGAATAACGCCAGTTGCTGCTAGAAAAGCCGCCATTGTATTTACTTTAAACAAACCCACTAAAACCAGTATTTCGCCTATAAACCCGCTAGTTCCCGGCAAACCCACACTCGCCAGCATAAAGACCATAAAACAAAAAGCATATTTGGGCATCCGTTCAACGAGACCACCATAACGTTCAATTTCTCGTGTATGCATTCGATCATAAATTACACCAACACATAGAAATAATGCGGCGGATACAATACCATGACTTAGCATCTGGAAGATGGCACCGGTTACACCCTGCTGATTAAACGTGAATATTCCTAATGTCACAAAGCCCATATGCGCAACCGAGGAATAAGCAATTAATTTCTTCATATCTAGCTGAACCAAAGCTACAAGAGAGGTATAAATAACTGCGATAATACTTAGTCCAAAAACCAGAGGTGTAAAAAACTCAGAGGCTAGTGGTAGCATTGGTACTGAAAACCTCAAAAAACCATATGCTCCCATTTTTAGCAGTACTCCTGCTAAAATCACTGAGCCCGCGGTCGGTGCCTCAACGTGAGCATCGGGAAGCCAAGTGTGAACAGGCCACATAGGTACTTTTACAGCAAAACTTGCAAAAAATGCCAACCAAAGCCAATTTTGGACCTTTGCGGGAAAGGAAAAATCAAGAAGAGCCGGGATATCAGTTGTTTCAGCCTGCAAATAAACTGCAAGTATCGCCAATAACATGAGAACAGAACCGGTTAATGTGTATAGAAAAAACTTAAATGCTGCATACACTCGCCGTTTTCCGCCCCATACACCGATGATTAAAAACATAGGGATAAGGACGCCTTCAAAGAAGATATAAAAAAGCACAAAATCCAAAGCGCAAAACATCCCTACCATTAAGGTCTCAAGAACTAGAAAAGCTATCATATACTCTTTCACACGAGACTTGATGGCATCCCAACTAGCTAATATGCAGATCGGTGTTAGTACCGTTGATAAAAGAACAAATAGAACAGAAATACCGTCGACACCCATGTGATAACCGATGCCTAAGTTCTCGATCCAAAGGTTTTTTTCAATAAATTGAAAGCCTACCGATTTACGATCAAACCCAGTCCACAACATTAAAGAAAGGCCAAAAGTGATCAGCGAGGTCCACAACGCTGTCGCACGAGCATTGCGTGCCACTACCTTCTTTTCTCCCTTGATAATCAGAATTGCTAAAGCCCCAATTAAAGGAAGAAAAGTTACAAGACTAAGAATAGGCAAATTACTCATATCTTCTTCATCCGCTTGTATAAAGATAAAGAGTTACGAGGCCACCAACGCCGATTAACATCGCAAACGCATAATGATAAACAAAACCGGTCTGTAATTGACTTATAAGACCCGACAGGTTTCGTATTACAGAAGAAATCCCATCAGGTCCAATGCCATCAATTAACGCTCCATCCCCTTCTTTCCAGAGACCTTCACCAATATTTTTAGCCGGTCGAACAAAAATTCGGTCATACAACTCATCAAAATACCATTTGTTGTAAAGGAATAGGTATAAGTGAGGGAACAACTTCGTAAGTTTAGCCGGGATATCCTTACGCTTGATATACATATAATAAGCCAGGGCAATCCCTAATAAGCCTAAAATTATCGGACCTAGTTTTACCCAAAGGGGAACATAATGCGCATCCAAAATAGCTGTGTTAGTTGGTAAAACATGAATAGCCTTACCCCAGAATTCTCTCATCCCGTCACCAACGAAGGCATCATAACCGATAAAACCTGCGAATAATGCCCCAAGCGCAAGAATAATTAGCGGTATAGTCATAACTTTGGGAGATTCGTGCACATGCGCCATGGTTTTTTCATCGGCCCTAGGCTCACCATGAAATGTCATAAATAATAGTCGCCAAGAATAAAATGCCGTCATGATTGCCGCCATCATACCCATCCAGAAGGCATATGTACCGACATTAGTCTGAGCAGCAAAAGCTGACTCCAAAATCATATCTTTAGAATAAAAACCAGCGAAGAAAGGAACTCCAGCTAAGGCCAAACTTCCAATCCACATCATTGTGTAAGTCAATGGGATTTGTCGCCAAATTCCTCCCATTTTTCTCATATCCTGTTCTGAGGACATCGCGTGGATAACAGATCCCGCTCCCAGAAATAGTAATGCCTTAAAGAAAGCATGTGTAAATAAATGGAATATCCCTGCAGCGTAGGCAGATACTCCGCATGCAAAGAACATATAGCCAAGTTGGCTGCAGGTAGAATAAGCAATCACTCTTTTGATATCATTTTGGCAGAGGCCAATGGTGGCAGCAAAAAATGCTGTAGATGCTCCTACCACACAAACAACATTTAATGCGAAGGGAGCATATTCAAACATTGGAGAAAGACGGGCAACCATAAAAACCCCGGCAGTAACCATCGTTGCTGCATGAATCAGAGCTGAAACAGGTGTTGGACCCTCCATAGCATCGGGTAACCATGTATGTAGTCCAAGTTGGGCAGATTTTCCCATGGCTCCGATAAATAAAAGCAAACATAGAACCGTTAACGCATGCCATTCGCCACCAAGGAATTCCATTGTAGCGGCCGACTTACCGGGTGTCGCACTAAAAACAGTTTCAAAATCAACACTTCCGTAGAGTAGGAACACTCCTAGAATGCCAAGAGCAAAACCAAAATCACCAACTCTGTTTACCAAAAAAGCTTTTATAGCCGCCGCATTAGCCGATGGTTTTTCATACCAGAAACCGATTAACAAATATGATGCAAGCCCAACACCCTCCCAACCGAAAAACAATTGGAGAAAATTATCTGATGTGACCAACATCAACATAAAAAAGGTAAATAAACTCAAATACGAGAAAAAACGTGGTACTGATCGGTCATGATGCATATAGCCAATCGAATAAAAATGTACCGCGCACGACACAACAGTAACAACTACCAACATCACGGCGGTCAAGGTATCAAACTTTAATGCCCAGTTAACTTCGAAGCCTCCCGATAAGACCCAGCTGAACAATTGGATACTTTTTGTCTCATGTTGCAGGGCAACATCATTTAGAATTATCAATGAAAAAATAGCAGATAATAGCAAAGAACTGCAGGTGACTAACTGCGCTCCCTTATTCTTAATCCATGAACCAAAAAAACCCGCTATTGCGGCGCCAACCAAAGGAAGGAATATAGCAAGTATATAGATCACCTTGTTACCCCTTCATTAGATTAATATCTTCGACCGCAAT
Organism: Rhodospirillaceae bacterium; assembly: GCA_002719885.1. Taxonomy (GTDB): domain Bacteria; phylum Pseudomonadota; class Alphaproteobacteria; order MPNO01; family UBA2964; genus UBA2964. The sequence goes on along the minus strand of PBFH01000035.1, from coordinate 14,542 downwards.
GGTTCCACGATTACGAAAATAGACCACAATGATAGCCAACCCAATTGCCGCTTCCGCAGCCGCAACCGTCAAAACAAGCATCGCAAAGATTTGACCAGTTAAATCTCCAAGATGAACAGAGAATGCGACGAGGTTGATATTTACTGCAAGTAGAATGAGTTCTATCGACATCAAAATGATGATTACATTTTTACGATTCAAAAAAATTCCGAAGATACCAAGAGTAAAAAGTATGGCGCCAACTGAGAGATAATGTGACAAGCCAATCTCTAACATCATTGGGCCCCACTACCTGGCTGAACTTTTTTAATTTCTACAGAATCTGTTGTGGGCTTATTTATTTGATCCGAGATACTCTGTTTTTTAACACCCGGACGTGATCGCAGTGTCAAGACAATCGCACCCACCATAGCTACGAGTAGAACCACACCAGCGCCCTGAAACAAATAAATATAATCGGTATAAAGTATTTGCCCGATTGCTTCTGTATTGGTCACCCTAGTGAGATCTGGTATAGGGTTTAACTTGAACGATGAATTTGCTGGTGAAAATACCCAACTCCCAACTATCATCAGCAACTCAGCTAATAAAATTATTCCAACAACCGCCCCTATTGGTAGATATTGCAAAAATCCCTGACGTAATTCCGAAAAACTAATATCTAACATCATAACAACAAATAAAAACAAAACAGCCACAGCACCTACATAAACAACAACAAGGATCATCGCTATAAATTCTGCACCTAATAAAACAAATAACCCCGCAGCATTAAAAAAAGCTAAAATGAGAAACAAAACAGAATGCACGGGATTACGAGCAGAAATAACCATTACAGCTGCCCCGACTGTAACAAAAGAAAACAAATAGAAACTAAGTGATTGTATAATCATCAACGCTAGCTAAATTCTTTTTTTCATAGTTTAATTGATTTATCATACCTAACTTTTTCTAAATCATTCTCATCGATAAGGCGCGTCATCATTGAGCCTCGCAGCTAATTCCGTTTCCCAGCGTTCACCATTAGCTAATAATTTTTCCTTATTATATAGAAGCTCCTCGCGGGTCTCCGTAGCGAATTCAAAGTTGGGGCCCTCGACAATAGCGTCAACGGGGCAGGCTTCTTCGCAGTAGCCACAATAAATACATTTAGTCATATCTATGTCATAGCGAGTTGTACGCCGACTACCATCCTCCCTAGGCTCGGCCTCGATGGTAATAGCCTGCGCCGGACATATGGCCTCACATAATTTACATGCAATGCATCTCTCTTCACCGTTAGGATAACGACGCAAGGCGTGTTCTCCACGAAACCTCGGGCTAAGCCGCCCTTTTTCAAATGGGTAATTAATGGTGACTTTTGGTTTAAACATATACTTAAGAGTAAGTGCCATACCGGAAATTAGCTCCCTTAAAAGAAGCATTTTTGAGGAACGCTTTATCCAATCCATTATTTAGCTCCTCGATAATAAATTTCTATAATCTGACAGATCATTTGGGCAACCATTCCATCCAAATCAACACAGCGGCTGTGATGACCACCCATAAAAGAGAAAAAGGAAGAAAGACTTTCCACCCTAGGCGCATTAACTGATCATAACGGTACCGAGGAAATGTAGCTCTTACCCACAGAAAACAAAATAACACAAGGGCGATTTTAACGGCAAACCATATTGGACCAGGTATCCATGTGAATGGCTCTATATTGAAGGGGGACATCCAACCGCCTAAGAACAAAATGACTGTCATCGCACTCATTAGGATCATATTCGCATATTCCCCTAAGAAAAATAATGCAAAGGTCATTGATGAATATTCAACATTATAGCCTGATACGAGTTCTGCTTCCGCCTCTGGAAGATCAAAAGGAGCACGGTTCGTTTCTGCTAATGCAGAAATAAAGAAAATAATAAACATTGGAAATAACAGACCGCAAAAATGCCAATTCCAAAATCCGTGCCCTTGCGCCTGTACAACAGTGCTGAGGTTCAAAGATCCGACACTCAAAAGAACAGTGATAATAACAAAGCCAATTGAAACTTCGTAGGATACCATTTGAGCAGCAGACCTAAGGGCCCCTAAAAACGGATATATAGAATTTGATGCCCAACCTGCCATAATTATCCCGTAAACACCGAGTGATGAGATAGCGAAAAGGTATAGGATACCGACATTGATGTCAGAAAGTACCATCCCTTCATCAAAAGGTATAACTGCCCAAGCAACCACACTTAATATGAAGGTAATCATAGGTGCTATAATAAATACTACCTTGTTAGAGCCTGCCGGAATTATAGTTTCTTTAAATAACAACTTTAATCCGTCTGCAAGGGGCTGAAGAAGTCCAAATGGCCCAACAACATTCGGACCTTTTCTNANCTGCATTGCAGCAATAACTTTNCGCTCNGCAAGCGTCAAATATGCNACANCAATCANCAANGGAACNAAAATTGCCATAATTTGAGCAACAATGATTAAAGTGGGCATTAAATAANTTGTCCAGAAATCAGCCATGGGTTCCNGTNTTCTCNGANTNGGAATNATCTNAANNTNTAGAACANGCAGCCATTGTGGCAGACGCACGACTAATTGGATCNGTCATGTAGAAATTGGTTATTGGAGAANCAANCGAACTCTCNCTNNNNGTTCCCATTACTCCAAACTTGCCCCACTCACTCGGACGCAAATCCCCTACAATTTCAAAAACTGCATTCTGCAAAGCCATCCGTCGTCGCAATCCNGCAATATCGTTATACCTGAGAGGTTTATTCAATACATCAGAGAGAGCTCTNATTATCGTCCAATCCTCGCGAGCGTCCCCAGGAGGGAAGATTGCCCTCCAAGCCCGTTGAACGCGGCCTTCAGTATTTACATAGGTGGCATTTTTTTCAGTATAAGCTGCTCCTGGCAAAATGACGTCAGCGGAATGAGCTCCAGCATCTCCATGATGCCCTTGATAAATAACAAATGAATTTTTTAAAGCCCCTGTATCTACTTCATCTGCGCCCAGCAAAAACACAGTTTCTATATCTCCATTTTCAACGCCATCGAGAATACCCTTTACATCGAAGCCACCTACACCCGGAACAAACCCTAGGTCGAGTGCACCGACCCTTCCAGCAGCGGTATGGAGCACATTAAANCCATTCCAATCATCTGAAATCAGACCGAAACTCTCCGCTATCTTACGTGCAGTCGACAAAAATTTACCGCCATCTTCATTCTTCAAAGCACCCTGACCTATAATCAACATTGGTCTCTCTGCCTTATCCAGCAATTCACAAAACTTGTGATCTCCTAGGGCTATTTTATTTAAAGTTTCAGCGCCATCTCCTAGATANTCATAGGGGTATGTAAGATCTGTTTCTTCTCCTATTAAACCAATCGAAAAATTACCAGAAAGCCATCGTTTTCTAATACGCGCATTTATTATCGGAGCCTCCCACCTCGGATTTGTACCGATGAGCATACATACATCAGCATCATCAATACCGGAAATGGTTGTGTTAAAAATATATGAGCCTCGAACCGACGCATCCAGGTAGGCTCCATCCTGCCGACAATCGATATTCATACAGCCCAGAGATTCCATTAAATCTGACAACGCCATGACAGATTCGCAGTCAACTAAATCTCCAACGATTGCCCCAATTTTTGAACCCGCCTTTTGATGCAAATTTTCTGCTATTGCTTTAAATGCTTCGTCCCAACTCGCTTCTTCTAAAATTCCATTTCTTTTAACATAAGGCCTATCNAGACGTTGACGTTTTAGACCATCGCACGCAAACCGCGTCTTATCAGATATCCACTCCTCATTAATGTCCTCGTTAAGAACAGGAAGCACACGGAGAACTTCTGACCCTTTTGAATCAACCCTGATATTGCTACCAACCGCGTCCATTACGTCTATTGTTTCGGTTTTTGTTAATTCCCAAGGACGTGAAGAAAACGCATAGGGTTTTGAAGTAAGCGCGCCCACGGGACAAAGATCAATAATATTTGCAGAAAGTTCAGATGTCAGAGCCTTTTCGACATATGTGCCAACCTCCATGTGCTCGCCACGCCCCGTCGCACCAAGTTCTTCAACACCGGCTACTTCAGTAGCAAATCGGACACAGCGGGTGCAATGAATGCATCGAGTCATTTGTGTTTTGACAAGAGGACCCAAATCTTTGTCTCGTACTGCACGTTTATTTTCTTCAAATCGCGACTTACCAGAACCATAAGCCATAGCCTGATCTTGAAGGTCACACTCACCCCCCTGATCNCAAATTGGACAATCAAGTGGATGGTTTATCAGCAAAAATTCCATCACACCTTCCCGTGCTTTCTTGACCATTGGTGAGTTAGTTTTGACTGACATTCCCTCTCCAACAGGCAATGCACAAGAGGCAGCTGGTTTGGGCGGGCCCGGTGCTACTTCAACGAGACACATGCGACAATTACCAGCGACTGAGAGACGCTCATGATAACAAAATCTTGGTACTTCTACCCCTGCCAACTCACAGGCTTGCAAAACGGTAACCCCATCAGGTACCTCGATTTCCACGTCATCAATGGTCAGTTTTGGCATATTATCAAATCCACTTAGGCTGCTGCCTTTTCTTTTCGGGAATTTATTCTTTCTTCAATTTCACGACGGAAATGCCTAACAAGCCCTTGAATAGGCCAAGCTGCAGCATCACCAAGAGCACAAATAGTATGTCCTTCAACCTGACTTGCTACATCGAGCAGGGTATCAATTTCTTCAACCTCTGCATCACCTACCACAAGCCGTTCCATAACCCTCCACATCCAACCTGTCCCCTCGCGGCATGGCGTACACTGTCCACAACTCTCATGTTTATAAAATTTTGATAACCGAGCTATTGCCGCCACTACATCGGCTGATTGATTCATAACAATAACCGCTGCCGTACCAAGGCCAGAACGTACTTCTTTAAGTGAGTCAAAATCCATCAAGACAGTGTCGCATATAGATTTCGGAATCATCGGAACTGATGCCCCGCCGGGAATAATTGCCTTGAGGTTATCCCAACCACCAATCACTCCTCCAGCATGCTTTTCGATTAGTTCCTTTAGGGANATGCCCATTTCCTCTTCGACGTTACAGGGGTTGTTAACATGCCCCGATATACAAAATACCTTTGTACCAGTATTATTTTCTCTACCCAGNGAGGAAAACCACTCAGANCCTCTNCGCAAAATTGTTGGCGTGACAGCNATTGTTTCAACATTATTAACAGTAGTTGGNCAACCATAAAGACCCATTGCNGCCGGAAAAGGNGGTTTAAGGCGCGGCATGCCNTTNTTGCCTTCCAAACTCTCTATCAAGGCCATTTCCTCCCCGCAAATATANGCACCAGCNCCTCTATGCACGTAAACATCAAAATCATATCCTGATCCACACGCATCTTTTCCTATTAGACCCTCTTCATAAGCTTCATCTATTGCTGTTTGTAGGTGTTCAGCCTCTCTATAAAATTCTCCCCTAATATAAATGTAAGCCGCGTTTGCTCCCATACCAAAGCCAGCAAGGAGACACCCTTCTACAAGTTTATGGGGATCGTTTCTAATCATATCGCGGTCTTTACATGTTCCAGGTTCACCTTCATCNGCATTGACAACAAGATAATGCGGGCGCCCCGTCGGCTCCTTTGGCATGAATGACCATTTAAGGCCACTCGGAAAACCAGCACCTCCGCGACCGCGGAGACCCGAGGATTTAACTTCTTCTATGATCCAATCTCTACCCTTTTCAATGATCTCTCTAGTACCATCCCAGTCACCTCTTTTTCGAGCACCNGCAAGATGCCAATCATTTAAACCATAAAGATTTTTAAAAATACGATCACTGTCTTTTAGCATTATTAAACCTTAGCTCCTATTTTGCTGGTTAAGGTGGTTAATCCTCCCGCAGGCTCAGAAGCATTTCTCTCACTTTGTGGCCCTGGTTTTGGTACTTCACCTTTTTTAAGAGCACTCAAAACGGCTTTCGTACTCTCTGGATCTAAGTCTTCATAATAATCGTCACCAATTTGCATCATTGGAGCATTCACACACGCTCCAAGGCACTCAACTTCTTGCAATGTAAATTTATTATCTAAAGTTGTTTCTCCAACTTCTATTCCCAGCTCTTCGCGGCATGTTTCCAGAACCTTCTCACACCCCCTCAAGGCACAAGGGGTCGTGGTGCAAACCTGAACAAAATATTTACCAATCGGCTTTAGGTTATACATGGTATAAAAACTTGCGACTTCGTANACCCTAATTGCCGGCATTTCAAGAAAGTCCGCGACGTAGTTCATCGCTGCTGTTGAGAGCCAGCCACCATTTTGGCGTTGAGCTAAATCGAGTAAGGGCAATACCGCGCTCGCCTGTCTGCCCTCTGGATAGCGAGAAACGATTATATTTGCTTCCGTTTTGTTAATGTCATCAAAAGAAAAAGTTTCAATTTCTTCTATTTGGTGAATCATCGATCAATCTCNCCAAATACTATGTCCATAGAACCGATAATAGCGACTACATCNGCCAACATATAACCTTTGCCGAGAAAATCCGTTGCCTGAAGAAATGCGAATCCTGGTGCCCTTATTTTACATCTNTAAGGTTTGTTNGAACCATCAGAAACCAGATAAACGCCAAATTCACCCTTCGGCGCTTCTACTGCTCTGTAAGTTTCACCTTCCGGAACGTGATAACCTTCCGTGTAAAGTTTAAAATGATGGATAAGAGCTTCCATTGATTGTTTCATTTCAGCTCTCCGAGGCGGCGACAATTTGGGATCCTCCGAACGAACAGCTCCATCAGGCAACTGCTCTAAACATTGACGAATGATACGCAATGACTGTCGCATCTCCTCGAGCCTCAAAAGGTAGCGATCAAAACAATCACCATTCTTTCCAATCGGTATATCAAAATCCATCTTATCATAGACATCGTAAGGTTCAGATTTCCGAAGGTCCCACGCAATTCCTGAACCACGCAACATGGGACCGGAGAAGCCCCAATCCATTGCCTGTTCCGGAGTCGCAATTCCTATATCGACCGTACGCTGTTTAAAAATGCGATTTTCGGTAAGTAGGTTCTCAACATCGTCAATCATAATAGGAAAACGTTCCACAAATGACATAATATCCTCGGTAAGACCTTCTGGAAGATCACGATGCACACCTCCAGGCCGAAAATATGCAGAATGAAGCCTTGCTCCGGATACCCTTTCATAAAATTCCATAAGAATTTCACGCTCTTCAAACCACCATAGAAGTGGAGTCATAGCGCCAACATCCAAAGCAAATGCCGAGATATTTAAAAGATGGTTTAGTATTCGGGTAATTTCTGAAAAAAGTACGCGGATATATTGACCACGAAGTGGCGGAGTTATGTTTAACAAACTTTCAACTGCTAGAGCGAATGCATGCTCCTGACACATGGGGGACACGTAATCCAAACGATCAAAATATGGCACTGCCTGCAGATAGGTTTTGTGTTCTATAAGTTTTTCTGTTCCACGATGAAGCAACCCGATATGAGGATCTGCGCGCTCAACGATTTCTCCATCCATCTCTAAGACAAGCCGAAGCACACCATGAGCAGCTGGATGTTGGGGTCCAAAATTCATTGTAAGGTTCTTGATTTCGGTGACAGCCATTATCTATCACCTTCGATCGCTTTATCAGCTTTTTCATCACCCGGGAGAATATAGTCTGCGCCCTCCCACGGACTCATAAAGTCAAAGCTTCTAAAAGCCTGGGTAAGCTTTACAGGCTCATAAACAACTCTTTTTTGTTCTTCATCGTATCTAACTTCGACATTGCCAGTCAGCGGAAAATCTTTTCTCAACGGATGACCATCAAAGCCATAATCCGTTAGTAATCGTCTTAAATCTGGGTGTTCAGAGAACATGACGCCATACAAGTCCCATGTTTCGCGCTCATACCAATTCGCAGAGCTAAAAACAGCCGTAACCGAAGGAATTATATCAGTTTCTCCGCAAAGAACCTTAACCCGAATACGCTGATTAAGGCGTAAACTCTGCAAATGATAAACTATTTCGAATCGTTTTTCTCTGTCTGGATAATCCACCCCACAAACATCCAATAAAATTTTGAATAAACAACTTGGATCATCTCTCAAATATGTAAGGAGTTCTGCTATTTGGTCTTTTTTACATGTAACGATCAATTGGCCACGATCTTGTGTCACTGACACAACAGCGTTCTCCATCGAACTCTTTAAATAATCTCCGAAATCTTGGAGCGTTTTGTTCATATTCATCAGCCGTTTACAGATTAACGCGCAATAGTACTTTTACTTTGAATTTTTCTTTGAAGTTGTAAAACTCCATATAAAAGAGCCTCCGCAGTCGGTGGACAACCCGGAACGTAAATATCAACTGGTACAACACGATCACAGCCACGCACCACGGAATAAGAGTAATGATAATATCCACCACCGTTTGCACATGAACCCATAGAAATGACCCATCTGGGTTCAGCCATCTGGTCATAGACCTTTCGAAGGGCTGGGGCCATTTTATTCGTGAGGGTTCCTGCGACAATCATCACATCAGACTGCCTCGGGCTGGGACGAAATACCACTCCAAATCGATCTAAATCATATCGACTCGCGGCCGTATGCATCATTTCAACGGCACAGCAGGCAAGACCAAATGTCATAGGCCAGAGAGAACCAGATTGCGCCCAAGTAACGAGTTTATCCAATTGGGCTACAACAAAGCCTTTATCTGTTATTTCGTCAGAGACCCGCTGCAACACAGCCTCAGTCTCTTTGTCCTTACCAATCACTCCCATTCCAGAGCACCTTTTTTCCACTCATATACAAATCCGATTGTAAGAATTCCAAGAAAGATCATCATTGACCAAAACCCCAACATTCCTATTGCTCCTAATGATATGGCCCACGGAAATAGAAAAGCTACCTCAAGATCAAAAATAATGAACAAAATTGCTACAAGATAAAATCGTACATCGAATTGCCGACGAGCATCATTAAATGGAGCAAAACCACATTCATATGGTGATTCTTTTTCAGGATCAGGTTTTTGACGAGCAACAATATACGAGGCAGTCACCATCGCTAACGCCAAACCAACCGCAATGCCCAAAAAAATCAGAATTGGAAGATATTCTTTTAAAAGAGAATCCATCCGACCTCTTAACCCATTATAAATAACAATTAAACATTATTTCGACAGATTTATACGAGGAATTGGTAGCAATATCAAACCCCTACTAGGTTTAAAATAACTAAAAGATTTCGATTAACTGTTCAATTGACCAGACACTGCTTGCTTCGTACATTGGTATAGAATTTAAGGTCTATGGAGATTTAAATGTCAGATACCCCCACTGACGCCCAAACGCGAGTTTTCCTTCACGATAGCTTCTTGGAATGGTGTGAGAATGAACCGGTTCCGGTGCACGAAGATTTTGGTATTAATTTAATGAAAATTGATGTTGCGCTTTGGGACAGGTATGGAATGCATGGCGCCGTGTGTCTTTTGAAGGGACGAGATGACTTCAATTCAATTTTTTGCTTTGAATTACCCCCGGGGGGTAAATCCAACCAGATGCAACATATTTACGAAGAAGTTATCTATATTATAGAAGGCAATGGATCGACCACTATCGAAACCCCTGATGGACAAAAACACAGCTTTGAGTGGGGACGAAATTCACTATTCGCCGTACCCGTTAATTCGAAATATCAACACTTCAATGGCTCAGGTCAAGAGCCGGCGAGATTTGCAACGGTACATAATTTTTCATTTCTAATTAACTTATTTCGTAATGAAGAATTTATTTTTAACAATCCTATAACTTTTCCTGAACGCCTAGGACCCAACGGTTACTTCACTGGCGAGGGACAAATGATCGAAAAACAGCCCGGTAGCCACCAGTGGGAAACTAACTTCGTAGCTGACATTACTAATTTTGAGCTTAAAGACTGGGCATCTCGAGGAAAGGGATCATCTAGCTTAAGATGGATTTTGTCTGATGGTACAATTGGGTGTCATACTTCACAGATTATTCCCGGTACCTATAAAAAGGCGCACCGGCACATGTGTGGGACGAACGTATTTACAATAGATGGAGAAGGTTATTCACTTCTTTGGTATGAAGGTGAAGAGGACGATATAGTCCGAGTCGACTGGGATCATGGGGTCGTCGTGACACCACCCGAGCAGATGTTTCATCAACATTTCAATACCGGAACGACTCCATCCCGATATCTAGCGCTTCAATTTGGGACCGTACGCTACCCCATGACTTGGGCAAAGAAAGAAATTTGGAGCGGCAACGTTGATAGATCGGTGGAAGAAGGTGGAGCACAAATTGAATATGAAAATCAAATGCCACAAATACATAAAATGTGGCTGAACGACATAGACGCAAAAAATATTCCTTCTGAAATGGGAGATATTTTTGACGAAGAAAAGGTCAGGGCCGGAAATTAATTTTCCGTAAAGAATATCGTTCAAAAATGAATAAATGGATAATCGGCGAAGTTGAAATAACTCGTGTCCTTGAATTTGAATGTCCTCTTCTTGACCCATTAGATTTATTTCCGAACGCTGACAAAGAAACAATCGAGTACAATAAACACTGGTTACAACCTACTCTTCAAGACCCGAACTCCGGTCTTTTAATATTATCTTTTCATTCATTTCTAATTCAAACACCACGTCATCTTATTTTGGTCGATACCTGTGGGGGAAACGATAAGAAAAGACCCCAAAAACCCCGATATCACATGAATAGTTGGCCTTATCTGGAAAATCTCGAAATTGCTAAAATTCACCCCAACGAAATTGATTACGTTTTATGCACACACCTACACGTGGACCATGTCGGCTGGAATACAAGATTGGTTAACGGTAATTGGATACCAACTTTTCCCAACGCAAAATATCTTTTTTCAGAACGCGAATGGGATTTCTGGAAAGAAGAATATCTATCGGGAGAGTTCAAAGATGATCCCTATGCCGAAGATAGTATCTTACCAATTTTCAAATTCAATCAGGCATTATTAGTTGATGACAACTATCAAATAGACGATTGGGTTGGATTGGAAACGACCCCTGGACACACACCCGGACACCTTTCTGTAAATATTAGGTCTGGTCCTGATTTAGTCGTTATGAGTGGCGACATAATGCATCACCCACTTCAATGTGTAGAACCAAATTGGAACAGCTGTTTTTGCGTTGACCCAATAAAGTCGATCGAAACACGAAAAAAGTTCTTAGCAACCCATGAAAAAACTCAAGCCCTTATTATGCCGGCTCATTTTCCAACACCCGGCGCAGGCAGAATTATAGGGCATGGTAACGCGTATAAATTTAATTTTAGCGAGAAATTTTAAAGAAAGGAGAAAACCCATATTTTTTGATTACCCCTTATAAATTTTGAGTTTGAAGCTTAAAAAAACAGTGTTTTTATCCATCGAAAAAAGCTTTGCATTATGAGTCAGCAAGTACAACATGCAAAAGAGCTTGGCGTTTCTCAATTTCAACGATTCTTTTGGCCCGATTTAGTGCGCCGGGTAATTCCGACGGGTTCTCCACTCTTTCTCCATAACCGCCAACTGATGCACACATCTTGTCATATTCGACCATTGGTTCAAGGGTGGTCAACGGCATTTTATTAGAGCGCACAGCCCGTCCGTCCGGATACATTTCCTGTACAGCCTCCCGCACCGCCCCCCAAGAAGAATTATCAAGGATAATAAACAAAACGGGCAATTCATAAGCTCTTGCGCTGTAATGTGCAGCCGCCGGATTACCAAAAAAATAGGACCCATCACCAATCGCAGCTATTACAAATTTATCAGGACAAGCCAGTTTCGCGCCCAAAGACGCACCCAAGCCCCAACCTAGACCACTTAGTGAGCTCGTTGAGAAAAAACTTCCAGCAGTATTTAATGACATATGCTGTAGCGGCAACCCCATTTCATTAATCAGGATGGTTTCGTCATCCATCAATTGACTCACGCATTGTGCTAACCAAGACGGCTTAATAGGCTTACTATTTTCACTAGCCTCTTCAATTTCTGTCCACCCAAGCCTTATAACTTTTCTAGCCTTCTCAATCCGGATACGACGAGATGATATTTTATCGCTATATTTTTGATAACCTTTACCCATCGATTCTAAAAGCATTGGTATTGAAATTGAAGATGGTGAAGTTATTGCGATATCACAAGGATATCCTCGCACGGGATAGCGGCTGTATAAAGGGTCTGTCCCCATATGAATGACTTTGGCGTCAACTGGGTTTCCGTCTTTAGCTGGTATCCAAGGGACGTCGCTATCAAGAACCAAAACAACATCAGCTGATTGGATATGAGGAGCCACCGAATAGTCTAAAAACATGCAATGATTACTTGGAAAATTAAGATATCTCGGAAACGATGATATAACAGGAATTGAAAACTGTTCAGCTAGACATATCAAATGATCAACTGCCTCCGGTTCTCGACCTGTTTCAGAGGTTATTATCAAAGGAGTTTCTGCCGCAAGGAGTATCTTAGAAACGCTTTCGATTGTTGCTGGATCCGGATATACGGGCGATGGAGACGCCCGTGAAATTACTTTAGCGGGGCGTACACAATATTCAGCAAGCACCTCCCGAGGCAAAGATAAATAAGCGGGCCCCTTTGGCATGCTCTCTGCCATGTTCAAGGCCCTTTCAAGAACCTTATCAACTTCGTCCGCAGCACGTAGTTCGTAATCCCATTTTACCGTTTCTCTAACCATAGCGCCCTGATCAAACATCTCCTGCGCCCAGTGAACGTGGACCGTCCGACTTCCTTGCTCCGCAGTCCTGCTCTCTGAGAAAGGAGTGCGACCTGCCATAAAAACCATTGGAATTTCTAAGCGGCTTGCGTTCATAAGCCCGCACAATGCATTAGCTGTGCCGACACTCACATGCACCATAACCGCTTGTGGTTCGCCGGTTATCATCGTGTAGCCGTGAGCCATTGCCACGGCCACCGCTTCATGCGGAACTAGTAACGCCTCGACCGTAGCCGTATCATCAACCTTTGCCAGAGCCTCTACGATCGGCGCAAAATCGGTACCTGCATTGGCAAAAAGATAACGAACACCAATCTCACGAAGTCTTACAAGGATAGCTTCTGCCACCGTTCGCGATTGCTCATCGTTTTTTGGTCCGTTTTCTCTATCCATAAGACTACTATACTTAATTTAAAAAACAGTTTCTCTCTTATTTTTTTTAATTATAAATAACGAAACAATGAGTAAATACTTGAACCCTACTCGGAGCTTTTCAATGATCAAGGTCTATCGCGATTTCGACCAATCTCAATTGGATATCGAGTATAATGCCCGAGCGACGGTGCCCGACTACACAATATTTGGTCGGCAGAATGATGCATACAGCAAAGAGGCAAGAGAAACCTTAGAGTGTCTACTCGATGTATCCTACGGTGATCACTCCGATGAATTAATCGATGTCTTTCCGGCTGGTCAAAAGGCACCGGTATTCCTCTATTTTCATGGTGGCTACTGGCGGGCCAACAGCCAGAAACAGGCAGCAGCTATGGCTCCTAATTTTGTCAAACACGGTATCGCTGTTGTACCGGTAAATTACAGCCTGGCACCCAGCGCCTCTTTAGATGAGATAACGCGGCAAAGCCGTGCTGCCGTAGCCTGGATCTGGAAAAATGGTGCAGAAACCTTCGGAGCAGACCCCGATCGAATTTTTGTCGGGGGAACCTCTGCCGGAGGCCATATTACGGGCATGGTCCTTGCTGGAGGTTGGCATGATAGGTTTGGCGTACCAGACAATTGTATAAAAGGAGCACTGGCACTCAACGGCTTGTATGACCTCGAGCCGGTCAGGTTATCTGAACCCAACGAGTGGGCACAACTGGACGAACCCGCGGCACGCCGTAACAGCCCGATACACCATCTTCCCGAGCAAGGGTGTCCACTTATTGTGTCCTATGGGGGATCCGAGACCTCTGAATTTAAGCGCCAAAGTAATATTTATGCCGCAGCCTGGCGCAACCACGGTTGGCCCTGTTCAGAATTTGAGGTTTCCGAATGCAACCACTTTAATATTCCTCAACAATTACGCGACCCCACAACGCCCCTATGCCGAGAAGTTTTTCAGATGATTGGAGTTTAAGAGCTTAAAAAAAACTTTTCTCTGAAACACTTGGCTTAGGACGAGGACGAGGAAACCCAGAGAGTTCTATTTAGGACACGAAGATATAATTAAATATTCGAAGCATGCCGGGTACCATTTTATTTCGGTAATTTTACGTTTTTCCCGTTTATAATGGACAAGCACTAATTCATCTGAGCTTTTTTAATTGTTTCCCATATGCGTTGTGAAGTTGCCGGCATTTCTATATCAGTGACACCATACGGGCCTAGGGCATCCAAAATAGCACTAATAACTGCTGGCGTAGCGCCCACTGTCCCGCCTTCTCCTGCACCCTTAACGCCGATGGGATTGGACTGACATGGAACTTCGTGAAATGCCATTTC